>PLRS01000104.1 GCA_003164035.1 Bryobacterales bacterium | reverse complement strand
CGGCCCCGGCGTTGGAAAGCGCTGTGTTGGAGCAGATCCGCGGCATCACCGGTAACCCTACGGTTCTGGGCAAGGTTTTAGACCAGATCGAAGGTCACCGGCAGCAGGACGCGGCGGCGGCCACTAAGGAGAAGACCGCCATTGAGGGCGAGTTGAAGAAGATCGCCCAGGAGATGGGCGGTGTCGTATCGGTGGCCGGCAAAGCCGAGTTCACTACCAACCGGTTGGCCGACCTGCAGGATCGCGTAACGCACCTCGACGACCGCTTGATGGAACTTCGACGGCAGTTGGCGGCGATCGATGCAGAGCACACCGATCCCAGGGATGTCGCAACCGCGCTTCATGAGTTCGACCCACTTTGGGGGCAATTGTCGACCTGGGAGCAGGAGCGGTTCATCCGAACCCTGGTCGAGCAAGTTCGCTACGACGGCAAGACGGGTACGGTGACTCTCGGATTCCGGTCGCACGGGATCAAGGACTTGTGCACTTGGGCGCCGACCGTCAGGGAGAAATACGAGCATGCAGAACAGCGCGGTTGAGATTCAGTTTCGGCTGCACCCCACGGGGCGTGCGGCGGACAGCCGGGCACCGTCCGACGCCCCGCGATCGACGGTGGGGCGTCTGCCGCGCATCACACAGGTGATGGCGCTAGCCATCCAGTTGCAGGATATGATCCAGCGCGGCGACGCCCGCGACTACGCGGATCTCGCCCGCCTCGGGTGCCTCACGCGGGAACGGATGAGCCAGATGATGGAACTCGTATGGCTCGCGCCGGAAATCCAGCAGGAGATCGTGGAGTTTCCGCCCAGAGCGGCCACGCGGTTTCCCATCAGCGAGCTGGCGGCACGGCGAATCGCGGCGAGTCTGGATTGGGTAGAACAGCGGGAGCTATGGCGTAAGTTGAAGCAGGACTGTCACTTGGACTGATCTGCCGAGCCGTTTGATTTCCACAGGTTTTTCACCTCAAGATGGCTGTCAATCTAATTTTTCCGAACAAAATCAATGGTTTGCGTTGTGAAAGTATTCGTATTTTCTTCGCCGTGATATTCTGAGGGAACTCGCTGCGATTGTAAGCGCAGGATAGGCTCTTAGCCCCTCCCGAGCCGTGTGGCGTCTGGGTGCAAAGTACGTGGCACGGAGCCCCGTGATTTTGGGAGGCTAACAGTGCCCGCGTTTTTCGACCTACCTTCGTTTTTCCGCCGCGTTTCAAATCCCCTCCTGCAGCGGTTTTTCACCGACCGGCCCGCGTTCACGGGCTTCGATTGGGCGGCCGCCAGCGCCAGGAAGATTGAGCCGATCCTGCAACGCTTCAATGCAATGACACCCAAAGAGCGCGGCGATGCCTTCCAGGTCTTCCGCCGCGCGGAGTCGTTGGCGAGTTCCATGGGGACGCAGGTTCTCATCGAAGCGAGCCGGGACAAGGGTGGTGATGTGGCTGCCAAACTGGCGGCCATGAACAATGCCTACGACCGTGCATTCTGGATGTGCCTGGAGCATCCAGGCGTCATTGACGGGGCGAGGACGCTGGCCCGTATCGAATCGCTCCCGAAGAGGATGTGGGAGTCGCGTCAAGGGCTTCCGGTGCAGCAACTCGAGGCGACGAACGACATCAAGTCGGAACTCAGCCGCCAGATCATCGAACTGTTTCAACCAGAGCAGTTCCGTGGGGAACATTGCGTCGTCGAACATGTGCAGCGGGAGGGTGGCGTCGAGTGCTTCTTCGCGTATCCAGCCGATTACACGGATGAGCGGGAAGGCTACGATCTGGAGGGACATTTCGAACGGACCCACTGGAATCCCGCCTTCAAAATCGTCTTCGCTTACCACTCGGCCGACGGATCGCTCGACATCTACGCTCAGGGCGGCACCAAGATCCGATGCCGGTTGGCCCACATCTTCGCTCGTGCAGTCCTCGGGGCCGACCAGGATCTGAAGCTCCCCGAACTCGACTGCTTCGATTTGGAGGTGTTGAAGGATCCCAACCTGACTTTCCCGACGAATGCAGCCGACCGCATCGTGCTCGTCCGGATTCAGTCGATCAAGCTCAAGTTTCACGGAAGTAAGCCGGCAGTAATAGAGATTTCAATTGACGGGCACCGGCGGGAAGGATCCATCCACGCGGCAATCGCCGACAAGTTCCGTGAAATTCACGCCAGNNCCCCGTCTTTCTGCGACCTCGAAGATTCACCCGAGGAACAGATCCTGCGGGGCTACTTGCCTGTCTGGGGAATTCAGAAAAATGCGAACAGTGTGGCAACAACTGCTTGATCGGCTGGCGGCCGGCGAGGTGACCATCTGCGCTGACGAGGTTCCTCGTTGGGACAAAAACCAGTGGGGGGAGGTCCTCGGGCTCGGACTGCTACGCGAAACGGAGTTGGCGGGGGCCGTCGTCTGCGATCAGTGCGGCGAGGCGCATTGGGCCGAGGTCTATTGGGTGACGCCTGGGGTAAAGGCTTGTTTCGGGTGTGACACCGAGGGCGTCATTGATATCGAACTCGACCGGCTGCGGCAGTGGCGAATTGACGCCGATCGCGTGGCGGGCCTTGTGGCGGGCTCCCTCGATCTCTCCTCGCCGATTGAGGTGCTTCTGCGCGAGCGCCTCTGGCGCATTGGCCGGCGCCGCATGGGTGGACGGTACAGGGACATCTATTTTGGCGTTGGCGCCGGGTTGCCCGTCGCGGAGATGTCGGCGGCGATTCGTTCATCCATCGGCCCAGGCTCCGCCCTGCTGCTTACGGTTGGCACCGATGGGAATCCGGATGGCATCCCCGCTGGCCAACACCGGCTCGACCTTGCTTCGGTGTCCCGCGTCGAAGGTGGGCGTGTGGTGATTGATTTGGATTACGTGGAAGAGCGGTTAGCTGGGGAAGCGGCATCCACCCGAAAATCCTCGCCGAGTATTCCTGTCCCTGCAGGAACGGCATGGCGAGACGTTTCGATCATCGTCTTCGACGGCTTGCTGCAGGTGACGGTCTGCGGCAAGGTCTATGAGAAGGAATTCGGGGAAATCGGTGTGGACGAACAATCCCAGCCGGTCCAACTACTGAAGCTGTTCGCCGCGGCGCGCGGAACACTATCGTCCGAACGCATCAGCGAAGCGCCAAAAGGCGACACACCGCCAAAGACGCGAGTGCGCCGTTTGAGGGCGCTGCTCCAGAGCCTGATTGAAATCGACGGCGATCCGGTCCCGAACCAAAAGAAGGCCGACACATATACCTGCGCGTTCGAAATACGGCTGGTGAGTGACGATGGTTATCCCACGCCCGCTGGCACAACCTGGATCGACTTCAGTTTCCACGAGCGGGCGGATGGACGATTGCTGGTGTCTACAGGCGAGAAGCAGCGCCGACGTGGCCTCGCCATCGAACGGGATGATACGGTTCGCGCAGAGGTGGCGGAAACGACAAGGGAAGCCGTCAGAACCTACTTGATCGATGACATTGTGCCGCGCCCATCGTCGGGCAAAATGCCAGCCGGGGGCAGCGCATTGTTGGACCTGCTCCGGTCCGGCGGTCGGATCCGGCGCGCCGGCGATGACATGGCGATCCTTATTCTTGCGCAGCGCCTCCGGGAATGGACCGGCCTCAGCCAGGATCCGCTGAGCTTCAGTGACTCGACCGGAACCTGGCTGGCGAGTTTCTCCTGCTCCAGCGCGCTCGCGGCACCAAAGTGACAAGTCACCGTCGCTGAGCGCCGGTGCGCGAACAATTTTCGATCTATCTTTCCCATACTTTCAATACCTTAGAGATTTGAGCGGGTTCTTCCGGGGTTGCTTGGTGACATGTCACCCTAACCAATCCCGGAGGAACAAATGAGCAACACCTCAGCCGCTCCGGGCGCCAAATCGCCGATCACCCCACCGTCGCCGGGCACGCCGACGGAAACCCTGGTACGCAACGCCTTGGACGACATCGTAGTCGTGGTCGGCGGTGCGGCCGCACTCCACCAACTTAATGACGATGTGGTTTGGAGTGTGATGAAGCGTCTGGACCGGATTCGGGTCCGGCTTCTCCGCGACCTGAAAGGGCTGGCGCCTCGCAATGAGGAAGAGCTCAACGGGCCAAAGCCGCCACGGGTCCACCCCGCCGTAGATGAGTTCCTGGCACGCAACCGCGCGGGGATGGGGGAGTGAGGCCGGCCATGCCCCAAGCCACTCGGTATTCCCAACTCTCGGCCCCCCGTCAGGTTCTGGTGCGGCTGCTTCAGTCGGTCAATTTCGGCTACGTCGAGGGCCTCGAAGTCCGCGGCGGCGAGCCGATGTTCAACCCCGCGCCGACGGTATTCGTCGAGGTGAAGCTGGACACCGGCAACGAACCGCGCCCGGAAATGGACCTGACGGACTTCGAACTGGGGAATGAAGTCATCAGGCTGGTGGAGCAACTCGATGAACTGGGCGACGGCAACATCGAGCGGATCGACGTTCGCTATGGCATTCCGCGGCGGGCACTAATTGAGCGCCCTATCCAGGGGGTACGGCGATGATGCCGGCGGTGGCCATACCCCTGGCTGATGTCACTCCGTACCTGCTCCAGCAGACGGCGCTGCGGGCCAGCCTTCTGCAAACGAGCTTCGGATTCGCCGCGGATGATTGGGATGATCTCCGGCAGGATCTGGCCCTGGACTGCCTCAGGCGCTTACCCAGGTTTGACGGGTCGCGCGGGAACTGGAAAGGGTTCGTGCATGGCGTCGTTCGCAACCACGCCTGCGTTTTGGCTTCGCGACGAATTCAACGCCCTCAGTTCCAGCCACTGGAATTGGATACCGGCTCCGAATTGCCGGACGGCAGTTTGACCGGCATAGCAGATGAGGAGCCGTCGGAGGACTTCCGCCCGCTCCTGGAACTTGGCCTCGACACCGAGCGTGTCCTCGCAGAATTACCGGAAGACCTGCAAAGGATCGCCCGGTATCTGGCTGAGATGCCCATTTCGGGCGTGCGCCGAAAAACCGGGCTTACGTTGGCACAGCTAAACCAGCGGATCAGGCGGATTCGCGCGGCGTTCATGGCGGCAGGCTTTGCGCCGGGGGACTGCGGGGTTGCCCGATGATACGTCTTCCTATCTCCAGCATCCGGCTCGACGGCGGCACCCAACCGCGCGCGACCATCAATTCCCAGACCGTGTCCGACTACATGAACGACATGGCCAGCGGCGCGGAATTCCCGCCGGTGGATGTCTTCTACGATGGCCGCACCCACTGGCTTGCCGATGGCTTCCACCGTATCAACGCTGCGGAAAAGGCCGGCCGCGACGACATCGCTTGCGAAGTGCATCAGGGAACTCAGCAGGACGCCCAGTGGTACAGCTTCGGCGTGAACAAAGGTAACGGGCTCCGCCGCACGAATCACGATAAGCAACGCGCGGTGAAGTCGGCCCTTCAGCATCCAGGCGGCGCGGGCCTGAGCGACGGTCAGATAGCGGTGCATGTCGGTGTCAGCGATCAGATGGTCCGCAATTACCGGCGCCAGATAGACGCCACTCCAAAAGTTTTGAAGTCAACCAAGCGCAAGGGGCGCGACGGACGGACCATCAATGTGGCCAAGATCGGCAAGACGCCGGAGACGGCGCAGGATGCAGCACCACCGCAGCCGCCACAAAACGCGGGTACGCCGCCCGCGAGAGACACCGATCTGGACAACAGCCCGCCCGTCAGACGCGCGTCCGTCCGGACCACGCGTTCGCAAAAGATCGACCGCATAGCGAGATTGACTCTCTCGCTAATTGAAGCCACAAAACATCTCGCCCATCTTGTCGGCTGGCTGGGCGAGATCGCTGGCGAATTCGACCAGGCGGAACTGCTGCTGTCGAACATCAACGACGCCGTCGCTACGGTGAGCGCGGAAATCGAACGGAAGGCGGTTGCAGCCGATCCGCTGAACGCATCCCGGTTGGGAATTAAGGAGAACAAATCATGACGTCACTAAAGGTCTTGTCCGGCGCACTGGACGAAATGACCGAAGGTCAGATTGTGCTGCGCGGGGTGATTGACCCCGCCTCGCTGGGAGGCTTGCTAAAGCCGGAATATCAACGCGAAACGCTCCGGGAAGCCACGATTGAGGGGTTGATGAAGGCGTTCCGGGACGGCACCGGGCGCGTGCCCGACGTGGAACTTGCGGTCCGCGGCGACCGTTACGGATGCACCGACTCCGATGGAACCTACGCGATCGCCGGTGACGTGTACATTATCGACGGACTCCAACGGATCAGCGCTGCCAGGCAGTTCGTGGATGACGGCGGTAAGCCGCTGGTCGGGGCCATGCTTCACTTCGGCACCACGGAGGAATGGGAAAGGGAGCGGTTCGCCATCCTGAACATGCGCAGGACGCGGCTCTCCCCGAACGTCCTGCTGCGCAATCGCGCCGCGCAATGCCCCTCCCTCAGCCGCCTTTACGAGCTCTGCCGCGACGAGTCATTCGTGCTGTGCCAGCGGGTCTCGTGGTCGCAGTACATGCGCCGCGAGGAACTGATGACGGCGTTGTCGTTCCTGAAGACGGTAATGCGCCTTCATTCCCAATTCGGGGCGGGCCGCTACGGGGTGGTTTCCGGAATGTGGCAGGCGCTGCCGCCCATGATGTCCACCGTGGGGCACTCCACCATGATCGAGAACGTCAAGGCGTTCTTTCAGCTCCTCGACAGCGCGTGGGGTATCCGCGGGATCCTTTACAAGGACCGCGCCACTCACTTGAAGTCGGCCTTTCTCTTCGCCCTGGCCGACGTGATCTCCGAGTATCCAGCGTTCTGGTCCGGCAAGAGCCTCCGCATCGACCGCGACATGCAGAAGAAAATCGGCCAGTTCGGACTGAACGACCCCAACGTCCGGGCGATGGCTTGCAGCGGATCGAGTATCGGGCTCTTGAGCCGGCTCGTCGTGGACCACATCAACGCCGGAAAGCGGATTCGGCGGCTGGTCGCGCCCGATCCCTTTCAGGGTGGCACTCGCTGCGCAGTTTAGAACCGCAACGCCGGAGCGCAAATCACTATGACGCAGCCACTCATCTCTACCTACTCCATGTGGTCCCTGTTCCGGAACTGCCGTAAGGCGGTGGACTGGCGCTACATCCAACACCTGGTTGGTCTGGAGCGTGATGGGAACCTCCATTTCGGTTCCCTCGTGCACCAGTGCCTTGAACTGTGGCAGCAGTGCCGCGATCTCGGGCGCGTGCTGGATCTCATTGGCACCCTCTGCCCTAACCGGCTGTATGACGATGGCCAGC
>PLRS01000113.1 GCA_003164035.1 Bryobacterales bacterium | reverse complement strand
CCCGCCTCGCCGAAGCCAAAAAGCTCCTCCAGGCGACCCAAAGGCCCCTCCGTAAGGCCGCCTAAGGCCGCCTGACCGAAAAAAAGCCATTCGTTTAGGGCGCCGTCGAGCGGACTCTGCCCTAAGTACGCCTAGCCGCGACGATTCTGCCGTGGGGCAGACCATCGTTTTTAGTGGTCTGCCCCGCAAATTGGCTGCTTTCGTGGAGCAGGCGTTTTGGGGACGGGGACAGGCTGACGCGACGCCCGCGAAAATCGGCCTTCCGTGACGGAGCAGTGTGTGCCCAGATGGGAATTTTGGCCCCCGCCCCACTGTCCCCGCGAATCGTCACACCACTGAACGGGTCAGCTTATTTTCCTTGACGGCGCGAAAATGCCGGGGCGAGATCGGGAGTCCCGGAGTCTCGGCGCGGCTCACTGGCCGAAAACCCAGACGTCGAAAAGCTTGCTCACCTCGCGCTGTTTCGCCTTCTTGAGCAGGCCTTTTTCCATGGACTTTTGAAAATCCTCGCTGGTGACGCGGTTGCCCCAATTGTCGCGGGTATAGGCTTTCAGGTTGTTCCAGAACAGAGTGTCGCCGAGCGCGGTGCGCAGCAACGCCAGGAACGCCGCGCCCTTGTGATAGGGCAGGCTGCCTCCGGCCTGGTCCGGAGTGGTCCAGTCGTGGAAGGAGAGCGGGCGATCTTTGCCTTTCGACTTCAGATCCTGGTAGATGCTTTGCGAACGGGCGATTTCGGTTTGATAGCGCTGGGGTCCATACTGGCGCTCCAGAAATGTGTCGGCGAGGTAGGTAGCCAAGCCTTCGCTGAGCCAGAAATCCGACCAGCTTCGGACCGGAATTCCGATGCCGAACCACTGATGCGCCAGCTCATGCGCCAGCAACCAGAGATCCTGGGGCTTGGCGGCCAGATTCTTGGCGTAGGATTCCGGAAGCAGGGTCAAGCCCACAGCCTCCTGGCCGGTTTGGCCGGAGGCGAAGACCTGGGTGTAGCAATCGCGCGGGTAAGCCCGCCCGGTCGAAGCGGCGAAGAATTCCAGCGCCGCCTTGGTTTGGACCAGGACGTCGACGCCACCCAGAATGCGAAGGGTGACGGGAGGGGCACCGGTTGGCTTGACGATGGCCTTTCGCTCCTCGAACGGGCCGCTGGCGAAGGCGTAGAGGAACGGCGGCCGCGGGGGACCATCCACGCTCCATTCGCTAACGGCGTGGCTGGCTTCGACGCGCTCGCTCACGAGTTCGCCGCTGGCCGCGGTCTTCCACGCGAGAGGCGCGGCAATGGTAAGAGCGAGCGCGGCGGGGTTCTCGATGCGGTCGTTCACCGGCATCCAGTGGCTGGTGAAGTAACCGGCGGAGGCCCCGGCAGCGGTAATCTCGACGCCCTTGGAGCCGGCCGCCGAATAACGGATCGCCAGCGCCCGGGGTTCGCCGGGATTGGCCGGCGCGTTCAGGACCACGATGAGGCGCTCGCCCTGGCGCTCGAAGTAATCCGGCTTGCCGGCTTCCTCCACCGATTGAACCGTGAGTTCGCCGGCGTCCAGCTCCAGGCTGACCAGGTTCTCGGTTACGGATTCAAAGCGGATCACGGCATCGCCGGTGAGGCGCCCGGCGGCCGGGTCGAGAGCGATACGCACGTCGTAGTGTTCGACCCGGTAGAGGCGGGGCAGGGGATCGGCGAAGGCCGCGAGGGCCAGGGCGAAGCAAAGAAACTGGGCGGCGCGTCTCACTTCTTGTTCAGGAGAGCCTGGATTTCAGCCGGCGGATCGAAACGGTCCTTGGGAATGTCGGTATCGAACTTCACCGTCTCAAAGGTCACCACGATTTCCTGGCCCATGGCGGTTTGATGCATCACGTGCGGCATCAGCAGGGGGCCCTCCTTACGGTAGTCGCCGACAATGATCTCGGTATCCAAATCGCCCATGGGAGTCTTGACAGTGGTGGAAAGCTTCTCCAGCAAGCCTGTCTGCTTGTCGTAATACTCGGTCACAGGGCTGCCCTGCTTGGCCGTCAGCAGGACGCGGTAGCACTGTTTGCCGTTCACGGTTTCCGCCGCCACCGTTTCCACCTTGGAGTAATCGTCGCGCCAATGGGCCTCACCGGCGAAGCGCGCCGTGCGCAAGTCCATCGCCTTTTCATCGCCATCCTCCAGGTGCGGGCCCTGCATGGCCGAAAGCGACCAGGCGACGGTGCCGTCGGTCCCTTTCTGAATTTTGCCCAGCCCTTCGATGTCGACCTCGGTGTAATACTTGACCGGTGCGGCATGATAGGAAGTGAGCTTGCCCTTGATGTGCGCGCTGGCGATCTCCATGGTTCCGGTAACGATTTCGTTGTGGTGGCTGTTGTAGGCGGCCAGGCCGCCGGTGACCTCGACGTACTTATCGAGGATGGTTTCGGCCTTGGGCAGATCGTCGGCGGCGCGCGCCGGCATGGCGGCCGTAAATGAGACCAGCACCAGAGCGGCCGGCCAGGCGATTGCGATGCGTTTCATTCGGTATCCTCACTTTTTCCGTTGATCGATCCAATTCACGGCCGCGTCCAGAACCGGATCGTGGCCGGCCAGAAGGGCGGCGCGCGAAGGCGCCACCGCCTCGTCCGGCGTGACGCCGTGGCCTTCGAGCGGCTGCCCTCCGGCGGAGATGTAATTGCCCACGGCGTACTGAAAACCGTCGCCATTGGGGAGCCGTTCGAACAGGGAAGGCAGGGCGGCGCCGGCGGTGCGCGTGCCGAAGATGCGTGCCCGCCCGAGATCCTGCAATCCGCCGGCAAAGATTTCCGAGGTGGAAGCGGAGCAACCGTCGACCAGCACTCCCAGCGGCCCGCGGAACGGTTCGGGGCGGGGGAAAACCACGAATTGGAGGCTGCTGGCGCGCAGGAACATCTGGCCCAGCCGCAGACCGGGCCGGTCCAGAAACCAGCCCGCCAGTCCCATAGCCAACGCACCCAGGCCGCCCGGATTGCCGCGCAGGTCGATCACGAAGCCGTCGCACTCGCGGCAGTCTTCCACCAACTGCCGCGTCTTTTGAATGAGCGCCTCCGGGTCGAAGAAAAGATTGAAGCGGAGATAACCGACGCGCGGGGCGGCGCGGTAGGCTTCGATCACCAGGTGCAACGGCGGGAGATTTCCAAGCTGGGCCAGCAATCCCGGCGGTTCGGCCCGAGCGAGCGCCAGTTTTGGCTTGCCGCCTCGCCCGTCCCGAAAGGCCACTTCGACGGTTTTCCCGATTTCGCCATTGAGCCGCGCCAGGATCGCCCTCACCTGCATCAGGCCAATTTCGGTTGAGCCCTGAAAGCGGAGGGCAATCTCCTTGAGGGCGGCGGCGACTGGCTGGCCTTCGATGCGGAGGATTTCCCATCCGGGCCGCACGCCCGCGCGCTCGCCGGGCGAGGCGGCGGTGAGGCGCGTCACCAAGGCGTGTCCCTCGACGACGCGGACCTCAAGGCCGGTGCCGCCTTCGGCCTTCTCCGCGACGCCGATTTCGTTGTAGGTGGCAGCCGGAAACACTTCAAAGTGAGTTTGTTTCAGGCGGCCGAGCATCTCGTTCATGGCCGCGCGGGCCTCGCCGTCGTCGGCGGCATTCCGCACCCGCGGCAACAGCTCATCGTGTACGGCCTGCCAATCGACCCCGTTCAGCTTGGGGTCCCAGTGCTTGTCGCGCACGGTTTTCCAGACGTATTCGAAGGAATCGATGTTGCGCTGGCGTTCGGCGGGTTCGAGACGGGAGGCCGCGAACCCCAAGCCGGAAACGAGTAGCCAGACGCCAGCGGCGCGCAACCCCATGCTTCGAATATAGCGCGGCGGCGGGTGCTTAGCGGACCTGGGGATTTCGCAGTTTAGGAGCGGCAACCGCTCCCTGGCGGTCGCGGCCCAGTCACGGGTGCCGCGTGTTTTCAGTCACTTACCGAGCCGCGACCGTAAGGGAGCGGTTGCCGGGAACGGACTTCACCAGATCGGTTAAGCACCTGGCGGCGGGTCTCTTCGTCGAGGAATCAGGCGTCTCTTGTGTTATACTAAAATATAACTTGAGGCGAAGTACGATGCACACGACCAATTTGCGCAAGGTCGGTGGCTCGGTCATGCTGGCCGTGCCGCCGGCGCTGCTGGAGATCCTCCGCTTGCAGGCGGGCGCCAAAGTCGGCATGGCGGTGGAAAGCGGCCGTCTGGTGGTAGAACCACAGCCGCGGCGCCGGTACACGCTGGACGAGTTGCTTGCCCAATGCGACCCGAGGGCGCCTCGCTCCCCCGACGAGCGGGAATGGCAGGATAGCAAGCCTGTGGGCGGTGAGCTCATCTAATGAGGCGCGGCGAAATCTGGCTGGTCAGTCTCGATCCTACGTCGGGACACGAGCAAAGAGGCCGGCGTCCGGTGTTGATCGTGTCTGCAGAAGCTTTCAACCGGATCACGAAACTCCCCGTGATTCTCCCCATTACGAGCGGCGGCGATTTCGCGCGGACGGCGGGTTTCGCCGTGCCGCTGACAGGCTCCGGAACCAAAACGACGGGGGTGGTCCGGTGCGACCAGCCCCGCACTCTCGATCTGGCCGCGCGCGGAGGCAAGAAGCTGGAAAACATTCCGGACGCGGTCATGGACGAGGTGCTAGCGAGGGTAGCGCCGATATTTGAGTGAAGGGGCGGCAAGGGGGATGCGGAGGCGAAAGCGCCTGCCTGCGGGGTGCTACGCTGTTTCCTCCGGAGCGCCAGGAAATCCGCAAAGGAGGTCCTCGCAACGTTATGAGCGTTCTTTCCGTTGAGATTCCGAATCGCGAAAGGCTGGCCGCACTGGCGCAGTCCTACGAAAGCGAGATGGTCGCGTTCCTGCGCGAGCTGGTCGCCATTCCGGCGGAGAGCGGGCAGGAGGGGCCGGTGGTGGACCGAATCCGGCGGGAGATGGAGAAGGCCGGTTTCGACGAAGTGCGCGTCGACCCGATGGGCAACATCCTGGGGCGGATCGGTTCGGGCAAGACCGTGATCGCGATGGATGCCCACACCGATGCTGTGGGCGTGGGCGATCCCAAGGAGTGGGCGTGGGACCCTCACCGGGGCAAGGTCGAAGACGGCTCCATCTACGGACGCGGCACCTGCGACCAGCGCGGCGCCATGGCCAGCCTGATCTGCGCCGGCAAGTTGATCCGCGAACTCGGGCTGGGCGGCGATTACACCTTGTGGGTGGTCGGGTCCGTGCAGGAGGAGGATTGCGAAGGCCTGTGCTGGCAATACATTTTGAAGGAAGACGGCATCGGTCCCGATTGCGTGGTGATCACCGAGCCGACCAAGCTGGGAATCTATCGCGGGCCCCACCTGGGCGCTGGAGGAATCGCACCCGCTGGCGCAGGCGGCGATTGCGACCTTCCGCGGCCTCTGGGACAGGGAGCCGCTGGTGGGCCAGTGGAGCTTCAGCACCAACGGCGTCGCCACGATGGGGCTGATGGGCGTGCCGACGATCGGCTTTGGGCCGGGCGACGAAGAGTTAGCGCATAGCGTGGGCGAGCGCGTGCCCATCCGCCACCTGGTGGACGCGGCCCAATGGTACGCGGCGTTTCCGCTAACGTACCTGAAGCTGGCCGCCGGGCGCGCTGAGTGCTACTTATTCGGCTACAAGGAGTTATCATGACCGCATGCGATTCGTCCTCTTCTTCGTGACCGCGGCACTCGCAATCGCCGGTCAATTTTCGACCTCAATCGGCGACGTATACCCCTTCCAGATTTCGGCCATCACGACCGATTCCGCCGGCAATACCTATGTTGTGGGCAGCCGGAATCTCGGTGGCTATGCCCTCACTGGCGTGTTCATCAACCCGTTCAGCACGCCCGTGTCGGTCAGCGGCCTCGGCGCCTTTTTGTGGATACAGACCGACGTCTTCGTCACCAAGCTCGATCCCACTGGCAAGGTCTTATTCACCGACACCTTCGCCGGCAAAGGCAGCGATTCGGGAAGCGCCATCGCGCTCGACCCCACGGGCAACATCTACATAGCCGGCAGCACCTCGTCGGACGATTTTCCTTTGAGCAAGGCGCTCCAAACCCAGCCCAACACCGACGGAACCGGATTCATCGTCAAGCTCAGCAACGACGGCAGCACCATTCTCTATTCCACCTACTTCGGCGGCACACTCGGCACCACCTCCATTACTTCTCTCGCGACCGATAGTCAAGGGAATCTCTATCTCACCGGTCACACCAGCGCCTCGGATTTCCCGCATACCGCCGGCATGCCCTTCGGCCAAGTTAGCATGTCGCCCCAGATCTACGGTGCGATCGTGGCATCGATCTCCGCCGCCGGCGACAAAATCCGCTACTCCGGTGCGTTAGTGGGTAACTCGCCGCTCTGTCAGGTTGTAACCGAGTGTCCGGTGCTGACCCTAACCACCTCGGGCGCCGGCATCGCCGTCGACGCGGCCGGCAACGCGTACGTCGCCGGCAACACCAATACCACCGATTTGCCTACCACAAAGGGGGTGCTCTCATCCAAGGGCGTGGGCGCGTTTATCGCCAAAGTTAACGCGGCCGGCTCGGGGCTGAGCTATCTCACCTACATCGATTCGGCCGAAAGTCCGAACACCAATTTCCCCAGCGCTGCCAATACTCTCAACGCGATCGCGGTAGACGCGGCCGGCAATGCGTATCTTGCCGGTTCGACTTGCGATTCAAGTTTCCCCACCACCTCCGGCTCTCTCCAGCCCGTCTACACCGGCGGCGGCCCGCCCAATATCTGCTCGCCCGACGGCTTCCTGGCCAAGCTCAAACCCGATGCCAGCGCCATGGTCTGGGCGACTTATCTCGGCGGCATCGATACGTCGGTCGAATCCATCGCCATCGACGCCTTCGGAAACGTGTGGGCCACCGGATCGGACGAACTGATAACCATTAGCGCCGTAATCGTCGGGGCGCCCGCGGTTTCCGACGATGCCTCTTCAACCCCGCTGCCAAATACCAACGGATGGTCCACCGGTCCGGAGTTTGTGGCCGGCGTGAATGCGGCCGGATCTAAGTTGACTTACTCGGCGCTCTATCCCGCGGGCACTGTGGCGCAGTCGGTCGCGCTCGATCCGGCTGGCCTGGTCCACGTCGCGGGAGCGAACGGTTTCGTTTCCGTGATATCGCCCTACGCCGGCGCTCCTATGGGGATCTTCGGATTTGAGAACGCCGCCGGCGGCGAAATGACCGCGCACCTCTCGCCCGCCGAAGTGATCTCGATCTTCGGCCCCGGCATCGGCCCGGCGACGGCGGTGACGGCTGTTCCCTCCGGCGGCTTTTATCCCAAAGCGCTGGGCGGCGTCGAGGTCTCGATCGGCGGCGCGGCGATGCCGCTGCTCTACGTTTCCGCCAACCAGATCAACGCCGTCGTGCCGATGGAGGTCCCCAGCGGCGCCGCCGCAACCGTGCACGTCACCAATGGCGCAACCACCAGTGCCGATTATCCGGTCTGGGTCGCCGCCGCCGAGCCGCAGGCCTTTCCGGCAACTTTGAATCAGGATGGTACGCTGAATTCATCTTCCAACCCGGCCAGGTCCGGCTCGATTGTGACTTTCTATGCCACCGGGTGGCAATCGGGTTTCGCCCCGCTAGCGGATGGCGAGGTCGCAACCGCGGCCCAAGACAGTTGTGGCGGGAATTGCTCGGCGGCTTCATACGGGGTTATGTCCGCCCCAACCGTATTATACGGAGGAGCGGCCCCTGGCATTGTCGCCGGGGTGACTCAATTCAACCTTCGCCTCGGCACCATCCAGCCCGGTGAGGGCACAAACCAGGTCGGCGTCTATTTGAGCAATCCCTCTGACACGTCAACCGTAACCCAAACCATCTGGGTGGTCCGGTGAGTGTGCGCGACATCGACGGGGCAAGCCGACTTGCCAGTGCGCCAAGCTCAATGATCCCGGCCACGACCCTCAACTGCGCCTCACTTACCGAGTGGTATTCTTGCGCTAGAAACACGCCCACTCCCCAGGCTCATCTTGCGTTATACAAGAACAAGACTCGAGCATGCGGCAACTAGAGCAAGTATGCTAACCTAACCGGCGCGGGTTCATTCCGAGCGCCCATTCCCCGGTCGTCTAATGGTAGGACAGCGGCCTTTGGAGCCGTGAATCGTGGTTCGAATCCATGCCGGGGAGCCAAATTGCGTCGCATTCATTCCATTAGGCGCTCGGATGTGCGGGAGAGCTAAACCGCTTGTATTTAGGTTCGAATCCTCGCTGCCCCATGT
>PLRS01000059.1 GCA_003164035.1 Bryobacterales bacterium | reverse complement strand
TGCCTAATGCCGCATAGTTTTCACTTTGGCGACGTTCTGCACTGATCGTGGGGCAGCCAATTCTGGCTGCAGCCGGCTTTTAGCCGGCTCTCGCCCGGCAGGAAGACTCGCTGCACCTCGAAAGAGCCGCCTAGAAAGGCGGCTGCGGGCAAAATTGCCCGCCCCACAACTTGCGCAGGCGGGCGTTGGCTGGAATACTATGCGGCATTAGGATGCCATCCTGCCACAAAGTTGGACTCAGCGGTCGATCACCTTCATCGCGGATGGAATGTACCGGTCGCCTGCGACCTCATCCCGCGGGACGGCGGCCTCCAATTCGGCAATCTCTTCGGCAGTCAACTGGATGTCCGCCGCGGCTGCGTTCTCTTCCAGATAGGTTCGGCGTTTGGTTCCCGGAATCGGCACCACGTCGTCGCCCTGGGCCAGCACCCAGGCCAGCGCCAATTGGCCGGCCTTGACGCCTTTGCGGCCGGCGATGGCCCGCACCCGTTCCACCAGCACGAGATTCTTATCGAAGGCTTCCCCGGCAAGGCGCGGATAGCGGAGGGTGCGAAAATCCTGGCTCGATAGATCGCTGGGTTTGGCGATGGTGCCGGTGAGGAACCCGCGGCCCAGCGGACTGTAGGGCACAAACCCGATCCCCAACTCGCGAACCGTGGGCAGAATCTCCGCTTCCACGTGCCGTTCCCACAGCGAATACTCCGTCTGCAGCGCCGTAATCGGATGCACTTTGTGCGCGCGGCGGATGGTTGCCGGCGACGCTTCCGACAGGCCCAGGTATTTCACCTTGCCCGCCTTTACCAGTTCCGCCATGGCGCCCACGGTGTCCTCGATCGGAGTCTGCGGATCGACGCGATGCTGGTAGTACAAGTCGATGTGGTCCACGCCCAACCGCTTCAGCGAAGCGTCGCAGGCCGCCTTCACGTAGTCCGGCTTGCCGCTGAGCTCCCACAACGCCGGGTCGTCCTTGCGGCGGACGTTAGCGAACTTGGTGGCCAGAAAGACACTTTCCCGCCGGCCGCGAATGGTCTTGCCCACCAACTCTTCGTTGTCGCCGATTCCATACATATCGGCTGTGTCGAGAAAGCCGATTCCCAGGTCCAGCGCCCGCAGTATCGTGGCGGCCGACTCTTCATCGTTACGCGGGCCGTAGAACTCGCTCATTCCCATGCAACCGAGTCCCATCCGGGAGACGATTGCGCCTTGCGATCCAAGTTTTCGTTTTTCCATGGTTGTATGCTATTACCCTTTGAGCGATGCCATGTCGATGACGAAGCGGTATTTCACGTCGCCTTTCACGAGGCGCTGGTAGGCTTCGTCGATCTGCCCGATGCCGATGATTTCGACGTCGCTGACGATGTTGTGTTCGGCGCAGAAATCGAGCATTTCCTGGGTTTCGGCGATGCCGCCGATGCAGGAACCGGCAAACTGGCGGCGCCCGATGAGCAGGTTGAACGCGGCCACGGGCAGGGGCGCTTCCGGTACGCCGACGAGAGTCAGAGTGCCGTCGAGCTTGATAAGACTGAGATAGGCGTTGATGTCGTGGTTGGCCGATACGGCATCGAGTATGAAGTCGAAGCTGGAGGCGTGCCGGCGCATTTCGTCGGCGTTTTTCGAGACCACCACTTCATCGGCGCCGAGCCGCAGTCCGTCGGCCACTTTTGCCGGAGACGTGGTGAACAGGACCACGTGCGCGCCGAAGGCATGGGCGAGTTTCACGCCCATGTGGCCCAGGCCGCCGAGTCCGACAATGCCGACCTTCTGGCCCGGTCCCACCTTCCAGTGGCGCAGCGGCGAATAGGTGGTGATTCCGGCGCAAAGCAGCGGCGCGGTGGCGGCCAGATCGGCGCCAGGAGAAATCTTGAGAGTGAAGGCCTCGTCGACCACGATGCTTTCGGCGTAGCCGCCGAAGGTGGGGCCGCCGAGGTGCTTGTCCTCCGAGTTATAGGTGAAAGTGGGAGAGTGCTCGCAGTACTGCTCCAGCCCGGCGCGGCAACTGGGGCAGACGCGGCAGGAATCCACCATGCAGCCAACGGCGGCGAGGTCGCCTTCTTTGAATCGAGTGACGCCGCGGCCCGTCTTCACCACGCGGCCGACGATTTCGTGGCCGGGCACGAGGGGATAAATGGAATTGTGCCATTCGTCGCGGACCTGATGCAGGTCGGAGTGGCAGACACCGCAGTAGAGAATGTCGATGACCACATCGCTCGCGAGCGGTTCGCGGCGCTCGATGGAAAAAGGCGCCAGCGCCGAGGTGGCGCTTTGAGCCGCCCAGGCTTTGGCGGTCGTGGCGGCGGAGGATGCCACCAGAGATTCCGTGCTTGCAGACATAATAGCGTGCTCCTTTTTTGGGGATGGAACCCGGCTCATCGAGCGAGGTTCCTTCCCCTTCATGAGACCTCGAATCGCGCCTTTCCTCAATAGGGAAATCTCCAGAAGATTTGCCTAATTCTACAATCTGTACGATTGTCATGCTAAATACAGACTTGGCTATGCTACATTTCTGTTGATGACGCGAGCGGGCGCAATGCCTCCCTCGATGCCGGAACTGCCCGAAATCAACCGGCGAATGACGGCCCTGCTGGGCGCGCTGGCGGTCCGGGAAGGGATACACCCGACGGCGTTGGACGGGGTGACGCTGATGCGCGTCAGCCAGCCGATGCCCCGCATGCCGGTGCTCTACGAGCCTGGGATTGTCATCGTGGGGCAAGGGCGCAAGCGGGGTTATCTGGGCGACCAGGTGTACACCTACGATGCGCACAACTACCTGGTTTTGAGCGTGCCGCTTCCCTTCGAGTGCGAAACCGAAGCCAGCCCCGAACGGCCGATGCTGGCGGTGTCGATCCGGGTCGACCTGGCGGTTCTGGCCGAGTTGCTCATGAAAATGGATGGAGCGCACCGTGCGGCCGCGGCGGCCATACCGGAAGGCATCTATTCGACGCGGCTGGACGCCAGGCTGACGGAAACCACGGTGCGGCTGCTGGAGTGCCTGACCGACGCGGCGGAAGCCAAAATCCTGGGACCGCAGACGGTTCGGGAACTGACCTACCGCGTGCTGTGCGGGGAACAAGGCGGCGCGCTGCGTGCGGCCGCGGCGCTGCACAGCCGCTTCGGCCAGGTGAACCGCGCGCTTCAGCGTATCCACGCCGAGTACGCGCGCAACCTGAGCGTGGAAGAACTGGCGGAAGCGGCGGGTATGAGCCCGTCGGCGTTTCACCAGAACTTCAAAGCGGTTACGTCCACATCGCCGCTGCAGTATCTGAAGACCATCCGCCTGCACAAAGCGCGGATGTTGATGGTCTACGAAGGTCTTCGCGCGGGCATTGCCGCCGAGCGGGTTGGGTACGAAAGCTCATCCCAATTCAGCCGCGAGTTCAAGCGTCTGTTCGGCACCAGCCCGATAGAGGAAATCGAGCGCGCCAGAGGGACGCTGGGTGTGTCGTCCCCGGCGATGGCGAGCCTGGGGTGACGAAGGGCTGTGTGCTTAGGACTCAGGTTCGGAATTACGCAATCGTAATTAGACCGCGCGGGCTTCGGGGAGCGAACCTCTTTCTCTCAGGCTGGAGATGGCGATACCGTAGCGGCCGCGGATACCGGTTTTTTCGAAAATGTGCTTGATGTGAATTTTCACGGTTCCGATGCGAATGCCGAGGTCGGAGGCAATATCCCGATTTCGCAAGCCGTGCTCCAGCCGTTCCATGATTTCGGCCTCGCGGTGGGTGAGAGGCACGCGGGAAGCCCAGGCGGGGCGCATGGGAACCCCTTGCAGGTCGTCTTCCATCCAGGAGTTGCCGCCGGCAACCGATTGAAAGCAGGAGAGGAGATCCTTCAGGGCGGCGGTTTTGCGGACCACGCCGCTGGCACCGGCCTGGAGGAAGCGCAGCGATTCGGCGGGAGATAGCGGGTCGCCCCAGACTACCACGGCGGGGCGCGTTTCGAAATCGCGGGAAAGCTCCAGGCACTCCAGGATGCGCCGGATACCGAAGGATTTGTCCATTATCCAGAGGCACGGGTGCAAGCTGCGAACGGCCTCCATGCCTTCGGTCAAGCTGGTGCCCGCGGCTACCACACTATACCCATCGACTCCCCGCAGAAGACTGCACAGCCCTTCCATGGCAACTGGCTGAGAGTCGCAAACCACAACGGTATGTACCGGCATCATCTTGGCTAAAACCACGCCTCCTGGAAAACAGATCGTCGGAAGCGTTGCTTAAGATTAGTGCGGCGTTGGGAAAATGCCTCAGAAATTCGCTGGGACCGGGCCCATCCGGAGAGTAGCCAGATCGACCCAGGTATCGCCGTTGAGGTTTTGAACGAAGACGGCGTGGTCGACGCGAAAGCTGTGCGGCCCGGCGAAGCCATTCCAGCGGCGGGCGGCAAATTGGTGCAACTCATCCACTCGTTCGGGCGTAACCCCTTGGGCCAGAGTGGCGTGGGGATGGTACGGGAACGGCTCGCCGAAAGCCACCGCGCCCGCGTTGAGGGATCGGTGGAGGCTTCGCAGGCGCTCCTCGCCTTCGCCCACCTCGAGATAGATCACGCCGGTGACCGGAAAAACGGCGGGACGGGTGAACTCGACCTCGAAAGGCCCGGATTGTTCCAGCAGCGAACGCGCGTGCTCGGAGGCAACCTGCCAGCCGGCATCGACCGGACGGGGCGGCAGCAGGCTGACGTGCGCGTGCGGCGTACAGCCGGGCATCAATTCGAGCCGTAAATCGTCGAGGAACTTTCCCAGAGGCCCGGGAATGTAGGTGACCAGGGCATAAATGCCGCGCTGTTCCTCAGGCCGGATGCCCCACGGCGACCCGTTGCTATTCCCCATTTTCGACACACTTTCTAGCGCCGCGGGCGTCCCGTTCCGTGCTCGTTCCTCTCCGCTACGCCCCATCTGCCTCCATGGTAACCGGATTCGGTGGTGCTACGCACAACCCTTGTCTAAACCGCTCTGCCCTTCGGCGGAGCGGCGCGCAGCAGACGCACGCCGCGAATGGTGTACTCGAAACCGCTGGCGAACGCCAGCGCGACGGCGAACCACATCAGAATATCGGCGGCGGCAACCAGCGGGGCGGTGCCGTAGGCATCCCGCACCAGCCAAGCCACCACGGTCGAGATCTGCATAAAGGTGGAGGCCTTTCCCAATAGGCTGGGCGGGAACTTGCGCAGTGGCGTCCACAGCAGGCAGGCCGACGCCGCCAGCAGAATATAGAGATCGCGGCCGAGCACGATGGCCACCATCCAGCGTGGAACCATGCGGGACCAACCCAGGGCCAGGAACACGCCGCTGAGCAGGCACTTGTCGGCAATCGGATCGAAATAGGCGCCGATGGCGGTGGGCTTGTCCAGGCGGCGCGCCAGGGCGCCGTCGACAACGTCGGTGACGGCCGCAACCAGAAACCATTCCAGCGCCTGCCAGTGGCGCCCCTGAAGCACAGCCACGATCACCAGCGGCGCCAGCAGGATGCGCAAAGCGGTAAAGGCGTTGGGTAGATTGAGCCATCGCGGCATGTCACCAGAAAGTGTAACGCGGCATGGCGGGAGGCAAAGAAAAAGAGCCCCGGAGCAGACCCATGTTATTCCGCTCCGGGAGGAGGACACTTGCTAACTCTGTCTAGCCATTAGTCGCGCGGGCAGCGGAATCGTCTCAGGTCTTTTATCGGTGCTTTTCCGCCAGGCGGGCGGCGAACCGGGCAACGTGGACGATGCCGCGCTCGTGGGTGCCTTCGCCGATTTTTTCCAGCTCGCGCCAGGCTTCGACGCGAAAACGCACGCGGCGCTCCTCGATGCCCACGATTTCCACCTGGAACCGCACCGTCGTGCCGATGGGCGCGGCCGCCAGATGTTTGACGTCGACATGGGTACCGACGGTGTCGTAGCCCTGTTCGAGCAGGGGCAGCGCCGTATCGCGGCAGGTGCGCTCCATGTAGCCGATCATGTTAGGTGTGGAGAGCACGCGCGCGCCCTCATGCCCCAGAAAACTAATGGCATTTTCGCCGGTCACCGCCACCCGGTCTTCGCCTTTCACTCCCAAGGAAAGTTGGTGCATAACGGTTCGGAATCAGACGGCCAGGCCGGCCAGCACGCCGCGCATGTAGCTCATGGAGCGCTGTACCCCCGGTAAGGGGTCGTCGCCATGGATTTCGTATTCCAGGTTCACGCAACCCTGGTAATCCGCCTTATGGAGCTGCCGGAAAAGCTGAGGGAAGGCAATGATGCCGTCGCCGACATCCACCTGAGACTCCTTGCTGGTGAAATCGGCAAGATCCTTGACGTGCATGTCGAAGAGCCGGTCGCCGGCTTCGGGGATGGTCTTGACCGGGTCGACACCGGCGCGTTCGGTATGGCCGACGTCCATGCAGAGGCCGCAACGGCGATCGAGCGGGCGCACCGCCTCCAGCACCGATTGCGGAGTGGGAAAGTGCTTGTCCTCCGGTCCATGGTTGTGGATGGCGATGCGGATGTCATATTCCTTGACCAGGGCTTCCACGGCGCGGAGATTGTCGTGGGTAGGGGCGCAGACCATCATGGGCAGGCGCGCGGCTTTGGCCCATTCGAAGATGGGGCGCAGTTCTTCCACGGTCTTGCCCTGGGTCATATTGACGTTGCCGGCGCTCATCACCTTAAAGCCGGCGTCGTCGAACTCGCGGCGCGCGGCGGCGGTTTCCGCCAGCGACGCTTTGTGCGAAAGCTGCTGGTCGGTGTCTTTGATGCTGATCCAGGTGGCGTGGACCTGGTGCAGCATCTCGATCGCCTTGGCGCGATCGAAATTGCGAAAGGTGTAGGTGGCGATGCCCAGTTTGATGCCGTAAGGAGTAGTCTCAATCTTAGCGGAAGCGGGAGAGACGGCGGCTAGCGCGCCCACGCCGGCGGCCCCGGCGCACCCGAGAAACGAGCGGCGGGTGGTTCGTAAATTCATACCTCACCATTCTATTACCAAGGGCCGGGCGCCCGTTCGGCCGCGATGCGCTCCGCCTCAAGCCGCGTTTTCGTTATAGTGGTGCCGATGTCTTTGCTGAAAAACAGCGAGGGGCTCCAAGCTGGGTGGGACAGACCATCGTTTCTTGTGGTCTGTCGGGCCCTCGCCAGACCGCGGCAGCCTGACAGACGACAGCAAACGATCGTCTGTCCCACCTCCTGGTCAACGGCTCACCGGGCGGCGGAGCCGGCATGAACCCCTCACCCCGCCGGTGGCTCATGATCGGGTTCGCTTTCTGGGCCACGGCGATCAACTATATGGACCGGCAGACCTTATCGGTGGCCGCGCCGCTGCTGCGCGAGCAATTCCACATGAGCAACACGGAATACTCGCGGGTGGTGTTCGCGTTCATGCTGGCCTACACCGTCATGAACGGGGTTTCCGGCCCGGTGATCGACCGGCTGGGAACGCGCCTCGGCTACGCGCTGTCGATCGCGTGGTGGTCGGCGGCGGCGGTGCTGCACGCGTTTGCGCGCGGGGCGATCAGCCTCGGGGCGGCGCGTTTTCTGCTCGGAATGGGGGAGGCCGGCAACTGGCCCGGCGGAGTGAAAGTGGTGGCGGAGTGGTTCCCGGAACGGGAGCGCGCGCTGGCGTCGGGCATTTTCAACAGCGGGTCGGCGGCGGGGGCGATTCTGGCTCCGCCGGCGGTGGCCTTCATCCTGTTGACGTTCGGATGGCCGGCGGCCTTCGTAGCGGTCGGCTCTCTCGGCTTCCTCTGGCTGGCGTTCTGGTGGCCCATCTACCGTACGCCGGAGGGCGCGGACGCCGAGGCCGCACGGCCCGTTCCGGCGCGGCAACTGCTGCGTTCGCGCTTCGTGGTGAGCCTCACCATCTCCAAAATCTTCATGGACCCGGTCTGGTATTTTTACATCTTCTGGTTTCCCGAGTACCTGAAGCACGCGCGCCATTTCGATATGGCGGCGATCGGAAAATACTCGTGGATTCCGTTCCTGGTGGCCGGTTTGGGGAACTACGCCGGCGGCTGGTTCTCGGGCTACCTGCTGCGGCGGGGATGGCCGCTGACGGCCGCCCGAAAGACGGGGGTAACCTTCTTCGCCGTGTTGATGGCTTCGGCAATTCCGGCGGTGCTGGTGGACGATGCGTGGGTTTCGATCGCGCTGGTGTCGCTCGCCATGCTGGGCTACACCGGAGCATTGGCCAACATGCTATCCATGCCGGCGGACGTTTATCCGCCGAACGCCGTGGCGTCGATTTGGGGAATCGCCAGCATGGGCTCGGGTTTCGGCGGCATGCTCACCACGTTGATCACCGGCTGGGCGGTGGACCATTTCTCCTACACGCCGGTGTTCTTCGGGTTCGGCCTCATGCCGCTGATCTGTGCTGCTATTTTGTGGATGTTTTTGGGGCCGCTCAGCAGGAGGCCCGGCGCCGCTTCATGAAGCCGCCATGTGCCGCTGGCCAAGCTCGAGACGGAACGCTGGGTCCCTGTGGATTCCACGGTCTGTCAACTGGCCGATCGGCTCCGCGCGTTGCGCTCACCGGATGCCTCAAGCACGGGCCTCTTGCTGTCGGTCGGGAAGGTTATTCCACCCAGAACGACAAATTCATATCGCGTACGGGAGTGGAACCCGCCGACAGCGAGAATATGGTCGGGAGTGCGCCCCCAGTATACGGGTTGGCTGGGGCACGCAATTGAACTTGGGTGACACCGGAAATCGAGCCGGCCGCCGAGCCCGCGGAAACAAAGGTAGGCGCGGGGCTACAGTATGTGCCGCTGCAATACGGCGTGACCGCCAGCGGTAAGCTCAGCGGAGCCACGGGACTCGTACTGACCAAGCCCGTGATGGGCGGAGGACTGGTGAGCCCCAGGCCGTCGATGAAGATGGTGACGACGGACCCCGCGGCCGCCGGATTGGTTTGGGAATTGACGGTTCCGTCGGTGTTGAGCGTCAGTGGAAAAGTCTGATTGACGATTGACGGCTGGGAAAGAAACGCGACCGGATTGCTTGCGGCCACTCCGAGCGTTCTAGAGTCGGAAACACTGTTCCCGTTGACGGCGGAGTACGTCAGGGTCAAGTTCGTCTGCGGACTGCCTGCGATTTCATATGGCACCTGGAAGTTGACTTGCTGCTCGGAGACGTAGAGCAACGGCGCGGGAGTCTGGTTGGCCACGATGCCAAGCCCTTCGAACTTTACGGGAAACGATCCATTGATGGGGTTTATCGTGGCTGTGTACGGGTTGCTCCCGAAATATAGGAAACGCCCAAACATTGCCAGCAGTTCTCCCGGTGCGACCGCCGTTACTGGACTGCTATCGGCTGCGTCAAGCACACAGGCGATTGGGGTGGCCTTGGAAGGGTCGAAACGGAGCAGGTCGTTGCCGGAGGCCAGCAGCAGCGTTCCGGTTGTGGAATCGTATGCCACGGGAGTTCCGGGCGGCGTGCGGCTTGATGATATGGCCGAGCCATCCAGCGCCATACGAGTCACGAAGCCGACTGGGGCGCATTGAGACGGGACGGCGCCGTCGAACCCCGGCAAATCCACGGAACCAGCCTGCCCGGCAAGATATATCCCCGCGCCGGTCAAGGCGGCGAACCTGAGGCTATCGCTCTTGCTGCCGCTGAAAAAAGTCGAAAAGATCAGCCCCGATCCATCCGCCTTTACGAGGGTCACATAGCCGCTGGAAGAGGTGTACTCCACGGGAATGGGCGGGCCGCAGGTTAACACCGTTCCGCTCGCGGCCGTATAGTTTGGCTGGTAGGATGCGGGAGTCGTCGGGTAACCGGGCGCGCTGGTTGTGCCGGCGATCAAGACGTTGCCCTGCGCATCCACGCCAATGTACGCAGGCACGGCGCCGTATTTTGCCGTGACGTAAGTCAGGAAGCGGGTTCGACTCAAGTCTCCAGTGAGGCTTGCCACGAATTGGTCGCTCCCGCAGGGGAAGCCGAAAAACGGGCAGCCACAATAAGAAACGGTCGGCATTCCTTGGAACGCTCCCGGCGTGGCCAACGGCTCGTTCGATCCGCCGGGCGGCACTCCGGCCACATAGATGTTGTCTTGAGCGTCGGCCGCCACCAGCCCGCCTATGCCTTGCGGTCCTGCGACGACCTGGGTCCCGTTCGCGCTCAACTTCAGAAGGAAGAGCGCCAGCGCCGCCGACGGAGGAGCGCCCGTCGTTAACTGTCCCGAGACCACAAACTCTCCCTTGCTATTCACCACGACTGAATGCGGATCGGTGTTCGCATTCCCGCCGATCAGCGCGGAGTAGAGAATGTTTCCCTTTGCGTCCAGTTTGGCCGCGAAGGCTGTGGCTCCGGGGGATTGAACGGCGCCGGCGCTGACAGGGAAATCGCCGGCTGTGGTTGTTCCAGCCACGTACACAGCTCCGGCGGAATCGATGTCCAAAACCGTGGCGGCGCTGGTACTGGAGCCGCTGCCGCCGATAGTGACTGCGTAAAGGGTCGTCGTGCCATCCGAACTCAGCTTGGCGATGTAGGCCGCATACGAGCCGGCACTGGTGGTAGTCTGGCCCGCAAGATAGATATTGCCCGAAGCATCCACCTTTGCGGCGTTTATCTGCACGTTGGGTAAGTATGCGATCGTGCTGCTCGGGCTGGAGGCCGCGGCGGTGGCCGGAAGCGCCGATAGGACGGCTAACAGCCCAATCCTGCGCGCGTGGCGAACTAATCCCTGCTCCATTTTCCTTTAGTGTAGAACGTCCATTGTTCGATGATTCGGGCGCGGCGCAGCCAAGGCTAAATTGCCCAAAACGCCCGTCCCGCCGCCGAAAACCGTTGGGGGCCCCGCCTCTGGCCTTGGAAGCAGCATGGAGTTTTCAAGCTAACCCACTACCGAAATTTGAGCCCGTATAATAAAAGGATGTTCTTTCGCCGAGAGACGCCCAAGATTCCGACCTTTTCCGAACGGCTGGAGCAATTGCGCCAAGCCGGATTTACGGTAGCGGCCGAGGGTGCGGTCACCCGCGTTTCGCGCGATGGCTGCGCGGTCGATCTCAGGGACGAGTCCGGATTGGCGCATGCGGCGTCGCGGGCGGGAATCGAGATGGGGTCCGAGATCGGCGCGCTGGTGGATGGCGGTTACCAGAAATTTTTCCGGACGCCGGCGGGCCAGCAGAAACCGGCAACGGCGGTGGAGCTCAAAGCCCTTCACGCATTTGAGGAAGACTTGCACGAAACACTGGGGCAGCAGAACTACTACAACGAAGCGCTGGGCACGGTTTCCACCTTCTACCTGTACGACCGCGTGAAGGACCGCGATCAAGGCGTGCCGAAGCGGGTGTGGGAGAGCTGAAGGAAAAGCTTCGGCGATTGTATACTTGACGAAATCGGCGATTCCGGGGCTACCTCGTTCGGAAGATTGTCGGCAGGCGCATTATGGATAGGGAACTGACTGGCAAGAGGGGCGATCCTTCGGAACCGGTGTTGTAATCCAAAGAGAGGCCCCGAAAGCCGGGCCGATGGTGATACCATGTCTGGGGTTAAGAAGAAGACGACGACTGGAGAAAACCGTGAGTGCGGGTCACGGCGTTTCCGAATGATGGCCGATTCAACCGAGCCCATGTCGTACGACGGTGCGAAAGCCGTACGCAGACATCGCTGTCGTCGTGCGTCCAAACAACTGCCGCCAGAACCCATCCTAACGGAGGCGGCATGAGCAGTCAAGTGGACTCGCAATCTCGGATTGTTACGCTTCACATCCAAGGTGTGAACATTGAGAATCTCTCGTTAGAAGACGTCGGCCAGTACTTGGCCGACTTCGCCGACCTCTTGGGCAAGGACGCGACGCCCAAGTACCACAGCATTAGGCGGGGTAGTCTAACGATGAGAGCAAAGGTACCAGCAGAGCGCGAGATCGACGTGAAAACACGTGGATTCCTGTTGCGAACCGGAGACGCCCCGGAAGACGCCATTCGCGCGCGAGAACGGATATCCAGGCGTTTGGGCATCAATCGCGCGAAACGTGCCACGCTGCTGGACTCCACTAACAGCAAGGTGATTGAGATCCCGGTCGAGAAGCCACTCGCCATCGCGCCGCCAGTCCCAAACTTTGTAAGGGCTGGTTCGCTTCAGGGGAAGATTATTCGGATTGGAGGCAAGCAAGATCCGGTCTCAGTTGAAGTTCAGGACGTCGACGGTTTCGTATATCTGTGTCGAGCCTCAAGGGATGTAGCTAGAAAACTGGCCCGCGATATGTTTGACCCTGTGGTGCGCATTCACGGCTCCGGCCGGTGGTACCGAACAGATGAGGGCGTATGGAGGGTGGACGATTTTCAGATTTCTCACCACGAGGTTTTGGACGATACAAGCTTCGCCCAAGTTATTAGTGAGCTCCGCGCCATACCGGCTGGTTGGAAGGGCCTTAGCGACCCATATAACGAGTTACAGAAAATCAAGAACGGAGAGCCGCGTAAACAGTGATAGGCCTATTCGACGCTGGCTTTATTTATATTCTGATTGACGACCGCGCGCGAGTTCCGCGTGACGCCAAAGGTAAGCCCGTGGTTGACCGCGCACAGGATCGGGTTGATTTTCTTGTCCAGACAATCAGTGAGCGTAGAGACAAAATCATTCTTCCGTCTCCTGCCTTAACTGAGTTCATGTTGTTGTCGGTAGATCGCTACAGAGATTATCGTTGAATATCAAATTTTGTAACCTCATGCATCTCCCCCTGCCTCCTACCGAGCAGCAGAATTTGCCTTTTGACACCGAACCGCAACAAACTCCCTCAACGCCTCCATCGGAAACTCAAACAGCCGAGTCCGCTGAAAAGAAGACGGAACCGGGGCATTAAGAACGAAACCCCACCAGCCCCCTACGTACCGGGCTACACGGACGCGGCACGCATGGGCAACTCTGTCCGCGAAATGTTCAGCGTGTCGAAAGAGGAAGTGCTAAAGCGCGAGCTGGCATGAAGCGCTCCAAAACCACCAACTCCGGTGGAGTTCGGCCAAAACAAATCTTAATCTACTAATAAGTAATTGGTTTTCAATAACTTAAGTTTTGGCACGCGGCTTGCTTCATAAGAGAGCGTAAGCCGCCAGGCGGCTGAAGGAGGAAAAAGAAAATGAAGACCAGATTGATGGCTCTGATGCTTTTGGCGGGCAGCGCGGCGTTCGCGGGACCGCGGTTCTACTTCGGAGTTGGCGTTGGCGTTCCGGCTCCGGTGGTCGCCTACGCACCTCCGGTTGCACCGGTGTATCCCGCTTATGGCCCTGCCTATGTGGCGCCGTATCCGGGACCGGGTTACTCTTGGGCCGCCGGCTTCTACGGACCGGGCAGGGCGTGGCATGCCGGCTACTGGGCTCGTCCCTATGGGGGCCCGGTTTACGGTGGAGCGCGCCTCACCGCCGGCGGGCGTTATTATCGAGGCTACGGTCGCCGGTAAGCAGTCCGGCTTTAACGGAAGCCGATACCTAACAGCACGACTCCGAGCGGGCGCTGGTCGCCGGGTGCGAAGAAAGTGGAGTCCACCTCCACTTCCGCCTCGGCGGCGGCGCCCGCTCCGCGTAGGGGGCCGGCAGCGGCCAGAGTGTAAACCCCGTCTTTGGAGTAGTTTCCCCGGGCCACCGATTTTCCATCGAGCAGCAATTCCACGCGCCGGGCGCTGGCTTGCGGCGGCAGATAGAATTCCACGGTCAGGCCGCGAGGCTCGGGCGGATTCTTGAGCAGCACCATGGCAGTTCGCGCCATCCAATGATCCGCGTAAACCCCGCTCACTACTTGCTCGCTGGAATCGGGTGCGGCCAGGGTCAGATATTCGCGCGTCACGTGGCGTTCCCCTACCGCTTCGGCGCGAACGCGGTCGATCGCTCCGTTCGAAATGCCGAACGGCCAGAAACCGAGCGAGGCGGTGGAGTAGCCCGAATGGCTGTCGAGCCCGATCAACCGCAGCGGAATGGCGGGGCGGATTTCGAGGGTTCTAACCAGGGGTGTGAGTGGCGCATGAACTTCGACGGCGCGGCTGAGGTCGCTCGATACCACGACTTCGCCGGGTTGAACCGGCTGGTCTTTGGTCAGCGCCAGGCCGCCGCGTCGCTCCACGTAATAGCGCAGGCCCCATTCGCCGTTCACCCAGGTGCGGCGCCCCATGGGAAGGTTCGCGGCGAATTGCCGATAGCCGTCCCAGTGCTGGTAGTTCACCACAGCAAGGCCGAGTCCCAGGACGAGTTGGGAGGCAAAGCCAGCCAGGGTGAGGATTCGGAGGTACGGCGAGCGAATGGAACTGAAACTCCACGATGCCAGGATCGCAACCGGCGCCGCCATCGGCAGCAGGTAGCGCGCGGAGCCGGCGAAAAAAATCACCGCCGAGCCGGCGAAGAAAATTCCGATCCAAGCCAACAGGAATTGGGTGTCGCGGTCGTGCCGGCGCCGCCAGGCGGCCACGATGGCTAAGGGAGTGAGAAGCGGGCCAGCCAGAAACAGGGCGTGGACGGCCAGCGTCAGTGCGCTCGTCAGTTTATGACCGGCAGTCTGGTAAGACTTCTGATAGCCAAGCGAAACCGCCAGGGGCCAGGCGCCGGTTCCCCAGCGCTCGAAGAGCTGCCAGGCGACGAGGGCGAGTACGGGTGCGGCAAGGCAAGCAAGCGCGCGACCGGGGGGTCGCGCGCGGACCAGGGGGCCCACCCCACCTTTGAGGAGCAGCCACGAGGCCAGGATCGGAACGATCAGGACCACCTGATAAGAGGTGAGCGCCGCCAGCGCCATGGCGACGGCGGCCCAGAAACGGCGGCCGGCGCAGAACAGCGCCATGGCGGCCATCCACAGCGCGACGAAGGGCAGATCGGCTTCGAGCGAATTGCCGTTCACCACGAAGACCGGAGTTGCCAGCAACAGCAGGGTTGCCCATGCCGGCCGGGGTGAAAATCGCCGTGCCAGCGACCACATGGCCACCGCCGCCAGCAAGGTGAAGCCGATGTAGACGGCGTGAAACCCGACTTCGTTGACGCCGCCGAAAAGCGCGATCAGGGCACCCAACACCCAACCATCCAGCGGCGGGTGCGGATGCCCGCGCAGGTCCACTGGCTCGCCGCGAAATACGTAGGTCGTGTGCAGCGGGTGCCAGGGCTCAATCTGCGCGTGGGCTCCTTCGGTGAGGTAGATATCGTCGTCGCCCTGGATCGCCTGGTTCAGAAACGGCAGGCGAATCAGGATGGCGAAGGCGAGGATCAGGAGTAGGCTGCGGCGAGACGGCATTGGTCAGGCGCCCTCGGGATGGAGCTTACGCGGCAGGCGAAAGCGCCTGCCCCACTGAAAAAACACCGGCGACAAGATCGCCGGCGCTACGAGTCGGGCGTCCACTTGAGCACGGGCTTGCGCGCGGCGGCGACCTCGTCGACGCGGCCGATGCGGGTCAAATGTGGGGCGGTCTTGACCAACTGCGGATCGGTCTCGACTTCGCGGGCGATGGAGATCATGGCCTCCACAAACAGGTCGATCTCGTCTTTGCTCTCGGTTTCGGTGGGCTCGATCATGAGCGCGCCGTGAACGATCAGCGGGAAGCTGACGGTGTAGGGATGGAAGCCGTAATCGATCAGCCGCTTGGCCAGGTCGCCGGTGCGGACGCCCAGTTTGGCCTGCCGGTCGTCGCTGAACACCACCTCGTGCATGTTGGGCGAGGGATACGGAAGATCGAAATACGGTTCCAGCTTCTTGCGAATATAGACGGCGTTCATCACCGCGTCCAGCGTCGCATTGCGCAATCCCGGGCCTCCGTGGGCGAGGATGTAGGCGAGCGCCCGCACGAGCACGCCGAAGTTGCCATAGAAGGCGCGCACCCGGCCGATGGCCTGCTTGCGGTCGTAATCGAAGTGGAGCTGGCCGCCGGAGCGCTGGAGGCGCGGGGCTGGCAGAAACGGCTCCAGGTGGCTTTTCACCGCGACCGGTCCCGCGCCCGGCCCGCCGCCGCCATGGGGCGTGGAGAAAGTCTTGTGCAGGTTGAGTTGGAGCACGTCGACGCCGAAATCCCCCGGACGCGCCACACCCACCAGCGCGTTCATGTTGGCGCCGTCCATGTACAACATGGCGCCTTTGGCATGCAGGATTTCGGCAGCGTGGACGATGTTCTCTTCGAAGACGCCGAGCGTATTCGGGTTGGTCACCATCAACGCGGCCACGTCCTGGTCGACGATGCGCTCCAGCGCGCCCACGTCCAGCACGCCGGTTTCGCTCGAACGAATGTTTTCGATGGCGTAACCGGCGATGGCGGCGGTAGCCGGATTGGTGCCGTGGGCCGAATCGGGAATCAGAATCTTCTTGCGCGGGTTGCCCCGGCTTTCGAGCAGGGCGCGCACCAGCAGGATGCCGGTCAGCTCGCCCTGCGCCCCGGCCGAAGGCTGGAGGGTGACCGCATCCATGCCGGTGATTTCGGCCAGCGCGGCTTCCAGGCGCTCCATCACTTCCATGCATCCTTGCGCCAGCGTCTCGGGCTGATAGGGATGCGCCCACGCCAGCCCTTCCAGTCGCGCCACCGCCTCATTGATCCGCGGGTTGTACTTCATGGTGCAGGAACCCAGCGGATACATGCCGTAATCGATGGCATAGTTCCAGGTGGAAAGGCGGGTGAAATGGCGGATGGCTTCGACCTCGCTGACTTCCGGGAAGCCGGGGATTTCGGCGCGGACGCTCGCGGCGCCCAGCGCTTCGGCCGCGTCCACGGCGGGCACGTCGAGTTCGGGAAGCTGGTACGCCTTCTTGCCTGGAGAGCTGCGCTCGAAGATCAAAAGCTCGTTGGGCGAGAGGTGCGAGTTGACTTTTCGATCCAGTTTCCTGGCGCTCACCGCAGCACCTCCGTTACCGCATCCATATCCGCGCGGCGCGACATTTCGGTGGCGCAAAGCAGCACCGAATCGGCCAGCTCGGGATAAAAGCGCCCCAGCGGCAGCCCGCCGACGATCTTCTTTTCCAGGAGCGCTTCGTTTCTCGATTCCGGATCGCCCACGCGGGCCGCGAATTCGTTAAAGAACTTGCCGCTGAAGCGCGGTTTTACTTTCCCGGCCAGGTAGTGCGCCTTGGCCAGGTTCTGCAGCGCCAGCTCGCGCAGCCCCTGTTTGCCGTAAACCGTCATGAAAACCGTGGCCATGAGCGCCACGAGCGCCTGGTTGGTGCAGATGTTGGAAGTGGCTTTTTCGCGCCGGATATGCTGTTCGCGGGTCGCCAGCGTCAGGCAGAAGGCGCGCTGGCCGCGCGAATCCGTGCTCTGGCCCACCAGGCGGCCGGGCATCTGGCGGACGAGTTTCTCTCTGGTGGCAATCACCCCGGCATAGGGGCCGCCGAAACTGGGCGAGATGGCGAACGATTGCAGCTCGCCGGCCACGATATCGGCTTCCCGCACCGGTTCGAGCAAGCCGAGCGAAACCGCTTCGGTGAAAACCAGGATTAGCAGCGCGCCGCGGCTGTGCGCGATCTCCGCCGCCGCCTTGGCCTGGTCCACGATGCCGAAAAAATTGGGCGATTGCACGATGACCGCGGCGGTGAGCCCGTCGATCTTGCTCTCCAAGTCCTTCAGATCGATGGCGCCGGTTTCCGCGTCGTAGCCGAATTCATCCACGGCCATCCCCTGGTGAAGCGCATACGTCCGCAGCACCTCGCGGTATTCGGGGTGTACCGATTTTGCCGCCAGCACGCGGCCCTTACCGGTGGCGCGCGCGGCCATCATGGCGGCTTCCGGCAGGGCGGTCGAGCCGTCCCACATTCCGGCGTTGGCCACGTCCATGCCGGTGAGTTGGCAGATCATGGTCTGGAATTCGAAGATGGCGGTGAGCGTGCCCTGCGAGAT
>PLRS01000123.1 GCA_003164035.1 Bryobacterales bacterium | reverse complement strand
GACAACTGATAACTGTCAACTTAAATATCTTCCGTCGATTCCGGCGCCGGCAGCTTGTCGTTCTCGCCCGCCGCCCAGACATAGAGCGTCGGCAGCAGGAAGATGTTCATGGCCATGGCCACCATCAGGCCGCCAACGATCACGATGGCGAAGGGGCGTTGCGAATCCGAGCCGATGGCGTGGGAAGTCGCGGCAGGCAGCAGGCCGAGCGTCGCCACCAAGGTCGTCATCATGATCGGGCGCAAGCGGAGTACGGCGCCTTCCACCGCGGCGTCGATGATGGTATTACCGCGGGCGCGCAACTGGTTGATGTATTCGAGCATGATCACGCCGGTTTGCACGCACACGCCGAACAGCGCCAGGAAACCTACGCCGGAAGAAACCGACATGTGGGTGTGGGTGAGCAGCAGCGCCAGCAGGCCCCCCAACGGCGCCATGGCCATATTGGCCAGCATCAGCGACGACCATTTGAAGGACCCGAACATGGTGTAGAGAATAATGAAAATCACCACGATGGTGATCGGCAGCACGATCATGAGCCGCTTCTGCGAGCGCTGCTGGCTGGCATATTCGCCGGCCCAATCCACCTTGTATCCTTCGGGCAGCTTGACGCTTTTCTTCACCTTCACGATGGCCTCTTCCACCGTGCTGCCCAGGTCGCGTCCGCGCACGCTGTACTTCAGGGCCACGTAGCGCTGATTGGCTTCTCGGTAGATTTCCGAAGCGCCATCCAGGGTTTGCACCTGGCAGAGCTGGGCCAGGGAAACGCGCTCGCCGGTGGGCGCCAGCAACCGAATCTGGTCGATGGCCTCGCGCGTATCGCGATAGCGGGGCAGGTAGCGGGCCACCAAATCGAAGCGCATCTCGCCCTGCAGCACCTGGGTGATCGCGTTGCCGCCCACCGCCGTCTGGATGGCGTCCTGCACGTCGGCCACGTTGATTCCGTAGCGCGCCGCCGCCACCCGGTCTACGGTGTAATTCAGATTGGGCTGGCCGATCACGCGGAACATGCCCAGATCCTCCACGCCCTTGATGTTGCGCATCACGTTCAGAATCTCGTCGCCCTTGGTTTCGAGCGTGCGCAGGTCTTCGCCATAGATCTTGATCGCCAACTCGCCCTTCACCCCGCTGACGGCCTCCTCCATGTTGTCGGAGATGGGCTGGGAGAAGTTCCACAGCACGCCCGGCAGTTTCTCCACTTCGCGGTCCAGGGCCGCGATCAGGGCGTCTTTATTCTCATGAAAGACGGGGCGCCATCCCGCCTTGGGCTTCAGATCCACGAAGTATTCGGTATTGAAGAAGCCGGTGGTGTCGGTGCCGTCGTCGGGCCTGCCCACCTGCGATACCACCTGGGTCACCTCCGGGAACGAGGCGAACATGTCCCGCGCCTGGGTCATCAGCCGATTGCCCTCGGTGGGGCCGGTCGAAGGCGCCAGCGTACCGCGGGCCCAGATAGCGCCTTCATCCAGGTGCGGCAGAAATTCCGAACCGATGACGCCGCTGCCAATCAGGTACCCGCTCGCGGCCACGCACAGAAGCGCCACCCCCACCGTCAACCAGCGCGCGCGAATGGCGAAGCGCACCGCGTGCCGGTACGTGTTGGTGAAGAAAATCATGACCGGGTTGTGCCACTCCCGCGTCGCACGGCGGAACAGGAAGCTGGACAACACCGGCGCCAGCAGCATGGAGAACAACAGCGCGCCGAGCAGGGCGAAGGCCACCGTCCACGCCATCGGTTTGAACAGGCGTCCCTCCACGCTCTGCAGCGTGAAGATGGGCAGGTAGGCGGTAATGATAATGCCGATGGCGTAGAACACCGGCCGCTGCACCTCGTGCGCCGATTCCCTGATCCGCTCCATGGCGGTGCGGTGATCGCCCTTGCGGCCCAGGTGCCGCACGATGTTCTCCACCATCACCACCGCTCCGTCCACCACCATGCCGAAATCGAGAGCGCCCAGCGACAGCAGGTTGGCCGGAATGTGCCGCAGGTCGAGACAGATGGCCGCGAACAGCAGGGAGAAAGGAATGGTCAAGGCCACAATTAGGGCGCCGCGCACGTTGCCCAGGAACAGGAACAGGATGATCGATACCAGGATGATCCCTTCCCTCAGGTTGTGCAGCACGGTGTGGGTGGTCAGCTCCAGCAGGGTGCTGCGGTCGAGGAACGGAACCACCTTCACCCCGTGCGGCAGAATGTCGTGGTTCAGTTCGTCCACCTTGGTATGAATGTCTTTGAGCACCTGGTCGGAATCGGCGCCTTTGCGCAGCAGCACGATGCCTTCGATCACGTCGTCGTTGTCCAGCACCTTGCCATTGTCGCGGTGGATCGCCTTGCCGATCCGCCCCAGCCGGATCTTGGGACCCTGCTCCACCGTGGCGATGTCGGATATGCGCACCGGCGTGCCGTTCTGCGTTTTCACCAGGATTTTGTCGACGTCGCCGACGGTGCTCACCAGGCCCACCTGGCGCACGTTCACCTGCTGCAAACCCTGTTCGATGAAGCTGCCGCCGGCATTGACGTTGTTATTGGCCAACTGCTGCTCCACCTGCCCGATGCTCAGCCCGTAATCCACCAGCTTGTCGGGATCGATGCGCACCTGGTATTCCTTGGTGATGCCGCCGAAGCTGGCCACGTCCACCACGTTGGGCACGGACTTGAACTGTTTCTCCAGCACCCAGTCTTCCAGCGCCTTCAGCTCCATCAGGTCGTATTTGGGATTGGTGCTGTGCAGCGTGTACCAGAAGATCTGCCCGACCGGGCTCCAGTCGGTGCCCATCTGCGGCTGCAGATTCTGCGGCAGGGTGACCTCGCTCATGCGCTCCAGCACTTTGGCGCGGTTCCAGTCGTTATCGGAATCGTCGTCGAAAACCAGCATCAGGCTGGAAAGGCCGAAAAGCGAAGTGGAGCGCAGGTGCTCCAGATGGGGCAGGCCGTTCATCACGATTTCAAGCGGAATGGTGACCTGTTGCTCCACCTCTTCGGCGGCGCGGCCGGGCCATTGGGTGATGACCTGCACGTAGTTGTTGGCCACATCCGGGTAAGCTTCAATGGGCAGGTTTTCGAAAGAGATGACGCCCCAGGCAAATAGCAGGACGGCAACCGCCACCATCAGCAAACGGTTATTGAGAGCGAAATCCACCAGGCCGCGAATCATGTCGTAGTCTCGACTACTGCTCCACCGTATTCTGCAGCACCAGCGCGTTGGTGACGACCCGCTGCCCCGGCTGAATGCCGTTCACCACCTGCAGGCCGCCGGGCAGCATGCGGCCGCCGGCCACGCCTACCCGCTCGAAGCGGCCGCCGTCGGCCGGCACGTACACCCAGTCGCGGTCGTGCAGGTGCAAAACCGCCGCGGCCGGTACGGTGGCCTCCACTTGCGACTGCGGGCTGTGGAAAGTCGCGGTGACGAACATGCCCAGGCGCATCAACCCGCCCTGGTTGGCGACTTCCAGACGCACTTTGGCGGTTCGAAGATTGGGATCGAGGATCGGTCCGATGTTGTCGATCCGCCCGCGCAACGCCAGGTTCGGATAGGCGTTCAGGTGAATATCGGTGTACTCGCCCATCTTCACGAAGGAAAGATTGTTCTCGTAAACGTCGCAGACGATCCAGACGTGGGTCAGGTCGGAAATGGTGAACGCGTTGGGCGAGGCCAGCCCCTGCGTGCCGGAGGCCGCGGTCACCTGCTGATCGGTGATCACGCCGGCGATGGGCGCGAAAATATCGACGATCGAGGCCGGGTGGGCGGGGTCGGCGCCCAGCACCTTGATTCGTTCCAGCGTGGTTTCGACCGTCACTTTAGCCTTGGCCTCGGTATCCTGCGCCACTTCCAGATCTTTTTGCGCAATGGCGCCCTGGTCGAACAGCAGCTTGGAGCGGTCCAGTTGGGCGCGGGCCAGCACGTCGTCGGCAACCGCCTGCCGGTAATCGGAAAACGCCTGCGCGATGTCCGGGCTCTGCACTTTCATGAGGAGTTGGCCCTTGCCGACGGTATCGCCCAGCTTGGCGTGGATTTCGAGAATGCGGCCAGTGGCGAGCGTAATCACCGGCACGTTGCGCGATATGTCCGGCATCACCACGCCGGTCACGTCCAGCGTGGGCGCCACATCGATCCGGCCCGCCTCGGCCAGCGGGAACTGGCCGGGATCGCCCACTTTGACGATGTTGACATCGGCTTCGCGCTCCACCTGGGTCGGCGGCGGAGCGCCCGCGGAAGCGTCGTCCGGGTTGGCCGCCTTGGCGCCGCAGCCGGCCAGCACCAGGCTCAAAATCGCGGCCATCGACGCTAGGATGATCTTGTGTTGGCTGCTTGAAGGACGCGGCGCAGGCTGTGTAAACGCTGGGGCGGACCCCCTGGTCCGCGCGGGTCCCCCTGGACCCGCTCTTCCCCCGAACAACCAGGCGCTTGCCTCCTCCAACAAAGCCGGCCAGGGGGCCGGCTGCGGACCAGGGGGTCCGCCCCACCATCTATGCATCAGCGTTGTTTTCATTGGATCGCCTCGCGGCCCACCGCCAGGTTCAATTGGCTCGCGGCCGTTAAGTAGGAACCGATCAGATTGAGATAGGCCACCTGGATAGCGCGGTAATCGTGCTGCGCATCCAGAAAATCCACCAGCGCCGCGCCGCCGTGCTGGTAGGAGAAGGAAATGGTTTCGCGCACCCGCGTGGCCCTGGCCAGGTATCCGTCGTCGCCGCGATACGGACGCAGCAGGTTCACCGCCGATACCACCGTGTAATAGGCGGAATCCACGTCGCTGAAGACCTGCGCCTGGGCAGCCTCGCGCAGCCGCTCGGCGTGCCGGATATCGAGCTGCGTCCGCTCCTTTTCCCCCTGGTTGCGGTCGAAGATGCGCAGGGGAATATCCACGCTGGCGCCGAGCGTATTGTTGGCATAGGGATTGCTAAACGAAGGATTATGCGAGTACCAAACGCTGTAGGTGGGGTCGGTCGAGCCGTTGGAAACCGCCAGCTTGTGGTCGGTTTGAGCTTTGTCTACCGCCTGCATGGCAGCCTTCAAATCGGGCCGGTTGGCCAGCGCGGTGGAGTGAAACTCATCTAGCGGCATCAGCCCGTCGGCGAAATCGAACGCGCCCGTCACGTCGAAAGCGTCCACCGGCGTGCGGTCGTTGACCAGCGCCAGCAGGTTGATCTTGGCCGTACGCAGATTCACCGTGGCGGTTTCCAGGTCGGACTGGTATTGCACCCGCTGCAACTCCAGCCGGTCCAGGTCCACGCGGGCGATGTCGCCGGCTTTGAAGCGGTTCCGGCCGATCTCCATTTCGCGGTCGAAGTAGGCCAGGTTCTCCTTGGCCATGGCCAGCACTTGCTTAGCCTGCAGGGTATTGACGAAAGCCGCGCGGAGATTGAACAGCAGGGTACGTTCCAGGTCGGATTGCTGGCTCTCCGCGATGGCCGTGCCTTTTTGCGCGCTTTCCAGGCGCAGCTCCCGCTTGTGCTCCCGTTCGTGCAAGTAGCCGAGGGCGAAGGAAAACATCGTGCCGGAAAAAGGCTGCCAGACGCCTTGATTGCGGGTAAGCTGCGTTCCATCCGTGGATAGGGTGAAATCCGGATTGGGCCGCAGGTAGGCGGTGATTTCCTGCGCCTTCGATTCCTGAATATCGATCTGGCCGGCGCGCAAGGTGGGATTGGCGGCTTCGAATTTGTCTTTGACCTGCTGCCAGGTCAGGGCGGCCGGTTGCCCATAAGCGGCTGCGCACGCCATCCACGCCACACCGCGGAAGAAGTATCCGAGTCGCGTCATCAGAGTCTAAAGGCGGAAGTCCACGCGCAGGGCTCAGGCGCGGCGCCTCCGCGCACAACCGCCGTTCCGTGCTGCTTGGCTAGTGTTACCATCGGGAAGTCCTGGGAAAGAGAGTGGGGCCGATGCCAGTCCCGGGCTCGCGCAAATGCCACGAACGGTGTTCACCCTTTCAGGTTATCGGCCGCCTCCGGACACGGCCATCTATCTTTCGGCCTGATCGAGGCTATCTTTTGGCTATATGGTTGGCCCGAAGTCCAAATTTATCTAAAATTTACATAGGGAACCTTGGGTATGAACTGGCGCCATCCGGACAAGAACCCGCGCGTCGTATTGGCCGGCCTGCTCATTCTGGCGGTGGCTCTGGTGGATTGGCGGGTCGACCCGCCGTTCGCGTTCGCCTTTCTCTACCTCTTCCCGATCATGCTGATCGCCACCGTGCAACCGCGCTGGCAGATTGTGCTGGCCGCGCTGATTTGCACCTTCTTTTCCGACTACTTCGATCCTTACCCGTTTACCGCCGCGGTGGCCCTGCCGCAGGATATTCTAGTGTTCACGTCCCTGGCCGGCACCGGGCTTTTCTCCTACGAGGTTTCCCGTAGCCGCGACCGGGAACGCCGGCACCTGCGCGAATTGGAAGAGGAGAATTCGGCCCGGCGCTCGGCCGAAGAACAGCTCGAATTCCTGATCGGTTCCTCTCCTGTGGCGATCCTGACCATGGGCACCGATTGCCTGGTGCTGCGCGCCAACCAGGCTGCCCACCGTTTATTCGGCCTGGCCGACGGACAGTTGACAGGCAAGAGCATCCGCTCCTATGTGCCCGCCCTCGGCCGCGTTCCGTTGCTGGGCGAAACCCCGCCCAACTTCCGCACCGAGATGCAGTGCCGCGGCGTCAGGTCGGGTGGCGAAGTGTTCCTCGCCGACGTGTTTTTCTCCACCTACCGGACCGCCCAGGGGCCGCGCCTGGCGGCGCTGGTGGTGGACGCTTCCGACCAGCTTCGCGAGCGCGAGGAAACCAGCCTGGAACAATTGATGGCCGGCTCGCGCATCCTGGTGGGGGCCGTGTCGCACGAAGTGCGCAACGTGTGCGGTGCCATCGCCGTGATCTACGAGAACCTGGTGCGCCACGGCGCGCTGAAGGGCAATAAGGACTTCGAAGCCCTTGGTTCCCTCCTCGAAACGCTCAACCGCATCGCCTCGGTGGAATTGAAGAACAGCCGCGCCGACGCGCCCATCGGCGGCATAGATCTGGCGGAAATTCTCGACGACCTGCGCATCGTGTTGGAACCCTGGTCCCAGGAAGCGGAGATCGAGGTGAACTGGAACGTCCCAGCCGATCTGCCTCCCGTTTGGGCCGACCGGCATCGTCTTCTGCAGGTGCTCCTCAACCTCACCAAGAACAGCCAACGCGCCCTCGAGCACTCCCCGGTGAAGCGCATGGAGATTTCCGCCGCCGTGCATTCGGACGCGGTTTCGCTCCGCGTGACCGATAGCGGCCCCGGCATCCGCTCCACCGAACACCTGTTCCAGCCCTTCCAGCAGGGAGCCGAATCCACCGGCCTGGGCCTTTATATCTCGCGCGCCTTCGTGCGGTCCTTTTATGGCGACCTGCGGCACGATCCGGCGGTGCCCGGTTGTTCGTTCGTAATCGAGCTGGCCATCTCCGGCCTGCGCGAATCCGACTATGGCGCAATGGCGAATCATGGAACGCATTCGACTCTTACTGCTTGACGATCACGTGCTGTTCCGCGAGAGCCTGAGCCGCCTGCTGGCCTCCGAGCCCGACTTCGAGATGGTGGGCCACTGCGGCACCTGCGCCGAAGCCCTGGCATTGCTCCGCCGCTCCCCGGCCGACGTCGCCCTGGTGGATTTCGACCTCGGCGATGACCACGGCGGCCAGTTCCTCGCCTCCGCCCAACACGGCGGGTACACCGGCAAGATCCTCATGGTTACGGCCGGCATGACCGCCGAGGAGTCCGCCCTGGCTTTCAAATTGGGGGCTTCCGGGATCTTCCTGAAGCACAACAGCCCCAGCAGCCTCGCGCAGGCCATCCGCATGGTAGCCAACGGGGAAATGTGGGTGGATCAGAAGGTGATCCGCGCTCTCAGCGACGTCATCCCGCGCCGCGAGGAGCACGATCTGCGCAAGCTGCTTACCGAACGGGAACAGGAGGTTCTACAGGGCCTTTTCGAAGGCCTCACCAACAAAGAGATCGCCACCCGCCTGGGGGTTTCCGAAAGCGCCGTCAAGGCCACCTTACAACAGCTCTTTCACAAGACACGGGTTCGAACGCGCAGCCAACTGGTGCGCATAGCCCTGGAAGCGTCACTAGCTACCACCCGCCGCCCGTAAGCGCGGCCCCTCCGGCCCGTTCACTTGCCCGGATTGGGATGGCGGCGGTTGTAAATCGCCCATGCGATCCCGCCCAATATCCCCATGATAATGAGCACTTCGGGAACGTCGAGGTTGCCCATAAAAGCACCTTTCTGTCTGGAATTGTAACACTTACGGTCGCTGGCGGCTATGGGTCGGGTGCACGAGAGGAAATCCGGGCGTGGTTGTACGCCAAGTCTTTGCGGTATTTCATTACGTTCGCCTGCTACGGCGCGCGTCTGCGTGGCGACGAACTGGGATCAGCCCCAGGCATTGCAGCCCCACCGTACGCATGTTAACCTCTTTCGCTCCGATGCAGGTATTGGTTTGGACCTGGGTGAACCTGTTGTTCGTGGTCGAAGCCGGCTTGACGATGCTGGCATTCGGTTGCACGTGCCAGTTCAAGGCAGTGCGGCAATTACTGGGCCGTCTGGCGTGTTCCCGCATGGCTCCCCTGATCGCCGGCGTCCTCGCCATTACCCTCAGGCTTGCGATGCTTCCGATCGAGCCGGTTCCCGTACCCGGCGTCCACGACGAATTCAGCTACTTGCTGGCCGCCGACACGTTCGCCCACGGCCGCCTGGCGAACCCCACCCATCCCCTGTGGCAGCACTTCGAGACCATGCAGATCGAGCACGTTCCGACCTATGCCTCCATGTATCCGCCGCTGCAAGGCCTCCTGCTGGCTGCCGGCATCCTCACGACGGGCGTGCCCTTTGCCGGCATCTGCTTTGAAATCGGAATGATGTGCGCCGCGCTTTGTTGGGGCCTGCGCGGGTGGTTCCCGCCGGGATGGGCTTTTGTGGGCGCCATGCTGGCGGTGCTACGGCTGTCTATGTTCAGCTATTGGGCCGACAGCTACTGGGGCGGCGCGCTGGCCGCCGCCGGCGGAGCGTTGCTGTTCGGCGCCGTGCCACGGCTGATCGGCCGCGCCCGGCTGCGCGATGCGCTGCTGGCCGCCGTGGGCATCGCGATTCTGGCCAACACCCGCCCGTACGAAGGTTTCGCGTTTTCGTTCGCCGCCGGATTCCTGCTGCTCGCCGGGGCGCGGCACCCCAAGCTTCGGGTGGTGTTGCCGGCCTTTGCGGCGGTACTGGTGCCTGTCGTGGCGTGCATGGCGTATTACAATTGGCGGGTCTTCGGCTCTCCCACCACGCTGCCATACAGCATCAATCGTGCTACCTACGCGGTCGCCCGCGTGTTCCTTTTCCAGGCGCCCCTGCCGCAGCCGCACTATCGGCACCAAAGCCTTTACGACTACTACGCCGTCTGGGAGGCCGCCTACTTTCTGCATGCCCGCACCCTTGTCGGCTACCTGGAGGTTTCCCTTTCGAAACTGCAGGCGTTCTGGCAGTTCTTTGTGGGGCCGGCGCTCACCGTGCCGCTGGTTGCCGCCGCCTTTACCTGGCGCAGTCGCCGAACCCGCGCTTTGCTCCTTACCGCCGCGTTCATGGCCGCCGCCGCCAGTCTGACCCCGTGGTACATGCCCCACTATTCCGCTCCCGCCACGGTGGCAATCCTGGCTTGGATCCTTCAGGGCCTTCGCGCACTGCGCCGATGGAGGCCCGGCCTGGCCGCTGCCATCCCGGCGGTCTGCACACTCATGGTAGGAATTCGGATTGGGATGGCGCTCTTGCCCATCCCTTTCGTCCTGACCTACCCCATGACGTGGGCTGCTACCTGGTCGCCGCACCTGGAACGCGGCGCCATCGCCCAGCGCCTGCACGCCGCCGGCGGCCGCCACCTGGTGATCGTGCGCTACCAGCCGAAGCACGACCCGTTCAAGGAATACGTTTTCAACGACGCCGACATCGACCGGTCGGAAATCGTGTGGGCACACGACATGGGCCCGGCCGGTAACGCCGAATTGCTCCGCTATTTTCCATCGCGCCGTGTCTGGCTTCTGGAACCCGACCGGCGGCCGATCCAACTCACGCCTTATCCGGCCGGCCAATAGCGCCCGCGCCAAGCGCGGCAGTGAAGAGGACTCCGGGCCAAAGCTGGAGGCACAATCGGTCGAGCGAAGTTTCCAGCAGCCATCGCGGATCCTCGGGCGTCAACATGTAAATCGCGTAATAGCCGGCCGCCGTAAGCGACAGCGCTAGGCCGGCGGCCGCCAGACCCGGACGATGACGCCCCGCCACCCCGATGCCCGAAAGCAACAGATACCCGGCAAGGAAAATAACCGGGCTCAGCAGCGGGCTTCCAAACCGCCACATCTGGCCGGCGAACGCTTCGGTCACTATTCTATATCGGTGGACATCCCGCAGATTTTCGCCAATTTGCGGTCTGCCGTTCTGTCCCAGGAAATACCACGAAACCACCACCCAGCGCCGGAAATACGAGACCGTCAGCAGAAAGGGGCACGCTCCCGCCAGGAAAGCGCCGATCCGCTTCAAGCGCGTCTTGCGATCCGTAGCCACTATTAGAATCAGGGCCTGCGCCGCCACCGCCGCCACCACCCACAACAAGCCCTCGCTCTTGGTCCACGCCGCCAGACCGGCGGCGATTCCCGCGAGCGCCAGCCACCGCTCCGGCGCCGGGGAACCACCCGCGAGACACTGCAATACGATCGTGGCCAGAATGAAATACGACAGCGCGACGTCGGCGTATTGAGACGCGGCGTAGCGGATGAAGGCTGGTGTTGCCAGCAGAAGCGCTCCCGCCGCTAATGCGTGCGCACGGCCGCGCAGCGCGCCGAGGGAAGCGACCAGCAGAGCCGCCACCGCTACCGCGAAACCTGCCGCCAGAAGAACCGGCACCAGCGTCGTCTCGCATCCGAGGTCTCGCCATGCCCGCGCCACAGTAGCCGGCACCAGCAGAGGGTAATCGGTGTGCGACCAGCGGAGCGCTGGCGAAAACGCACTCCGCCAGGAGTCCCCGGCCTCATACAGAAAGCGCGCACGCTGGTTCCAGATCGCCCAGCCGTCCCACCCGCCGCTGGGAAACCGGGCCGACCACCACGCGAAGACAGCCGCATCGGCCGCGGCCAGCAAGAGGAACAGGTGCCGGAGGAGCGTTTCGCCGGAGCCAGCCGGGCCGCTGCCCCCCGGGGCGCTCGATCCAGGAGCGGGAGGCCGCATGCGCCACCCAACCAGCAGGCCAACCACTAGCACGGCTTCGATCGCCAGGTGCGAAATGCCCGTGATCAACGACCAGAAGAAGACCGCCGACGTGACGCCGATTCCGAACGGGAGCGCCAGGGCCAGGCGTAACACCCTGCCACCGGCCCACCGCTCCGGCGGAGCCAACAACGCCACCAGCGCCAACCCAATACCGGTCGCCAATGCGGCCGAAATCGCCGCCCATACCGCCATCACCGGCGCCTCAGCAGGAGCAATCTGTCGCCAAAATCCTCCACCACCTGCAGCTTGAGCCGCTCGAGCGCATCTGGCGATATCGAATCGCCAACCACGTACTCCCGATCGATGTTGGGCCAAACCACTTCCGGCGTGAGCGCATATTGGGCCCGGAAGAAAGCTCCGCCCCGGTAAAGATCGACCGTGCGCGCGGCGCTGGTATATCCGATTTCCCTGATACCACGGCTCAATAAGAGATGGCGCATCGGCGCGTACCTGCGGACCGCGTCCGCCGCCATATCGTGGCCACCGGTAAACGTGTTTTCGGCGCCGAGGCTCACCAGGAGTCCCGCGATACCCGACGCCGTCGCGACCAGGAAAAGCCCCGCCAGGGCAAGCGCCCGCCAGTCTCGGCTATCGCCCGCCACATGCCATCCTACGGACAGGACACATATATGAGGTAGTGTACGCCAGGGACGACATAGAAATGGAGACGGACGTCTGATGGGCAGGAAGGCGGAAGAAGAAGACGGAAGGAAGATGCGGAAGGAAGACCCCGCGCCGCGTTTCTCACTTCTTCCTTCCGACTCCTCGACTTCCCCTGCCTTCCCCCTACTCCTCCCCCTCCTCCGCCACCTCAATCTCCTCCAGCAGTTCCGGATTGCGGGCAAACCGCTTCAGCACCCGCACTATATCGCCGCCGCGGAAACCGGCCCGCAGCAGACGGCGATAGGCGGCGGCCATATCCTTGTCTTCCTGGAACAGGTTTTCCTTGGACGCCAGTCGGTACTTGCGGCGCACCCAGGCTTCGATCAGTTCTTCTTCCTTGACATCGCGATAGGCCTGGCTCACCGATTTTTCGGCCAGAGCCGGCGCTACGCGGCGCTGGCGCAGATCGCGCACCACCCTGGCGCTGCCGAGTTTGTCGTTGCTCAACCGCGCGGCGGCGTAGCTTTCCGCGTAGCGGCGGTCGTCCAGATAGCCGTACTCTTTCAACCGGCCCAACATCGGCTCGATGTCCTCGGCTTTGGCCGCGCGGCGGCGCAGCTTTTCGCGCAGCTCACCGGTGGAATGGGCCCTGCCGCCCAACACCTTGAGTGCATAATCCCACAACTCGGCGCCGTCCAGGCGCCGCGGCTCTTTCGGTCCCATAGAACCACGATCCCATGGGGAGTATACTGAAGTTTTAAGGATCGAGGAGGAAATTATGGATAAGAAAGGCTTCTCCAGTTTCCTGCTGGGGATGGGTGTTGGCGTGGGCATTGGTTTGCTCTTTGCCCCGAAATCCGGCGAGGAAACCCGGAATTTGATCAAGACCAAGGCCGGCGAAGGCGGCGATTTCCTGAAGCAGCGCAGCGCCGAAATCAAACAAAACGCGGCCAGTTTGGTGGAAAAGAGCAAGGACGCGGTGGCACGGCAGAAGGACAGCTTAGCCGACGCCGTGGAAGCCGGCCGCCAGGCGTATCGCGATTCCGTCAACCAGTCGTCCGCGGCGGAAGGCCCGGCATAATCGGTAGGGAGTTCGGAAAGTACCGTCGCGTATCGGGCGGCAAGCTTTCAGCCATCAGCCATCGGTCGCCCTGCGAAGCTGACCGCTGAAAGCTGACAGCTACTTGAGACGGGGGAAGAGTCTTGCGCATGTCGGAAGACGTGTTTCGCATCGTGATCACGGTAGCCGTGGTGTTGGCGTGCTTGGCGTTTGTGGTGCTGGCCGCGGTGGCAATGGCGTTGTACCGCAGCAGCCGCAGAATGCAGCGCAAAGCCGAGCCGCTGATGGACCGGGTCGAGCCGCTGATCGCGAAACTCGATCCGCTTGCCGATCAGGTGGCGGCCATCATGGACAGCCTGGTTCCCGCCATCGAAAAGGCCGGACCGGCCATCGACGATCTCCGTCCCGCGCTGAAGCGGATCGGTCCCGCCATCGAGAAACTGACCCTCATCTTCGAGCGCACTCAGGAGGTGGTGGCCGCCGTCGGCCGGATCGTGGAAGATACCCGTCCACGCATCGCCGAAGTCTCCGGCGAAGTCGCCGAAATCGTCCACACCAGCCGCGTCCAGGCCGAGCGCTTCGGCGAAACTCTCACCGACGCTACCGATCGGGCACGGGTTCGCCTGGCGCAAATCGATCGCTCGGTGGAGAGCACCGTCGAACAGGTCAACGAGTTGAGCGACGCCGTCAAACGCGCCGTCTCCCGTCCGGTTCGCGAAGTGAACGCAGTGGCCGCCGGTTTCTCCGCCGCCATCTCTACCCTGGTCCGCGGTTCGCGCCGCAGTTCGGTCGATACCGCCACTCAGGACGAAGAGATGTTCATCTGAAAGAGCTCTCAGCGTTCAGCAATCGGCTCTTTCAGAATTTCAACGCCGCCAGGCTTGCCGGCTTTAGACCCGCCCGTTTCTGAAAGTCGTCTCGCCCGCTAAAAGGCCTGCCAGTTCGCGCCGCCAGCAACGCGTCGATCTCCGTCTCGCCAATGCCGGGAATAAGCCGCAGAATCCCGGTCTGAACCGTGTTGACGTCGAAACGCACCGCAGCTTCCTCGTCAAACGCCACCAGCCGCACCTTCGCCGCCGGCAGCTCGCAGGGAACTTCCGGCCCCAGCCGCGAAAGCAACACCGCCGGATCGGCCAGCACCTGCTCCCGCCAGTGCCGGCGCGCCTCAGCCAAACCTTCCCGGTTCAGCCCGCCCACATCGAGCCGCAGCGCCGCCAGATAATGTTCCCTCCACAGCCGTGCCGCCGCCGGGTCGACGAATACGCCGTGGCTGGTGTCGTCGAGCGCCTCCACGATGGCGGCTTTCTCTTCCGGAAACAGCTTCATGTATTCGGTGACTACCCGCACCAGCCACGGTCCGGATTCGAGCCCCGGATTGGCCGTGAAGGCAGCCTGGATGGCCCGCAGTATCCGGTTCTCGCGGCCCTCGATTGTGGCTGCATCCGGAACCGCGCTGCCACGCATCGTAAACAGGAAGAAGAAACTGGCATAGTAGCCTTCGGCCTCGAGCAACTGGTTGGCGTCGCGCACGCTGGCGAAGTCGCGCGCCTTCTCCAGTTGCACCCGCAGGTAGTCCGCCCCCTGAAACGCGCTCTCGAACGAGAAGTTGTTCTCCCGTACTTCCGTGTACCGGGCCACATTTTGCGAATAGCTGGTCAGGTCCGCCGAATGGTGAAAATATTCAGCCTGCTGGAATGGCGCATCGCCGAACAGAACCATCTCGCGGTGATAGCGCTGGCGGTTCCAGCGGTCGCGGCCCACGTGCGCCTGCACGGTTTCGAGGTGAATGGCGTAGCCTTCGTTGAAGGCCGTATTGCGGTCGGTGAGCGCCGCCGTCGAATGCGGAATCGAAGCGATCTCCCTGGCTTCCAACCCCCGCCCCCCGGCCACCATCGATATCGCCATGTGCCCGGTCTCGTGTAGCAGCGTGGTTTCGAATCGCCAATCCTCCGCATCCAGCAGAATATAGGGCTGCCGCGGGTGCTCCTCGACCTTGCCGAGTTTCTCCAGGCGAAAGCCCGTTGCGGCGTGGTTGCCGCCCTTGACCAACGCCACGTAGTAATGCGGCACACCGCTACCGGGGTGCGCAATTTCACAAGCGTCGCGATAGAGCCGAAACGCGCGTGCCGCCGATTCGTTATTCAACCATGGCGTGTACCGCTCCGGGTTAGCCGCCAGGCGATAGAGCGGATTCCGGTCCGAAATCTCCGCTCCGCGCGTGTCCACCGCGCTCACCGGCTCCAGAAAAATGACGTGCACCGGCGCCTGTCCGGCCGCGCAAGCCGCCATGAAACCAGCCAGCGCGCCCAGCCGCAAACCAGCCATATTAGCCCTCTTCGTTTCGACGTGTCACGGCGCCAATCGTTAACGCCTGCCACTCTTCTTCGTGGCGCGGGCCTCCGGCCTGCCGCGTCGGCACTTTGCCGACGCCTGGGCCGACTCTCCGAACTCTGAAGTCGCCCCGGCGGTTTTCTGGTGCTGAGGAAAATAGGCTGACCCAACTGACGGGGACCGGTGCGGGAGCCAGGTGGGACAGACGATCGTTTTTCGTCGTCTGTCAGGCGCGGGCGGCGTGTCGAGGCCTGACAGACGACGAAAAACGATCGTCTGTCCCACCTCTGGGCCGCCGAAACTGGCTCAACTCAAGTTCCACGACTTCAGGAGAGTTCGGAGACTCGTCTCGACGCCCGCTTCGCTGGCGGTCGCGGCCCGGCTACATTCGCGAACTCCCGAGGCATTTCTAGACTGTGGGCCTTTATAAAGTCCTCATGGACTTTTTAGGACTTCCTCAGGCCTGAGTGGTTAGGCTCAAGGATGAAAGCGTAAGCGGCAAATGTTACCCGTCCTTGAGAAGCACTTCGGTCCGGCGGCCAAGCTCCCGGAAGGGCCGGCAGCCGGAGAAGCGAATTCGGAGCTGAATATCGCGGTGATCTTTACGTCAATCCCATCGACGTTATCGGCCTTACGGACGGCGGCCATTCTGGCCAATCGCCTGCGCGCCAGCGTCAACTTGATGGTTCCCCAGGTAGTTCCCTACCCCCTCCCACTCCACACGCCGCCGGTGCCGCTCGATTTCACCGAAAGGCGCTTTCGCGTTCTGGCGGAGGAGTGCCCGGTGGAAACCACGGTTCGCATTTATCTTTGCCGCGACCGGGTCGAGGCCCTGACAGCCGTGCTGAGGCCGCATTCGCTGATCGTGATCGGCAATGGCGGGAGTTGGTGGCCCAGCGAAGAGAAGCGCATGGCGCGAAAGCTACGCCGGGCCGGCCACGAGGTGGTGTTCGCGGGAGGGTAGGCGCGCGGCCCGCCCGAAGAAGGCCGTCGAATGCCTGGCCGCCTTAGTGCCGAGCGATGCCGGGAACGGCTTTCCGCAGGCGGCGAGCGCCGAGGACGAAGAGCAACCCGGCTGCCATCGGAGCCAGCGTGCCCGGTTCTGGAGTGGTGGTTTCGGGCGTGAGGTTCAGTGACAGAAATTTTGCCGACGGGTCCGGTACGTTGATGCACGCTGCGTACTTACTGCCGGCCTTGCAATCCCCAACATCCAGGGTGAAATCATAGGACGTCGTGCCAGGCAATGAAAAGAGACTCTCAAACGCGCCCTGATTCGGGTCGCTGAAGCCGGCCAGAGTCACATTGGTTACCGTAAGGGTGCCGTTCAAATCGACACCATCGTAGCCCTCGAGATCAGCGGTGCCGTCGTCATTCCAGGTACTGAACGTGTAGGTTGCCGCGAAGCTGTCCACGCCATCGCTGGCGGAAAACGTGCCACCCGTCGGGCCGGAGAGAGCGTCGGGATCAAAGGTCCAGGTCAGGCTCTCGTTATCGGGCGTCTGAAACTGCCACGCCAGGGTTCCGGTGCCCAGCGTTTGGGTGCCACCGTAAGTACAGGTACCATTACAGATTTCGCCGAGTGTAATGACTAAATCCGTGCCGTTAAACGCCACGAGGTCGTCGCCACCGGTGAGGGAAACTGCCGGCATGACTCCGGCCGCCAACAGCGCCAGGAAAGCCGAGTAAAGTGTAGTACGCATGAATGGTCTCCGGGAGCTGTTCGAGCCCCAAAAATGTCTGAGTTCGTGTTACTGGGGTGCCAAGACGCCAAGATCTAGTGTAGTACAAATCGGTTCAGAAATTACCAGTACCTTAGTACTTTTGTCCGCCTCAGCTTGAAGATACTATTCAGGAGTCGAACGGGCCGTAGAGCCGGAACCAAACAGAAAGCTCGGGAACGGCATCGGCAACACAAGTCGCAGGCGGAACCGCCTGCGCCACCAAAGCAAGTGCATCGTTTTCAATGGTGGGGCACTCGGTTCCGCCTGCCCGGCTCGTTTCGGCGAGTTTTTTCAACAGCTTCTGACGGTCGCGGCCCGGGGCATGGGGCCGCGTCAGTACTTTTCCAGCACGGCGCGATACACCGCGCCATCCTTGGGCAGGTTCAGGCCGAAGTCCGTCTGGTCGCCGTTCAACTGGCGGTTGACCTTCCATTGGCCGTCCTGGTAGCTGCCCTCCTCGACAAGGAAGAAGCGGCCTCCGTCGCCGGGTTTGCGCTGTCCGGGCGCCGGCAACCCGCGCCGGGCACGGAAGCTGACGCGCGCATTGAATCCCGTAAGGACGAACTCCGCCGGCCCAGTCTCGGCGATCAGCACGCGCCCGTCGGAGACTTGCGGGTCGCCCGCGTCAAAGCCCCAGTTCGGGCGACCGAACTCGACCAGCACGTCGTACTGCTCCAGGTGCAACAGCTCGAAATCGGTGCGGTAGTCCTGGACGGCGGCATGCAGCTTGCCGTCCGCCTGCCACTGGCTCAGCTCGGCGGTCATCGGTGCCAGCAGTTTGTAGCTGGCGGCCAGGCCGGCAAGGAGGGCGGGTCCGGTGGGGGTCCAGCCGGTCGCGTCCAGCCCGAAGGGCGAGAAACCGATGGTCCCGAATTCGCCCAGAGCCTCGAACAGGCGCTGCCCCGCCGGAGCGTCGTAGCTTGTCTCCGGGATGAACATGGGGTTGTCGGGACGCCGATAGGCGGTCATCATTTCGCGGTAGTCCCGCCGGCTGGAAAGGTAGATATCGGGACCGATGGCGTCGAGCGCCGGAGCCATCGCCTTCCAGACGCCGAGCATGGCCGGCTCCGGGCCGCCGCTCGGGTAGTCCTCGCCAGGCCGCTGGAAGTTGCCGCCCAGCGCGAGCCAGCAATTGGCGTACATGGGCAGAGGATAGGCCTTCTTGCCCGCCGCGGCCACTTCGCCCACGTAGGTGGAGAAGCCCCACGCCGCGAAGAACTCTTCGGCCTCGGCGCCGAATACCTGCCGCCAGGTGCCGGGCTTCTTGCCGAGCGCGGCCACGAGTTTCTCCGGTACCGCGCCCTCGAACAGCCGGTTCGCTTCGGCGGAATAATCCCGCGGCGTACCGTAGGAGCCGGTCTCGTTCTCCACCTGCAGCATGATCACGGTGTGCCGGTCGCCGTCGGTCTGCTTCAAATGCTCCAGCAGGGCGGCGAATGCCGCGCTGTCGGCATCCAGAGTCGAGTGGAAGTACGGCGAGATCACGCCGGTCCACTTGCCCGAGGCGTCGATCATGGTGGGGAAGTGCTCCCGGTCCTGCTTCACCCATAGCGGCACGTAGTTGGACGCGCCGTTCTTCCAACTGCCGAACCACAGCAGCACCAGGCGCAGATTATGCTCGCGGCCCCAGTTCACGATCTTGTCCACTTCGGAGAATTGGTACTGGCCGCGGGTGGCCTCGACGTTCTCCCAATAGACCGGGATCTCCACCGTGTTCGCGTGGATCGCGTCGACGGTCTTCCACACGTCGGGCAGCGCCGCCGCCCATCCGCTGGAGTTGTTCACCTGTCCGCCAAGCATGACGAACGGCTGGCCGTCCACCAGAAACTGCCAGCCGTGAGCGGTTTTCCGCAGCCGCGGCATCTCGGCGGCGGCCGCAACCGAGCATGCCGTCAAGATAAAAACGAATATGAATCCGGCTCTAGAAATTCTCATCGAAGATTTCCCTTGGGGCCCTTTCCCGCAAGCAATTGTACTCCCGCACGCTTCCCAAATGGACCCGTTTATCGGGAATTTCGGGGTCGAGGGGCGCAAACCGCGCCCTGGCGGTCGCGGCTCGGTTAGGGGTGTGGCGCCGCCGAAACTTGAGCTATTTTGTAGATAGCGTGATCGCCATGCGGAGTCCCGGCCCGATCCTGTGCCTGACGGCTGCATTAGGGCTGCTGGCGCCGCTCGGTGCCGCGGAACTGGCGTGGACGGGGCGGGTAGTGGATGAAAACGAAACCCCGGTCGGCGGCGCCGTGGTTACGGTTCGGCCGGCTTCGACCGCGGCCCCATCTGGCGGCTTCCGGCAGGCGCGCACGGATCCCACCGGCGTTTTCAGTCTTTCGCTGCCGCAAGCCGGCGATTACCTGGTGGGAGTGGAATGCGCGGGCTACTACGCGCTGCACGATCAGCCGGTGCATCTCTCCGACAACACCCCGGAAACCACCCTCGCCATAGCCAAGGTTCGGGAAGTGTTCCAATCGGTGGACGTGAACGAACGGCCATCGCCAGTGGACGTGGCGCAGACCCGCAACCAGGAGCGGCTCACCGGCACCGAGGTGAACGACGTTCCCTACGCCAACAGCCACAGCCTCTTGAATTCCCTCGCCTTGATGCCGGGCGTGGTGGAAGACGCCACCGGCGCGCCGCATTTCAACGGGTCGTCGTCCAACCAGGTACTTTATTCGCTGAACGGGTTCAACATCACCAACCCGATTTCCGGCCAACTGCAGACGGTGCTGGCGGTGGAAGGCGTGCGCTCGATGGATTTTTCCTCCGGGCGGGACTCGGCTGAGCTGGGTAAAGGGACGGCGGGAACGCTGGCGATTGCGACCGGCTCCGGCACGGACGCGTTTCATTACACCGCGACCGATTTCATTCCGGGGGTGACCACGCAGGGCGGCTTCCGGCTGGGCAACTGGTATCCGCGCGCGGGAATTTCCGGCCCGATCGTGCGTGGGCGGGCGTGGTTTTCGGATACCATTTTTCTGCAATACGACCAGGGTTTCGTCACCGGCTTGCCCGCCGGCCAGAATACGCGCGATGGATTTGCCGGCAGTAACCTGGTGCACACCCAGGTGAACCTGGGGCCCGGCAACATTCTGTTCGCGGATTTTCTGGTGAATCTGGACAACGAAGGCCGCTATGGCCTGGGGGTCCTCGATCCGGTCTCCACCACCACCACCACCCACGCCCGCGAATACTTCGCCAGCCTCAAGGACCAGGTGTACTTCGGCCACGGCACGCTGGTCGAATTCGGCTATGCGCACAATTACTTCCTCGGCACGCAGACGCCGCGGGGCCAGAGCCTATACGAGTTTTCTCCGCTGGGCCGGACCGGCAACTATTTCGTCCAATCGCGGCAGACGGCTTCCCGCGACGAGGCGATGGTGCAGGGCCACCTGCCCGCGTTTCACCTGGCCGGCACGCATCGCCTCGAAGCCGGCGCCGATGGCGATCTGCTGGAGTACAACGCCGCCTTTCACCGCACCGGCTATGAGTTGATCGGCCTGAACGGACAGGTGCTTTCGACCACGCTGTTTCAGGGCAGCGGCGTGTTCGGGTTGCACGACGGGGAAATGACCTGGTATCTGCTGGACGACTGGCGGATTTCGAAGCGCCTGCAGTTGAACCTGGGCGTGCGGCAGGATTGGGAGCGGCGGTTGGAGGCCTGGGCCTGGTCGCCGCGGGCGGCGTTTTCCTGGTCGCCGTTCTCGACGGCGCGGACCCGCGTTTCCGGCGGTTACGCCGTCACACACGATGCCGTAACCATGGAGTTGCTGGGGCTGCCGCTGGACCAGAGCGCCGTCACCACCCAGTACAACTCCAGCGGCGCGGCCACCGGGCCGCCCGCCCAGACCATGTTTGCGCTGGGCCAGGGTCCGTGGGAACTGCCGCGCGCCACCAACTGGACGCTCAACGTGGATCACAGCCTGACCTCGCGCCTCCATGCCACCGTCAAGTACCTGCGGCGGCGCGGCACGGACGGGTTCGTGTATGAGAATACGCTGGCGCCGGATGCGCCGCCATACGAGCTGCCGCTGCCCAACGCGCAGTCCCCAGGACTGTATCAGCTCAGCAATTTGCGGCGCGACGACTACAACTCCTTCCAGATATCGGTACGGCAAAGATTTTCGGGGCAGTTCGAATGGATGGCGGCGTATACCCGATCGCACGCGCTCAGCAACACCGTGCTCGATTACAATGCGGGCGAGCCGCTCTTCGTGCTGCCCGGGCAGGTGCCCATGCCCTGGGACGCGCCCAACCGGGTGGTGGGGTGGGCGTATCTGCCGCTGCCGTGGAAGAGGTGGGCGATTTCGGCGCTGGCGGACGCGCGCAGCGGCTTTCCATTTTCGGTGGAGGACCAGACCGGGCTCATTTCGGGAGCGGTGGATTCGCACCGCTACCCCGCGCACTTCGACCTGAATATCGCCATCGAGCGAATGGTTACCCTGCACGGCTATCGTTTCGCCCTGCGCGGCGGCATCGACAACGCCGCCAACCGGAAGAATCCGACGGCCGTGAATAACCTGATCGGGTCGCCCGAGTATTTGCAATTTTTCGGCGATGAAGGCCGCCACTTCGTGGTGCGGATCCGATTTTTCGGGAAAGCCGGAAAGTGAAGAATTCAGAGCTTAGCCACGGATAAACACAAATAAACGCGGATAAAACCCTTGGGCTTGTTGATCTGTGCTACTACCAGTCAATCCCTTCGCGCCCCGCAACGATTCTGCCGTGGGGCAGACCATCGTTTTCTGTGGTCTGTCGTCTCTGGGTCTACGGCCCGCGCAAGCTCATGAAAACCGTGGAGCGGACTCTCAGTCTGCCACGCCGGGACTCGTCCCGACGCGCTTTTCGACCCTGCCCCGCAATTGGCTGCACGCCTCAGTGAACTCTACGGATGGATTTCGTTGTGGCTTGCCGCGATGTACTACAGCCTGCCAGGTTCTTTCGTCGTTGCGACGATTTTTCGTGGCGCGGGCCGTCCGGCCTCGAGCGTCGGCTTTCGAGCCGACGTCTCTTCGTAGCGCCGGCGATCTTCGTCGCCGGTGATTTTGGTTGCGGCTACGCCGCGATGTGTTCATCCGCGTTCATCCGTGGCTACATTTCTTCGGCTACACTAACCCCATGTCCCTGTGGAAGCGCCGGAAGCCGCTCGCGGCTGGGGCCGACGCCCCGGATTTCCGGCTGGCGCGCCTGGAGGGCGGCGAGGTCACGCTGGCTGAACTGGCGGCTACCCGCCCGGTTTTGATCGCGTTTTTCAAAATCAGTTGCCCGGTTTGCCAGATGACTTTGCCGTTTCTGGAGCGGCTGCACGCGGCGGGTACGCTGGCGGTGTACGGCATCTCACAAAACGAACCTGGCGACACGCGCGACTTCCTGGGCGAGTTTGAAATCTCGCTTCCCGTTCTGCTCGATCCGGAAGACGGGTTTCCGGCCAGCAATGCGTACGGAATCACCCATGTGCCCACTCTGTTCCTGATCGAGCCGGGGCTCAGGATCGGGCGCGCGATCGAAGGGTGGGTGAAAGGCGAAATCGAGTGGCTGGGCGAGTTGGCTGGGGTCGAAGTCATTCGCGACGGTGAGCGGATACCGGTGTTGCGGCCTGGTTGAGGCTCGCTCAACTGACTCCCGGGCGGAGTCGCACAACCGGCGGGCAAGGTACAATACGAGAAGCCCCATGGCCGACAACTTTGACATTCTTGGTTCCGCCGCCGCCTTCGTGAAAGGGATGTCCGTCACCTTCAGGGAGATGATGTCCCCGACCGTAACCGAAAACTACCCCGAGGAGCCTCCCAAGTTCGAAGAGCGTTTCCGCGGTGTCCACGTGTTGCAGCGGGATGCCAACGGAATGGAAAAGTGTGTCGCCTGTTTCCTCTGCGCGGCCGCGTGCCCGGCCAATTGTATCTACATCGAAGCCGCGGAGAATACCGACAAGCTGCGGATTTCCGGGGGTGAGCGCTACGCCCGGGTTTATAACATCGACTACAACCGCTGTATCTTCTGCGGATATTGCGTGGAAGCCTGCCCCACCGACGCGATAACGCACGGCCACGGCTTCGAGGTGGCGAGCTATAACACGTCAACGCTGATCAAGCGCAAGGAAGACATGCTGGCGCCCGTGCCGGAAGGGGCGCGGCCTCCCGTGATCGCACCCGAGGCGGAAGCGGCTCACTAGCCGGAGCCGGGTTGCAAGAGCCGTCTTAGTCGTGCAGAACGACGTTTAGCAGGGAACTGTGGATCTGCAAGCCACCGTTATAGTGGATGAACCCGAGTTTGCGGAACCGGTTCATGAAAAAGCTGACTCTGGAACGCGTCGTGCCGATGATTCCGGCCAGGGTTTCCTGGCTGATCTTTGGAATGACCGTTTGCGGCGTGCCTTCCTTGCCGAAATTAGCCAGTAAAAGCAGCACTCTCGCCAGGCGTTTCTCGCTGGAATTGAAGAGTTGATCGACCAGGTCCTCTTCAATCCGAATGTTGCGCGAAAGCAAGTGAGCGACAAAGGCTTCCGAGAAGGTCGGCTCCTCGTGTAAGACACGCACCACGTCCGTTTTTTCGATCCGCATGACGGAGCACTCGGACATCGCTACGGCATTTCCCATGCGCAGCGGCTGTCCCGCCAGGCACCCTTCGCCAAAGAAATCGCCGGCGCCCAGAATGGCAACCACCGCTTCTTTTCCCTGGGTGGAAACGACCCCGAGCTTGACCTTGCCTTTGTGGATATAGTAAATGGCCTCCGCCGGATCGCCTTGTGAGAAGATCACCTGGTTCTCGCCGTAGTCCGCTTTGGTCCTTCCGCCATTAGTCTTGGACAAAAAGACCTTCAGATCGAAAGCCGCCTTCGGCTTTCCTTTTGCCTTCATGCTCGCCTTCCCCCGGCATCGAATTCCGGGCAACCAATCCCTTATTTTGTACATGTTTCCTGGATGAAATCAAGGCCGCCGGGCCCAATCGGTACGATCCGGATTCAGGCCCGTTCGCCGGCCGGGTCATGGGACGGAAAGGTACCGAAGTGAGCAATTTTAAACAGACCGCGAGACGCTTACCTGCTATGTTCAGACACAGTACACAGACGCGAGCGAACGGAGCGGGCCAGGCCAGAGGGCTGTTCCGCCACGCTGTGGCTCATGGTCAAGTGTTCCCCGATCCCACATGGGCGTGATGCCGCCACTCTGGCAGGGACGTGCCTGCTCCAGTGGGGACAGAGGGCACGCCCATGTTTCGGGTGACGGACCGACCCAACGGTTAGATGACTCCAAACAATTCCGGCAGTCCGAAGAAGGACCGGAACGACCAGTCGGCAGGCAGCGCGGACGTCCAGCCTCCGGCGGTGCGCCAGTCCGTCATCCTGGTCGCCGACGACGACGTCCTGGTGCGCAACCTGGTCGACGGAGAAACTCTCAAAGCCAGAGTTCGCGCGATTTTGGGCGTGCCCGTTTTGCCGGAGGCCCGGTAGGGCGGACGCNNGACGCGGGCTGGGAGCCTGCCCCATCCCTATTCTCCTCACCCCTGGCAGCATCCACGCTACACTGCTCTAGGGAGTCCACTTGTTGGTCAGGAAAGCCGTTATTACCGCCGCGGCGCGGCGTCAGCGCGCGCTGCCTCTTCAGACCCTCATCGACCGCGACGGCGCCGAGAAATCGGTGCTCTCGATTCTGATCGAGCAGTCGCTGGCGGCCGGTGTCGAGGAAATCGCTGTGGTCGTCTGGCCGGGCAATGAATCCCGCTATGCGCAGGCCGCCGGGTCGCACGTTTCGCAGGTTCGATTTATTCCCCAGCCCGAGCCCCGCGGCTACGGGCATGCCATTCATTGCGCCAGTTCGTTTACCGGCGCCGACCCGTTTCTGCACATGGTGGGCGACCACCTCTACGTCAGCGCGGCCCGGAAGCCCTCGGCGGAGCGGCTGGTGGAGCTCGCCGGCAAGGAGCGCTGCTCGGTCTCGGGCGTTCAGGCCACGCGCGAGAGTTTGCTGGCGCGCTTCGGGGCGGTCGGCGGGCGCCGCGTGCAGCCGCGCGGCGATCTGTACCGGGTGGATACGGTGATCGAAAAACCCACGCCCACCGAAGCCGAGCAGCGCCTGCTGGTGCCGGGGATTCGGGCCGGCTACTATCTTTGCTTTTTCGGAATTCACGTTCTCACCCCGGCGGTGATGGAGATTCTCGGGCGGCTGCTGGCGGCTTCCTCCGACGCTCCCGTGACGCTTACCGGCGCGCTGGCCGAACTGGCACGCCGGGAACAATACCTGGCCGTCGAGGACGAGGGGCGGCGCTACGATCTCGGTTCCCCCTACGGGTTGTTCATTGCCCAGCTCGCGCTGGCTTTGAACGGGCCGGACCGCGCCCAGGTGCTGGCGCAGATGCTCGAACTGTTCGCGGATCGCGAAATCGCCGGCGGAGGTGTGCGCCCGTGAGCCGCCTCACCAGCGTGATTACGGCCAGCGGCAACGAGCGCGACTGCCCGCTGGACGCCGCCTGCCAGGGCGCCACGCTGGATGAGCTTCTGGGCGAATGCCACGCGCTCGACAACTTCCGCCGAAGCTGCGACAACCTCTACCAACGCGTGCGCGCGCTGTTCTTCCTTTACGCCATCCATCGCTTTCACATTCCGCGGCTTTCGGCGGCCGCCGCGCCGGCGCCGATTCCTTTTGCCGGTTTCGACAAGCTGCTGAAACGCCGCTTCGAGGAGGCCATCGAGATTTTTCTGGCCGCCCAGGCGGGACAAGGCCCGAGCGCCGCCATCTCCAGCGCGCTGGCCGCCAGCTACCGCGCGCTCGGCTTCCAGACCCTCGCCGACCAGGTCCGCCGCAGCGTCCGTAGCGTACGCGGCAACCAGTGGATGTTCCGCGCCGGCCACACCGACAACTATCCGCTGCACCTCCGTCCGGAGCTTCTTCGCGGCGATCCGGTCTTCCCCATCCTGCGCGAGGCCACGCCGGTCCGCATGGACCTGACGCACAGCGGATGGAGCGACATTTTCTTTCTCGGCATGGATTTCCCGGAGGGCGCGCGCGTCATCAACGTATCCATCGACCTGGCGGTCCGCGGGCCATCTCGACCATCGCCCCAGTCCGGGCCCCGGCCGCCAGTGGAGGCGTGGCTCCGCGTGATCGACCAACCCGTCATCCGCCTGACCAGCGTCGACCTGCGCGCGTCAGCCGAAGTTTCTTCCATCGCCGAGATTTTCGACTTTCCCCGCGACTACCTGGGCCTGGTCAAGGCGGGGGTGATCGCCAGCGGCATCGTGCCTCCCGGCATCGAGGGGTCGACCGAACCGCTGGCCGGTCTGTTGGCGCGGCTGACGGGAAGGTCCGGCTACGGGATTGAAGTGGTCACCAGGGTGAACGACATTCCCAGGGGGTCGCGGCTGGCGGTTTCGACCAGCCTGCTGGCCTGCGTCATCGCGGTATGCATGCGCGCCACCGGCCAGATCCGTTCGCTCACCGGAGACATGGAAGAGCACGACCGCCGGCTGGTGGCCGCGCGCGCGATTTTGGGGGAATGGCTGGGCGGCAGCGGGGGCGGCTGGCAGGATTCCGGCGGCGTGTGGCCGGGCATCAAGCTGATCCACGGCGCGCGCGCCGCCGAAGGCGACCCCGAGTTCGGCATCAGCCGCGGACGCCTGCTTCCGGATCACAAGATTTTCTCGGACGCCGAGATCTCGCGCGAAACCCGCGCCAAGCTGCAGCAAAGCCTGGTGCTGGTCCATGGCGGCATGGCGCAGGACGTCGGTCCCATTCTGGAGATGGTCACCGAGAAGTACCTGCTGCGCAGTGAAACCGAATGGCTCGGCCGCCAGCAGGCGATCGGGCTTCTGGATGAGATCGCCGGGCACCTGGAGCGGGGCGACATCCGCGCGCTGGGCGCCGCGCTGGAGCGCAACTTCGACGGCCCCATCCAGACCATCGTTCCGTGGGCCGGGAATCTCTACACAAGTACGCTGATCCGCCGCGCGCGCGAGGAGTTCGGCGCCGATTTCTGGGGCTTCTGGATGTTGGGAGGCATGAGCGGCGGCGGGATGGGATTCCTGTTCCGCCCCGAGCGCAAAGAGCAGGCGCAGGTCTGCCTGCAGACCATCATGAGCGAAACCAGGCGAAGCATGGAGCGGAGCGTGCCCTTCGCGATGGAGCCGGTCGTCTACGACTTCGCCATCAACGAGCGGGGCAGCGAGGCGGCGTTGTTCGGCGGCGCGGACGCCCTGATGCCGGCCGGCTATTACACCCTTCAGGTGCCTCCGCTGATTCGCGGGGAAGCGTCCCGGTTGTCGCCGGTGCGCCGCGCCGAACTGGAGCTTTTCACCGCCGCATGCCGCGCTAAGGCGGATTACGCTGGCATGATCCACACCTTGTTCGACCACCTGCTGCCGGCCTGCCGCGACGCCGAAGACGGCCAGGCGCGATCGCTCAAGGCGCTGCTCGACGGCTACGGCTTCGACCGGCTGCAGCACGAACAGATCCGCCAGGATCTGCGTTCCGGCCGCATTGGCCTGGCCCAAAACCGCCTCCCCGTTACCAGCCTCATCGAGGATGCGGAGGCGGACCGGGTGGACGATCGCCATCGCGGGGAGGGTCTGGAAGCCCTTGCCGAAGGCCGCGTGGCGGTGGTATCGCTGGCGGGAGGGGTGGGCACGCGGTGGACCCGCGGCGCCGGGGTAGTGAAGGCTCTGAACCCATTCTGCCGGCTCGGCGGACGATACCGCAACTTCATCGAGGTTCACCTTGCCAAGAGCCTGCGGGTGAGCCGCGAGTGCGGCACCGCGCTGCCGCACGTCATCACCACCAGCTATCTCACCCATGAAGCCATTGCCGCGAACCTGGCCGCGGAGGGCGACTACGGCTATCCCGGCCCGGTGCTGCTTTCGCCCGGACGCAGCATCGGCCTGCGCATGATCCCCATGGCGCGCGACCTGAGGTTCGCCTGGGAGGAGATGCCGCAGCAGTTGCTGGACGAGCAGGCGCAGAAGGTGCGCGAGGGCCTGCACACGGCGCTGATCGAGTGGGCCCAAACGGCCGGCGAGGGCGCCGGCTACACCGACAATCTGCCCATGCAGTGCCTGCACCCGGTAGGCCACTGGTACGAGATTCCCAACCTGCTGCGCAACGGCACGCTCCTGCGCCTGCTCGAAATGCGCCCGCGCCTCAACTACCTCATGGCGCACAATATCGACACGGTGGCCGCCGATGCCGATCCGGCCATTCTGGGATACCACATCGCCAGCGGCGCGGCACTCTCGACCGAGGTGATCGCCCGGCACCTGGAAGACCGCGGCGGGGGCCTGGCCCGGGTGGGCGGCCGCGCGCGTTTGATCGAGGGGCTGGCGCTTCCGAGCGACGAGCTGGAAAGCCGCCTTCGCTACTACAACAGCGCCACCTACTGGATCGATATCGACCGTCTGCTGGCGGGTTTCGGTTTGAGCCGCGAGGCGCTTAGTGACGCCGAGCGCGTGAACCAGGCGGTGCGCGCCGTGGCCGCGCGCATGCCGACCTACATCACGCTGAAAGATGTCAAGAAACGATGGGGCAAAGGCCAGGAAGACATCTTTCCCGTGGCCCAGTTCGAGAAACTCTGGGGAGACATGACCGCCCTGCCCGAGCTGGATTGCCGCTTCGTGGCGGTGGACCGGATGCGCGGACAGCAACTGAAAGAGCCCGCCCAACTGGATGGATGGCTCCGCGACGGCAGCGCGGCGTACGCCGAGAGGTTGTGCGCGTGGCGGGAAAAGCCGTGATGACTCTCCGAACTCCTCAGCCAAGGAAAATGAGTTGAGCCCTTTCCGCCGCATTTCGACCGCTGGCAGAGCCCGTGGGACAGACCATCGTTTTTTGTGGTCTGTCGCCCCTGGCCGGGCTGTAGCAGCCTGACAGACGACGAAAAACGATCGTCTGTCCCACCCCCTGGGCCGGGTGATTTTCCCTTGGCCGCGCAAAACGCCGGCGTGAAGGTTTCTGGAGAGTGCGGGCTCTCGACAGAGCAGGCACGAAGCGCTAACCGCGGCTCTTGAGCCAGCCCGAGACAAACGTGAACACTCCGAACGCGCCGATGGCCAAAGCCGCCACCCGGTTCATCCATCGCATGCCCGCCTCGTTAAAGCGGTCGCGTAGGCGCTCGGCCGCTCCCGCCAGCAACGTCCACCATGCCATCGAGCCCAGGAAAATGCCGGCCACCACCAGACCTGTAACCGGACGGTCGCTGGGTGCCGCGGTGCCCAGCGCGGCCAGCACGGCGAGAAACGAGAGGATGGTGGTGGGGTTGGCCAGGTTCAACAGAAACGCCGAAGCGAAATCGGTATGGCCACTCGACCCGTCCTCGCCGGCCGTGCCGCTGGCCGGCCGCAGCCAATAACGAATGCCGAGCCCGATCAGCAGCAGCCCGCCGATGAGCTTGATCGGGGTTTCTTCGGCGCTGAGAAATCGGATCACGATGCGGACGCTGAATGCGGCGATGCCGCCATAGACCGCATCCGCCGTGGCCGCGCCGAAGCCCGAAACCAGTCCCGATTTCCAGCCCTTGGACAACGTTCGGCGCAGGCACAGCACGTTCACCGGGCCAACCGGGGCGGCGATGGCGACCCCGGCGAGCAAACCTTTGCACAAAGCTCCCAGTTGCGTCATGGCAGCCGTGGCAAAGACCGCTTCCCGAGAATCGATATAAATAACGATTTGAGCCGCCGATGAAAGCCGATGAATACCGAGCTTGGGGTGAACCCGAAAAAGACGCAGTTACGGTTCGATGGTAATCGGTTTCCCGCCGATCGTCCAGCGCTTTATTCAGCGGCGGGAAACCGGCCGCGCTCGCGACCCGTCAGGCCGCCGCGCTGACGGTGCGTTCCACCAGGCGCGGGCCGGGCCGGCCGCAGGGACAGGGCGTCTGTTCCAGGCTCGCGCCTCGAACCCTCACCTCGGCCCGGAAAACGGAGGAATCCAGGTGAAATCCATCCAGCGCTTCGCACTCGTAGCCGGCCAGGCGTCCGGCCGGATCGAGCAAGAGGCGGTAGATGGGAACCTGGAACCAGGCCCAGAGCGCGGCCCGGTCGGCGCTGCGCAAGGGCGGCTCGTCGAGGTTGCATAGCACGCAAACCGAGCGGGAGACGCGCGTACCGCGAACCGCCGCGCGGCCCAATTCATCGAGCCTGCCGGCCAGGACCGCGCAACGCGAGACGCGAGGCTCGGCGAGGGTGACCGCCAGGGCGGGAAACAGGGGATGGCGGAGACGGGACCGAAATAGCCAGTTCATGACTATGGATACAGTGGCGCGAGGCGCCGGAAAATCTCGGCGAAAAATCGGGCCGAAGCGGGGCGGCTCGGCAAGCGGCAAGCGCTGGATAAAGCTCCGCGCCCGGTTCAGTTTTCGGGCTAGGGGGCTCCCCGGAGGGCGACGTCCTGGGAGTTTGGGCGCGCACTCCGCGATAGGGGCCTGGTAGGGCAAGTTGACGTGACCGCGACTTTCACGGGAGTGACCGCCGAAATGTCGCTCACCGCTCCCTCCGAGCAGCCGACTATCCTGGCATGATCGGTAAAGGCTATGCCCATTTGCGTGATCTGCCCCTACGAGAACCTGAATCGGGATCATTCGGAAATTGGCCTGTTATAGCTTCGGATCCCGAAGTCGATCCCTGCCGGCGATATGATTTAGAAGGGCAGGACGGGCGGCGGCCAATTTGAGACGCCGGCCGCGGCAGATCGGCAGATGAACTGGTGGGTCAGCGATGCGGACCGACGCAAAGGCCGCGGCCTTCGCCCCGATCGAGAACAAGGAGCACGCGAACATGAAGCCAAAGAACACGATCTGCCTCTGGTTCGACAAAGACGCGCATGAGGCGGCGCGCTTCTACGCCGTCACCTTTCCGGATAGTAAAGTAACCGCTGTTCACGAGGCTCCCGGCGACTATCCGGGCGGCAAGAAGGGCGATGTGCTGACGGTGGAGTTCACCGTCCTGGGCATTCCCTGTCTCGGTCTCAACGGCGGCCCGGCGTTCAGGCACACCGAGGCCTTTTCCTTCCAGATCGCGACGGAGAATCAGGAAGAGACGGACCGTTATTGGAACGCGATTGTTGGCAATGGCGGCACGGAAAGCGCGTGCGGTTGGTGCAAGGACCGCTGGGGCCTCTCCTGGCAGATCACCCCGCGCGCGCTAACCGATGCCCTTGCGGCTGGTGGCGGCGAGGCAAAGCGTGCCTTCGAGGCGATGATGACGATGAAGAAGATCGACGGCGCCGCCATCAAGGCAGCGCGGCGAGGCTGACGGGAACACGCCGAAACGTCCTTATTCGTCTGGATCACGCACCACTCGGAGAATGGGCTGAATTCAGTCGCCGCGAAGGATTTCTCCCGTAACACGCCGGTCACGGCCGAGCCAATAGCACCTTTGGCGCTCCCCGACGGATTGCCAGTTTTGTCCCGGGATCCACATGGAAACTCGATCCTCGGGCTTTGCCCGTGAAGCTATGATTGAGGCATGTCCTCCGATCGCGACCGCCTTCAATCTCTGGTGGATGCCCTTCCGGACACGGATGTACAGGTGGCCATCTCGTTTCTTGCGGAACTGGGTGAGCGGGAAATCGTCGATGCCGATACCGCAACCAAGCTCGATGCGGCCCGCGCGGAGCCGGGCGACGACGTCCCCCTGGAGGAAGTCCGGCGCCGGCTCGCGCTGCGATTTATTTGATCGTCCCTTTTTGGGCCGCGTCCAGCGACACCCCGTTATCTCTCAGCAGCCGGCCGGTGGCGAATTCCAGCGCGGCCCTTGCTTTCAGCCAGGAACTCTTGGCGGCGACTTCGGTCGATTCGGCCTGCGCCAACAGGCTTTCGTATTGGATCACGAAGAAGGCCGTGGAAGCGCCCACCTCGAAGCGGGCCTGCTCGGCTTCGAGCGATTCCTGCTGGTACTTGCGCGCCTGGGAGGCGGCTTCATACGATGCGCGCGAGCGGCGCATGGCGATCAGAGCGTCTTCAATCTGCAGGGCCACCAGGTTCTGGAGTTGCTTGTAGCGCACCTGCGTCTGTTTGACCAGGACTTCGTCGCGCGCCCGGTCGGCCTCGGCCACGCGGTTGCGCAAGGGCACGGTCACCTGCACGCCAATTGCGTAAGTGGGATAATCGTGCGCCAGCACCTGGGAAAGGGCGCTGCCGTAACCACCCGCAAAAACTTGCTGAAGCTGATAGCCGGTGGCCGGACCGGCCAGGCCGTTATTCTGCAGCGTCCCCACCAGGTCGACTTCCGGGCGGGTGGCATTGCGCGAGCCCTCGAGGGTGATCAGCGAGTTCTCCATCTGGAGGCGGGAATGGTTGATATCGGGACGCGCCGCCATGGCGTCGGCGATCAGGTCCTGAATCGGGCGCACGTCGTCCTGGGCGGGAATATCCAGGGCGTCGGTGGGCAGGATGTGAGTGCCGCGAAGCTGTTCATCCTCGTCGCGGGTGAGGACACGGCGCAGAATGGCTTCCTGTTCGTCGAACAGGCCGCGCGAATTGATCAGGTCCTGGCGGGTGGAATAGACCTCGGCGTTGGCGCGCGTCAACTCCACCGGGGCGAGGGTGCCCTCGGTCACCTGGGCCTGGGTATCGGCCAGCAGTTTCTCGGCCGCCTTGACGGTTTCCTGCTTCACCTTTACGTCTTCGAACAGGGCCACAAAATCGGTGTAAAGGCGAATCACGCCGTAGACCGTGTAGTTGAGCTGGTTCTCGAACAGGTAGCTGGCGATGCGCTGCTCATTGGCGGCGATGCGGATATAGCGGCGGTTCAGGTTCAGCCCGAAACCGCGCACGAGCGGCTGGGTGACGGTAAGGCCGAGGCTCGACAGGCTGTACGGGTTGAAGCCGATGTTCGCCGCGTTCAGCGAATTGTGCGAGTTGTCGAAGCTGACCGAAGCGGTGGCCCCAGTGCCAAACCCTTGGGTAATCGCCGTATTGGCCGTCACGCTATTGTTGACCAGGTTGTTGGTGAGATAGCTCTGGTAGAACGGTTCGGGCGTGGACTGGTGGGAGAAATCCAGCAGGCCGCTGAGAGTGGGATCGTAGCCGGGAATGGCCGTCCCGTTCGATAGCGGAACCAGGCCGGTCATGGAGAAGTTATCGAGCGGTTCGCCGAGGACGCCAGCTTCGAGCGCATTCGTCGGTATGGAGGTGCCGCTGGTGGCGGAGCCGGCGGCCGGATTGACAGCCAGCGGGCTGAGCGGGCCACCCACGCCCGGCGGGGCTTCGTAGATGCTGTAATCGAGGCCGCGCGCCGTTCCGCCGCCCTTGGTACGGGCGACCTCGGTGCGGGCGCCCTCCAGGTTGTAGCGTTCCAGCTCCACGTCCAGGTTGTTCTCGATGGCGAGCGCGAGCGCATCCTGAACCGTTAAATAGAGCGTTCCGGCGCGGATCAGGTCCTGAATATGGCGGGTATTGGCGAAGCTGAGAGGGTGGCCGGCGCGCGGCGGTATCAGGCCGGCCCGGACCGGAGCGGGCTGGGGCATGGCCGCGCCGCCCGGCTGTTGCTGTGCGAAGGCGGCGCCCTCGGGGCCAACGCCCGTCAGCGCGGCGAGGAAGACACACAGGATCGGTTTTTGCATTCGTTTAGGAGCGTCGTCCGGCGGCGGGTTTGGCCGCGCGGACGGCTTTCACTTTGGCCCCCTCGCGCACGGCGTCGCTGGGGTTGATGGCTAGCATTTGCCCTTCTTCGAGTCCGGAGAGAGCTTCCATGCGGTCGCCGAAATCGCGGCCGAGCTGGATGCGGGTGAAGTGAACATTGCCGCCGCTGTCGACCACGGCCACCTGCGGGCCATCGCTGCGCACCACCAGCGCATCGCCGGGAATCAGCAGCGGAGGGTTGCGGCGCGGCACGGATAAATCCACCTGGCTGAACATGCCGGGCAGAAGCTGGCCGCCGCCATTCGGAATCTGGACTTCGGCCAGCAGGGTGCGCGTGGCCGGATCGAGCGAGTTGGAGGTGCGCGTCACCGTGCCGGGGAATTTCTGATTGGGGCGGTCGGCAACCGAAATCGAAGCGCTCTGCCCGGCGTGTACCGAATCGGCTTCGCCCTGGGGCACGTTCAGGTAGATGCGCAGCCGCCCGGTCTGCGCCACCCGGAACAGCAGCGTGCTGCCGTCGTTCACCAGCGCGCCCACATCCACGTTGCGCACCGTCACCACGCCATCGAAGGGCGCGCGCACGGTAAGGTACCCGAACAGATCGTTCAGGCGGGAGAGGTTGGCCTGGGCGGCGGCCAGGTTTTTCCGCGCGCCGTCCACGGCCTTGACCAGGGACTGCACGTTGGCCGTTTGGGCCGTCGATTGGGCCTGGTAGGTGTCGTTGTCCTGGCGGGAGATGACGCCCTTGCGGAACAGGTTGTCGAAACGCTGCGCCGTGACCTGGGCCAGGTGTTCGTTGGCGCGTCCCTGGTCCAGATTGGCCTGGGACTGCTCGACGGCGGCCGAAGCCTGGTCGACGGCGGCCTTCGCCTGGAGGACCTGCTGATTCAAATCCGGAGCATCGACTTCGGCCATCGGCTGTCCGCTTTTCACCCGGTCGCCGATATCCACGTAGCGCTTTTGGATATAGCCGGTGGCGCGCGCCAGCACGGGCGCTTCCGTCAGCGCTTCGATGTTGCCCGGCAGCACCAGGTTCTCCGAATTCAGGGAACGGACCACCGGCTCCACGTTCACCACCGGAAGGACATTGCCTTCTTGCACGCTCTCGGCGGCCAGGGCGGTTTCCCGCCGCTGCCGGGGCGCGTAGCCGAAATAATAGCCGGCCAACGCCAGCGCCACCACCAGCAGCACCACCACCAGAAACGTGCGGCTGGAAGGCGGTGGGGCGGAGTGATGCGCCACCAGCTTTTTCTGCTCTTCCAGTTGCCGCCTCAGATCTTCGATCTGGGCGCGCAGTTGGCTATCGGTAGTTTCGAAGTCGTTCATATCAGGTCCTCGGGCCGCATTGTCCGGGTGCTCAGGTATTCGCGTTCCTCCTCGGCGATTCTTTTATCGTGGTCCACCGGCACTTTCGTCCGCAACATGCTGTAGACCATCGGCACCACAAACAACGTGGTGATGGTGGCCAGCAGCAGGCCGCCAATCACCGCCCGGCCCAGCGGGGCGTTCTGCTCGCCGCCCTCGCCCATCCCCAGCGCCATCGGCAGCATGCCGATGATCATCGCCGTGGCGGTCATCACCACGGGCCGGATGCGGGTGTGGCCGGCCGAGAGCGCCGCCTCGCGGGCGTTCATCCCCACTTCCCGCTGATCGTTGGCGAACACCACCATCAGAATGCTGTTCGCGGTGGCCACGCCGATACACATGATGGCGCCCATCAGCGAGGGCACGCTGAAGGTGGTCTGGGTCAGAAACAGCATCCACACGATACCGGCCAGCGCCCCAGGCAGCGCCATCAAAATGATGAACGGGTCCAGCCACGATTGAAAATTCAAAACCATCAGCAGGTAGACCAGAACCACCGCGAACACCATGCCCAGGCCCAGCCGAACGAACGAGGTTTGCATGGTGGTGATCTGGCCGCGGACATCGAGCGTCGTGCCCCGCGGCAGCCGCTTCGAAGCGTCGGCCACGATATCCTCCACCGCGTCGCCCACCGCGCCCAGGTCGCGGCGGTCGATGTTGGCGTAAACGTCGAAGACCGGCTGCACGTTGTAATGGTTGATGATCTCCGGGGCCACGCCGCGGGCCGAACCGGCCAGGTTCGACAGTAGTTGCGGGCCGGCGTCGGATGCACCCGGATTGCCGTAGGCGCTCGAGGACTGCAATGGGCCGGCGCCTACCGACGATACCGTCGCGTCCCCCGCGCCGGCGATCGAAGTCTGCGTGGTCGAAGTCATGGCGCCGCTCGTAACCGCGATAGGGGTGGTCATCAGCGCGCGCATCGTATTCATTTTGTACTGCGGCGTTTGCACCGCCACCTGATAGCTGACGCCGGTCTTCCAATCCAGCCATTGGGTGGGCGCCACCTGCCCGCTCGAAGCCAGCGATACCAGCAGGCTGTTACTGACGTCCTTTTCGCTCAGACCGACGTAGCCGGCCTTGTCGCGGTCCACATTGATATCGATGGTGGGCCAGTCGACCACCTGGTGGATGTGGACGTCGGCCGCGCCCGGAATGCGCGCGATCCGGTCGCGCAACTGGCTGGCGATGCGGTAGTTGACTTCCGGCGTACGGCCCACCACCTGCACGTCGATGGGCGCCGGCAGGCCGAAGTTGAGAATCTGGTTGGTGATGTTGGCGGCCTCGAAATAGAAGACCACTTCGGGGAAACGCTCGTGCAGGCGCTTGCGCAGCCGGTCGGTGTACTCGGCGGTGGGACCGTGCTCGTCCTGGTTGAGCGAGATCAGAATGTCGCCATCGGCCACACCCAGGGTCGGGTTATCGCCGAACGCCAGGTTGAAACCGCCGTTGGGAACGCCGATGTTGTCGATAATGGTGTCGATTTCCGCCGGAGGGATCTCCTCGCGAATCTCGCGCTCGATATCCTGGAAAAGGACTTCGGTCTGCTCGATACGCGTGCCCGAAGCGGCCCTGGCGTGCAGACGCATCAGCCCGGAATCGACGGTGGGAAAGAAATCGCGCCCGATGAAACCGGTCAGGCAGAGCGAAAGCGCCACAAATACCGCAAAGCCGATCAGCACCGGCGCGCGATGGTTCAGGCACCAGTCCAGTTGGCCGGCATAACCGGTCCGCATCCGGTTGAAGCGCCGGCTGAAAGCGTAGTGGGTCTTCCAGAAGGGGCCGGTGCCGCCCGCCGATTCGCCGTGCTCCCCTTGCGCGTAAAGCTTCAACTCCGGCCGCAGCATGTAATGCACCATGGGCGGAATCAGGGTTCGCGAAAGAAGGTAGGAAGCCAGCATGGCGAAAACCACGGCTTCGGCCAGCGGCGTGAACAGGTACTTGGCCGCGCCGGTGAGCATGAGCACAGGCACGAAAACGATGCAGATGGAAAGGGTGGAAACGAAGGCGGGCGCGGCGATCTGCTGGGCACCATCGAGCACGGCGCGCACCAGCGGTTTCTTCATGCCCATGTTGCGGTGCGTGTTTTCGATTTCCACCGTGGCGTCGTCCACCAGGATGCCCACCGCCAGCGCCAGCCCGCCCAGCGTCATCACGTTGATCGTATGGCCCATCAGCCCCAGCATGATGAGCGAAACCAGGATCGACAGCGGAATCGAAATGCAGACGATCAGGGTGCTGCGCCAGCTTCCCAGAAAGATCAGGATCATCAGCCCGGTCAGGCACGCCGCCGTCACCGCTTCCCGCACCACCCCGTTGATGGCCGCCCGCACGAACAGGGATTGGTCGAACAATTGGCGCACTTCGAGCGCCGAAGGCAGGCCGGCCAGAATCCGGGGCAGGGTCTTCTTCACCGCGTTCACCACCGCCAGGGTCGAGGCCTGCCCGCTGCGCAGAACCGTTACCAGCGCGCCGCGGGTTCCGTTGGTGCGCACGATGGACGTCTGTACGTTATAACCGTCGCGCACCTGGGCCACGTCGCGCACGTAGATGGGCGCGCCGTTGACGATCTTCAGCGGCAGATTGTTCATGTCCGCCAGCACGCGCGGGCTGGTGTTCAGCCGCACCTGATAGTCCTTGGGGCCGATCTTGGCGTCGCCCGCCGGGAGAATCAGGTTCTGGTTGCCCAGCAGGTTCGACACATCCACCGGCGACAAGCCCTTGGCGTAAAGCTGGTCGGGAATCAAATCCACCATGACGGAACGGAACTTGCCGCCATAGGGAAGCGGCACGGCAGCGCCGCGGACGGTAGCGAGCTGGGTGCGGATAAAGTTCAGGCCCAGGTCGAATAATTCCTGTTCGCTGAGGGTCTTGCTGCTTAGGGCAAGCTGCAGAATGGGAACGCTCGAAGCGTCGTATTTGATGATGCTGGGAGGGGTGGTGCCGGGCGGAAAAATGCGCAGCAGGGTTTGCGATTGGGCCGTCACCTGCGCCAGCGCCATTTCTATCTTCACGTTGGGCTGGAAGTACACGCGGGTCACCGCCACGCCGCTATAAGACTGCGATTCGATGTGCTCGATGTCGTTGACCGTGGTGGTCAGGGAGCGCTCGAAGACGGTGATCATGCGCTTTTCCATCTCTTCGGGCGTAAGACCGGTATAGCTCCAGACGATGCTGACCACCGGGATGTCGATATAGGGGAAGATATCGACCGGCATGGTAACGATGGAAGCGGCCCCGAGGATGGCGATCAGCAGCGCCATCACCACAAACGTGTACGGACGGCGAAGAGCTAGTTTAACGATCCACATGCAGAGTTTTGGTTAAGCGAGGCGCTAACGTAGCGCGGAAAGGACCACAATCGACCTTCTAATTCTATCCGACTTCTCAATTGTTTGGATGATTCGGGACCTATGGAGGGCTTAACTCTTTCGGGCTAGGGGAGCCATGCGGGGCAGCCAATCATGGCCGCAGCCGCCTTTTCAGGCGGCTCTTCCCGCCAGGGTGGGGCCGACGCGCGCCCCCTTGGTCGCGCTCTTTGTCCATCCTACGGCTCCCGCGCGACAATGGACTATGCGTGCTTGGTTGCTCGATTCCCTCGACGGTATTGAAAAGCTGCGGCTGGCCGAGACGGCGCCGCCCCCGTGCGCTCCGGGAGAAGTCCTGCTGCGCCTGCATTTTGCGGCCCTGAACCCGGCCGATGCCTTCCTGGCGCAGGCGATGTACCCGGCCAAGCCGGCCTTACCGCACGTGCTCGGCCGCGACGGGGTAGGGGAAGTGGTAGCCGTGGGCGAAGGGGTGGCCGAGCCGCGAGTGGGCGAGACGGTGGGCGTGTTGCGCTGCGACGCCGGCGTCGAGCGTTGGGGAACCCTGGCCGAGCTGGTTACGGTTCCCGCCAACAGCGTGGCACCGGTGCCGGAGGGCTGGAGCCTCGAAGAGATGGCCGCCGCGCCGCTGACTTTTCTGACTGCCTGGCAGGCACTGACGCAGTGGAGCGATCCGCCGGCGCCGCCCGAGCCCGGATCGACCCTGCTGGTGACCGGCGCTTCGGGCGGCGTCGGCGTGGCCGCCGTTCTGCTGGCCCGCTCCATGGGATTGCGCGTGGCGGGGTTGTCGCGCAGCGCCGAAAAAGGCGCCCGTCTCCTCCACCTGGGCGCGGATTTTGTCTTCGACCCGGGCGACTCCGATCTGCGCCGGAAAGTGGCGGCCGCGCTGTCGCCCGCCAAAGTGGACCTGGCGGTGGACAGCGTCGCTGGCCCGCTTTTCAACCAGCTTGTCGCCATGCTCGGTAATCGCGGCCGAATCAGCGTGGTGGGACGGAGCGCCGGCGCGGTCCCCGAGTTCAACACCGGCACCTTGTTCTTCCGCCGCAACCGGATTGGTGGGGTCTCGGTCGGCTCCTATTCCCGGCCCGAGGCCCAAGCCGCGTGGAAAGAGATCGTCATCCGCCTGCGCTCCATCGATCGCCGCCCCGTGATCGACCGGGTTTTCGCCTTTGAACAGGTGAAAGCCGGCTTCGCGCGCCTGGCCGAAAGTCCTATGGGTAAAGTGGTAATCCGGGTGAACGGTTAACGGTTTCGGCAACCGCTTCCTCATCGGGGAGCGGTAAGCAGGATGTGTGACCGCAATTGCGAAACCGGGTACTAAGGAATCGTCATGAAATAACCATGCCAAATCCTGGAGCGCGACGTGGCGCACGCACTCGTGCGTGCCGTGTCGAGACTTTTCTCGACACCCGCTTGCGTACGGTGCGCCGAGCGTCGGCAAAAGTGCCGACGCGGCCCGCACGAGTGCGTGCGCCACGCCGAAATGGCACAGTTGTTTCTTGACGAGCCCTAAGTTAGCGCCGATCGGCCTGGGGCCTATCTCACCAGGCAGCGATAGGCGCGGCGAGCGACGATCAGTTCTTCATTGGTCGCGAGCGCGAGCACGGTCACCTTCGAGCCCTCGGCGGAAACCGGGCGGTCCCCGGTACCGGCTTCATTGCGGGCAGCATCGATCGCGATGCCGACAAACTCCAAGCCTCGCAGGCAGGCGGCGCGCAGGCTGGCTGAGTTCTCCCCAATTCCGCCGGTGAACGCGATGGCGTCCAACCCGCCCATGGCCGCGGCATACGCGCCGATGTTTTTTTTCACCTGGCGGGCGAACACGGCGATGGCCAGTTGCGCCTCGCGGCTGCCGGCCGCCGCCGCCGCCGCTTCGATATCCCGCAAATCGCCGCCGGCCACGCCGGAAAGCCCGGCCAGCCCTCCGCCGGTGGCCAGTTGGGTGCGAACCCCGGCGGCCGTCCAGCCGTGGCGTTCCATCATGTAGAGCACGGCGAAGACGTCTAGGTCGCCATGGCGGGTGGCGTTTTCGAGACCCGATTGCGGCGAGAATCCCATGGTCGTGTCGACGCTGCGCCCGTCCACGATGGCGCACATCGACGAGCTTCCTCCAAGGTGGCAGCTCACCAGCCTGCCGGTCGCGCCCAGCAGCGCGGCCACACGTTCGGCGATGTACTGGTGCGAAGCGCCATGAAAGCCGTATTTGAGCACTCCTTCGTCGCGCCACTGGGCGGGCACGCCGTACAGGCGCGCCTCCTCGGGCACGGTGCGGTGAAATTCGGTTTCGAAGGCGGCCACCAGGGGCACGTCGGGGAGGGCCGTTTGAAACGCCTCGATGGCGGTCAGGTAGATGGCGTTGTGCACCGGCGCGGCCGCGAGATACCGGCGCAGCGCCGCCACCACTCCTTCGTCGACCAGGAAGGTTCCACGATAGTCCGGGCCGCCGTGCACGGCCTTCAATGCCACCGCATCGATGGCGGTGCCCGCGTGGGCGATCTGCCCGATGGCCTCGCGGTAGTCTTTCACCCGCTCCAGCTTTCCCTTCGCCAGCGAGGTTTCCGAAGGCATTTCGACGATCTGGTATTTGAGCGACGTGGATCCCAGGTTGGGAATCAGAATGTTCATCAGTCAATGAATCCTAACTGCTTGAGGGTGGAGGCCGGCTCGGCATCTTCGAAGCGGCGCACCGGCGCCCGCTCGCGCCCGTCTTCGATGGCCACGCCGAACGGGTAGCCGGCATAACCGAACACCGCTTTGAGCCGGTCGAAGTCGCTCGAAACCACCGCTTTCAATCCGCTTTCGGCCAGGAACTGCGGCGAATACTCCGGCACATCGACGGGAATGGCGACCACGGTGGTGTCGTGCCAATGGAATTGCGCCATCTGTTTGGCGGCATCCAGGCAGTGCGTACACTCGGGATTAAAGAAGAACAGAAAGAAGCGGCCGCGGGCGATCGAGTAGGGGCGTCCGTCCACGGTAATGGTGACGGGCGCGCGCGTGGCGCCATGGCGCGCCGCGGCCACGCCGTAGGACACGAAGGCGAACACGATCACCGCGCCCAGGATCACGCTCGCCGACCTCAGCCCGCCGGAAGGACGGGCCCAACGGCCGGCGATCGCCGCCAGCACCAGCATCAGCCCGTCCTCGACGAAGAACTGCGGACCCACCACCCGCTTCACCCAGGGGAAGCACGCGCAGTCGTCTCCTCTCAGAGCCTGGTAGTGAAGGGCGAAATAAGCGCAGAAGAATAGCAGCAGCAAGCCGGTCAGGGCCGCTCCCCAGCGGCGAAATCGCGGCACCAGAATCAAGACCCCGGCCAGAGTTTCGACGATGCCGAACGCCAGCGCGGCCGGAAGGCTGAGCGAGGCCGGCACCAGCATTTCGTGGATGCGCGCCGCCCACTCCTCGGTATAGGCGATTTTCCAGACGCCCGAAGCCAAGAACAATGCAGCCAGCAGAATCGCGGCCACCCAGCTCACGCGCCTCTGCCAGGCCGGAGACTCAAGCGGGCGCAAGCGCAGCAAGCCCCTCCCGCGGCTGTGCCATACTGTCGATCATGGCCCTATTGTAGCCCTTTGGCAAGCCCGCGAGGCTTTGCCGGCGGGCCGGGGCCGTTCCGTGATGACTGACAACCGCTCCCTAACGGTCGCGGCTCCGACTGGGTGCTGCCGAACCGTGCCCGGGCCGCGAGTCCGAGCCGCGACCGTCAGGGAGCGGTTGTCGCCTTAGGTGACACGCCGCATGCTTTCATTTCTTTGCCTGTTCGCGCTGGCGCAAAGCCGGCTCATGATGGTGGACGAGGTCTACCCGATTCCGGCCGGCGAGTGGCATTTCTTTCGGATCGATCTGGAGCAGCGGCCGGCTACGGTCACCGCCAGGTACGACGCCCCGACGGGCGCCGGCCACATTCGCATGGCGCTGGTGAGCCGCAACGATCTGGAACATTTGGCGCGCGGGCTGCCGCAGGGCGCGCTCGAAATCGCCGGCCCGGCCAGCTCCGGCACACTGCGCCACGCCATTCGGGTTCCCGGCGAATATGCCATCGTGCTGGACAACCAGCTCGGCGATGGCAAAACCCCCATGGTGCGGTTGCGCGTATGGCTGGATTTCGGCGTTCCGGCGGGGCCGAACGCGACCACCCTATCCCCGCCTCGCCGCCTCGCCGTCTTTGCCATCAGTTGTGCCGTCTTCTTCGCCATCGTCTTCTTTGCCGGCCGCAAGCTGCTGGCCGCGTTTGCGGCGCGCGGGGCGGGGCATTCGTGACGGTCCGGATCAGTTGGCGAGCAGAGTATCGAGACTCCAGGGGCACTCGTTGGGGAAGGGAGAGTAATCTAGCCTTGTTTCGATGAGCGCCGTTTCCATTGCGCGCCGGTAGAGCTTCTGTAAGTTCTCTTCGAGATGCCTGCGAAGGCTGGGGGAATCCTCAATATCGTCCAGCCGCGCCTGCCGCGCCTCGGCAATCGGGGCTTGCCAACTGTTTCCGTCGCGCTCCGGCTGTATCTGCTGCTTGATCTTGTGCATTATGAGCCGCTGTAATTGCGACCGGACGGCCTTACGTTCCGCTTTTCCCAAGCTGGCGATCTCCTCGGCCACGTTCTCAATTTCCAGTTCGTCGAAGCGGCCGGCGCGCAGCAGTTCCGCGGTCCGGTCCGACCATTCCACAAAATCGGTTTCGTATAAGGTCTTCATGGCTCAATCTCCGCCAGGGTTGCCTACCCGGCCCTCGGAACCACCCGAGAGGCTCCGCTTATGCGGAGGCCGCTTTCGCGGCGAGGCACGCGGCGGAGACTAGGCTTCTTCGTTTTTGCTGAGGATCTTGCCGATGCCGGATACCAGGCCTTCGATGCGTTCGCCGAGTTCTTTGTTCTGGGCGCGCGACTCGGTGGCGAGTTTGTCGATTTGTTCGGCGGTGGCGTCCAGGCGGTTGGCCACCTGGTCGAACCTGTCGGCGATCTGATCGAAGCGCAGACGCGTTTCGAGGGCGAGTTCGTGAATTTGGCGCTGGGTATCGCGCCAGAGTTCTTTGTATTCCTGGCGGTCTTTGCGGCGCTCTTCGGCGATGCCTGCGGTGAATTGTTCGATGCGCTCGAAGCGTTCTTCCGTGGTCATGTGTCTCTCCTGCCCGATAGGTTCGGGCTACGGTTAGTCGTGGGCCAGCGTGTTGATGTATGCCTGCCGCTGGCGTTCCAGGGCGGCGACGGCTTCGCTTGTCTTGGTGATCTGGGCGTCGTGCTTTTCCACCACGCGAATGAGTGCTTCGATTTGACTGTCGTGTGCGGCGACGGAAGCGGCGAGGGGTTCCAGGGTGCGGGTGATTCTGTCAATGGACTCGGTTACCCCGTGGAGTATTTCGTGTGTCTTGACCTGGGCGGCCGTGAGTTCTTTCATTGTCGTTTTTTTCACCTGCCCGATGGATTCGGGCTCTCCGCCGGATGGAGCCGGGCTCAACTAACGTATGGCATACTTCCGTTGTTTTCGTCAATAACGCCTTCGACCGGTAAGATCGCTTTCGAGCCCTACCGCGTCCGCAATCGCAAGCTATTGCCGACCACGGTGAGGCTGGAAAGCGCCATGGCCGCGGCGGCCAGCATGGGCGAGAGCAGGCCGAACGCCGCCACCGGAATGCCCACCGTATTGTAGGCGAAGGCCCAAAACAGGTTCTGGCGGATCACCCGCATGGCGCTGCGCGAAAGCTGGATGGCTTCGGCCACGCCGTTCAGGTCGTTGCGCATCAGGGTGACGCCGCTGGCTTCGATGGCGATATCCGTGCCCCCGCCCATGGCGATGCCCAGGTTCGCCTGCGCCAGCGCGGGAGCGTCGTTGATGCCGTCGCCCACCATGGCCACCCGTTTTCCCTCCGCCTGCAGCTTGCGCACACGTTCCACTTTGCCTTCCGGCAGCACCTCGGCCAGCACGTGCTCGATCCCGGCCGCGCGCGCGATCGCTTCCGCCGTCTCTTCCCGGTCGCCGGTCAGCATCCAAACGTCAATACCCATGCGGCGCAGCGTGCCCACCGCTTCGGCGGCTTCCGGCTTCAGGGTATCGGCGACTTCGATCTCGCCGGACAGGCGGCCATCCACCGTCACCTGAATGCCCGGCCGGCTCACCGCCACTTCGCGGCCTTCCACGCGCGCGCGCACGCCGTAGCCGGCCTGAGCACTCCAATCGCTGGCCGCTTCCAGAGCGATGCCGCGCGCCGCCGCGGCTTCCACAATCGCCTTGCCCAGCGGGTGCTCGGAGTTCCGCTCGGCCGAGGCGGCAAGTTGCAGCAACTCGCTTTCGCCAAAGCCGGGTGCGGGCGTCACCTTCGTCACCACCGGCTTCCCCATGGTAATCGTGCCGGTCTTGTCCAGCACCACGCAGTCGATGCGATGCGCGGCTTCGAGCGCTTCCCCGCCGCGAAACAGAATCCCGCGCGCCGCGCCCCGGCCCGTCGCCACCATGATCGCGGTCGGCGTAGCCAGGCCCAAGGCGCACGGGCAGGCGATAATGAGCACCGCCACGGCGTTCTCCATGGCTTGCGAAAACGGCGCGAACCAAAGCCACACGGCGAAGGTGACAATCGCCGCGACCAGCACGCCCAGGGTGAAATAGCCGCTGACCACATCGGCCAGCCGGGCCACCGGCGCCCGCGAGCCTTGCGCCCGCTTCACCAGCTCGATCATCCGCTCCAGCATGGTGCCGCGTCCCACATTGGTGGCCAGGTAGCGGAAGCTGCCCACGCGATTGATGCTGCCCGCGAAGACCGGGCTCTCCACGTCCTTTTCCACCGGGATGCTCTCGCCCGTGAGCATGGATTCATCCACCGACGACTGCCCGTCCACCACTTTGCCGTCGCAGGGAATCCGCTCGCCCGGCCGCACCGCCACGGTATCGCCCGGCCGCACCTCGGCCGCGGCAATTTCGATTTCCGCGCCATCGCGCACCACCCGCGCCGTGGCCGGAGCCAGTTCCAGCAGACGCCGGATTGCCTCTCCCGCCTTGCCTTGCGCCCGCGCCTCCAGCAGCCTGCCGGCGAGAACCAAAGTCACAATGGTCGTCGCCGCTTCGAAGTACACCTCGTGCGCCCCGCGCAGGGTGGCATACGCCGAATAGAGAAAAGCGGCGCCCGTGCCCAGCGATACCAGCGAGTTCATGTTCGCCGAACCGTGCCGCAGCGCTTTCCATGCCGCCACATAGAAGCCGGCGCCGGCGTAGAAAATCACCGGGAGCGAAAGCCCCAGTTGCAGCCATGGCGCGCGGTGCGTCATGCCCAGGTACATCACCGGCGCGGCAAATGCTACCGCGACCGCCAGCCGCCGCCGGTAGCCGGGCACCTCCGCACCGGGGCGCACTTCCTGGGCCGGTACGCCGTACCCCAGGCCCTCGATGGTGGACACCAGCTCGCCCACCCCGATGCGCGCGCCATCATATTCCACCGTCGCCGTATTGGTGGCCAGATTCACGTTGGCGTGTTCCACTCCCGGCGCAGCCCCGAGCGCCAGTTCGATCGATCGGGAACACGCCGCGCACGTCATTCCGGAGACCGGCAGATCGACGCGCTGGTGAGGTTCCGCCGCCTCCGTCTTCATGCCGGCACTTGGTAGCCCAACTGCCGCACCGCCGCCGCCAGCTCTTCCGGGTTTACGCGTTCTTCGTCGTACTCCACCGTGGCGCTGTGCTCTTCCAGCTTCACCGTGGCTTTGTGTACGCCCGGAGTGGCCGACAGTTTGCGCTCCACCCCACGCGCGCAGTTCTGGCAGGTCATGCCACCAACCGGCATTTCTAAAGTCTGCATACCAAATATGATGGCAAGAGAGCCTGTGACGATGCGAGCGGCCGGGGCGCCTAACCCGCATTTCTACCGGTTGCGCGCCACCGTGGCTCAGGCATTCGTGCCTGCTGAGAGTCGGAGACTCCTGAAGTCGCGGAATTTGGGGTGAGCCATGTTAGCCATGTTTCGGCGGTGTGGAGGTGGGACAGACCATCGCTTTTCGTGGTCTGTCGGGCCTTCGCCAAGCCTTGGCAGCCTGACAGACGACAAGAAACGATCGTCTGTCCCACCTCTGGGTCAAGTCATTTTGCCTCGGCCATCCAGAATGCCGAGGTGACATCGGCAGGACGGACCGATGCCACATAGTTTTCACTTCGGCGACGTCCTGCACAAATCGTGGGGCAGCCAATTCTGGCTGCAGCCGGCTTTTTAGCCGGCTCTCGCCGGGATGGAAGACTCGCCACGCCTCGAAAGAGCTGCCTAAAAAGGCGGCTGCGGGCAAAATTGCCCGCCCCACTTGTGCAGGTTCGTGCCGACGGGGAAAACAATATGTGGCATTGGGCAGGACTGCCTCCGCCACGACACGGCACCAGAGCCTCTGTGGGAAATTCCGGTTAACCGATCTGGGGAAAATCCGTTCCCCAGCTACACTGCGAGATCCCCAGATCGGTCGAGCACCCGGGCGGCCGCTTTCCTCGCTCAGGCATACAGCCAATTCGGGTAGCGTTCCCGGATCGGCCCGGTCTTGCGGCCCACGGCATAGATGCCGTCGCCGCGCAGGCTGGTTTCAAGGCCATAGCGGTCCAGCAGGTGCTCCACCCAGGCGAATTCGGGATGGGGCGCATCGAGGAACTCGCCGGTTTCAAGCAGCGCGACCTCGAACCCGGAGTTTTCGAGGAGCTGGTGGATTTCCCGCGGCGCGTATTCCCGATTGTGCCGCGCCTCCACTTCCCCCGATGCCGAGGGCTTGATGTAGGAAGCGAAGAAGCCCGGATGGTAGCCTTGCAGCACCGCCGAGACGGCCCGCAGCGAGGCCGCGTTGGGGGTGGTCAGCACCAGGTGTCCGCCCGGCTGGAGCACGCGGTTGATTTCGCCCATCATGTGCATCGGATCCTCGAACAGGTGCTCGAGCAGCTCACAGCACAGGACCGTCCGGAAGTATCCATCGGCGTAGGGGAAGGGGTCTTTCTCGGCGTCGAACAACTCGATGTCGCAGGAAAACATTTCGTCGTCCGAGGAGCGAAGGTCGCGATGTTCCACCCGTCCCGCCGCGCCGTAGTAGCAGCCGCGCACCTCGCCATATCCCAAGCGGGTGCGCAGGGCAGGCGTAATCTGCAGGTAGGCGCCCATTTCCAGTATGCGATCTTCCGCGCCGCCTTCGGGCGTGATGGCCAGAGTTTTTTCGAGACGCGTCTGGTGCGTCTCGAGGTAATTCCGCGAGGCGCGATTCTGCGCCCAGGAAGAGAGATACGCGTTGGTCTCGGCCGCCGATTCCGGTTCCCTGACCGGGGCCGGCGCGGCGGCGGGTACGGGAGGAGCTTCCTCTTCCGGCCAATCCCTGCCTTGCCACACGGCTTCCAGAAACCCGGCGTAACGCCGCGCCACCGAATCCCAGTTGCACTCGGCGGCAACATATTGCCTGGCCCGCTCCCCCAGCGCGCGCGCCGTTTCCGGACGCGAAACCAGCAGGTTCAGGTACTCGAAAATCAGGTCTTCCTCGCCCGGCCCCGGTGGCACCTTCAGGCAAACATCCTCCGGGAATTCGGCGAACGAGCCAATCTCCGACACTAATACCGCTTTGCCCAATCCCAGCGCGCGCAACAGCGTGCCGGAACTCTCGCCCACGGTGGGGTACCGAAGATTCAGAACGATGTCGCAAGCGGCCAGGTATCCCACGAAATCGTCGATGGCGGCGAAGCCCAACACCCGCGCTTGAGCGGAAAGGCCGAGCGAACGGATCATGCTCCCCACCGGAAGCTCGGGATGCGGCTCGCCCACCAGGATCATCTTCGCCTCCGGTACCAGGCGCGTAAGGCGGCGAAAGGCGCGCAGCGATTCGGCGATCCGTTTGTAAGGTTTGAGAAAGCCGAAAATGCCGATGAGCGGCGTGGTTTCGTCCAGCCCCAGCCGGTCGCGAAATCCGTTCCGGTCCGCGGCGGGAATCCAGGCACCGTGAGGAATTACCGCGATCGGGCCGCGGAAGCCGGCTTGCCGCACCTGGTCGCGCATGAAGCGGCTGTGGACGATGGCGCCGCGCGCGCTCTCCAGCAGACGGCGGGTCATGGCGACCCCTTCGTAATCCGGTCCGACCTCGAGCGCCCGCACCCGCAGGGCGAAGTCGCGGGCTGCGGTACCACCGTTATATTCGCACTCGCGCACGTACCCGTCCCAATCCTTGCGTTTGATCGTGAGCGAGGCGATCAGATGGTGCAGGTTAGCTTCGTGCATCACCACCACGCCCGGGTGCGCAAGGGCGGTTTCGTAAACGAAGTCGTGGTGCTCGTTATTGCCGACCTGGTAAAGAGCGATATCGAACCGCGCCGGGTCGTACACCTGGCCGGGCCGCGAAAACACCTCCACCTGGGCCAGCGGCCCGAGCGACCGCAGCAGCGCCTCGGAATAATCCGCAATCCCGGACCGGGCCGGCGGGAGGGGTGAGAAGAAAGCTACACGCATGGGCGTCGTGGGGCGGGCAATTCTGCCCGCAGCCGCCTTTCAGGCGGCTCCTTCGGGGTGTGGCATGTCTTCCTGTCGAGCGGGAGCCGGCTAAGAGCCGGCTGCAGCCAGAATTGGCTGCCCCACGAATTGTGAGGGATTCGGCCGCCGGCCTGCTCCACAAAGAACCCCCACCACGGGAACTCCACTAGCGCGCCAGTTCCAGCGACAAGGTTCCCAGCTTTGCCGGAATCCGGATCGCCAAGGGAGTGCGCGCCGCGTCGCGCGCGTAGAATGCCTCTACCGTGATATCCGATTTGGGCCCCTTCAGGGAAACCGTCAGATGATCGGTCACGGTCGGCTTATCCGCCACAGTAAGGGTTTCCGCGCCAACATAAGTCAGGTGCGCCATATAGGCGGAGCCGAAGTAGACCTGCTGCGCCTGCGGCATGCGGCCCTGGCCGAGTTCCTCGCGAGCGTAATAAACATAGGCCACGGCATCGCGCGCGCAGGAGAGAATGCTAAAAGTGGTCTCCCCGCCGCTGGCAGGGAACAGCGTCACGCGTTTGGCCGAGCCGGCGGCCTGGTCGAAGGTGGTCCGTTCCGTGCCGGACTTGCCTCCGTGGTCCATGCTGCGGTCGAGTTCGAGGGAGCACAGCCCGTTGTCGGTGACGGCGTGGTAGCTGTCGTTCAGCGTGAAGCCGGGCACGGCGGCATTCACCGAAACGGTGAACACCCAGCCTTTGTCGGTGTGGTGCGCGGTCAGGGAGGCTTCTCCCAGGCTGAGCCCGCTTTGCCAGCCGATGCCGTAGCGCAGGGTTTCATCCTGAAAGGGAAAGCCGGTCTGGGCCACGGCGGGCCAAGCCAGGAGCAGCCAGGCGGCCAATCGGAATGGGGTTTGAGGATTCATCGGCGTCCCACCGTGGCGGCGCGTGCCAGGGGACGGGAAACCGAGCCTTCGGCCACCTCCCGGAATACCTCCAAGGCAAGATCGGCCGCTTTCTGCCAACTGAACTGGGCCGCCCGCTGCGTTCCCAAACGTTCCATCCGGGCGCGCAAATCCGCATCCAGCAGCAGGTCGGCCAGGGCGCGCACCATCTCGTCGGTGGAGTAGGGATCGAACAGGATGGCGGCGCTATCCACCACCTCCGGCAGCGCCGTGACGTTGGAACAGGCTACCGCCCGCCCGCAGGCCATCGCCTCCAACGCGGGCAACCCGAAACCTTCGTAGAACGACGGGAATACAAACAGGTCGCAGGCGTTGTAGAGCTGCTGCAATTCGTCGTCGCTGACGAAGCCGGTGAACTGAATGCGGTCGGCCACGCCGGATTCCCGCGCGGCGTCCCGCACCCGTCCGGCAAACCAGGTTTCCTTCCCGGCCAATACCAGGTTGTGCCGAAGTTGCGGGTAGGCCCATGCCAGGCGGGCGAAGGCGCGAATCAGGCCGATCTGGTTCTTGCGCGGCTGCAGATCTCCCACCGACAGCACGAACGGGGTGGAAATGCCAAACCGCCTGGCGACTTGGGGAGCGGCTGCCGCGCGCGGCAAGGGTCGAAACGCGGGACCGGCCGCGTTGGGTATCACCACCACCTTGTCCTCGTCCAGATCCCCGTACACCTTTAGAATCGACCGCCGCGAAAACTCCGATACGGTCAGAATCCTGGCCGCGAGCTCCACTGTTCGGCGGACCGTACGCTGCAACTGCCAGGCACGACCGTGGGGAAAGTATTCTGGGTGCTCCAGAAAGCTCACGTCATGCACCGTAACGACGATTGGCACCTTGCAGCTCAACGGCGCCGTGTACTGCACGTGAAGCAGGTCCGGACGATCGGCCCGCACCCGTCGCGCCAAGTCGAAGCCCAGACGCAGAAACGGATTGGCCGCGACCCTCCTGGTCAGCACCGAAGCCGGCAACGAATGGTCCGCCTCGGCGGCCGACGTGTAGGCGATGAACTCGCAGTCCCGCTTTCCGGAGGCCAGTGCGTTCAAAAGACTTCGAACGTAAACCTCATTCCCGGTGAGGTGCCGGCCGATGGCGTGAGCATCAACGGCAACGCGCATTATCCGTACCAGTATACCGGAGCCTAAGGTCCCAGAGCTGTGTCACAAATCCAAATTTCGCCAAGACGCCTCCCAGTTGAACTCCTTTTCCAGCAAGGATCTGCCCGCCTCACCCAATGCCGACCGCTGTTCCGCCGTGCAACCCAACAGCCAGGAAACCCGCTCGCCGAAGGCGCCCGGAGAATCCGCCAGCCAAATGTTACATCCATCACAAACCGGCAAGCCTTCGGCTCCCAGTGTGGTGGAAACCACGGGAAGGGCCGCAGCCCAAGCCTCCAGAATCTTGAGGCGGGTACCGCTGCCGGCCACCACCGGGACCACCGCTACCTCCGCCCGCGCTAGTTCCGCTAGGGCGTCTTCCACCGGGCCGGTACATTCGATTCGGTTGTCGCCCGCAACCAGATGCCGCACGGCATCGGGGTTTTTTCCCACCAGACGCCACACGAGGGCGGGCCAACGTTTGCGCAGACCGGGCCAAATCGTCCGGGCGAAAAAGCGCACGGCGGAAACATTGGGATGGTATTCCAGATTCCCGGAAAACACAATCACATGTTCTTTCGCCAGTACCGGTACCGGCCGCAGAGGAATGCTATTGGGATAAACCCGCAGGCGCGCGCCGGGCGCGAGGAGGGCGGCCTCGCCACGGTCCGCCATCGAGGTCACCAGCACCTCGCTGAAACGCGGCAGCCAGGCCGATTCCAGCCGCCGGGAAGCGCTGCCGAAGATTCGATGCGCCAACGCCGGGCCGGCGCTTTCCACCGCCGCGCATCGGGCATGCAGCAGCGACTCGATGTTGTGGAGGTTGAGCACGGTGCGCGCGCAGTGCGGCGCCAATACCTCCAGGTACGGCGCGCACCAGGAATGCTCGATCATGCCCAGTTCATATCGCCGGCCGCCTATGCTCCGCGCCACCGCCCCTTCCAACCCGCCGAATCGATCCACCAGCGGGGGCACCCGGCGCGCCAGGCGAACCGCGTTGCGGGCTACGCGAGCCGCCAGGTGCCGCCGGTGCGCGGGCAAATCGATCTCGACAACCCGCTCGACCAGCCCCGCCGGCAGCGCCGCCGCCGCATCCGGCGCACCGGTTTCGCGGAACACCACCAAATCCACCGCATACCGCTCGGCCAGGTAGTGAAGGAGCGACGCCGTCCGCAGGGAGCCACCACCGGCCAGTGGATACGGAGCTTCCGGCGCCAGCATAATTGCGGCGGGTTTGGAGTTAGGGCCTGTCAGAAGAGCCTTCTGTCCTGAGGAGCGGGCTTTTGGCCCGCATTTGCCATCCTCTTGTAGAGTAGGTTTCTCACGAACTAATTCTCTCCTCTACAACCCGCGAATTCCCCAAAACGTTCGATTGCCTCCCGATAAATTTCCCGCGTACGCCGCGCCGTGCGTTCCCAGGAGAACTCCGCCGCCCGCCCCAGCGACTTCTCCCGCCAGTTTGCGCGCCATTGGGCGTCACTCGCCATCCGGCGCATGGCCTCCGCCAGGTCGTTGGCACCGGCAAAGTAACAGGCGGCATCGCCGGCGGCTTCGGCCACCGCCGGAGACGCAATCACCGGCGCGCCGCACTGCATCGCCTCCACGACCGGCAGGCCAAATCCTTCGTAATGTGACGGATAGACCAGCGCAACCGCGCCCGAGTACAACCTGGCCAGCTCGCTATCTGGCACCTCTCCGGCCAGCCGCAACCCGGGTTCGGGGGCGAAAAGGGGGCCATCGGCGCGCCGCCTCCCGGCCAACACCAGGTCCACCGCCAGCCCGCGCCGCACCACGCGCCAGGCTTCGACCAGGGTTTCCAGGTTCTTGCGCGGCTCCAGCGTGCCGAGGAACAGGAAATACGGGGTCGGGGCCGGAGGGCCCGCCGCGGCCTCCACCGGCAAAAGCCAGGGCGCGGCGGCCTCCGCAATCGCCACCACACGATCCGGCTCCAGGCGCCATCGCTCCAGCACCTGGCGGCGCACGCTCCGGGCCGGCACGATCACCATGGTGGCACGGCCGGCGCGGAGCAGCCAAGGCGTGCGCCGCCGAACCCGCGCCGCGGTAGAGTGCCAGCCCGGATCCATCCAGGGGGAAAGGTCGTGTACGGTCATGACGCTGGGCCTTCGGGCCAGGTACGGAACCGCAAAATCCGGCCCGTGAACCGCCTCCGCTCCCCAACGCGCCGCAGCCTGTTCGCAACCCCACAGCCACCAGCGCCGTTCGATGGCGCCGCGCGGCCCCGCCGCCCGCTCCAGATTAGGCGGCGCACCGTCCGGCAGAGGAAACGGCTGGTCCGAGATCAGGGCGTAACGATCCTCGGGGAAGGCCCGCGCCAGCGCCAGGCTCAACTGCGTCGTGTAGCGCGCCAGACCGCCGGTACCGCTGGCCAGCGAAGCCGCCTCGATGGCTACCCGCATAACCGGTGACGAAGGCTGTCCGGTGTATTTAATGACCAGCCTCCGATCCAAAGCCGTGGGGCGGGCAATTCTGCCCGCGGCCGCCTTTTTAGGAGGCTCTTTCGGGGCGTCACGAGTCTTCCCGGTTGGCGAGAGCCGGCTGAAAGCCGGCTGCAGCCAAAATTGGCTGCCCCACGATTGGTGCGGAATGCCGCCAGGTTGAAAACGCCCGCTACCCGGGCACCACGGCCCGGCCTCCATAGTTACGGTCGTAGTAGGAACGGTAGGCGCCGCTGCGTACCCGCGACACCCATTCGCCGTGGCTGCGATACCAGTCGATGGTGCGTTTCAACCCGGTTTCGAAATCCACCCTCGGGCTCCAGCCGGTTTCCCGCTCCAGTTTCTCGCTCGAGAGCGCGTAGCGCCGGTCGTGCCCCGGCCGGTCCTTCACGTACTCGATCAGGCTCCGCGGCTTGCCGGTCGCCTCCAGCACCCGCTCCACCACTTCCAGGTTAGGCAGCGAGCGGTTGCCGCCAATGTTGTAGATCTCGCCCACGCGCCCTTTTTCGAGCACGGCGCGAATGCCGCGGCAGTGATCGTCCACGTACAACCAGTCGCGCACCTGCAGGCCGTCGCCGTAAACCGGCAGCTTCCGGTCCTCCAGCGCATTGGCGATCATCAGCGGGATCAGCTTTTCCGGAAATTGGTACGGCCCATAATTGTTGGACGCCCGGGTGATCACCACCGGCAGCTTGAAGGTGACGAAGTAGGAGCGCGCCAGCAGGTCCGAGGCCGCCTTCGACGCCGAATACGGGCTGGAGGGATTCAGCGCAAACTCCTCGGTGGCTGCGAGCGGGGGCGCCAGGCTGCCGTACACCTCGTCGGTCGAAACATGCACGAACCGGCCAACCCCGCGCCGCCTGGCCGCTTCCAGCAGCACGAAGGTGCCGCGAAAGTTGGTTTGGATGACTGGCTCCGGCGAAAGGATGCTGCGGTCCACGTGCGACTCCGCGGCGAAATGAACGATGGCGTCCGGGCCCTCTTCTTCGACCAGCGCGTCCACCGCCGCATCGTCCAGAATGTCGCCGTGCACGAAGCGATAGCGACCTGGAAATGCCTCCGCCCCGGTCAGGTTTTCCAGGTTCCCGGCGTAGGTGAGTTTGTCCAGGTTGACCACTCGCCAATCGGTTTCGGCCAGTATCATTCGCACAAATGCCGAGCCGATGAAGCCGGCTCCGCCCGTTACCAGAAGGTTCATCGCGGCAGCGCCTACTTTCTCTGGGTCTCCCAATCGTAATTCACGGACGGATCGTTGTAGGGAATGCGCCCTTCGTCTTTCGGGTCGTAGAAGCGGTCGGTCATGTAGACCAGCATGGCAGCCTCCTCGCCGATGATTTTGTAGCCGTGTCCCACTCCGGGCGGGATCAGCACCTGCCACGGCCGGAGCGGCCCCAGGTACAGGGTGTTGCGCTGGCCGAAGGTTTCCGAGCCCAGCCGGAAATCCACCAGCACCACTTGAAACAGCCCCTTGGCCGGCGTCCACCAATCCGTCTGCTTGAGGTGAAAATGGAAGGCTTTGATCGAGCCCGGATAATTCAGCGCCGCCGAAACCTGCGTGGTTTCCGGGGGAAAATGCGCCGCCGGGCCGCGCCCCATCCGCTGCACCTCCAGGAAGTAGCCGCGATCGTCGGGGTAGACCGAAAACGGCGCCAGCTTCACTCCCTCGATCAGGTGCGGCGATTCGAGCGAGCCGATGAGCGCCCCAATGCCTTTTTCGCAAACGGGGAGGGCGAGCGCCAGATCGCCGTGGGTGGCAAACGGCTCCGCCGCCGCCGGAACCGCCGCTCTTCCGGCCATCAAGCTTCCACCTCCGCCGGCCGCTTCACCGAATTGGCCACCAGGTTCGTGGCGCGCAGCAGCGAATCGAAGGTTCCGGCGTCGGTCCACCAGCCATCCAGAAACGAAAACGTCATCGAACCCTCGCCGATATAGGCGTTATTGACATCGGTAATTTCCAGCTCGCCGCGGTGCGACGGCACCAGCGTCTTGATCTTCTCAAACACGCTGGCGTCGTACATATAAACACCGGTCACGGCGAAATTGGATTTCGGCCGCTTGGGTTTTTCCTCGATGCCCACGATCCGTCCGCCATCCACCTCGGCCACGCCGAAACGTTCCGCGTCATGCACTTGCTTGAGCAGAATGTGCGCGCCGTGGTCCTGTTTGCGAAACGCGTCGGCCGCGGGGCGAATGCTGCCCTCGATGATGTTGTCGCCCAGGATGACGCATACTTTGTGCCCGTCGGCGAAGTGCTCGGCCAGCGCCAGCGCGTCGGCAATCCCGCCTTCGCCCTCCTGGTAGGTGTAATTGATGTGCTTCAGACCGAATTCCTTGCCGTTGGCCAGCAGCCGCAGGAAATCCCCCGAATTGCGCCCGCCCGTCACGATCATGATGTCGGTGATGCCCGCCTCGACCAGCGTCTGGATCGGGTAGTAAATCATGGGACGGTCGTAGATCGGCAGCAGGTGCTTGTTGGTGATTTTGGTCAGCGGGAATAGACGGCTGCCTGTTCCGCCCGCTAAGACAACGCCTTTCATAATATTTTCATCATATCGCGGTGCGCCTCGCTCCCGGGCCTACAGCCACCGTCGCGTTGTAAGCCCAGTAATTCCCGATGTAAAGTTCCAGGTTGACGCTGTTGCCGGTGGGCGCGTCGTCGTTGATAAGCAGGTTGATCTGGACTGCGCCGGCTACCAGGCCGGGGGCGGCGCCGGCATATACCACCTGCCCGTAGACCGCGCTCGATCCCTGCGCCAGAGTGGCAAAAGGCGGCGCGAGCGGCGTGATCGAGCCATCGGCCGGCAGCGGCGTCAACGCCCCGGCTCCCGACAGAAACAGGGAAATCACCGAACCGCGCGCCGCCGGGTTCGAGGCCGAATTGACCGATCCATCCTGGTTCAATGCCGCGGCCTGGCCCGAACCGCTGCCATCCAGCGTGAACAGCGCCGGCACTTCGGCCAGCACGTTCATGGTTCCGGGGCCAATCGTCGCGGTTGCGTTCTTTACGGTAATGGCCGCGGTCTGGCCGCTCAGTTCGAACGGCACAACCGCGTTGATCTGCGTCGGCGAAGTATAAAAAATAGGCGCCGCCACGCCGTTAAACAGAAGCTGCGTTTGCGCATCGAAGCCGGTTCCGAAGACCGTCACGATTTCGCCCGGCGCCACGTCGTAGGTAGAGTAATAAGGGTTGGTGCCGTTTCTGAAATCGGCGGCGTTCGCCAGGTTGGTGACCCAGGGCGAGGCGGGCTGGCTGAAATCCATTTCGACGATCCAGGCGTCGGACGCGCCCCCGCCAAACGCGGGCTGAAAGGCGCCGGCCGTTGGGAACGACAGGAAGCCCGCCGAGTTTTCGGCTGCGTGCATCCTGTTCTGGCTATCGAGCGCGAACGCGCCGATCCCAGGCGAGGCCGCCAGCAGCGTGCTGCCATCGGCGCTAAGCACTAATATCGGAGCGTTACCGCCCGCATACAAATTGCCTTCCCCGTCCACCGCGGCCGTGTTTCCTCCGCCGCTCAGGTAGGTGGAGTAGACGACCGACCCGCTGCTACTGAATTTCACCGCGAATCCACCAAGCCCGGTGCCCGGCGGACCATTCGGGCTGCCGGTGTAGGTCCGCTGGAGAGCGTTCGCCGTAGTTGGAAAATCGGAAGATGCCGTCCCTCCGGTCACATATGCCGACCCGGCGCTGTCCACCGCTATCGCCTCGCCCACATCCTCCTCGGCGCCGCCGAGGTAGGTCGAATAGAGCACGCGCGAGAGCGTCGGGTCGAGTTCGGACACGAACGCGTCGCCGTAGCGCAGCGGTCCGAAGTCGATTTCGCCGTGGAAGGTCGGCTCCAGAGCGTTGGCGGTGACGGGAAAATTGGGCGAGACGGTCTGGCCGGTCAACCACACATTGCCCTGCCCATCCACGGCAATCCCACCGGCATTGTCCGGCCCGTATCCGCCCAGGTAAGTAGCGGCCAGGATCGTACCCTGCGCGCTCACCTTCATCACAAAGGCGTTGGGGCAGGCATACTGAAAAACGCGCTCGGAGCAGTTGCCCGGCCCGAGCTGCGGCTGTTGGATTTGATACGCGCCCGCAGTAGTGGGAACCCCGGCGCTGGCGCTGCCGGTTACATAGGCGTTGCCGGCCGGGTCGAGAGCGATCGCTTCGGCCGCTACGCCCAGCGGCAATTGCCACAGAATCCGGTCGCCGGCGCCATCCACTTTGCAAATCAGGGTCACCCCGCTTCCGGTCGAAGCCAGCAGGTACACCTCGCCGGCCGCATCCACCGCCAGGCCCTGCGCGGTCAGCCCCGCCATGCACACCGACCAGACCAACCCGTTGCCGCCGGCATTGAGTTTAGTGACGAACGCGCAGGCTTGAGACGGCGAAGGCACTCCGAAAGCCGTCGAAGTCAGCGGAAAATCGGGGGAGTTCGTCGATCCCACGACGTACGTATTGCCAGCAGCATCGGTGGCTACACGTACGCTGGAATCGTCGCCCGAGCCACCCAGATAGGTGGCGAAATCCACATGCGGCAGCGCGGGAGTGCCCGACCATCCGCGAACTGTCAAAAACAGAAGCAGACTACCGGAATAAAACAGTCTCACACTAACAAAGACCCGGCCGGAGGTAAAAACACTACAGGAAAGGGAGACAGATCAACCCGGAATGCCATATTTTCGGCGCATCTCCGCGAAGAACTCCTCGGCGGGGCGAGTGCGGCCGGCCTTTACGTCCTCATACCCCTGCCGGATGGCTTCGACGGCCTCCCGATAATCGGCCTGTTCCCATTCGAGATACGCGTCCAGTGCGTCGTCCAGTGCGTCGGCAACGTTCTGTCCCGCGGCTTCCTACTCCACCGGCTGGCTGGTCATTTTGTCCTGGCGCGCGCGGTCGGCGCCGGTTTCAAACAGGGTGGAAAACACGGCGCTGAGCTTATCGGCGGCTTGTTTGGAAAACATGCCGGTCAGCCCCGATAGCGCCGCCACTCCGGACGGGCTGACGGCGCCGGGGCCCGCGCCTGGGCTGAACAGGCCGCCGCGGACCAGCGCGTAGAACAACAGCGCCAGCGTCACCCCGGTAAAGGGTTGCAGCGCGTACCACCACGCCCAGCTCGCCACCAGGGTTCGATTGCCCGCAAAACCGGCGAAAGATCGCGCGGCGTGAAGCAGACTGCCCAGGCCGCCGAACGCCATCGCCAGCAACAGCAGGTCGAGTTCGCGAGAGACACGCAACGCGCCTCCGCCAATCGCCACCAACGATTGGCCGCCGTCGTCGACCGGCCAGAGCAATGCGGTCGCCGCCGCGAATCCGGCCACGCCACCAACCAGGGCGCAACCGATCAGACGGCGCAGTCGCGCCGGCATGGGAATAGGAAATGAGGGTGACAACTGCTCCATGGCGCCTTCACCCTACCATGGCTCGAAGCCGGTTCCCGTCCCGCGGGGAGCCACCGAGGCCGCTCACTGCCCTGTCCTGCCCACCGCCAAAGGGGGCTTGGCTGCCGGTGGCAGAACCGTCCGCACAGCCCGTGCCGGAGCTACAAGTTAAATACCGTCAGTTAGTTAGGCGGCTTTTCCCACCCGCCGTCAGCCGCGGCGTGCCGCGCGCCGGGAAGGCCCCGGAGCGGGCGGTGAACTTTTTTCCGAAGTGCTGTGACCGGCTACGGCTCGAACCCGTGCCGCGCGGATCTCGTCCTTCCCGGCAGCCTCCGCCATTTGCCGCGTAAGTACCGCGGCGCGCTCCCCAGCCTTGAGGACCTGCTCCGCGTTGTGGCGGTTGGGATCGGCTCGCTTGGTGCCGTCGACGATCAGTTGACTGTAACCCAGGACGAGGGTCAACAGATTATTCAGCTCGTGAACTACAGCCGCGGTCGTCACTGGGCTGCTGCGCGCGTCGGCGCTTGGCTTTTGGATCTTCCCCTGTTCCGGCTTCATCGGCAACGATTCGCCTTAGTGTACTACAAGCGGCTAGAAAAACAAGGGTTTACCTAGCCTAACCCTGTGCGCAAACGAACCAACGGTGACCGGCTCCGGGCCAGCCACACTTCTGAGTCATCGAATCGCCATTCAATTTCTTAGGCGCGGCCCGGCTATACCTTAGTATAATCGTCCAGCAGGAGAGGATGCCATCAATGACGCGAAGAACACTTCTGGGAGCGGCGGCGGCCGGCGCTGCCGCGGTAGCCACGGGTTGGTCCGCCGATCCGCCGTTTACCTTGCCGAAATTGCCCTATGCCTACGACGCGCTCGAGCCCTACATCGACGCTCAGACCATGCAGATCCACCACGACAAGCACCATCAAGCCTACGTCGATAACCTAAATAAGGCCGTAGCCAGCGAGCCATCGCTGGCCGGAATGACCGTGGAACAACTACTGAGCAAGCTCGACTCGCTGCCGGCGGCTGTACGTACGGCGGTCCGTAATCAGGGCGGCGGACACGCCAATCATTCGCTCTTCTGGCTGACTCTGGCGCCCGCTTCCCAGAGCGGCAAACCCTCCGGCGCCCTCGCCGCGGCCCTGGACAAGAGCTTCGGCGGCACCGATAAATTCACCGACAAGCTCCGCGCCTCGGCCGCCAGCGTGTTCGGCAGCGGCTGGGCCTGGCTTTCGGTCGACGGCTCCGGCAACCTGGTCCTCGATACCGCGCCCAATCAGGACACCCCCCTTACGGCTGGACGTAAGCCTGTGCTCGGCATCGACGTCTGGGAACACGCCTACTACCTGAAATACCAGAACCGCCGTCCCGAATACCTGGCCGCCATCGTGCACGTCATCAATTGGGATTTCCTCTCCCACCGCTACGACGAGTTCACGCGCTAAGCGTTCAGCAGCTTCTCGATGGCCCGGGTCAACTCGCCCGGTTTGGTCGAGGGGGCGAAGCGGTCTACCACCTTGCCGTCGCGGTCCACCAGGAACTTGGTGAAATTCCACTTGATGGCTTCGGAGCCCAGCAACCCGCCGCGCTCGCTCTTGAGATACCGGTATAGCGGATGCGCGCCCTCGCCGTTGACCTCGATTTTGGAGAACATGGGGAAGGTCACGCCGTAATTGGTGGAGCAGAATTGCGCGATTTCGCCTTCGCTCCCCGGCTCCTGGCCGCCGAACTGGTTGGACGGAAAGCCGAGCACCACCAACCCCCGCTCGCCGTAAGTCTTGTATAGCTCTTCCAAGCCCCGGTATTGCGGCGTAAACCCGCATCGGCTGGCAACATTCACAATCAGCAGCACTTTACCCCGATATTCACCCAGGCTGGTTTCGCGTCCCTCGATGGTGCGGACCGGTATTCCATAAATATCGTCCGCCCCAGTCGGTACGGCCACGTGTGGCATCCTTTTCCCTCCCGCTCCTCATTATCTCCCCACCCGCGACGCCCGGTTTTCATCAAAAAACGGCACTTTCCGCCGATATGGAATGGTATGAGCCTGCGAGCCCCCCATCGCACCGGCGGCTACCCCGGAGAACGACACCTCGGCGCTGTTTCCGGGAGTGGCGTATGACGGCCGCCGCCAGCACCACCTGCGCGCGCCTGAAAGCCGAAGTGCGCCCTTTCCGCCCGGTCGCGACTCAGTTGTTGCGAATGGTCGGCGACCTGTCCGTTCCGTTCCGCAAAATCGCCGCCCTGGTCCAGACCGACCCCGTGTTGTCCATGGAATTGCTGAAAATCGCCAATTCTCCCTTGTTTCCAGCGCGTATGGAAATCGTGAGCGTGTTGCAGGCGATCGCTTTCATAGGTTCGGAAATGGTCAGTTCCCTGGTGGCGACCACGTGTCTCAAGTCCCTGGTGGCGAGCCGTTCCAGCCCCTTTATCCGGGCTTGCTGGCGCCACAACCTGGCTGCCGCCCTCATCTGCCAGCGGCTGTCCGACGCGGTGGGAGTCCCGGAGTCGAATGGCTACACCGCCGGCCTGGTTCACGATATCGGGCAACTTGCGCTGCTCACCGTGTATCCGCAGTATGAAAAGGCCCTGGCTTCCGCCGGAGAGCGCGAAATCAGCCCCATGGAGTTGGAGCGGGAACTGTTCGGCCTGGACCACGCCGAGGCCGGGAGATGGCTGCTGAGCGAGTGGAACTTCCCGGTGGAACTGCAAAACGTCGCCGCCAGACACGAAAATCCCCCAGAGGCACCAGCCGAGGACGGAGCCCTCATCCGCCTGGTCCACGGCGGGTCCGCCATGGCAGACCTGATGGGCATGTCGATGCTGGCGTCGCCTCGCTGCCAGGATCTCTCCCAAATCGCTGGCGTGCTCCCAGAGTTGAGTCGCGACCTTACACCGCAGGGTTTTCGGGAGCTTGCCGAAACCGTCGCGATCAAAATCAACGGCGTCGAACAGAGTCTTGGCCTCGGGTAAGCCGGCGCCTCCGCCTCGGGCGCTTAGGCGTTCTGGGGATTTCGCAGTTTCGGCGCGGCAACCGCTCCCTCGCGCTCGCGGCTCGGTTACGGGCATCACGTGTTTTCAGTCACTTACCGAGCCGCGACCGCCAGCGACGGTTGCCGGAACGGATTTCCGCGAACCGGGCGCTGGCTGAGTGCGTATCTAATTTCGAAATGCTACGTATAGGATTTGCGGCCTTGTGGGTGCTGTATCTGGTGGTATGGACTGTGGCCTCCTTCGGTTCCAAGCGCGCCGTCCGGCGGCAATCGATAAAGAGCGCCATTCTCCACAGCCTTCTCGTCACACTCGGCTTTCTGCTGATCTTCCAGCCCTGGCGCCTGGGCCGGTTGAACGTCCGCTTCGTTCCGGACACGCCAACCACGGCGATTTGCGGCCTCGCCATCGCCGCTGCCGGCATAGGCTTGGCATTTTGGGCCCGTTTTACCCTCGGCGGCAACTGGAGCAGTACCGTAACCGTCAAGGAAGATCACCTGCTGATCCGGAGCGGACCTTACCGGATGGTGCGCCACCCGATTTACTCCGGCATTCTTCTGGCGGCTCTGGGCACCGCCATCGGCTATGGGATGGTGCCCTGCCTGATCGGTTTCGCCATCGCCTCAATCCACTTCTGGACCAAGTGGAGGCTGGAAGAACGGTTCATGGAGGGGCAGTTCGGCGCGCAATACGTCGAGTACCGGCGCGAAGTCAAAGCCCTCATCCCGGGCCTGCTCTGAATTTCAAACGGCGCCTTCGGCGGCAATGGCCGCCTCGATTCGGTCCATCAGGCAGTGAATCAGAAATTGATGGCCCTCCTGCGCCCGCGCCGTCTTGGCGTGCCGAACCACCAAAGCGCAGCCGGCCAGTTCCCTGGCGCGTCCACCGCCCGAGCCCAGCAAGGCAATCGACCGCATTCCCAGGTTCCTGGCCGCCTCCAGTGCCGCCAGAACGTTGGGCGAGTTGCCGCTGGTGCTAAAAGCGACCAGAACATCGCCCGGCAACCCCAGCGCGGCTATCTGCCGGGCGAAAATCCGTTCGTAGTCGAAATCGTTGCCGATGCAGGTGAGGACCGTAGCGTCGGCCGCCAGAGCGATGGCCGCGAGCGCGCGCCGGTTGACGGTATACCGCCCCACCAGTTCCCCCGCCAGGTGTTGGGCTTCCGCCGCGCTCCCTCCGTTACCGCACAGAAGCAGCTTGTGCCCGGCCGCGAGCGCTTCCACGCACCACGCCGCGGCCACATCCACCGCCGGTTCCAGCTCTCTCAACGATCCCAGCACCTGGAGTGCCTCGTCAATGGTCTGCCCGTAGATGCTCATGTGATTTAGCTATTTTCATCCTGGCGACATTCTGCGCAAATCGTGGGGCAGCCAATCCTGGCTGCAGCCGGCTTTCAGCCGGCGCTCGACGGGAGGTCCAGACCCGCCATGGCTCGGAAGAGCCGCCTAAAAAGGCGGCTGCGGGCAAAATTGCCCGCCCCACTATTCCTGTAGGTGACGTTGGGCCCGCCTGCACTACGGCATCCCCTATTCCTCCAGTACATTGACCTCTCTAAATGTTCCGCTGTGCGGGTCGAACAAAAGCGTCTTGATTTCGTAAGGCCGGAAGGTGCCCGACCACGATTTCCCCAAGAAACGCAAATCGATCCGCGCCGGCGTGCTCTGGCCGGAGCTTTCATACGCTCTCAAAACCAGCCCGTCGCCGGCCTCCGCCCGTTTGATGGCCGTCACGATCACATTACGCGGGCTCGCGGCCAGGAAGGAATCCGACGCGCCGCGCGAACCGGCGTGAATGCCCTGGTAGATCACCGGCTGCGGCGTGGTGAATTCTTCGGCCACGCGCTCGACGCCTGCGTCCCGCCAGCTTCCCCGGTGGGGCGCCAGCAGCATGCGAAACGTCTGCGCGCCCTGGTCCTGCCACTGGATCGGTTGGCTTAAATCCAGTTGGCGCGGAAAGTGATGCGCATACGGAGCGCCGCGCACCACCGATAGCCGCAGGTCGTTGCCACTCACGCTGTAACCGTACTTGGCGTCGTTCACCAGCGCCAGACCGTAGGCGCCGCCGCCGCGAGTCCCGCTGACGTCGAGCCAGCGCTGCCCCGGTTCCTCGTCCCCATTCGTCTCGCGCACGATGTTCCCGTAGGCGATTTCATAGGTGGCGCGAGGTGCGGCGACAGCCACGGGGAAGCTGAATTTCAGCATTTTGCGCTGCTCGTGCCAGTCGAGCCATACTCCCGCTTCCAGCAGCGGACTGCCGGCGTAGAGAATCCACTCGATGGCCAGCGTCGAATGGCCATACCGGGTTTCGACGCGCATCCGCGCGCGCAGCGGCCCTTTTTCGATCATGGCGACCACCGCATCGCCGAACGCGCCAACCTGCTTGTCGTAGGCCTTCACGTCGTGGCTCCAGGTGTCGCTGGGGTCGTCCAGAACCACCGCCGCAGCCCCGGCCGCTTCGAAAACCTCCGCCCCGGCCGTCTTATCCAGGATGCCGATGCGCCCGCCGGGCGAACTTGTCACCCGCAGATATTGGTTCTCGATCGAATTCGCTTCCGCGCGCAAGTCCGGCGCGCTGGTCGGCTCACCGGCATCCTTGCGGATGCGAATCTGGCGGTAGCCGAACGGCGGCAAGTTGGTTCGAAAAACCAGGCGCTTGCGGTCGCCGGTCACCGTCGAGCCGGCGATCCATTGGTGCGGCAGCGCGTGCCCGCCGTCGTCTTCCACCCGCGCCTCCCGGGACGGCCAGCTCAAATCGTATTCCAGGTTGGAAGTCGCTTCCCAAGGGTGCAGGTTGAATGCCAGCAGGTATTGAGAATCGGGGTCCGTCGCCGGCACGCTCCATTCCAGCTTCTGCAGCGCCAGATCGAGAGCCCTTTCCGCCACCGCCCGCGCGTAGCCGTACCCTGCCGGCGCCGTGGTTTCGTAATGCTCCGGGAGCGCCGTACCCGCCATGCTGTCGTGAAACTGCAGAAACAGAATTTTCTTCCACGCCGAAGTGAACTCGTCCTTTGGATATTGAGCGCCCCACGCCAGCGCACCGATGGCCGCCAGCTTCTCCGCCGAAAGCATGGCGATTTCGGTACTTCGGTTAGCCTTCTTCATCGCCGATTCGGCCGTATAGCAGCCCACCGAATGGTGCTGCAAATCCCCCGTCACCACCGGCACGCTTTCGAGCGGCCCTTGCCGCACTTCGGCGAAATACTTTTCCGGCGTGCTGTAGACTACCTGTGGCGCGCCCGCCTGCTTCTGAATCTCGCCGATCGAGGACAGGTTCACTTTGGTGGCGCCGCCGCCATGATCGCCCGCTCCGTAGAAAGCCATCAGGGTTTTCTCCGGCGGCTTCAGGTCGCGCAGAATCTGTTCCAGGCGCCCTCGCACCCCGCCCTCATCGTTGTAGCTGATCGGAATGCGATACGCCAGCACGCGCGTGCCGTCCGGCGCTTCCCACCAGAACAGATTCGCCGGCAGCGTCTTCTCCCGCGGCATCGGGCGCATGAAAACGTACTCGTTCATCCCCTGCAATTTCAGAATCTGCGCCAGCGTACCCGGATGTCCGAAGGAATCGGGATTGTAGGCCACCTTGGCCGCGCGGCCCACCAGCCGGCGCAGCGTGAGCTGGCCGTACAGACCCTGCCGCACCAGCGATTCCCCGCTTGGTATGTTCACGTCCGGCTCGACCCACCATCCGCCCACCACGCCCCACCGGCCCTCCTCCATCCGCTGGCGAATCTCCCGCAGCATGTCCGGATCGTTTTCCGCCACCCACTCGTAGAACTGCGCGGAGCTGGCGGTGAAGGCGAAGTCCGGGTTTTCTTTCATCCGGTCCAGCGCGGATCGGAAGGTGCTGTGCACCACCGCCAGGCCTTCCCGCCACGGCCACAGCCAGACCGGGTCGATATGGGCCTGGCCGATCATGTGAAAGCGGTAGCTCGCCGCATCCGCCGGCCACGGAGCGGAACTCTGGGCCGCAAGCCAGGGTCCCAGTGCCATCATCGCCAACGGTGCCAATACGAGATTCGACGGTTTCACCAAATTGCAGTATACTCGCCTGCCGCCGCAACGTGAGGTAAGGAGCAGCGCAAAATCGACTGTGGCATTGCCTCCGGAACCTCCCGCGGCCGGAAACAATTGTAATGTCCACTACACTGCCCAAAGTTCGCGGGCGAAAAATGAAACATGGGCCGCCGGCGCCGCGTATCATTCCGGAAGTAGACTCCGTTGCGGAGTCTCGGAGACACTCGGAAGGGAGGCCGATCATGATTGGGATCGGCGCGGCACAATTGAATTTGCGCGAAGCTGCCGGAACATTCTGGCGCGATGGGAAGTACGCCTTCCGCTCGCTCGCGGGAGCTAAAGGGCTAACCATTACAGTGGTCCTCACGCTGGCGCTCGGAATCGGAGCCAATGCCGCTATCTTCACCCTGGTCCGCGGGGTTCTGCTACGGCCGTTGGTGAATCGCGACGAAAACAGGCTGATTTACATTCGCCAGAGCGCGCGGGGCCTTGGCATGGAGAATGCCGCGTTTTCCGTGCCCGAGATACAGGATTTGCGGCAGCGCGTCAGGTCGTTGAGCGCGATCGGCGATTTCTCCACCATAGGATTCACCCTCAATGGGCTGGGAGAGCCGCGCGAGGTGCGGGCGGGAGTTGTCGGTGGTACGTACTTCGACGTAATGGGCCTGCACCCGGTGATGGGGCGGCTGCTCGATATGCGGGACGACGGCCCGGCCGCTTCCGGCGCCATCGTTCTGACCTATCGTTTCTGGACCACCGCCTTGAAGAGCGATCCGTCGGTGCTAGGAAAGGTCGTGAGGCTCGGATCGTTCGGAGCTCGTACCGGAACCATCGTAGGGGTGTTGGAACCATCCATCCCGTATCCGGCCGAAACCGAGATCATCGCCAACGTGGTCACCAGTCCGCACCACCTGTCGGCGACGATGGTGACGGGCCGGATTCATCGCATGACGGAGCTGTTTGGCCGTCTGGCTCCCGGCGCCACGCTGGAACAAGCCCGCGCCGAGCTGAAGGCGGCACACGGCGCCATCATGAAAGAGCATCCCGAGGCGTATCCCGCCAAAGCGGACTTCCGCATCGACGCGGTGTTTCTCCGCGACCAGATCACCTCTAAAGCCAGGACCGTGCTTTGGGTGCTGCTGGCGGCGTCGGGATTGGTCTTTCTGATCGCCTGTTCCAACGTGGCGAACTTGATTTTGGCGCGGACGATTCGCCGCGAAGGCGAGCTGGTGGTCCGGACCGCGCTGGGGGCCTCCACCGCCGCGCTGCGCCGTGTGCTGCTGGCGGAAAGCCTTCTGCTCTGCGGCGCGGGAGCGGCGCTGGGCGTGGTGAGCGCGCGGCCCATGGTGGCCATCCTGGCGCGGTACGCGTCCCGTTTCTCGGTCCGAGCGCTGGATCTCACGGTGGACTCCAGCATGTTGTGGGTCGGCGCCGGACTGGCGCTGGCCGCCGCGGCCCTGCTGGCATTTGTGCCCCGCCTGCCCTCGGGCGACCGGCCGAACGGAATCGCCTTGTCCAGTGGAAGCACGCGGATTACGGGTGGCGCGGCCGGGCGTCTACGCGCGTTTGCGGTCACCCAGATCGCCGCCTCGTTTATTCTGCTGGCCGGTGCCGCCATGCTGCTCAAGACGCTGCTCGCGCTTCAGGCGGTCGATACCGGCATCGACACGCGGCGCGTGCTCGCGATCAACGTTCCGGTGATTTCGTATGGGCGGACCGACGGCCAGGTGGTGGATTTCTACCGGGAGGCCATGCGGCGCGTACACCAGTTGCCGGGCGTGGACGGCGTCGCTCTGGGCGTCCTCACGCCCTGGCGCGAGGGCGGCACGCTGGGCCCCGGCCTTCAATTCACGGCCGAAGGGTACCTGCGCGGGAGGGGAGAAGACGATCCGCGCGGCCAATTTCGCATCGTGTCGCCCGGCTTTTTCGCCGCGCTCGGCGTGCCCATCGTAGCCGGACGGGATTTCAACGATCTCGACCGCAAAGACGGCGAGCCGGTGGCGATCGTGAGCCAGAGCGTGGCGCGGCGGATGTTTCCGAACCGGGAGGCGCTCAACCGGCGCCTCATCTGGACCGATCCCATCATCAAGTTCATCGTCGGTATGAAGCCGGTGCCGCTGCGGGTGGTAGGAATCGCCGCCGATATCGACGACGAGCACCTGGTTCCGCGCCCGACCCTGACTGTGTATCAGCCGTTTGGGCAGGGTCCGCTTTTTGGCGGGCGCCTCTTCGTCCACGTGCGCTCGGATCCGTATGCTCTGGTCGGCCCCATCACGCGAACTATCCGCGGCCTGTCGGTGGACCAGCCGGTGGATCGCGCCGCGACCCTGGAAGACGTCCGCGCGGAAGTGCTGACGCCGGACCGGTTGAACGCCCTGGTTTTTGGCGGCATCGCCCTGGTGGCGCTGCCGAACGCGGTGGTAGGGGTGGCGGGCGTGCTGGCGATTTCGGTGAGCGCGCGAACGCGCGAATTCGGCATCCGCCT
>PLRS01000029.1 GCA_003164035.1 Bryobacterales bacterium | reverse complement strand
TGTTACAGATCGGGTTGGAGAAGACTTCCATGATCGACCAACCGACCGCCCCCAAACCGCGCGACCCACGCGCCCTGAATGCCTATCGCCACGGCCTCACCGGCCAGATCCACTTCGCCACCCCCGCCGAACAGGCGGCCTACGAAAAGCACTGCCGCGGCTACCTCGAATCCCTCGCCCCCGTCGGCCCCGTCGAAACCGACCTCGCCCAGTCCATTGCCGTGGACCGCTGGCGCCTCAAACGCGCCGCCGCCATCGAAAACTCCACCTTCGCCATGGGCCTCGCCACCGGCGAAGCCAACCCCGACGGCAATCCCGAAATCGAAGCCTCCTTCGCCCAGGCCCGCGTCTGGCTCGACGACGGCAAGAACCTCCAACTTCTCGCCCTCTACGAGCACCGCATCCACAGCCACGTCGACAAGAACATGAAAATGCTGCGCCAACTCCAGCAGGACCGCAACGCCGCCCTCGAACAGGCCGCCGAAGAAGTCGCCCTCCTCACCCAACTGGCGGAAAGTAAAGGAGAAACCTACGACGTCGAACGCGACTTCCCCCTCGAATCCCTGCCCCCGCAATTTGTTTTTTCAACTCCGGAAATCGCCCGCCTGGCAGCCCACCGCCGCCGCCTCGCCGAAGCCAAAACGCAGTCCTCCGCGCCCAGGAAAGCATTCCGCCAGGCCGCCTGATTGAGCGATCTGGCGATTTCGCAGTTTAGGCGCGGAAACCGGTAACTGACTGCAAACATGCGGTGCCCCTAACCGAGCCGCAACCGCAAAGAGAGCGGTCGAACGGGACTAACCTTCCCAAATCGTGCCTTCCTGACGGACGCGGGGCCATTCACTGCAAATTCAACGCTGGGGATTACAATCGCAGTGTGAGTCGGGACTGGAGCGTATTGGTTACCGGGGCGGGCCGCGGGATCGGGAAGCGGCTGGCCATGGGGTTCGCCGACGCGGGAGCGCGGGTGGGCTTGCTGGCGCGGAGCCGGGCGGAGCTGGACTTGGCGAAGCTCGAGATCGAGCAGGCCAGGGGCAACGCGCTTCGCCTGGAGGCGGACGTTCGCGACCGCGAGCAAGTGGCCGCCGCGGTGGACCGGATGCGCGTCCTGTTCGGCGGCGTCGACGTGCTGGTGGCGGCGGCCGGCTTGCTGGGCCCCATCGGGCCGCTCGTCGAAACCGATCCGAAGCGTTGGGAAGAAGCCATCGGGACCAATCTCATCGGGGCGGTGAATTGTTGCCGGGCGGTATTACCGCACATGATCGAGCGGCGCTCGGGTAAGATCATTCTGCTGGCCGGCGGCGGTTCCACCTCGCCGCGCCGCAATTTCAGCGCGCACGCGGCCTCGAAGGCCGGGCTGGTGCGGTTCGCCGAAACCCTGGCCGAGGAAGTCGCCGAGCACAACGTGCAGGTCAATTGTCTGATTCCCGGCGCCACATACACCCACATGACCGACGAGATCCTGCGCGCCGGCGAGGAAGGGGCCGGCGAAAAAGAATACACCGAAGCGCGCCAGTTGCGGGTGAACGGTGGGGTCGCGCCCGAAAAACAGATTCAGCTCGCGCTGTTTCTGGCCTCCGCCAAGTCGAACCACATCAGCGGCAAGCTGATCCACGCCAACGACGATTGGAAAAAACTGGAGCAGACCAGCATGAAGCCCGAGCAGTATACGCTGCGCCGGGTGCAGAAGATCTGATCCGTAGGACAGGCCTCCCGGCCTGTCAGCGCTCGCTATACCGCTTCAACTGGCCGCAAGCCGCATAGATATCCAGCCCGCGGGGCTTGCGCACGAAGCACGCGAGCGACCGCCGCACGATTCGCTGAAACGCCTCCACGCGTTCGGGTTCGGGGGTTCGGTAAGGGATCTCGGGGCCGGGGTTCAGGGCGATCAGGTTGACCTTGGCGTTCAGGTTGGCCAGCAGTTTCACCACCCGGTGCGCGTCGGCGTCGCTGTCGTTGACGCCCTTCAAGAGCACGTATTCGAAGGTCAACTTCTCCCAGGGGCGCAGCGGGTAGGCGCGGCAGGCGGCGATGAGGTCGCGGAGATGATACTTGCGGGTAATCGGCATCAGTTCCCGCCGCGATTCCTCGGTGGAGGCGTTGAGCGAAACGGCCAGTTTGGGCCGAACCGGCTCGCGTCCCAGTTCCTCGATCTTGGGAACGATGCCGGCGGTGGAAACCGTGATGCGGCGGGGCGAGAGGCCGAAGCCGGCCGGGTCGAGCAGGATGCGCGTCGCCTTGACCACGTTCGGCAAGTTCAAAAGTGGCTCGCCCTGGCCCATCATCACGATATTGAGCCGCCCGCCATCCTGCCGCAGGTGGTTTTCACGCGCCACCAGCAGCACCTGGCCGACAATCTCGCCGGCGGTGAGGCTGCGCTCCAGCCCGAGCAGCGCGGTCATGCAGAACTTGCAATCCACCGGGCAGCCCACCTGGCTCGAAATGCAGATGGTGTCGCGTTCCCCCTCCGGCATCAGCACGGTTTCCACCGTGCGGCCGTCGTCCAGCCGCAGCAGGTAGCGGCGAGTGCCGTCGGCGGAATCGTACCGGTGCGCGGTTTGCGGCAGCCCAAGGCAGTGCCGGGCAGTCAGTTCTTCGCGCATTTTGGCCGGGAGGGCCGAAATTTGGACCAGTTCGGCCGCCTGCCCGCCATAGATCGCCTGGTAGAGTTGCCTGGCGCGATAGGGCGGTTGATCGGGACCGATAGCCTCGCCGAGATCGGCAAGGTCCATGCCCACCAGCGGTAAGGACATCGTGATTTCAGTGTAACCGACGAGGGCGGGACAACTGAGACCATGGAGCAAGAGCCATGACGTTGACGATTGACCTTCCGGACGAGCAAACGGCGGCCCTGGCGGCAGCCGCGGCCCGCAGGCAGCGAAGGCGAGCTTGACACTTGCCGTTCCGGTCCGTACTCTTGGGGGTATGGAAGTACATTTCTCGCCCGATGTGGAAACGCGGCTCCAGCAAGTGGCCTCCGCAAATGGCAAGGATGCGGAGCAACTCGTACAGGAGACGGTTAATCGCATGCTTGAGAACCAGGCCCGCTTCATCGCAGGAGTGCGACGAGGCATCGAGCAAGCCGACCGCAGCGAGTTTCTAGAGCACCGAGAAGTGCGGACCCGTATCGACCGCCTCTTTCACTTGTGAGGCTGATTCGGTGGACGCCAGAAGCGTCCGACCAACTCGAAGCCGCTGTTACGCGCCTCCAGGAAGACAACCCAACCGCTGCACAGAAAGTCGCCCAGGCGGTTGTCGACCGCATTGAACAACTGGCGGTCTTCCCCGGCCTGGGCCGACCTGGAGAGGTGAAAGAAACCCGCGAACTTGTCAGCCCGCCCTACGTCGTTGTCTACCGCTACACCGATGAAATAGTCGAAATCCTGCACATCTGGCACGGTGCGCAGGATTGGCGCTGACCGCTGCGCTGCCAGGAACTCGGCCCTCAGCCTATCCGGTTGAAATTCTCTCGATGCTCCTTTAACAAAGGGTCAAGTCTGCCGTCGTGAATCGTCCCTTTTAGCCCTTGCGCGAAATCTGCCCATGCAGTGCGTATTTCCTCCCGCATCGGACTGAAATGCGCGCGGTGATCAAAGCCAGTCTTCCGGTCGTGAATGGCGTTCCGCTTGGTGGACAGGTGAGCGAGTAGGATATGCATGCTCGGTTTCCATGTCGCCCACATTGGAAGCCGCGGCGTTCGCCACCCTGCAACGTAATCCTCGGCCCGGATGTCATCGATGTGCTGTTTTGGCCGGTCACACTTTCCGGCGTCTTGGGCGGAAACCCAAATTGTGACGCGTCGGCAACTGCTGGACATCCTGACAGCCGCGGCCGCCCAGCAGCCTGGCAGCAAATAGTGCTACAAATAAATCAGGCAGCCCTACGTTCATTCCTCCAAAAACATGAGTTCCGCCCATAGTCCTCTGCGCGACATTGAAACTACCGTGCTGGCTAACGGAGTGCGCGTCATCACCGAGCCGATGCCCCACGTGCGCTCGGTTTCGGTCGGCGTGTGGATCGCTTCCGGTTCGCGCCGGGAAACTCCGGAGCGCAACGGAATCTCTCATTTCATCGAGCACATGCTGTTCAAGGGGACCAGTTCGCGCTCCGCCGAAGACATCGCCCGGTCGGTGGATTCGATCGGCGGCAACCTGGACGCCTTCACCGCCAAGGAACTGGTCTGTTTTAACACCAAAGTACTGGACCAGCACCTTTCGCAGGCGTTCGACGTCCTCGCCGACCTGGTGCTCAACCCTTCGTTCCGCGAGGAGGACATCGAAAAAGAGAAGGGTGTGATTCTGGAAGAGATCAAGATGGAGGCGGACAGCCCGGACTATCTGGTGCACGAGATCTTCTCCTCCAACTTCTGGAAGGACCACCCGCTGGGCAAACCGATTCTGGGCACGCGCGAGACGGTCAAACGCTTCCATCGGGACTCGGTGCTGGAATACTACTCGGCCGTGTACGTCCCTTCCAACCTGATTGTCACGGCGGCGGGGAACCTGACCCACGAGCGGCTGGTCGGGCTGGTGCGGCAGCACTTCGAAAATACCGCGCCGGGCGCGCCGCTGGGCCCGGATTCGCCGCCCAACACGCACGCGCGCATCGCCCTGCGCAACAAAAAAGCGCTGGAGCAGGTGCATGTCTGCCTGGGCGTGCCGTCCTATCCGCTGCCCCACTCCGAGCGCTTCGCCTGCTACGTGTTGAATACCCTGCTCGGCGGCGGCATGAGTTCGCGGCTCTTCCAGAACATCAGGGAGCGGCAGGGCTTGGCCTACGCCGTGTTCAGCGAGCTGAGCCCGTATCGCGACACCGGGTGTCTGTCGATTTACGCCGGCACCTCGATCGAATCCGCCAGCCGGGTGGTGGAGTCGATTCTGCGCGAGTTCCACCAATTGAAGCAGGACCAGGTGAGCGTGGAGGAGCTGCGGCGGGCCAAGGATCACCTGAAAGGCTCGCTGATGCTGAGCTTGGAGTCCACCTCCAGCCGGATGTCCAACCTGGCGCGCCAGGAGATGTATTTCGGCAGGTTCTTCACCCTCGACGAACTGGTGGAGTCGATCGAATCGGTCACCGCCGACGATGTGCAGCGGATCGCGCGGAGATTTTTCGACCCTCGCCAGATTGCCGTTACCGTACTGGGCAACCTGAACGGCTTCAAGCTGGGACGCGAAGACTTGGCGTGCTAAGAGCGGCTGCGCTGCCGGCATGTCCGCGGTGATACAATTCACAGACCGGATATAGGGGAGGGTGATATGCGGATTACCGCTGTTTCGTTCATCCTGCTTGGCGCGGCCGCTGGCGCCATGGCGCAACAACGGGCGGAAGTCGAGGGAGCCCGCGAGCTGTTTTACCAGGCGCTGGTGGAAAAGGACTCACCCCCGCCCGTCCGCCGCGCCAGCACCGCGGCCAACCCGGAAGCCGTGCACCTGGGGCTGCGTTACAACCTCGTGCTCGTCGACGCAAATTCAGGCCGCGCGCAGCCCGCCGCCTCGGACCGTATGTTTCGTGCCGGGGAGTGCTTCGCCATCGACTTCGAATCCAACCGCGCCGGTTTTCTGTACGTGCTGGCGAAACAATCGAGCGGCTCCTGGCAAATGCTGGTGCCCTCCGCCGACCCTGATATGGCAACCGAAAGCAACGCCATCGCGCCCGGAAAGAAAACTCGCGTTCCGCTCCGCCATTGCTTCGAAATCGAGAACCCGCCGGGCGTCGAGACGCTCTTCGTGGTGCTGTCGCGGGAACCGCGCGATTCCTTTGAATTGTACGAGAACCTGAAAGCTCCCGCCGCGGCCCCACCCTCCGCCGCACCGCCGCGCCCGGCGCCCGCCGCGCAGGTGGCCGACGCCAGCGTCACCGATTCCGCCGTGGCGCGCATGCGCGAACAGTTCGGAACCCGCGATATCGCTATCAAAAGGATTAACCAGCCGCTCGCCGACACCGAACCGGCGGGGTCCGTCTACGTGGTAAATTCATCCCGGAACCCGTCGTCCAACATCGCCGCTCAAATCGAGGTGCACCACCGGTAGGACGAAGAAGCGGTCAGCGCTCAGCTATCAGCCTTCTATCAGCCCCAAGCTAGCTGAAAGCTGACCGCTGATTGCTGACCGCTTTTTTCCGCCCCTATTTCCTGCCGCGCGAACCAGGCTCCGGCCAGCCGGTTATCTTTTCGCGATCCACCACGACCGTCAGGGAAAACGGCTCTTTGCCAAACCAGTCCACCGTGCCTTCGAACTCCAGTTCCGTACCCGCGGGTGCCGTGTTGGGAAACGGCGGGCTCACCTTTAGCACAACCTCCTCGGCATCCGGCTGGCTAATCCCCAGCACGATCTCGGCCGGCTTCCACTTCGGATCGACCCGGATCACCGTGCCCTTCAGCCTGGGCAGCGGCGTGGTGCGCAGATCGGCGAAGTATTTGTCGCCCTCCGGCGACTCCAATTGGCGGCGAATGCGGACCCAGGCGGCGAGTTCGGGATTGGTGCGGGTCAGTTCCTCGTCGGCACGCCGGACGGCCACCGCGGCCGCCGTTTCCACGTGAAAATCCGGTGGCGGGACCGCGCTCGCCAGCACCGCGGTCTTCAGGTTTTCCAGCCCTTCGCCATCGCCGTGGTAGGCGGCATAGGCCTGATCCGCCAGTGCGCCGGCCGCGCGTCGTTGCTCGTCGGGAAGCGCCCCCTCGCCCCGCAACGCTCCGGCCCGCTCCAGGTACCACAGCCCCGCCACCTGTTTGTCGGGCTCCTTCTGCAACCCGGAGACAATCCCCATCCAGGCGGCGATTTCGGCGCTGTTCGGGGCCTGCTCCAGATAGAGGCGGAACTCCTTGGTGGCCCCCGCCAGATCGCCGCGCTGCCAGGCAATCCATCCCAGCGTCCGGTGCGCCAGCAAAGCGGCCGAGCTCTTGCTTTTCTGCCATTCGGCGTCGCCGGAAGCGGCGGGTTTGCCGGCAGCGGCAAAATAGCTGTCGAGCCCCGCCAACAACTGCCGCGCGGCTTTTTCGCCCGCCTCCAGCACGTCCGCCGCCGCGTCCCTCACCTCCGGCACCAGCAGCGTACACCAATAGACGCCCACGAAATCGTTGGCCCGCTCGGCCAGCATTTCGCGCGCGGTTTTCAGCATCCGGCCCCCGTCGCCCAGTGCTTCGAACGCCGCCAAATATAATTCCCGGCGCACCTGGCGCAATTCCGACCGCGGATACCCGGCTTGCCACCGGTCGAGAAGCTCCACCCTTTTTTGGGCCGAAGCCTCGGAGCGAATTCCCATCACCAGGTCGTACTCGCCGCGATCCGTCCACCCGGCAGCCACCGCGGGCGCCGCCAGCGCCGCCGCCAATGCCATGCGCACGATCGTGCCCGCCAGTTTCATGGCTGCCTCCGGATGGTCAGCATGGAGGTGCCGCCGGCGGTAATTTCCACTGTCTCCCGGCTCAAAACCCGGCCCGCTTCCACCGTGCGAAATTCGTACTTGCCCACCGGCAACGACACGTTGGCGGGCACCTGCCGTGCCAGCGCCCGGTCGTTCATCAGCACCGCCATTTCCCCCTTGGGACCGAGAATCTGAATCGAGCCGGATTCAGCCGGCGCGCGGTTCGCCCCGCCAATGCGGCGGATGGCAATGTCGCGCGTATCCTCGGAGGGAACGATTTCCACGTGCAGAAAGGCCTGGGCCACTTTCAGCTCGGCCTCGGATAAAGCCGCCACCGGCTCGGCCGGTTCTGGCGACGCGGACGCCGGCGCCGGCGGGGGTGCGGGCGGAGTCAGGGCCGCGGTCACTTCTTTACCCCAACGAGCCAGGTCGACCGGCGTGGACAGCAAATAGCGCGCGCCGGCGTCGAAATCGGGCACGTGGAAGCGCGTGCCGCTCATCACTTCCTCCACCGGCGGCGGTTGGGGAATTCCGGTCTCCAGCACCTTGCCCGCCGCCGGCTCCGCCTCCGCCAGCGCTTTCAGCATGGCATTGGCGCTTTCGAGCGAGGCCGTTGTCCCTCGCGACCTGATTTGCTGGAGCAGCCCGATCGCATCCGGCAAACGGTCGGCCAACAGGTAGCCGTTTACTCCCTGGAAAGCCGCGTCGAGAGCGAAGGGATCGATCTCGAGCGCCTGGCGATCGAGCGCGGCCGCGGCCGCAAAGTCCGACGCCTCGTAGCGCGCCTCGGCTTCGCTGCGAGCTTTCAGATACGGCAGCTTGTGCGCGGCCATCGCTTCCAGCGTGCCGCCCGGCTTCTTCCGCAGCACCTGTTCCACCAGGCCGATGGCTTCCGCCCAATCCTGGCGCTGTTCCCGCAGCCGCGCTTCCCCCATCCACTTTTCGGCCATGCTGGGATCCACCTCGGAATCGGCGTTAGCCGGCGGATGAAAATAGAACTTGCTGGAGAGGCTGGAGATAGACCATGGGGTCTGCTTTCCCCCCGTCTCGCTGCCCACCCGCGAGCGGACCCGCGTGAACACGTCCTCGAGCGTGAGGTCTTTCTGCCCGATCAAATCGGCCAGCGCTTCGGTAAACCAACTGTCGCGGCCGTTGGGATTGTCGGCCGCCACCTGCCCCGGTCCGGTGGAATAGGCAATATAGCTTTCCTTCCCCGCGTTTTGCGGCTGCGCCAGCCCCGCTTCGAGCGATTGCGACTGTGCCACCGGGTTACTGCGGCAGGCGTCCAGGATGATGATGGTTCGCCTGGGACGGTTCTTCAACGCGTCCAGCAACTGGGCCATCGAAAAACACCGAAACTTGGCCTGGATCACGCTGCTGGCCGCCGCAAAATCCACCGGCACCAGGAAGTTCTCATTCTCGATCTGAACGCCATGGCCGGCATAGAAAAACAGCGCCGTATCGTCCGGCCCGAGCTGCTGCAGAAACTCGGCGGCCGCCTCTTCCAACGCGCTCTTGCTCGCGTTCTCCACCAGAATGGTGCGAAAGCCGGCGCTGCGCAGCGCCTGGTCCATGAGGCGCGCATCGTTGACGGCGTTGCGAAGCGGCGCCATCGGGTAGGTGTTGTTGCCCACCACCAGCGCCACCCGCTTTCCCTCCTGTGCGCGCCCTACCGCCGGCGCCGAGGCCGCGAGCAATGCCAGCGGCAACACGGCGCGTAGAAAGCTTGAGCCGATTCTCCGCACGGTCGATTCTCCCTAGCGGAACGTCACCTGCCGGGACCGGTCGTCCAGGCTCGGATCACGATCGCAGATGGCGGCGGCCAGCTTGCCGCCGTTGTAGTTGTACTTGATCCGCCAGGTTTTGCCCTCGGTCCGGATCTGTTCGGAAACCAGCCGCGCATCCTGGTACTCCATGGTGCGCTCGTAGGTCTGGCGGCGCTGATTGCCGGCGCCTTCGTAGCCGCGAATGGCAGTGAGGCGCAAGCCATCCCAGTCGAATTCCAGCATCGAGTTGCCGGGCGCGGCCGCGCGATCGGTCAATTCGCGCGCCTCGGCGACCCTCCCGCGGCTGTCGTAAGTCAGGCGGAAATAGTGAATGCCGTCCCACACGAACGGCTGAAAATATTTGTTGCCCGCCACGCCGATGGCGATGTCCTTGCCTGTCAGCCTCCGGACCGCTCCCGGATCGACATCGGGATGGTTCGACAGCAGCGGAACCGACCGCTTATAGATCTCATCGGCATCGCCCGCCGGAAAGCTCCGCACGGCCACGTACTCCACCGCGTTCACCGCCGGGAAACCGGGATTGTAGGCGAAGGCGATCGTCCGTTCCCCGGTGGCACGTTCAGCCTTCTCGAAAGTCGGAACGATGGATCGCAGCCGGTCGCCGTCCCAATCGTAAACTACCCGCATCTTGTTCGAGGCTTCGATGTGGTCCACGTGGGCCTGAAACGCCAGGCTGGCGGGACAGTAGTAAACGTCGTCGGGAAGCCGCATTCCGGACATCCAGTTCACCGCGCCGCCGGCCGTGGTTGCAGGCGCCGCGGATGCCGCGGGCGCCGCGCCCAGTCCCGCGATCACGGCGCGCACGCGAATGCGCTGCTCCTGGTCGGCGTCGAGCGTGTTCGAAACCTCCAGGTAGCGGGTCAGATAAGTCTTGCCCTCCGCTGCGTGCCGGGTCGCCAGCGACGCCATGCCCCCCTGATACAGCAGTTCCGCGTCGTCGTCCTTGGCGGTGAGCCCGCGCATCGCCAGGTCGCGCATCTTGTGAAAGTTGCCCTCCGCCCAGGCGGCCCGCAACTGTGCTTTCATGTCCTCCACGGTGCTGGTCCGTTTGAACGCCAGGTCGTTGCGGAGATTGCTGCCTTTTTCGCGCTCCTCGTCGACCGCGTCCAGGTCGTACCGGTCCAGGGTCGCCAGCGCCTGGTTGAATTCGCCCTTCGCCCCCAGAATCTCCGCCTTCTTCAGCAGCATCGCCAGCGAATCCGGATCGATGGCTTCCGCTTCGAGCACGCTCTTCAGCGCCAGGTCGAGCTTGTTTTCGTCCTTGTATCCACTGGCAAAGCGAAGCGCCTGGTTAATGGCTTCCCGCTGTCCGGAGCTGAGCTGCTTGCGGCCGCCCAGGTGGTCGCTGGCGGCCCGCCGCGAATAATCGGTCCACGCCATCAGCACTTTTTGTTGCAGAATCTTGTCGGACGGCTGGCGGTAGCTCGCCAGGCGGAACTCGCGAAAGGCGGCGGCGAAATCGCTTTCCTCCAGGCGCTCCTCGCCGGTCTTGCGGTGCCACTCGATGCTCTGTTTCAAGGCCTCGCCGTGAAGGCTGGCCATCTCCGGAAAGGCCTGCTGGTAGCGCTCGAAATCGCGGTCGCCCAGAAGCAGCGCGTCCCAGTCCCGCACCGCCGCAAACGCCTTCAGCACGGCCGCCTTCCGGTCCAGCCATGCCTTCCGCGCCGCCAGCGTGTCGCGCAGCCGCGCCTGCTCGGCCTGTTTCGGATAGATCTCCGCCGAAAGTTGGGCGAAGCGCAACGCCTCTTCCAGCACGCCGAGCCCCACCGTGCCGCTTTCGAAACGCTCGTAGCGCTCCTCCATGGCCTGCTCCACGAACTTGGCGAGCGGCGCTATCGCCGGCTCGGCCGGATACGCCTTCACCACGGCCGCGATCAGGCTGAGCTCCGTGTCGAATACCTTGGCTTTGCCGCCGATCAGCTCAAGCGAGCGGCGATCGGTGGCCGAGCGGGTGAGCTGCGCCGGCCCATCCGGAAGAAACGCCACGAACTCCGCGATGTCTATTTCGGTTCCGGCCTTGTCGGAGGGAGCCTTCTTATATGTCAGCCTGGCCGATTTCCAAATACTTGCCGCCTCGCCCGGAGCGTTCTTCGGCGTGCCTTCCGGCAGCAGGTATTCCACCGTCCCATCTTCGTAAGCCGCCACCACGCCGGAGTCGGCATCGAGCAGCCAGGCGCCCCCTACCCGGACCGACGCCAGCTTTCCCAGCCGGCCGCCCACTTTGGGATCCGAGCCCAGGTTGAGAACTTTGTCTTTCCCATTGACCGAAACCGCCACCGCTTCAACGAACTGAAAACCCTGCGGAACCCGTCTGACCAGGATTCCCGCCTGCAGACTTGCCGCCATGGCAAGCCAAACAGATAGATAGCGACAGGCAGTCATAGCCATTAATCCTCCCTTTGCCCGCAGGGTCCGCCGGGTCTTAAGTTTACGCCAGGGGTTTTGCCCTTTGCAATGCCGCTGTAGTCACGTTTTGGCGAATAGTACTAGTTGATCTATAAGGTGTAGACCCTAGCGCCTGGTGGGGCGGACCCCCTGGTCCGCAGCCGGCCCGCTGGCCGGCTTGTCGGGACCGTCTAAGCGCCTGATTCGGCCTCCGGTAACTCACTCCCACCCGCAACATAGCCGCCGGCCGTGCACGACTGGCGAGGAGCCGCCGAAATCAATCCCATGGCGGCCACTCTACGATTGACGTACCACGGCCGACGCGCCGCCGCTCTAGAACCCGATCTTCACCCCGAATTGGATCTGCCGCGGCGGCAGTTGGCTCTGCACGATGCCGAAGGTGTTCACGTTGACCAGCCGTCCGATCAGATCGTAATTAGGATGATTGGCGACGTTGAAGAATTCGGCCCGGAACTGGACCCAGGCCTTTTCGACGGGGTGAAAGGTGCGCGCCACGGTGGCATCCAGGTTGTAAAGCGGGGCGCCGAAAACCGTATTGCGGCCCACGTCGCCGAAAGCGTAGATGGGCTGCACGAAGGCCGAGGTATTGAACCACTCGGAGGTGGAACGTTTGCTGCTGGACAGGTTTGGATTGATGGGCGACCCGTTGGCGTTGAGCGCGTAGTTGGGACGCACCAGAATGCCGCCGCTGCCGCCGCCGATATTGATCGGGTCGCCCTGGTAATCGACGGTGAACGGGAAGGCGCTCTGCAACTGCAGAATGCCGGAAACCTGCCATCCACCCAGGGCCGCGGCGGCGGGGCCGGTGCTGAGCAAATGGTGGCCTTTGCCGAAGGGAACGTCCAGCACGCCCGTCGTCACCCAGCGGAACTTGGCGTTGAAGTAGGCCAGGCTGCGGTCGGCCGCCAGGTCGAAAGAGTCCTGCGGGGGTGAGTTTTCGCTGCCCGATGCGCCGCCGTCGTTGCGGTATTGGGGCGCGTTGGAGATGGCCTTCGACCAGGTGAAAGAGTTCAGCAGCGAAAAGCCGGTATGGAAGCGCCGTTCCAGCCGCGCGCTCAGGGCATGGTAATTGCTCTGCGCCGAATGCGGAAAGTAGTTGATGGTGGTGACGGGCACGGTAGTGCTGGTGATGGGAAAGTCCAGCGCGGCCTGTACCGGCCCGTCGAGAGTGAGCCCATAGTACGGCCGCTTGACGGCGGTTCCCGGCAGCGAGTTGTTGACCTGGACGTTCTGCTCCAGGTGAATGCCCGCGTCGCCCAGGTAGCCCACTTCAATCACCGTCTGCGGTGCGATGGTGCGCTGAATATTGAAGCTCCATTGCGGGGAATACGGCGTGCCCTGGTGCGGGTCGATGGCGGCGGCCTGGATCGACTGGCTGCCCACCACAGCCGCCGTGAACACATTCAAGCCGGTGTTCTGCGGCACGTAAGCGTTGAAGGTCAGCGTTTGCGCATAGGTTGTGGGCAGGGTCTGGGCCAGCTTCAGGAGGGTATTGTCGTCCTGGGTGCCGTAATAGATGCCGGCGCCCACGCGAACCACGGTTTTCGAATCCACCGACCAGGCGAAACCCAGGCGCGGGCTGACGTTGTGCCAGTTGGTGTAGGCGCAGCCGCGCGGATGGCCGTCGGTGCCGCACACGAAAAGCTCGGGGCTGTAGATGCCCTGCTCCCCGGCCGCGAAGATGGCCGCGGGCGTCGGCGCCGTGCCGAAATTGATGCTGGCCATCTGGTGATTGATATCGTAGAGCGGCGGCGAAACTTCCCACCGCAAGCCGGCGTTCATGGTCAGGTTTTTCGCCAGCCGGATGTCGTCCTGGGCGAAACCCGCGGCGTTCTTCTGCCGGCCGTCGATGCGGTTGCCGCCCAGGGTTCGCGTGGCGGCTTCGGGCAATCCCAGCAGCGCGGTCGCCAGCGCGTCGCCGCTGTGGTCGCCGGTCTTAGGTGCGGCGCCGGTGGCATCGGTGTAGCCGTTGGTGAACGTCAGCGACCCCAGCGGATCGGCATATTCGTAGCGGACATATTGAAAGTCGTCGCCCTCGCCGCCGAACCTGAACGAGTGGCGGCCGTGCTGCCAGGCGAAGACGTCCCAAAGCTGATACACGTTGTCACGGGCGCGCGCAAGGCCGCCCTGGCCGGTGGCGTTATACGGCCCGGAGCCCCCGAAGTTCAGCGAGCCGACGATAAAATTGGGCAGTTCGGCCTGCTGGCCGTCCACGCTGAAGTCGGGTTCGGGCAGGCCATAACGAAAGTTCAGCCGGCTGAAACCGAGGCGCAGATCGTTCACCTTGTCGGCGGAAAACACCTTGGTCAGCCCCACCGCCACGTTGCGCGGAGCCGCGTTATCCAGGTTGGCGCGACCCGGCAGCACCACCGGAATGGACGCGTTTTCCCCGGAGCCGGAGTACCGGGCGAACAGCTTCAGGCTGTCCGAGATCTGGTAATCGCCGCGCCCGGAGTAGTTGCCGAAGTTCTGCCACAGCACGTCGGAAGAGTTGATGTACAGATTCCCCGGCAGGTTCGGCAGCGGCAGCACATTCATGGCGGTCGAAACAGAAGGGTTGATACGCGTCGAGGGAATGATATTTCCGGGGAACGGAGTGCGAGTGCCGTTGACTACGGCGGTGGTGGGATCGTAGATCAGCGTAGTGGCGATCTCTTCGCTGAAGTTGCCGGCGCGCTGGAGGGCGTCGGGCGTCGAAATCGTAGTTAGATTGGCGGCTGCCTGCCGCGTACGAAGGCCCTCGTAGCTAAAGAAGGCGAATAGCTTGTTCTTGACCACGGGGCCGCCGATCAGCCCGCCGAACTGGTTGCGCTGGAACTTGGGAACGCTGCTTTGGGTGGTGAGGTTGAACGGCCGCGAATCCAGGTTATTGTTGCGCAGGAACTCCCAGCCCGAGCCGTGCCACCGATTGGTGCCGGAGATGGTCGTCACGTTGATCTGCCCGCCCGACGCGCGCCCGTACTCGGCGCTGTATTGCGCCACCTGAACCTGAAATTCGGCGATGGTGTCGACGATGGGAACGTAGTTCAGGGCGTTGTAGTCGGGATCGGTATTGACGACGCCGTCGAGAAGATAGGCCGAATCGTTGGTGCGCGTGCCGGCCACGCTCAGGCCGGCCACTTCGCCCTGGCGCACGGCGTTCTGCTGCACCGCCAGGCCGCCCGAATTCGTGTTGGGCGAAAGCAGAGCCAACTGTAGGAACTGGCGGCCATTGAGCGGCAGCGCCTTCACCTTCTCCTGGCTCACCACCGTCCCCTGGCCAACGCTGTCGGCTTCGAGCGGCGACACGTCGGCCTGCACCATGACCGAATCCGTAGTGGCGCCCAGCGCCAGCGCCACGTTGAGCTGCGACGATTGGGCCACCTGCAGATGAATGCCGGTATCCTCGTAAGTCTTGAAGCCCGGCGCCGTCACCCGCACGTCGTAATCGCCCGGGTCGAGCAGTTCGAGACGATAAACGCCGTCAGTCGAAGTGAGGGTTTCCCGCGTAGCGCCCGTAGATTGCCGGGTGACGCGCACCTGCGCATTCGGAACTCCCAGTCCCGACGGGTCGGCGACGCGACCCGATAGTACCGCCGTGTCGTTCTGAGCCGCCAACAGACACGGGAAAAGCAATAGGGATAGCCGCGAAATGGTACGGGTTTTCATGTGGAATAACGAACGTACCAGCGGGGTGTTTCGATTGAATGAACGGGCAATTACGGGAAGGTTTCGAGAGCTTCGGGAGGGGGCTTCGGCGCGAACCACTCCGAGCTGCTAGACTGGTCTTGAGCAGGTCCAATGACGCGGGATCGACTGGCCCGAATCACGATCGACGACGCCCAGTGCGGCGGGCGCGCGTGTATTCGCGGCATGCGGATTCGTGTGACGGATGTCCTGGAATTGCTGGGCGCCGGAGCAACTGTCGAAGAAAACTTATCGGACTACCCGTACCTGGAACGGGAAGACATTCTTGCGTCGATTGAGTATGCCGCCCGTCAGGCGGATCACTCCGTTCTACTGTCCGCGTGAGATTCCTCGTCGACAATCAGCTCCCGCCTGCATTCGCAATCGAATACACTGGGGATATGGCGAACGTGGTTGATCCTCGGAATCTAGCTGCGCCGAGCAGCTCTATTCCCGGCTTGAAACCCCCGGTCTGGGATTTCTCTCCCACCGATGACGGCGATCCGGGCGAGGTGGACAGATTCAACGCTATGCTTCGGGACCTTCGCGAACAAGAGTTGGCCGTCCACCCTGACGCCGAATGAGCGTTCTGCTGGTCGACACCAATGTCGTGTCGATCCTGTTCAACCGACGTCATTCCCTACGGCAGGCATGCATCGGCGCGGTGGCCGGACACCAGTTGTTGATTTCCTTCATGACCCGGTCTGAGTTGCTGCTCTGGCCCGCTGCCAACAAATGGGGAGAGCCTCGACGTAGGGCTCTGGAGCAGCACATGGCCTTGTATCTGACCCTATATCCCGATGAGCGCACGTGCGCGATCTGGGCTGAAGTGGTAGATCGATGTCGCCGGGCCGGCCACAGGATACAGACCGCCGATGCGTGGATCGCGTCTGCCGCCCGCCAATGGGACTGTTCCCGGGTCGAGGTCAGCGAATGGAGCGCCCCGCCTCAGCCGAATACTTGCTCTTCACGGACTCCAAGAGGTCCCAGTATTCGCGAGACCACGCTTGGGCCGCCTTCGGGTCCGATGGACGCGGACGATTGATGAACTGCCGCCGGACCTCAAGCAGGGTAAGTGTACCTACAAGGCTTTCGGGAACAGACGTGCCGGACCGAAGAGCCTTCTCCAACTCCGCTCGCACGATCTCGGCGTGCCCGGATTCGAAAATGCCTCCTGAGAGTTCCGATTTCACCGGCTCGTCCGGCAATCGCACGTACCAGTTCGCTAACGCCACGGCTGCCGCTGGCGTATTCAGATACCGAAGGGTGCTGGCTCCGCGAAAGCGGGCGTCCGCCGAAGACGATTCCAACAGCTTGTTGGCTCGCGCAAGCTCGGCAGCTTCCCAGCCCGCATCGGACGCCAGGATTTCGATGGATTCGACGTTCGACTTCAGGTCGCAATATCGGACGGCTCCAGGTCCAGCCTCTCCCGGAACCGGCATTAGCACCCCGCGTTTCACGACGAAATGCAGCGCGTAGCGGCCAGGGCGCCGGAACTGAATCCACTCATTCACATCGAGGTCCCTTTCCCAAGTTTCCCCTTCCAGCCAGCCGCCGCCTCCTCCGATATGGATCCGGCGGTCCAGGGCCGACGGATCGATTGTGCCCTCCGAGGGCTCCGCAATGACGATCTGCTTGAAAGCACCGCGCCGGAGGTCCGGCATTGCCGTGAATCCGCCCTGCCCATTGGCGCTAAACGAGAGCCGGGCCTGAATGGTCTCGCCGATGTGATAGATGGGCGGTTGCCTCAGGAAGCGGAAGCGGAGCGTAACGGCGGAGCAGAGGCGTTCCTGCTCAGCAGCCGGACCTTCTCGATGCGCACCCGGTCCGGGTCGAGCTGGAATGCACTCGACGCCCAGAAACGTTGTGAGCAGAAGCAATCGAAGCAGCCGTCCCCGCACCGCGTACGTGGTGAGAATTCCGACCAGCACATCGGGACGCTCCACAAGGTAAGTGCTGCTCGCGATCACCACGGCCGGCCGGACTTTGGTTTCAACGGCGCCTACCAGAATCCCAACCACCACATCACCCGGCGTCAATTCGAGTCCTCTGACTCCTCCGCATCGAGGCGCCTCAACGAGGGAGCCCTGAATTCCTTCAGGTCCTCATCCGACCAGGAATCGGACCAGTCGATTCTCCGCTCCGGCGTGAGCCCAGCTAATCGCTGGGCGAGAGCGGACAGTTCCGCGGCCGTATCCGGAGGGAGCCGGCGGAAGGCCTCCACCAGCGATGCTTCGCGCGCGTTGAGCTGGCACGCCTGCTGTTCGACCAGCCCCGATGTTGGCGATCGGGCCGGCACGGCGGCAGCGTTCCCTCCGAAAACCTGCCGGACAGCCTCTCGCGTGTCGACGGATTCGATCTCGGTTCGGCGAATGGACTCCAGTTCCTCGCCCGCGCGGCGCCACGTCTCCACCCATCGCCGGAGGAGCGAATCATCCGGGTTGGCCTGTTGTGACATCCCGCTGTCATCATAACAAGGCTCCGTTCGAGGTTGCCGGCGCCCCAGTTCCCTGAGATAAGCTGGAACTGAGCGATGAGCGGCAGCCGTAGCGGACGGCGGAAGAACCGGCGGCAAGCGGTGGACCCGGTGCGCGCGACGGCTTGGGCGGCGCCGGCCGGCTGGCTAAAGGGCGCGACGCTGCTGCTTGCGGCGGTGTGCCTGCTGGGCCTGTTCTCGACCGAAATCGCCGATACGGATTTCTGGTGGCACCTGAGAACCGGGCAATACATGGTGCAACACCACGCCCTGCCGGTGCCGGATCCCTTCGCCTATACGACAACGGCCGCGGCCGCGTACCAGGGCGAGGACGCGGTGCGGCACTTCAACCTGACGCACGAGTGGTTGAGCCAGGTTTTGATGTACGCGGTCTACGCGGCGGGCGGATTCCCCGGGATTGTGCTGGCCCGGGCCACGCTGCTGGCCGGGCTGTGCGGGTTGGCCGGTTGGCTGGCCGCCCGATTGTCCAAGAATTTCTATGCGGGCATTGCAGCAGGTTGCGCCACGGGTACGGTGATGGCGGCATTCGCGGCGGACCGTCCCGGGGTAGTCAGCTTCCTGGGCGTGGCCGCGTTCGTGAGCCTGCTGGAACTGCGCCGCGGCTGGTGGGCGCTGGCTCCACTGGCGTTGTTGTGGGCGAACTGCCACGGAGGGTTCCCGCTGGGATGGGTAGTGCTGGCGGCCTACGGCATCGAGAACCTGCTCCGATGGCGCGGCGGGACATGGCCGCGGGACAGCCGGCGATTCTGGCTGGCGGCGGCCGGCGCCGTGGCCGCTTCCCTGGTCAATCCCAACGGGTTCCGCGTGGTTTCCACGATGTTGGCTTATCGGCGCAGCCCGATGCAGGCGAACCTGATCGAATGGCAGCCGCCCAAGTTGTGGGGACCGCCGTACGGCTTCGATATTCTGCTGTACGTGGCGGCGCTGGTGCTGCTGGTTTCATGGCGAAGAGTGAGGCCGGCGCACTGGATTCTGTTCGCGGCTTTTGCGGCGGCATCCCTTGCGGCCTTCCGCAACACGCCGCTGGTCGGCTTTTTGGCGCCGGTCCTGATTGCCGCCTATTTTCCGTTCCGCGTCAAAGTTCCCGGCGCGCTGGCCTGGGTGCTACCCGTTCTGCTGGCGGCAGGCGCGGCGGCCGGGTTGGCGCAGGGCCGGTTGTTTCAGCTCCGCGTGGCGGAGTGGACCGTGCCCGCCGGGGCGGCGGATTACCTCGTCGAGCACCATGTGACCGGGCCCATGTTCAATACCTACGAGCAGGGAGGGTACCTGATCTGGAGCGCCTGGCCCCAGGAGCGCGTGTTCATCGACGGGCGCTCCCTGAGCGAGACGGTCTACCGGGACTACAACCGCATCCTGTTCAACACCGGCTCGTACCCGGACCAGGTGAGCGGGCCGCGCGAGGAATTGCTGAATCGCTACGGCGTCCGGGTGGTGGTAATGAACACCATGGACTACGTATCGGGGGCATTGTATCCGCTGGCGATGGCCCTGGCGAACCCGATCGGCACCGAATGGCAACTGGTTTACGACGACCGCCAGGCGGTGATCTTCCTGCGCCGGCCGCCGCCCGGAATCGCGGTGCTTTCGAACAAACTCGGCCGCATGTTGCGGCACCTGGACCGGGAGTGCGCCGCCTACATCGAGAACTCTCCGGACAGCCCTTTGTGCGCGCGGACGCTGGCCGATTACTGGCTTCGCAACGACCAGTGGGACGCGGCGCGCGGCATGCTGCGGCTCTACCTGGCGCACGCCCAACGGCGGGATGAGTGGGCCGAGCGCTCGCTGCGGAAACTGGATGCGGGCCCGCCGCCCTCCAAAGACCGGTAGAGCACGGTGCGTCCGCATACTGATGTTAGAATGGCGGCGTACCTTGTCGAATCTCGAACGCGCCGCACACTGGTTTCTCCAGTCCGGCATCCAACATCCCGGTGGCGGCGTAGCCCGCTATTACAATGGCGACCTGAATCGCAACCTGGCGGTATCCACTGAAATCACCGGCTATACGGCCAGCGCCTTGGTGTACCTGCACACCCTCACCGGAGATAAGCGGTTTCTGTCGCAGGCGATTCGCGCCGCCCGCTTTTTGACCCACAGCGCCTGGCAGGGTGAATGGCAGGCCATGCCGTTTGAGCTGGATCCGCCCCGGTTCGCTTATTTTTTCGATTGCGGCATCATCGTGCGGGGCTGGCTGGCGGTGTGGCGGGCGGGCGGAGATCCCGAATTTCTGGAGGCCGCCGTCACGCTGGGCCGCGCCATGGCCCGGGATTTCGCGGACCGCGGCGGCGATTGGCATCCGGTGGTTAAACTGCCTGGGAAGAACCCCGCCGCGCGCGAACCGCTGCGCTGGTCCCGCTCGCCCGGCTGTTATCAGTTGAAGGCTGCCATGGCGTGGCGCGATTTGGACCAGGCCACCGGTGGCGGGGAATTCGATGGGCCTTTCCGGCGCTCGCTCGAAGCCGCGCTGGCTACCCACGACGCTTTTTTGCCCGGGCATTCCGAGCCGGCCAAGGTGGTGGACCGCCTGCACGCTTATCTATATTTCCTCGAAGGACTGCTGCCGGCGGCCGACGACCCGCGCTGCGCCGCCGCCATCGCCGCCGGGATCGAGCGCGTGGCCAACCATGCCGCCGCCGGCGCCGGACACCTGGAGCGCGCCGACGTTTACGCCCAATTGCTGCGCATGCGCCTGTATGCCGCCGCCGGCGGCGTGGCCCCGCTCGATGGCGATGCGGCGGAGCGCGAGGCCGGCCTGCTCCGAAGCTTTCACGTGGTATCGCCCGACGCCCGCATCGATGGCGGTTACTATTTCGGCCGGCAGGGCGGCCGGTGGTCGCCCCACGTCAGCCCCGTTTCCACCGCGTTCACGCTGCAGGCGCTGGCCATGTGGGACGCCCGCCAAAGCGGCCTCGTGCCGGACCGGTACCTGCTGATTTGAAGAAAAAGCCTTCAGCGCTCAGCGGTCTGCGGTCAGCCTTTGGCGCTGGTATTTCGCGCCGCAATCGGGGCATCTGTGGGGCAGACCATCGTTTTTTGTGGTCTGCCACGCAGGCTCTTTTTCGATGCCGAAAGCCGGCCACGAGCGGGTTGCCAAGAGTAGGGCAGACCACAAGAAACGATGGTCTGCCCCACGGATGGACCGAAGCTTGAGCCTCTCACTTCGCTATTTCGCTGCGCGGCTAGCCGGGAGGTTGCGCCCGCGGCGGCCGGCAGTTTCCGCGGTAACTCTGCCGGAGGCTATTTATGCCCTGGTCGGAAGGTTGCGCCCACGGCGGCCGGCAACTTCGCCGCTCGGCCCTACCGGCATTTCCGTGGTCATCCCGTCGCGCAATGGCCGAGAGCTGCTTTCGATGCAGTTGCCCGGAATCGTCGCACAGCTCGAAAGCCGGCTGCAACAGGGTTCGGCCGAGATCCTGGTAGTGGATAACGGTTCGGGCGACGGCACCGCGCTGTGGCTCGAGGGCGAATGGCCCACCGTCGCCGTGGAGGTTTCGCCGTGGCCCCTGTCTTTCGCTCGCGCCGTCAATCGCGGTATCGGCCGCGCACGCTTCTCCCATGTCTGCCTGCTGAACAACGATATGTTGCTGGAGCCGGGATTTTTCGACGCACTCCTGGCCGCGTTTTCCTACACTCCCGGCCTGTTCTGCGCCACCGCGCAGATCCGTTTTCCGGCCGGAGTGCGCCGCGAAGAAACCGGTAAAGCCGTGATGGCCGCCAGCCGCCCGGAGGATTTCCCGGTGCGCTGCGACGAGCCGCTTCCGGGCGAGGACCAGACCTGGGTGCTCTACGGCAGCGGCGGCTGTTCACTCTACGACGCCGCCAAACTGCTCGCCCTGGGAGGCGTCGACGAAGCCTATGAACCGGCTTACGTAGAGGACCTGGACCTGGGCTATCGCGCCTGGCAGCGCGGCTGGCCGAGCGTGTACGTGGCCGCGGCGCTGGTGGAACACCGCCATCGCGCCACCACCTCGCGTTATTTTCGCGAGGACGAGTTGGCCGCCATTTTGGAAGTCAATTACCTGAAGTTTCTGGCCCGCGCCGTGGCCGACCGCTCCCTTTTCCGTAAACTCTGGGACGAAGGCCTCGGCCGGCTGCGCCTGGTCGGCGGCCAGGCTGCCGCCAAAGCCTTGCGCCGTGCCGCCGCGATGGCCTTGGCCGGGTGCCGTTCGACGACCGTGGAGGACGAAACGGAGTTCCTCGCCCTGACGGATGGCTCGGTGGCGTGCTTTCCTGGCGAATACTCCGGCCGGGAGCCCGCTATCGTTGTCGCCGCTGAAGCGCCTGCCGCCACCGCGCCCCCGGCCGGCTGCGTCCTGGTGCTGCGCACCGACCGCTGGGCGCCGCCGCCCGGAAAGTGGATCGCCGCCTGCCGCGAGGTGGTACTGGCGCGCAATTCGGCTGCCTGGCACGCGGCCCTGGAAGCCAGCCAGCGCAGGTGGGTCGCCGCGACCGTGCGTCAAGAAGATGCCGCCGCGCCGGAAAATTGACGCAGGTTGTAGTTAACCTTCTGTCGCCAGGACGTTAATTCTGTAAACTCCGGACCAATCGGATTGATTTCGCGTGAGTTATCCGCGCCGCCGGTCCGGACCGCTCGGCGAAGATTTAGCATAGCTTTACCATGGCTTAACACGATCCGGCCCGCTAAGTGCCGAAGTGATAGACATGAGTTCAATAAGCAGCCTATCTTCAACTTATCTGCAGTCGCTGCTGAGCGCCATCGAGGGCACCAGCTCGACCAGCAACACGTCCAATTCGTCCACGAGCGGCCTCAGCAGCCTGTCTTCGCTCGATTCCTCGTCGTCCGACAGCAGCCAGCTTTCGCCATTTGCCCAATTGCTGACTACGCTCCAAAACCTGCAACAGTCCGACCCCACCGAATACAAATCCGTGATGTCGGAGATTTCCACTAACCTGACAACCGCCGCCACCACCGCGACCTCGGAAGGAAATACCGCCCAGGCGACCGAGCTCACCACACTGGCCACGGATTTCAGCAACGCCTCTTCGTCCGGCAATCTTCCTAATATCCAGGATCTGGCGTCGGCCATCGGCGGCGGCCAGGGTGGCCCTCCCCCTCCGCCTCCCACGTCGGCAAGCAGCTCCGATGCCGGATCGAGCAGCACCAGTTCGACCGGCGCGACCTCAACCAACAGCTCAACCACCAACTCGACCAGCAGCACCAGCGCGGCCAGCCTCGCCAAGAGCCTGACCGCTCAGATCCTGGCCGCTTTCGAGGCCAACAGCTCGCAAAGCAGTTCGCAAAACAGCTCACTCGACCCGATGGCAATCATCATGAACACCTTGTCGAGCGCCGGCGTGATCAGCTCGAACAGTTAACCGGCTGGCTATGGCCCAAGAAACTCAGGCCCCCCGGGCGGGTAAGATGCCTGCCCACTTTCTCATGCCTCCGCGCGGCAAGGTTCCGGTCGCCCAAGTGAGGCGGGTAGGATGCCTGCCCACTTTCTCATGAAGTCCGGCTGTGCAGCCAGCGGCGACGCGCGGTTCGTGGCAGGGGGGCCATGGGGATATTTGTGAAGGACGGCGGAGGGAGAAGGAAGGGCGGGCAGCGTGCGAAATTGGCGATAATACGATTATGGCCACCACAGAGAAGGTGGATCTGTCCCGCATCACCATTTCGCCGGGCCAGCGATCCGGGCAGCCTTCGATCCGCGACCTTCGGGTAACGGTATGGGATGTACTGGATATCCTCGCATCAGGCATGGCCGAGGATGAAATCCCAGGCGATTACCCGTACCTGGAGAAGGCCGATTTCCCCGCCGTCTATGCCTACGCTTCCCAAATTGGGCGGGAGCGCAGGTCGTGTTGAAACTCCTGTTTGACGCGAATCTCTCGCCTAAGCTGGTTGGCCGTCTTGGGGACCTTTTCCGGGGTCAGCGCACGTCTTCGACACGAATCTCGCCCGTTCCACGCCCGATGAGAAGATCTGGGAATACGCGGCGGTCGAGGGATTTACGATCATAACGGCGGATTCCGATTTTCCGGGCAGCCAGTGTTTCGGTCCTAAGTGCCGTGGTTCGCAATTACTGCGACGTATTCCGTTGCCGAGTGGGACAGGCCTCCTGGCCTGTCGGCGGCTGGAAGAGCCGCTTCGCGGCTACGACAGGCCGGGAGNNCCTGTCCCACCAAATACGTCACCGTAATTCCAAACGCGAGCACTAAGCGTCGAAGCCGCTTCGAAATGCTCGCCAACTGAAGTGCAGGCAGACCAAACCCCAGAGGCACCACGGAATGCGATCGCGCACAATCCATAATATCGCCTTGCCCAAAACGCTCCGTGCGGAGCCGACTGCCGAACAACCCGTAGCCGACTCCGTAAAGTCCGAAGACTAACCACAAACAGCGGCCGGCTGAATGGAAGGAGCGCTGCCCGGCTACGCCCGCCGCCGCTCCTTCTCCAGTCTCTCGGCGAGGAACACCTTTAGCAGGGACTGATAGGGTATGTCTCGCTTGTTGGCCAGGATCTTGAGATCCTCGATCATGGAAACCGGAAGCCGCAACGAAATGGTGCGGAGGGTCGGCTTCAGGTTCGGGAACTGGCGACGCCCGGCTGCGCGCCAATCGATGTACTCCGTCGAATCGTGTCCGGCCCAGAATTCGCGCTCCTCGTCTTCGGATCGAAATTCAGGCGCCGCTTTCTTTTTCGTGACTGGCATAGGCCTCCCTTTATCTTCGATTCATGTCTCGAACGGAGATAACTCTCACTAGAGGGCGAAAACGCCTGCTTCACGGGGAGCCAAAGGACACCGGCGACAAGATCGCCGGCGCTACTGGCCGCCCAGTTTCCACAATATCTGGCGCAGCATGCCCAGCACCACCGGCGCATCTTTTTTTGAAATTTTCAGCCGGCGCACCAACCGCCGCACTTTGTCCTCGGTGGATGCCGCGGTGAGCGGTTGGATGTAACCGCTTACGGACAGCGCCTCGACAAACAGCCTGGTGATTTGCTCGTTTTCGCCCGCAGCCGCCGGCGACACGCGCTCCGGCGCTCCCGCGGCCGCCTCCGGGTCGCGCGCCAGTTCGTAAAGGCATAGCGCCACCGCCTGTCCCAGGTTCATGGAAAGGTCCCGGTCCACGGTCGGGATGCGCATCAGCCAGTGGCAGTGGGCCATATCTTCGTTCGAAAGGCCGAATTTCTCCGACCCGAACAGCAGCGCCACGGGTCGCGCCGCCAGCCGCCGGCCGATCAGCCGCGCTCCGAACTCCAATCGCCGCACGGGAAGCCGCGGGTGTCTATTCCCCACGGAAGTCGTTCCGACGACCAGGCTCGCATCCCCCACCGCATCCGCCACGCACCCGAACTCCTCCGCCCGCGCCAATAGCGGCGCCGCCCCGACCGCCGACCGTGCCTCCCGAAACGCCACGTCGTAGGGGTTCACCACCCGCAGCCGCTCGAAGCCGAAATTGGCCATGGCACGCGCCGCGGCCCCGATATTCAAAGGGTTCCGCGTGTCTACCAGTACCACCCGCAGTTGCTGTTTCCAGTCCGTGACGATACTTCAATCCTATCCGACTCAGGGCCGTTCCAGCCCTGCCTGGGTATATTTCCGCCAGCGTGGGGCTTGACATGGCCGTGGACCCGGTTAGAATAATTCTCATCAAAGCTTTGGTTATGCAGACCGCTTGCGAACATACCCGTACTAAAGTTATCGTCCGCCGGGACGGCATCGATTACCTGGAGTGCCTCGACTGCCACCAGATTTTCGAGGCGGAAGACCTCGAGCCCGTTCCGGTTGAGGATGACGATGAATAACCTCACCCGGGCCTAAGTTCCTCGCCGCACCGGGAGATTCATGGACTGGAAAGCGTAGCGGCCCAGGCCCATTCCGGCGGCTGGTTAGCCGAAATGGGAATTTGGCGGCTTAGGCGCGGAAATCCGCTCCCTCGCGGTCGCGTCTCCGTTAGGGCACCGCGTGTTTGCAGCTGCTTACCGAGCCGCGACTGTCAGGGAGCGGTTACCGGGAGCGGACTTCCCATAAGCGGTTAAGCACCCCATTCCGTCCCATTCCGGCCCTTCCGTAAAGCTTCGGGCTGGCCTGCGCTAGCATAAAGGGACATGCTCGATCTCAGCTATTTCCGAAGCCATTTCGATGAGGTCGCCGCGCGCCTGGCGACCCGGGCATCGGTTCCCAGCCTCGACCGGTTTCGCGAGCTCGATCGGCGGCGCCGGTCCGCCATCTCCGAAGCCGAACAGCTCAAGGCCCAGGTGAATGCCGAGAGCGCCGAAATCGGCAAGCTGAGGCGCGAAGGCGCCGACACGGGCGACCGCCAGGACCGCGTGCGCGAGCTGAAAGCCCGCATTGCCGATGGCGACGAGGTAGTCAAGGCCGTCGACGCCGAATTCGGCGAGCTCATGAAGGGCATTCCCAACCTGCCCCACGAATCCGTGCCGGTCGGGAAGGACGAATCCGCCAATGTCGAGGTGCGCCGCGTGGGCCAACCCCGCGAGTTCGATTTCCCACCCAAGGCGCATTGGGACCTGGGCGCGGAACTGGGCATCCTCGACCTGGAGCGCGCCGCCAAAATCACCGGCGCCCGCTTCGCCCTCTACTGGGACATGGGCGCCAAGCTGGAACGCGCGCTCATTAATTTCATGCTCGACGTGCATACCCGCGAGCACGGCTACACCGAGGTGCTGCCACCCTTCATGGTGAATTCCAAAAGCCTGTTCGGCACCGGCCAGTTGCCCAAGTTCCAGGAAGACCTGTTCAAGTGCGAAGGCACCGATTTCTGGCTGATTCCCACCGCCGAAGTTCCGGTCACCAACATCTATTCGGGCGAAACGCTGGAGGCCGACGCGCTCCCGGTGAAGCTTTGCGCCTATACCCCGTGCTTCCGCAGCGAGGCCGGTTCCTACGGCCGCGACGTGCGCGGCATCATTCGCGTCCACCAGTTTCAAAAGGTCGAGCTGGTGAAGTTTACCCGGCCTGAGGATAGCTACGACGAGCTGGAAAAGCTCACCGCCGACGCCGAGGACATTCTGCGCCGCCTGGGGCTGCCGTTTCGTACGGTCGTGTTAGCCACCGGCGATATGGGATTTTCGGCAGCCAAGACCTACGACATCGAAGTCTGGCTGCCGGGCCAGAACGGCTACAAAGAGATTTCCTCCTGTTCGAATTACGAGGCTTTCCAGGCGCGGCGGGCGGCCATTCGCTGCCGCGGCGGCAAGAAATCCGAATTCGCGCACACCCTGAACGGCAGCGGCCTGGCGGTGGGCAGGACTTGGGTGGCCATCGTCGAAAACTACCAGCAAAAAGACGGCACTGTGATCATCCCCGAAGCGCTGCGTCCCTACCTCAACCAAGAGGTCATCCGGCCGCGAAAATGAACACCCGGCTGGTGGGAGAGCTTGTCCGGCTGCGTTACAAGCTGATGTGGGCCAGGACACGTTCGCGCAGCGGGAAAAATCGCGCTGTTTTTCGTCAGCTAGCTAGGGCGGCCTACTCGCCCAATTTCAGCCCTTTCAAATACTCCCGGAACGGCCCTCCCAAATCCTTGCGGCGCAGGGCGTATTCCACGGTGGCTTTCAAGAAGCCCAGGCGGTCGCCGGCGTCGTAGCGGGTGCCTTGGAACTTGCAGGCGTAGATGGGGCGGCTGTGGAGCAGATGACGAAGGGCGTCGGTGAGCTGGATTTCGCCGCCCGAGCCGGGCTTGATGCTGGTGAGCGAGTCGAAAATCTCGGGTGTCAGCACGTAACGGCCGATGATGGCCAGATTGGAGGGCGCTTCGCTCGCCTTGGGCTTCTCTATCAGGTCGTGAATGCGGTAGACCTGGCCGGTGGCGCCGCTGTGGCTGACCGGCTCGGCGGCAATCGCGCCGTAGGAGGAAATCTCCTCGGGCGACACTTCCATCACGGCCAGAACCGGCGCATTGAAGAAGTTGTAGACATCCAGCAATTGCTTCAGGCAAGGGGTGTCGGCTTCGATCACGTCGTCGGCCAGCACCACCGCAAACGGCTCGTCGCCCACCAGTTCCCTGGCGCGCAATACGGCGTGACCCAGGCCCAGGGCCTCCTTCTGGCGGATGTAGGCCACGTCGATCATGTCGGAAATACCACGCACAATCGCCAGCAGGTCCTTTTTGCCGCGCTTTTCGAGCATATCTTCCAGCTCGAAACTGACGTCGAAATGGTCTTCGATGGCGGATTTGCCGCGGCCGGTCACGATGATGATGTTCTGAATCCCGGATTGCAGCGCCTCTTCCACCCCGTATTGGATGATCGGCTTGTCGACGATCGGGAGCATCTCCTTGGGCGAAGCCTTGGTAGCTGGCAGAAACCGGGTACCCAAACCCGCGGCCGGGAAAACGACCTTGCGCACTTTGGATGGCATTCTTCTCTAGTCTGCGGGGTTTAAGCGCCTTTTAGCAACGGAGAATTGTGTTTTCCGTACCGGGTGTGGTACATCTTTAGAACCTGGGGAAATAACCGCATGGCATACGTGATCGCAGAACCCTGCATCGGAACGAAGGATACCGCCTGTGTCGACGCCTGTCCGGTGGATTGTATCCACCCGAAGAAGGACGAACCGAATTACGGTAGCGAGGAATTGCTGTATATCGATCCGGTGGAGTGCATCGACTGCGGCGCTTGCGTTCCGGTTTGTCCGGTTTCCGCAATTTTCGCCCTCGACGACCTGCCGGAGAAGTGGAACAGCTTCACCGAGCGTAACGCCGCTTATTACAAGAAGTAACCGAGTGCCCGATCCAGTCTGCGCCGCGGTGCGATTCTAGAAGTATGCCTGGATCTCTCACACCCGGTGCGGTGCAGGGTCCGCCGCCGGTGCCGCCCGAGAACCGGGGATGGGGAGGGGATAACGGCGGGGGGGAGCCGAACGGCCGCGGCGCCGACCGCCGCGCGTCTTTCTGGGGCCTATTCATCGGCCTGGTCGCCACCAGCATTGTCTTTGTCTCCCTGGCGGGCGCGTTTCTGGCCCGGCGCGGCGTCTCCGACGACTGGGTCGGCATTCGCAAACCGCAGATTCTTTGGGTAAATACGCTTATTTTGGTGGCCTCCAGCCTGGTGCTCGATCGCGGCCGTTATGCGCTGCGAACCGGCGACCGCGGCCGCTTCAATTTTTGGTGGACCCTGGCTACGGCGCTGGGCGGCGTGTTTCTGTTGGGCCAGTTCTTCGCCTGGGAACAGTTGCGCCGCCAAGGGATTTACGTGGCCAGCAACCCCGCCAGCGCGTTCTTTTACGTACTCACGGCCACCCACGCGCTTCATCTGGCGGGAGGCATGGGCGCGATGGTCTATGTCGATATCCAGGCGCTGCGATTGCGCCTGGGGCCGGCCAAGCGGACGGCCATCGACATCACCGCCGTTTTCTGGCACTTTCTGGACGTGGTGTGGCTTTTACTGATGGTTCTGTTCTATGTATGGGGTTAGCAGATCGGTCCGGGCTCATGCCGGACAGGCCCGCGCTCAGTTCGCCCCCGTCTTCGGGGACTGTGCCGCTTTTTGCTTTAGCGACCGCCGGTAGCGCGCGAGAAGCTGTTCCCGGTTCCGGCGCAGGTCCGTTCCGGTCGGGGCGGCGGGATACGGTTTGTGGCCCATGATCCCTTTCCAGAGAACCAGGTTGAAGTCGTCGGAATCGACACGATCCGCGTCCGTGAAGTCCATATCCTTCGACGCGCGGGCCCAGTACTTGGCGTCGTGCGCCGGCTTTGGCACGAACAGGCCGGCCGGCCTGGAAGGCAGCGGCAGTTGCGTATTATTGTAAAGGATCGCCGGGGGAGTAGCTGTGAAGCTCCACGGGCTCGGCGTCGTGTTGAAGATGTCGGCCATGGGCCTGGCGAGCGCGTCGTTGAGGTTCATCGGCGGGAGGCCCAGAACCTCTTCCATGGTGCGCATGAAGTCGATGGTATTGTACTGGGTGGAGACCAGCGCGCCTTGCTTCACGTAGGCACCCGCCACGAAGGCGATACTGCGGTGGGAATCGACGTGGTCGCCGCCATCCTGCGAGTCGTCTTCAATTACAAAAATGAGAGTGTTGTTCGCGTACGCGCTATTTGCGACTTTCTGTATCAGCAGGCCGACCGCATAGTCGTTATCGGCCACCTGCAACTCCGGAGTATTCACGCCGTCGATCGCGGTTGAGTAGCTTCCGGTGTGATCGTGCATCAGGCGAATCAGGCTCAACGCGGGCAGGCCGCCATTGGCGTAGTTGGCGTCGAACTCTCGCGCCCACTCCGCGTAACGGTAATAATCCGGCAGGGCGTTGTCGAAGCCGCGGAAGAACGGATCGGTGAGCGGGGCGAGGGAAACATTCGAAGGGAAAGCCACGATGGTGCCGCTCGAGGCCGGGTTGCGCACCAGGGGTATGAGGGGCGGCGCGGAATAGCGGGTCACGTCCACGAAGAAACCGTAGTTCCGAACCGTGAGATTCGCCCGCAGCGCGGAATCCCACAAATAGCCGGTATTCACTTGATTGTCCGGTCCATCCGGCGCCGCCACGTCGGTCTGCCCGGGTAACAGGTCCGGGTCGGCCGATGTCAGGGGGTCGGCGGCCCGGCGCTGAGCGACGGTCGGATAGGCAACGTTCACATTGCGATTCAGGCCCTCGGAATCGAGGCTGGTGCCCCGTGACGCGTAGGCCACCGGGAATTGGCGTTCCACCACGTCGGGAGCGCGAGCCGAAGTGGTCCACAGCCAGCCGTCATAGCTGACTTCGGCGGTGTCCTGGAAGTTATCGAGCGTGACGAATGTCAGCGCCAGATTATGCTGATTCGGCGTGACCGCCTGTCCAAACTCGGTCAAATCGGGATCGCCATTGCCGATTTCGAGGTCCCCCAGGATCTGGTCGTAAGTCCTGTTTTCCTTGATGATGAAAATCACGTGCTGAACGCCCTGGCGCACGGCCGCCATCACGGCGGCGTCGCTGTCGCTCTCCGTGCTGGAGAACCGGTCGTTCATGGCTACCCGCGCCGTCAACTTCGCCAGTTGCGCCGCGGTGGGGCGCGGGAAGCTCTGGAAGCCGGCTTTGGTCAACTGCGGATTATATTGATTCGACGCCATGCAATTTTTCGATCCCGGCGGCCCGTAGCCTCCATAACAGAAGCCCGTATTCGGGCCTGTCGGCGACTTCCCATTGACCACGTATACCGAGCTGCCATCGGCGTTGAAGCTCACCGAATTCGGGTACCAACCGGTCGGAATCAGACCAACTACCTGATCGCCGCGGTTGGTTCCGCTTAGCGCCACCACCGCGATGCAATTCAGGTTGCCATCGGTCACGTAAAGTTGTGTCTCATCCGGTGAAAGCGTCACGCTGTTGGGGTTCGCACCCGTATACTGCGCCAGCGAGGAAGGCACCGCCGTCGCGGGAGCGATTACGGGGATGGTTTCGAGTATCCGGTTGGCCGTGGTGTCGATTACGTCAACCGTATCCGACTGGTCTTCAACGACATACAGCAGCGACTGGGCCGCGTTCAACGTCATCTTGTTGGGTTGGCCTTTGACTGGGATCCGGGCCGTTACCGTCGGGCTCCCCGGATTGAATAGTTCCGGTGGTCCGACCAGCTTCACTACCACGATCTCGCGGTCGCGAACGCTCGATACGTATGCCGTCGCACTCGATCCGTTTCCCTTCAAAACCACCCAAAACGGATATTCGCCGCCCGGCGTGCCCGCCTGCGACGGGTCGCTCTTGCCGGGCCGGAGGTCGAGTTCGGTCACCTTTGACCAGTTGCCGAGGCCTCCGGTGAACACGGTCATCGAGTCGTTGTAGTAATTCGCCACCACCAGCGTCCGACCATCGCTCGAAATAGCCAGGCCGGCGGCACAAGGCAGCACGCCAATGCCATTGCCGGCGCTGTGGCCCAAGGCGAGCGCCGTTCCGGGTTGCTCCCCCCAGATTCCGCTGGAGCTCCGGGAAACGATGTGGATATTGTCGCTGGGGCCGCCGGCCACATAGAAGGCCGCGCCGGATGGATCGAAGACAATCCCGTTGTAGGTGTTTGGGACGATCTGGACGACTTGCTTTTTGAGCGGCGTGCCCGACGAAATGTCGTAGAGGAACACGTACTCGTTCGAGTCCGCGACGGACCATAGCGGAGGTGGGTTGTTGGTGTTGAAGACGCGGTTGTACCCGCTGGTTAGAGCCAGCAGGGTTTTATGATCCGGACTGACGACGGTCGAGACTGCTTGCCCGGCCAGCCAATCCGGATTGTCGGCCAGGCCGGGGTTCATCGGCTCGAACCGGGAATCCTGGGGCGCCAGCGGCGTAATTCGTTGGCCCATGTTGGGCAGGAACTGGATATTGGGCTGCGCTTGGGCCGGCGCGCCCGACATGGCCAACGCGAGCGTCAGGCCAACTGAAAACGCGAAGAGATTATGGGCTACCCTTGTCATTACCGCAGGCTCCTTTGGAGCGGGATGTCCGGACGCAACCCGACGGTTTCCGCGTGGCTCCATCCAGTGAGTGCCACAGCCTATCCGAGTTTCTCAAATGAATCCGGTGCATTCCCGCCAGGTGTTGGGCGCATTTCAACGGTGGGGCGGACCCCCTGGTCCGCAGCCGGCCCCCCGGCCGGCTTGTTGCAGGTGGCAAAACGCTTGATTCTTCTGGAGTAGAGCGGGTCCGGGGGGACCCGCGCGGACCAGGGGGTCCGCCCCACTATTTATGCAAAATCCGCCCCTTGCGAAAACTAATTTAGCGCCGGGCGGGATTCCAAACGGCGCTCCGGATCACCCAGCCGGAACGGTCCGCGGTGGCGCCTTCGAGCAGGCGAACATGAACCAGACCGCCTCGCCGTTCCAGGATTTCGACCTTGGTGCCCGGGCTGGCGCTGAAAAGGCGGCCGTCGCGGATCAACCGCGGCAGGGTCTTGGGGTCCGCGATCATCCGCTGCAGGCTGGAGTCGTCCTCGGCGATCAATGCCACCGGGCCTTTGGGTCGCAACCGGGGCGTAGCTTCGAGCGGTTCGGTTGGGGGGGATGGTTTGGCTGGGAATGGCTCAGCGGAAAGGCCTGAAACGGCGACGGGTTTCACCTCTTCGGCGGGGGCTGGTTCCACCGTCGCATCGGTGGCGGCTTCGGCTGGTAATGGTCGAGAAGGCGCCGCACGGGGCGGCAATGCTTCGGCCAAGTCCGCGGATTGCATCTGGTTCAAAACGAAGAAGGTACCGAGCGCGCTAATCACCGTTAGCGCTGCCAGTGAAGTCCGCTGCGTAAGGGCAACACGGGAAGAATGAGCCGGAAAAAGCTGCATGCCGATGAGTCAACCCTTATCACAGATCGGACATTCAGCTCCAGTTATCTGAAGATATGAAAAAAGCGTTAAGAACCAGTAACTTGTAAACAAACTTATGCACACTCGCGAGGGTTGGTCATCTCCCCTGCCATGCACAAGAATGCACAATTCGCTGCGTCCAGGACTGGCTCGGGAGCGGTCATGGTATATTTATTCATTGTAGAGAATAATTACACAAAATGAGCATTTCAGTTGGTGTGGTCGGATATCGGGGCTATAGCGGCGCGGAGCTGGTGCGGATTCTGGGGCGCCACGGGAGGGCGACGCCAGTTTTGTTGGAGCACCGCGAGGATGCCGGGGGTGGTGAGGCGATCCGGGGAGGCGCGGCCGGTGCCGAGCGGATGGCTTGCGACCCGGCTGCGGTTGGGAAGAGGGGACTGTCCCTGGTTTTTCTGGCCACCCCTCCCGAGGTTTCCATGCAACTGGCGCCAGCCATGCTCGAAGCCGGGGCGCGGGTTATCGACTTGAGCGGGGCGTTCCGGCTGGGCACGCCGGAAAACTATCGGACCTGGTACAAGGCCGAGCATACGCAGCCGGCGCTGTTGGCGGAGGCCGCATACGGACTGCCGGAATTCTGCCGCGAGCACGTCCGGGGTGCGCGGCTGATCGCCAATCCGGGTTGCTACCCCACGGCCGCGAACCTGGCCATCCGTCCGCTGCTGGAAGCTGGGGTGGTGGACCGGGGCGCGGGTATCGTGTGCGACGCCAAAAGCGGCGTCAGCGGCGCTGGAAACAAGCCTACGCCCAAGAACACGTTCTGCGAGGTGACGGAGAATTTTTCGGCGTACTCGATTCTGAATCATCGCCATGTGCCGGAGGTGCTGCGCACTTCCGGGCTGGAAGAAGGCGAGTTCAGCTTCACGGCCCAGTTGCTGCCGCTTCACCGCGGCATCCTGGAAACGGTCTACTTCCGCGCGCGCGGGGTAGCCGACGCGGAACAACTGCTCGCCATCTACGAGAAACGCTATGCCGGGGAGCATTTCGTCCGCCTCTATCAGCCGGGCCGCGTACCCGACCTGCGCGCCGTGGCGCGTACCAACTTCTGCGACATCGGCGTCACCTTCGACTCCAGGACCGGGCGGGCGGTGGTAGTGAGCGCGATCGATAACCTGGTAAAAGGCGCAGCCGGCCAAGCCGTTCAGAACATGAACCTGGCGCTGGGGTTCGACGAAACCGAGGGACTGCTGTGAGCGGCGGGGCGAAGATTCTGGTAAAACTGGGCGGCACGCTGCTGGACGACGCGGCTTCGCGCGACGCCTTGGCGCGGCAGATTGCCGGCGCCGGCCGCGCGGGTGCGCGGATCGTGGTGGTACACGGCGGCGGCAAGCAGATGACCCGGTATCTCGCTGAGCGAGGAGTGGAGAGCCGCTTCGTGGACGGGTTGCGGGTGACCACGCCGGAGATCGTCGATGCGATGCTGAAGGTCTTCGCCGGCACGGTCAACCACGAGCTGGTGGCCAGCTTGAACCGTGCCGGCTCGCTGGCGGTAGGCCTTTCGGGAATCGATGCGTTCCTGGTGGAGGCGGAGCAAATGGACCCGCGGCTGGGCGCGGTGGGGCGAGTGACGCGTTCGAATCCGGCGCTGCTCGAGATGCTCACCGGCCACGGTTATCTGCCGGTGGTGGCGTGCGTGGCTGGAGACCGGGCCGGAGCGGTTTACAACGTCAACGGCGATCAAATGGCGGTGGCTTGCGCCGCCGCATTCGGCGCCGCCCAATTGATTTTTCTGACCGACGTCGAGGGTGTTTTGGACGAACAAAAGAAGGTCCGGAGCACGCTGACAAGGGGGCAATCGAAGGCGCTGATCGATGCCGGAATCGCTACCGGCGGCATGCGGGCGAAGTTGAACGCGGCGCTGGCCGCTCTCGATGGGGGAGTGGGGCAAGTGCGGATTGCGCCGGGAGCGGCGGAACGGGTGCTGGAACGGCTCCTGGGTGGCGAGCCGATCGGGACCGCCATGGTTGCTGACGAGGAGAGTACACAATGATCAGCGCGGTAAGAGCCGACGCCTTCGCCGAGCCGGCCGGCCAATTGCGTTTCACCGTTCGGAAGGCGGCGATGCGGGAGATTCCCGCCATTCTCGATTTGATCAATGGCTACGCCGCTCGGGGAGTGATGCTGCCGCGCACCGAATTGGAGCTGTCGGAGACGATTCGCGATTTCAGCGTGGCCATCTTAGGCGGCCGATTATTGGGGTGCGGAGCGCTGCACTTCTACAGTCCCTCGGTCGGCGAAATTCGTTCCTTAGCGGTGGCTGGGGAAGCGAAAACCCACGGAGTCGGGCGCAAATTGGTGGAAGCGCTGGTTGCGGAGGCGGAGCGGTACGAGCTGGGCGCGGTCTTTGCCTTCACCTACGTGGTTGAATTCTTCGGCAAAGTAGGTTTTCAGGCAGTCGAGCGGGGGATGCTGCCGCTGAAGGCGTGGAAGGACTGCGTGCGGTGCCCAAAATTCCAGGCGTGCGACGAAGTGGCGGTACTGCGGGTACTGCGCACGGACCGCTGGTCTAAGGCGCAGGGCCAGCCTTGGGGCGAATCGACCATGGGCGCCGACGAGCAATTCATCCGGATTCCGACGCCAGGCCGGTAATTCCCCAATCGCTTGCGCGCCGGTTTCCTGTTGGCTGAAGCGAACGGGCCGGGAGTCCCGTCCTGCATGGCCCGCTTGGGAAGGGCTAACCAGGGGAGGGCCGTTCTACCCACAAAGGGGGTAGGACGTAGGGGGTCCTCCCCGCAAAAGACCCTGCAATTCGGTGGCGACAGGCAGCAGTTCCCGCGCTAGAATCAGACCATATTAAAAGATATACGAGCCTTAAATTAGAGGACAAGAGTTATGCGAGCACAGACAGTCGACGTGAAGGCTTCCATGGGCCGGATTCTTTGTTGCAGCGTCTTTCGGCCGGGCGGCAAGAAGCTTTTGGCCAAGGGCCATGTGATCAGCGATGAAGATGTCCGGATCCTCGAATCCGAGGGTATGGACAGCATTTGGGTCACTGTCCTTGAAGAAGGAGAAGTAAGCGAGGACGACGCGGTATCCGCGGTCGCCGCCGAAATGGGTTGCGGGAGTCTGGAGACCCGGTTGGCCGCGGGCGGCCGCGCCAACCTGCTGGCCACCGAGAATTCCTGCGTGCTGGTGGACGACGAGCTGTTGAAACAGATCAACTGCACCGCGAGCGTGGTGATTGCCACCGCGCAGAACTTTACCTACGCGGTTGCCGGGCAGCGGATTGCCACGGTGAAGAGTGCCCCCTTTGCGGTGAGCAAGGAGCAACTGGAGGCTGTCACCAATATTTTGCGCGAGCGCGGTCCGATCCTGCAAGCCCGCCCGGTGCGTGTCCCCACAATCGGGGTTCTGTACACGGACCCGATCAGTGGTGAGCGGGCACGGCAACTATTTGAAAACATTATGCGGCAGCGGTTGGAGCGGTTCGGGGTCAACGCCAATTTTGTATTAGCCTGCACAGAAGATGAGAATTCTGTCGCCCGTTGCCTACAACATCTCTTGAGATCCAAACCTTGTGCCATTCTGGTGGCCTCCACGACGGCGCCGGCGGGTCCGGAAGACGTGATCGGACAAGCCATGGTACACGTGGGCGCCCAAGTGGAGCGGTTCCTGGCTCCGGTTGAGCCGGGGAATCTGCTGTTGCTGGCTTACAAGGACGAGGCGCCAATCGTTTCGGCGCCGGGCTGCTTCCGCTCCGCCAAGCCGAACGTGGTGGATTTGATTTTGCCGCCGCTACTGGCTCGCTACAGGGTAAATGGGTGGGAGATCGCCGGCCTGGGGCACGGCGGCCTGCTCTGCTAATCGAATTTTCGAGTTTCTGACAAGCTCCTCCACCCCCGTGTCCCGATCCTCCGAACGGGCTGCGGGAAACTTACCGCCGGGCGCCATGTTTTTGTTCTAATGGCACCCGGCTTTTTTATTTGGGGAGAATGTTCCGCAGCCGCAACTGGCGCTCCAGATGGGTGGCGGACTCGAAGGTCACCGCATCGATCCCGAGATGGCGCGCCGCTTCGGTGTAGGCGGCAATGTCGTCGGTGTAGAAGCACTGCTGGGGCGGACAGCCGGCGGCTTCGATGGCGCACTGAAAGATCCTGGGCGCGGGCTTCATGGCGTGAACTTCGAAGGAAAGCACGCGGTAGTGGAAATAATCGAGCAGCGGGTAGCTCCGGCAGAGTGCCTGGTAGTGGATGGCGTTGGTATTGGAAAGCAAGACCAGGCGGTAGCGCTCGGACAGGTCCGCCAGCACGGATTGCGGAATCAGCGGCTGGCCAAAGATGGAGCTCCAGGCGGCGCAGAACTCGGGATAAGCGATGTCCAGCGAGAGCAGGTTCTCGAGTTCAGACACGAAGTCGTGAGGCTCGACCAGGCCGGTTTCGAATCGTTCCACCAGATCGGTGGAGGCGAGCCGATGCCGGATCTCGGCGGTCGAGTAAGGGCACCGGCCCTCCAGTGCCCGGTAGCCGCGCGCGAAATCGAAGTCGATCAGAACTTTTCCCAGATCGAAAATAATGGCCCGATACATAGCGGATTGGCGCCTCACCCGGCGATTCGGTAGCGTTTCATTTTGTTGATCAATCCCTGGCGGCTAAGGCCCAGCAGACGGGCGGCCTGTTGCTGGTTGTTGCGGGTTTCGGCGAGGGCTTGCTGGATCATCCGCATTTCCAACTCCCCGATGGCGCTTTTGAGGGATTGGCCGGTGGCGGGGGACCGGGGGGCAGCGGGAGCGGCTGCCGCGGGCGGAGGGGCGGAGGGGGACGGCAAGCCTTCCCACAAATCCTGTTCGCCGATCACCGGTCCGGACGCGCAGGCGGCCAGACGCATGACTTCGTTGCGCAACTGGCGCACGTTTCCGGGCCAGGACGCGGCACTGAGGCGGCGGATGACGGCCTGGGACAACTCCATCGGCGGGCAACCGGTCTCGCGACAGTACTCTTTCAGGAAATGGCGGGCCAGCAGAGGGATCTCCTCGGGGACCTCGCGCAAGGGCGGCATGTGAATGTGGATCACTTTGATGCGGTAGTAGAGGTCCTCGCGGAAATGGCCGCGGGCGATCTCGGCATCGAGGTCCTTGTTGGTGGCTGCCAGCAGCCTGACGTCCACGGGAATCGGGGTTCGGCCGCCGACACGCTCCAGGGTGCGCTCCTGCAGCACCCGCAGGATCTTGGCCTGCGCCGTCAAGCTGAGGTCGCCGATCTCGTCCAGGAACAGGGTTCCGCCGTCGGCTGTCTCGAAATGCCCGATGCGCGAAGTCACGCCCGTCGCCACGCCTTTCTCGATGCCGAACAGCTCGCTTTCCAACAGGGTGTCCGGCAGGGCCGCGCAGTTCAACGCGACGAAGCGTTTGCGCGCCCTGGAACTGGCGTAGTGGATGGCCTTGGCGACCATTTCCTTGCCGGTACCGCTTTCCCCGGTGACGAGCACGTTGACCAGGCTGTCGCGAATGCGCTCAATGAGGCGCGCCACCTGCTCGAGACGGGGACCGGAAGCGATGATGCCGTGGGCGGCATAGCGGTTCTCGACCTCGCGAAACAGGTGGGCGTTCTGCTCCACCAGTTCGTTCTGGCTGCGCCGCAACTCGCCGATCAACTGCGCCGTTTCGATGGAGATGGCCGCATGGGAGGCGAGGGCTTCGAGCGACTCCTCGTCGCGCGGAGTAAAGTCCCCGGAGTTCTTGTTGAGGGCCTCAAAGGCGCCGATGATCTCTCCCCGCTGGTTGCGCATGGCCACGGCGAGCACGTTACGGGTACGGTAGCCGGTTTGGCCGTCAATGGCATGGTAGAAGCGGGAATCGTCGTAGACATTGCAGACATTGGCGGTGCGTCCGCTCATGACGGTACTCCCGACCACTCCGCGGCGGGCGTCGAAACGGAGAATCTCCGAACTGCCGAGGGCAACCTTCGACCACAGCTCGTTGCGTTCGCGATCGAGCAGAAAAATGCTGGCACGATCGCAATCGAGCAGGCTGGTGGCTTCCCGGGCGACGACGTCGAGCAAGCTGGCGAGGTCGCGCTCGGAGTTCATCTTCCGGCAGATAGCCAGAATCGCTCCGAGCCTGTCCTGGACGCCCGCCGCAACCGGTCCCATGGCAAGTTAGTCTACCGCATGGAATGCCAAGTGTCCAGGAAGTTGACACCCGGCGCCAGCGCGGGGTTGGCAGGGGATGCTCCATCTCATTCAAAAACCGGCGCAAACCTCTGAAACAGGTGTTTGGCGCGACACGTGCCTCACCCCCTCCGCAGCGACTCCTCCCCCGGTTTGCGGAGGCGGACCCCACCGGCGCCATACTGGACGCCGGCGGGTCCGGACGGGGGCGTTTAGGGTGACATTCTGCCCGGATCGTGGGGCAGCCAATTCTGGCTGTAGCCGGCTTATTGCCGGCTCTCGCCTGGCAGGAAGACTCGCTGCACCTCGAAAGAGCCGCCTGGAAAGGCGGCTGCGGGCAAAATTGCCCGCCCCACAACTTACGCAGGCGGGCGTTGGCTGGAAGAGCATGTGACATTGGGAATGCCATCCCACCCCACAGCTTCGGTTTTCGCGGCAGATGGGGAGAGGAATTATCCGACCTTCTTCCCGCAGGCCAAACCAATGGTACGGATAAGTCTTATAGTATCGATCGGCGAATTCGTAGTGCGTACGGGAGGTTTACTTGGGACGTACTGCAAACTTTTTGTTCCAATGACCTATTAACTTATGCAAGTAACTCGACTTATGCTCAGAACATGCGAACCGTTCAGTTTCTGCTCCTCGCTTGCGCGGTTGGATCCGCGACGACTCTCACTAACAGCAACTTTGGTTCCGGCGATCCGAACGTAATTGGAGACGCCTTATACTTCGACACCCAGTCGATCTCGGTATCCATAAATACGTCTACCGACCAAGTGACGGCGGTGATCGATCTCGATTTCGGCGACGGCCAGTCCAGCATCGAAGGCAGCGCGGGTGCTCAGTATCTCGCTTCCTTCACGGAAAGCGGAGTGCCGGGCACGTTTAACATTGGCGATCTCTTCTTCTACGATCCGGCTTCACCGACGACGAAGTCATGCAGCAACGGGTCCGACTGTGTGACCGTGCCGACTCCGGCGAGCTTGGCTTACGGCGTGGTCCTCGATGGCGGCGGCAGCTCAGCGGCCGTTAACGCCAACTTATCGACCGGCGATCTGTACGCCATCGATGGCTCAACCGTGAAAACCGAAACCGCGGGCACGGCGTATGACCAGAACGACACTTACCGGCCCGGCCAAGTGGTGGACCTAACCGGCACTTCGAGCGCCACAGCGGCGGAAACCGGGACAGAGTCGATTTGTAAGAGCGGGCCCGGCTGCCAGACGAACGGCGCGCAATACCAGGTGACCTTAAACTTCTCCGCGCCCGCCGCGTTCCTCAGCCTGCTGTTCAACGGGCAGATCGGCGTCGAGTTTTCAGCCGCCGATTGCGGCAACGCCGTGCTTGCGGGCGCTGTCACCGCGACACCGGAGCCCGGCACGCTGGGCATGATCGCGGCCGGTATCGGCATGCTCGCCTTTGGTCTGGCCAAGCGCCGCCGCAAGAACTGACAAGGGCGTCTTTCAAGCTCTCCTGGGACTTTACCTGCGCCCGGACTCCGGTTCTTCGCCGGATTCCGGGCGCAGTGTTTTTAGGTTAGGGTTGCAGGATCACTTTCATCAAGTTGGGTTCGCGGCGATAGAGGCGGTCGAACCAGAGCGGCCCCTCACTCAACGGAGCCACGGCGCTGATGAGGGGATCCACGCGGATTTCCCCGGTCGCGATCAGGTCGATGACCAGCGGGTACTCTCCGCTGGAGGCACACGAGCCCTGCAGACGAATCTGGCGCGAGACGACCTCCTGGAGGGGCAAGGCTATTTTGGGCGAGACATTGCCCACCAGAACCACCGATCCGCCTTTGCGAACGCTGGAGACGGCGGTGTGAATGGGAGCCTCGGCTCCGACGCACTCGATGGCGAGGTCGGCACCGCGGCCGCCGGTTAGCTCCAGTATCCGCGCCACGGCGCCCGCTCCGGCCAGAACGGTTTCGGTAGCGCCCAGTTGGCGGGCGAGCGAGAGGCGGGCTTCGTCCACATCGACGGCCACGACGCGCGTGGCACCGGCGCGGTGCACCGCTTGGACCACCAATAAACCGATCATCCCGGCGCCCACCACCACGGCGGTATCGCCCAGGCGAACGCCGCTCAGGCCGGCGCCATGCACGGCAACGGACACGGCTTCAATCAACGCCGCGCGCTCGAAGCTCAGCGTGTCCGGAAGCCGGTAGACGATGCGCCGTGGGACGGCCACGAACTCGGCAAAGGCTCCGTGGCGGCGATAGGGGCCGGGCGAGACTCCCAAGACCTCCCGGTTATCGCAGAGATTGACCTCTCCGCGCAGGCAAAAAAAGCAGCGGCCGCAGAAGATCGTGGAATCGAAGGTCACCCGGTCGCCGGGTGCAAGGTCGGAGACGCCGGCGCCAATCGCGGCCACCTCACCGGCGGCTTCATGACCCATGACCAGGGGCGGTATGCGGCGGCCGGTGGAGCCGTCCAAACCGTGAACGTCGCTGCCGCAGATGCCGCAGGCGCGCACGCGCACCAGAATCTCGCCGGCGGCGGGTACCGGGACCGGCATGTCGATTATTTCCAAGTGTCCATAACGGGGAAGCAGAAGGGCTTGCATCACCGCTCATGTTAGGACGGTTAGGGCGGTTGTGTCCAGGTGGAGGGAGCGTCGTGCTCGTCGTGCCTAAGTAAGTTGACGCTTTCGTCTGAAATTGCCGATAATATAAGTTTAGGCCTCTCGGCCGGCAAGGCGCAATGAAACGGCTTACTGCATTACTTATGGGCTACGCGGTGGCGTGGGCGCCGATGGGCCGTCCAGCTTGGGGCGGCAGCCCGGCGCCGAGCGCGCGGCGCAGCAGGAGGCCAGTGGCGCGGCCGCCTCTTTACGACCCGACCGAGGGCGACAACGTGGATGGCGACGACCTGACTATCCGCCTCGCCGCCGTGAACGCTCTGGGAAATCAAAAGGGCAGCGTGGTGGTGGTGGATCCCGCCAATGGCAGGGTGTTGACCATCGTCAATCAGAAACTGGCGTACCAGAGCGGTTTCATTCCCTGTTCGACGATCAAGCTTGTCACCGCGCTGGCGGCTTTGAAGGAGCACCTGGTCGAGCGCGAAACGGTCGTCCACATCAGCCGCCGGCTCAGCTTCAACCTGACTAATGCGTTGGCGGTTTCCAATAACGCCTATTTTGCCTATTTGGGCAATCGCCTCGGCTTCGATCGCGTGGTGCATTATGCCCAGATGCTGGGGTTGGGAGAAAAGGCCGGGTTGGAAATTGAAGGCGAACAACCGGGCGAGATCGTGAGCGAGACGCCGCGATGGGGCGGGGTCGGCATGATGACGAGTTTCGGCACCGGCTTTCTGGTCACTCCTCTGGAACTGGCGGGGCTATTGACCGCGCTGGCCAACGGCGGCACGCTGTACTACCTGCGCTATCCGCGCACGCAGGCGGATACCGAGAGTTTCAAGCCCGAAATCAAGCGCCCGTTGGAACTGGCGGCGTCGGAGATCGAGGACATCAAGACCGGGATGCGCGGCGCGGTGGAGTTTGGCACTGCCCGCCGCGCGGCCTACGATCCCAACGAGCCGGTTTTCGGAAAGACGGGCACGTGTACCGATTACCACGCAGGCGCCACGTTTATGGGGTGGTTCGGTTCGTTCACCGACGCCGGGCCTCACCAGGTAGTGGTTGTGGTGATGCTGACCAGCCCGTTGCACAACGTCAGCGGTCCGTTGGCTTCCGGTGTGGCGGGCGCGTTTTACAAGAACCTGGCGGCGCAGCAGTACTTCGCTTCCAATGCTCCGCGCCGCGACGGCCTGCCGGAAATCATGGTCACCAAGTCCTGCTGCGGGAAATAGAGTGGAGCGGTCAGCAATCAGCACTCAGCGGTCAGCTAGAGCTCTGCGGCCATCCTGTTGAAGCTGAAGGCTGAACGCTGATTGCTGACAGCGCTGCTGTCAGCTTCGCGCACTGCGTGAGGAATTGGCGAAGCGGGTGCGAATCTGGTTCATGACTTCGGCTGCCAGGAAGGGCTTGCGCAGCACGGGGAAATCGTGCTCCTCGCAGAGGGATTCTTCCTCCGGCGGGAGAATGGATCCGGTCATGACGATCACCTGCATTTCGGGGACGATCTGGCGAAATTCCACGCCCAATTCGACCCCGTTGCCGTCGGGCAGCATGTAGTCCATCAGCACGGCGTCGGGTTTGGATTCGTTGACCAGACGCCTGGCTTCCGTAGCCGAGTCGGCGATCAGCAGGTTCCATCCGGCGTCGCCCATCAACCGCTCGAGAAAACGCAGCAGGTCGCGGTTGTCGTCCACCAGCAGGACCGTGGGCGCGGAGGTTTGCGTTTCCCCGGCGGCTCCCTGGGTACGGATATCCAGCTTGTCGTGCTCCCGGTCGACCAGGACCTGAACGGTCGAGCCCGGTACTACCTGGTTGGCAGCGACCAAAGTGGCCAGGGGTTGGGTCAGGAAACGGTGGATGGTGCGATTCAACTCGCGGGCGCCGTATTCGGCACTGGTGCCTTTTCCGATCAGAAACGCGCGGGCGTCCAGCGGCACATCCAGGTTGAAGGAACGGTTTCCGAGCCTGGTATTGACGTGTTCCTGCAAATCGGTGACGTGAATATCCAGGATGGCGGACAATGATTCGGGTGTGAGCGGCTGGTAGGTGATGACGGCGTCGATACGATTGACGAATTCCGGCGAGAATCGCTTGCGCACGCTCACCATCGCAATACTCTGCAGCTTGTTCACCAGGTCCGCGCGCGGTACGCCGCCTGCCGCCGATTGAAAACCGAAGTCGGGATTGATTTCCCGTATCATCTCGCGGGCGCCCAAATTGCTGGTCAGGAAGACCAGGCTCTTGTCGAAACTCACCGAAGAATTGTCGCCCAGCCGCAGCACGCCTTTGTCCAACACGCCCAGCAGCAGACGGGTCATGGACGGGGCGGCCTTCTCGATCTCGTCGAACAATACCAGCGACAGACCGCATTTTTCGCTGGTCACGGCGTTCAGCTTCTGCTGCGTCAGCATGGGCTGGGTTTCGCGGTGGCCCAGGTAGCCTGGCGGCGCGCCAATCAGTTTGGCAACTTCGTGTTCCATCTGAAACTCGCCGCAATCCACGCGTAGCACGCTTTTCTTGCTACCGTGCAGGATTTCAGCCAAGGCTTCCACGGTCTTGGTTTTCCCGGTACCGGTCGGTCCCAGCAAGAGAAACACGCCGACGGGACGCCCTTCCGGCGAAAGGCCAGCCTGAAACATCTGAATATAAGGAATGATGACGCGCGTTGCGGCTGGCTGGCCCACCACCTTCTGGCCCAGAAGCTGAACAAGGTCGGCGCCGGGATCGGAAGGAACCTGCCTCCGCGACCGACTTTGGGAACTTTTTGGCTTATCCACCCCTGCCTCCGACTTGATTATACCGGCGAGATCGCTCCGCTTGCCCCCATCCTGCTCGCTGCGGGCTGCCGTTGTCCTAGCGCGTCGGCTCCCTTGACCGATAGAATCCAATGGATTACGGTAAATCCGAGGCTGCCGCAAAGTAATTGCGGAAGTTCTGTGACCGGGAAAATCAACCTCTCAAAGTTTTATCATGAGGGGGACCTAACCGGTAGTATGATTACGTACTTGCAGAACCAGGACGGCGATTTCACCGGGAAATTACGGAAGATGAAGTCGGTTAGCGGTGGCGGAACGTGATTCGTCCCTTCGTGAGATCGTAGGGAGACATTTCCAGAGTGACTTTATCGCCTGCCAGAACGCGAATGCGATTGCGGCGCAACCTCCCGGCCAGGTGCGCCAAAACGACCCGTTCGTGCTCCAGTTGAACGCTGAACAGGCCGCTGGGGAACTTTTCTAAAACGGTACCAGTGACTTCAATGCTGTCCTCTTTGCTCATATCCCTCCAGAATCGATGTCGGCGGACGGCTGCCGTCTGCTTGGCGCGGCAGCCGGTCCGCCGCGAGACGTCAGGCCACAGAGACGTTGGTCGCTTGCAGCCCCTTAGGGCCCTTCGTGACTTCGAACTCTACTTTTGCTCCTTCGTCGAGCGTGCGATACCCTTGCGTCTGTATCGCCGAGAAATGCACGAAGACATCCTCTCCGTTCTCGCGCTGAATGAACCCGTAGCCCTTGGCTGCGTTAAACCACTTCACTGTACCTTTTTCTTTCATCTGCCTCTATCCTTCTAAGACGTAACTTCCGCCCTCGTCCTCCCCCACGTGAAAAAGGGGATTGCGGTATGGACTCACGCAACCCCCCTTCACAAAGCGGAACACAAGAGCCAAATGCCATACCATTATACATCAGCGGGATGGATAAATTGGAGCCGACGGCTATGATTCCATTCGAGTTCTACCGGGTGCGCCTGCACCTTCGGGCGCGCGGGCCGCTGCGCTTTCCCATTCCGGCCGCCAATCTGCTGCGCGGAGCCCTGGGATATCGGCTCGAAGATCGTCAGCAGGACTACGCGCGGTGGTTCCGTCCGGGGCGCACGCCGGAGGGCGGGCCGGCGCCAAGCGGACTGGCGGACTGGCCGCGCCCTTTCGTATTACGCGCTTCCCACCTCGATGGGACCGAATGCCATCCGGAGGAATGCTGGAGTTTCGACGTCCATATTTTCGCCCGCGAAGCGGTTTGGCCGCTGTTGGGCGCGCTGGCCGGCGCCGCGGAGCGCGGCATGGGCCGAGGCCGCGTAGCGTCGAAACTGCTGCGGATCGAGGCCTTGGACCTCGACAATGGCGGCACGGATTTTAGTCCGGGTAGCGACGAGGCCCCGACAAGGCTTGTGCCCCCCATCTGCCTCAACCTCGCCCATACGGGCCAGCGCGCCGACCATGTTTCGCTCCGTTTCGTCACGGCGACGGAGTTGAAAGGACGGGCTTCCTCCGCCGGAGAACCCGATTTCACCACCTTGTTCGCGCGCTTGCGGGACCGGCTCGGCAATCTCCGGGCGCTCTACGGTGCCGCTCCGCTGGAGGTCGATTTTTGCGGCCTCGGCGAACGCGCGCGATCCATTCGCCTGGTCCACGCGCGGCTTGATTGGGAGCGGGCCCAGCGCCGTTCCAGCCGCACCGGGCAGGTGCATTCGCTGGGTGGCTTCACCGGCGAAGCCGATTATGAGGGCGATTTGGGCGAATTTATGCCCTGGCTTTGGGCCGCGCGCTGGATCGGCGTCGGGCGGCAAACCGTGTGGGGCAAAGGCGACGTCCGGGTGATACGGTAATAGGCATGAACCCGGTACGTTTCCAGTTATTCTTCGCTGGCGCCGCGCTGATAGCCCTGATGGCCACGGCGCTGATGGGCCAAACCGCGTCGAGCGGACCCCAGCCACAACCGCTGTGGCCCAAAAGCGCGCCCAGCGCGCTGGGGACCGCGGACGAGGACATTCCCACGCTCACGGCTTACCTTCCGCCCGCCGCCGAAGCTACCGGCACGGCGGTAATCGTGGTTCCCGGCGGTGGCTACGTGCATCTTTCCATGGACAAGGAAGGCGACCAGATTGCCCACTGGCTGAATTCCATCGGGGTTGCGGCATTCGTGCTCAAGTACCGGCTGGGGCCGCGTTATCATCACCCCATCGAACTGGGCGATGCGCAGCGCGCTATTCGCACGGTGCGCTCCCGTGCGGCCGAGCTGGGGCTCGATGCCGCGCATATCGGCATGATGGGCTTTTCCGCCGGCGGCCACTTGACCGCCACGGCCGGCACCCACTTCGATGCGGGCGACCCCGCGGCGCCGGACCCTATCGACCGCGCCGGCAGCCGCCCGGATTTCCTGGTGCTCTGCTATCCGGTGATCACCTTCGAAGAGCCGTATCTGCATCGCGGCTCGCGCCAGTACCTGCTGGGCGACAACCCCGACCCGAAGCTGGTGCGGGATCTCTCGAACGAATTGCAGGTGACCGCCCAGACGCCTCCGACTTTTCTTTTCCACACCACTACCGACACCGTCGTTCCGGTGGAAAACAGCGTGCTCTTCTACCTGGCCCTGCGCAAAGCCGGAGTCCCCGCCGAGATGCACATCTACGAGCGCGGCCCGCACGGCGTAGGCCTGGCGCCCACCGACGAGATCCTGGCATCCTGGCCCGCCAGGCTGGCGGATTGGATGCGGGTAAGAGGACTGCTGCGGGGGAAGTGAGGAGGAGCATCTATCAAGGCAGCGGTGCGCCCTCATTTTATCGGGCGCTCGGCCGGCGGAGCTCCCGCAGAAGGGTAACGTCGTCCATAATCATAATATCGAGAACAACCCTCACGGCCGCCAGCTACGAGGCGGCCGAACATGCTGCAGGGCCTCCTGGAGCGCCGCTTCCATCTCCTCGGCGGTTGTCTCCGGGGCAACCTGAGAAGCCATGTAGTCCAGGTGTTTGCCAAGGCTCTCGGCGTTCTGGCGGTGCTGGCGCTCCAGAGCGCGCTCGACGATATGCGCCAGATAGCGGTCGGCCGGCATGCGGGTTGCGCGCGCCTGGGCTTCCAGCACGGCGGCATTTTGCTCCGACAGGTCAATCGTCAGTTCATAGGCTCTCCTTCCAGGTTAACCCGCCCAGCGTCGCTCGCTCAAGGCTTTGACCGCGGTCGACCGTGTCGGTCCCCGCGCCAGTGCCCTTGCTACCGCTTCTTGTGGTAGGCGTGGTGCGGCTTGGGCTCAGCGGGCGCTTCGGAATGGACGGCGACGCCTCGATGGCACTCGACCATCGGCAATCTTCCGCCCGACTGGTCAGTCCGGCTCCGACCGATTGATGGAGACGTTTCCTACGCAGCGCCTCTTCCGGTGGGCTACCCCTTGGCCTTAGCGGGATGATCATGCTGGTCGAGGTATGACTGCGAGTGATGGGAGACAACGTCAGCCCTTGAAATGGAGGAGAACACTTCATCGAAGTGAGCGAGGAGCCCGCGAGCCGTTATGCTCTCGCACTCCTCAGGATCGTTTACCCAGCAGGTCACGGTTGCTATAGTCCCACCCGCTCGGACTTCTGTTCGAGGTCACGGGCGCTCTGCGCCCAGGCTTCTCCATCTTGGCCGCCGGCATTCTAGCGCGTGCGAGGTGCTTTTTCAGATCCTGTAGATCCGCAGCGAGCCGCCCGCTGAAGCATTGTTTAGCCTGATGCATCGTTCGGACGACTTCATATGCCCCCAGCAACCAGAACCACATGAGCGTGTCCGCCCGGCCTATCACACCTCCATGGATGGGCTCAGCCGAAAACCCCTGGTCGAGGTTAGCGACGATTTCGTCCGCCAGATCGCATAGGACAAGCACTCTACCGGAAAGGTAGAAGGAGAAGGCCAGGAGCGGATCGCGTTCAAGCATCTGCTTTTCAGTAGGATTGAAGAGGCACTCCCCAAATCGTTCCAGATATTTCATCTCGGACCCAACTTACAAGTTTATGCTGTATCCGCTGCCGCAAAGCGCTTTCGCAGGGTCAACAGCCGGGGAATTCTGAATCCTACCGCCTTCGGCAGGGCTGGACACGTTTCAAACTTCGTTCCCCGGGGAGGTGTTCCTCACAGGCTGGCCGCGACTCGACGCTCTGCTAGAATGCTGGGTGATGAAGTATCGTGTTTACCTGGAACAAGACGAGGACGGGGTGTTTGTGGCAACGTGTCCGGCTCTGCCGGGCTGTGTTTCCCAGGGGCGATCGCGCGCCGACGCTACCGACAACATTCGAGAGGCGATCGAAGGCTACCTCAAGAGCTTGACGAAGCATGGCGAGCCGGTGCCTCCAAGCATACTCGAAGAGATCATCGAGGTCGGCGGCGGATGAGGTTGCCGGTGGTTTCCGGTGGCGATGCCGTCAAGGCTTTCCGAAAGCTGGGATATGAACTCGATGAGCAGCACGGGAGCCACATCATTCTTCGACGCACCGATCCGCCCCACCGGCGCCTCTCGGTTCCAAATCACAAAGAACTCGCCAAAGGGACTCTTCGGGCGTTGATTCGAGAGGCTGGGCTTACGGTGGAAGAGTTCACGAGGCTGCTTTAGTATTGCGGCCCGTACTGGGTCTGACGTGTGCGCTCTCTTCCTACCGCTTCTTATGGTGGGCCCGGTGCGGCTTCGGCTCGGCGGCTTGCTCGGATTGAACCGCGGCGCCGGGGGTGAGTTTGCTCAGGATGCGGTCTTTAATCCAGTGCTCGTCCCACCACTCGCGCGGGTTGATCTGCACGCCATCGATCTGCATGCCGAAATGAACGTGTACGCCGCCGGCCAGGCCGGTCGAGCCGGCCACGCCCATTTTCTGGCCCTTTTTCACCATGTCGCCCACTTTCACGTCGATGCGGCTCATGTGGCCGTAGAGGGATTGGAGCGCGTAGCCGTGGTCGAGCACGATGCAGTTGCCGAAGATGCCGAGGTCGCTGGCCCACGCCACGCGGCCGTCGTTGGCGGCTTCCACCGGGCCGTTGACCACGTCGGAGAGGTCGAAGCCCAGGTGCACCTGCTGGTCGATTTTTTTGTCGTGGTAGATGTAATTGCGCACGTCGGCGAAGTTAGCTTCTTCCTTGCCCCAATGCGTGAACGGGCCGTTCCACAGGATCTTCTCTTCGGTTTTGAAACGCAGATCGTAAAGCTGCTGGTTATTCTTGCGGCGCAGATCGCCGTTAATGTAGAGGAAGCGGGTCACGAGATCCTTGCCGGGCAGGATCTGACCGTTCGGGTCCACCGAATCCACCAGCTTCTGCATGAGCGCGTCCTCGACCGGGAAATCGCGCACGCGAAACTTCTTGGGGAAGAGCTTGAACCAGAAGTGGGCGTCGGCCTCGGTGCCGGCGGCGTTGCGGGCGAAGACCATGGGTGTGACGTCCGGCGGCAGGTCCCACGGGTAGGCGAACATGGCGAAGCGCTGGTTGGGGTCCTTGCCGGGCAGGGGGAAGCTGCGAAACGTGTAGCGGCCAACCTTCACGCCGGCTTCGGACCACCCGCCCGACGCAGTGAACGTGACCAACTCCATGCCGCCCTGGTTGATGTAGTGCTGGAGCCCATCGGCCGCCACGCGGGGCGGAGCGAGTACGATGGCGAGGTCGCGCGAGGCGGTATCGGAGGCGCCGCGAAAGTCGTTGGAAACGGTTTCCACCACCAGGCGCGCTTTCCCTTCCACGAGCCCGGCCGCTTTGTTCTTACCGGCTTCGAAGGTGACCGTGCGCGGCGGTTGGTGCCGGCTCCAGAACAATCGCGTGGAGGGGCTCCTCTGTTCGAAGACGGGATAGCTCGCGCCGCCCTGTTCGATCCACGCCCGCACGTCGCGCACTCCATGCGGGTTCGAGATCCCGACCGTGACCGGAGTGCTGACGCCGATGGCATCGAGCGGCCCGATGGTCACGTCAGTGTGCCCGGATATGACCAGCAACGTGCCCACCAGCAACAGCAACACAACCAGGGCGGCGGCCAATAGAACTCTCATTTTCGGACCCACGTAGTTTTCATTTTTTCACCCAAAGATCGAGCCAGTCGAGCACGGTTCGATACCAAAGCAGGCTGTTCCCCGGTTTCAGGATCCAGTGCCCCTCATCGGGAAAAATCACCAGCTTGGAAGGAACTTTCTGCATCTGCAGGGCCGTAAACAGCTCCAGGTCCTGGTTATAAGGCACGCGGAAGTCCAATTCTCCGCCACTGACCAGGGTGGGGGTATGAAAGTCCTTGACGAAGCTCGATGGCGACCATTTCGCGTAGTCGTCGGGCTTGTCCCAGGGCGTGCCGCCGAACTCCCACAGCGGGAACCATAGTTCCTCGGTGGCGCCGAATTCGCTGGTCAGGTCGTAAACGCCAGAGTGCGACACCAGCGCCTTGAAGCGCTGGGTGTGGCCCAGCATCCAATCGATCATGTAGCCGCCGTAGGAGGCGCCGGCCGCGGCCATGCGGCTGGTGTCGGCGTAGGGCAGGTCGACGACGATGTGATCGGTCACCGCCATGATGTCGTCGAAAGGTTTGCCGCCCCAATCGCCGTTGATCTCGTCGATGAACTTCTGTCCATAGCCGGTCGAGCCGCGCGGATTCGGCATCACCACTACGTAACCGGCGGCCGCGAACACCTGCTGGTTCCAGCGATAGCTCCAACTGTAACCCCAGTTGCCTTGCGGTCCGCCGTGGATCAGCATCACCACGGGGTATTTCTTGCCGGCCTGAAACCCGTAGGGCTTCACCACGAAATACTGCACCTTCGAGCCATCGGCGGCGTCTACCCAGAACTCTTCGAGCGGGATGAGCTCATGGGCCGCCAGCGCGTCGTCGTTCAAATGCGTCAAGGCGGCGGGCGCGCCGCCGCTCGACGCGGCGCGATAGATCTCGAGCGGCGCAGCGCCGGTCTGCTGGGTGTACACCATCGTCTTGCCGTCGGCCGACAACTGCATGTCGTCCAGTTCGCTATCTCCGGAAACGGCCACCCGCACCGCGCCTCCGGTTACGGGAATGCGCTGAATGGCCTGCCGGCCGCGGTCGGCGGTGGTAAAGAAAAGCGCGCGCGAATCCGGCGACCAGGTGAAGCTGTTCACCCAGCGATCCAGGTTTTCGGTAAGGTTGGTGGTCTTTCCGGTAGCGCGCTCCAGCACCATCAACCGGTAGCGGTCGCTTTCGTATCCGGCGCGAAGCTGCGCGCGCCAGGCCAGGTACTTGCCGTCGCGCGAGTACCGCGGGCTGGAATCGTTGCCCGTGGCCGCCGTGATTCTCCGCGGCGCCCCTCCCTGAATCGAAACCGCGTATAGGTCGGAATTGGTGCTGACGGCCAGGACCGGATCCGCATTCATGGAATAGCAGACTTCCTGGCCGTCGGGAGCGATATCGTAATCGTCCGGTCCGCCGAGCGAAAACGGCGGCACGTCGCGAGTGCCGGGGGTAAGGTCGTGCGCGTCGCCGCCGGAAACCGCAACCACCAGCAGATGGCTGCGCCGCCTGGTGGACCACTCGGTCCAGTGCCGGTAGAGCAATTCGGTGTAAATCCGCGCCTTCACCTTGTCGGCCTCATCGGCGTCGAGATCCTTCCGGTTGCAGGCGTCGTCGGCGGCGCATTCCGGATAGACCGAACTGGTGAAGACCAGGTTCTTCCCGTCGGGAGACAACAGCTCGCCATCGGCTTCGGTGGCAAGATTGGTGACCGCCTTGGCGTTGCCGCCATCGGGATCCATCAACCAGATCTGGGACGAGCCGGAACGGTTGGAGATGTAGGCGATGCGCCTGGAATCGGGCGACCAGCGGGGCCGCTGGTTGGCGGTGCCGTCGTGGGTGATCTGGCGCGGCGCGCCGCCCGAGAGCGGTACGATCCAGACTTGCGACGGCTTGCTATTGGCGGCTACGTCCACGCTTTGGACGGTAAAGGCCACCCATTTCGCGTCCGGTGAAATCTGCGGATCGGAAATCCGCTTCAACTCCATCATGGCATTCGCGTCGAAGGGGCGCTTTTGAGCGAACAGCATCGCCACGGCGGCGAACAGGAACACAGTCCCGCGACAGATCGGACGGCACATAACACCAAGATTGTAGCGTGAGGCGCGGAAAGGGAGCCGTTAAGGCGCCGGGGGGTGCTTAAGCGGTTTGGGGGAGTTAGTCCCCGGCAACCGCTCCCTTGCGGTCGCGGCTCGGTAAGTGACTGCAAACGAGCGGCGCCCGTAACCGAGCCGCGACCGCGAGGGAGCGGTTGCCGCGCCTAAACCATGAAATCCCCAGATCGGTCAAGCACCCGGCGCCGGGGAGCGTGTGGCACGTTGTAGAATTCTTCTTAGTCTATGAAACTCGCAATCACGCTGGCGGCACTGGCGGGCTTGTGCTGGCCGGCTTTAGCGCAGACGCCCGCCAAGGAGCGCATGGTGGTGGTGATCAGCCTGGACGGCTTTCCCGCTTATGACCTGGACGAGCCGAAGCTTCCGATTCCCACCCTCCGCGGCCTGATCGAGAGCGGCGTTAGCGCGCGGATGTCTATCGTAAATCCGACCGTGACGTGGCCCAATCACACGACCATGGTGACCGGCGTCCGCGCCGACGAGCACGGCCTGCTGGCGAACGGAACCATCTCGCGGACCGGCGCATGGCCGCCGGTGAAAGTGGAACCGGCGATCGCGAAAGAGAAAATGGTCCACGTTCTCACGGTCTATGACGCGGCGTACCAAGCCGGGCTCACGACCGCGCAGGTGGATTGGGTGGCCGTCAACCAGGCGCCTACGATCACCTGGGCGTTCCGCGAGGGGGCGTCGGCGCAAGGGCCGCTGGAGCGCGAAATGATCGGCAAGGGAGCGATTGCCGCCTCGGACGTCGAAAGCTTCACCAAGTCGAACATCCTGTTCCGCGACCAGATCTGGACTAAAGCCGCGGTGTACCTGATCCGCTGATCCGGATATGGACGCCATCTTCATCGCCAGCGGCTACGGAGTGCGCCGCGGCGCGAAACTCGACAAGGTTGCCAATATAGACATCGCCCCAACCATCGCGAGACTGCTCGGTGTCGTGCTGCCGACCGCCAAAGGGAAGACGATTCCGCTGGAGTGAGTGGCGGGCGTGAAGGGTCGCGGCTTGACGGCAGGTACGCCAGAGGCGTAGTATTAATTCGTGTTCGTATTTATCGAGTCGGCGATCTTCGATCGCCTGCGAGCCCATTACCTCGATGACGACGAATACGCCGAGCTGCAGCAGTTCATGATGCGGAACCCGGAGGCCGGGGCCATTGTTCCCGGCTCTGGCGGCGTGAGGAAACTCCGCTGGCGGCGACAGGGTGCGGGCAAGCGCGGCGGGCTGCGCTTAATCTATTTCGTGAGCTATCAGCCGAACGAGTTCTGGATGCTGACGCTATATTCCAAGGCGAAGCGGGGGAACGTGCCGGCCCATATCCTGAAACGACTGAAGGAGCTGTTCGAGCATGGCTAAGAAACCGACAGAAAGTGCGCTCGCCCGGATGGAGGCCGCGCGCGATATCTGGCAGGAGGTTCTGGACGGCGCCTGCGAAATCAGAGCCGGCCGTGGCAAGCGGACTCCCGTTGAGCCTCGCTCGCCCATCGCGCGAGCGCGCCTGGCGGCTGGACTCACACAAGCGCGGTTCGCCCATATGCTTGGGGTCTCGCAACGCACGCTGGAGCAATGGGAGCAAGGGCGCCGAACGCCGAGCGGAGCGGCAAAGACACTGATCCGGGTGGCTGTGCTGCATCCCGAAATCCTCCGTGAAATCGCCGCGTAACTCTCGTGTGGACTCGCCGGCCGGGTCCGGCCAACCAGTCCGGCACGTCTCGGATTATAAGATATTCTTGCCGAAGTGGGTTAAATTAGTACCTTCAATCGGCGGGCGGTCTTCCGGGGCAGTGGTTGGATCGGACTGTGGCGTCTGACGGGGAGTTCAGGGCAACGCATATGATAACGGCTAGCGGAGAGGCAGTTCCACGGTTGCGCTGGCGCATCGGCGCCCTGTTGGGAGCCGGAGTGCTGGTCAACTTCTTCGACCGGATCTGCTTGTCGGTGGCCGGCCCACAACTGCAGCATACGCTGGGACTGAGCGCGTCCGAACTGGGCCTGCTGTTCAGCGCGTTCTTCTGGACCTACGCCCTGTCGCAGATTCCCGCGGGCTTGATTCTGGATCGCTGGGGTGTGACGCGCGTCGGACGCTGGAGTGCGTTTCTATGGGGCGTGGCGTCCGTCATCACCGCCCTGGCGAGCGGATTTGCGGGCATCTTTGCCGCCCGCTGCCTGCTGGGGATCGCCGAGGCCGCGAGTTTCCCTGCCAATTCCAAAGCCACCGGCTATTGGTTTCCGCGCAAGGAGAGGGCTTCTTCAACGGCTCTGTTCGACTCGGCCGCCAAGTTCTCCAACGTGATCGGCGTTCCGCTCGTCGCGCTCGCGGTGGTGCATTTCGGCTGGCGATGGGGCTTCGGCCTGGTGGCGGCGTTGAGTTTCGTCTACTTTGCGGCATTTTACGCAATCTATCGCAATCCGAGCGCTCACCCGCAACTTTCCGCGGCGGAGCGGGAATACATTGTCGAAGGCGGCGGGGCGCCCGAGGGGGAGATGTCCGCCAACCCGTTCGGTATGCTCGGCTACCTGCTGCGCTCCCGCAAAGTGTGGGGTCTGTCGATCGGTTTCGCGGCCTACGGCTATTGTTTCTACCTGTTCCTGACTTGGCTGCCGGGCTACCTGGTCCAGACCATGCACATGAGCATCCTGACATCGGCTGCGTTCGCGACTATCCCCTGGATGTGCGCCACGGTATCGGACCTGGTGGTGGGGGGCTGGCTGATCGACCGTCTGATTGCGCGCGGCCACGATGAGACGCGCGTGCGCAAGACCGTGCTGCTGGTGGGGATGTTCGGTGGGCTGGCGGTAATCGGAGCGACCACCACCACCAACCCGGCGGTGGCTATCGCCTGGATTTCGGTGGCCCTGACCGGCCTGGCGGCGGCCGCCCCGGTCGGTTGGTCCCTGCCTTCGCTGATCGCTCCGCGAGGCGGCGTAGCCACGGTGGCCGGAATCATGAACTTCGGCAACAACCTGATGGGCGTAGCGGCGCCTATCGTCACCGGCGTGACCGTGGGCTGGACCCATTCGTTCACCAGTGCGTTCCTGGTGGCTGGCGCCATCCTGCTGGCGGGCATCGCCTCGTTCGTGTTCCTGCTCGGACCCATCGTGCCGGTGCCTGAACCACAGCAATAGAGGAGCGTCGCGACGATTGTGAACCGATATGCCAAAACCTACCAACGCCCGCTGCGGCTGGTGGCGGGTGTGTGGCTGCTATCCGCGGCTGTGACGGCCGCTTCCGTCGAGTTGAAACGCGGTGAGGGCCAGGTAGAGGTAACTATCGGCGGCAAACCGTTCACCACGTACTATTTTCACCAGGACGTGGCAAAAGCCTACCTGATGCCGCTGCGGACGCCTTTGGGCGTAATTGTGTCGAGGCCGTTTCCCGTGTTCAACGACGTCTCGATGGCCGACCGCAAACTCCCCGGCTTTGAGCCGCATCAACGTCCCTTGTACTTCAACCACGGCGACATCGATGGCGTGGACTTCTGGTCGGAGGCGGTATTCAACGGCACCTACGGCAGACCGGACGCGAAGCAGCCGGCAGCCCCCGGGCTGGTGCGCGCGTACGGCCACATGACCCTGCTGAAACTGGAGCGGGTCGACAACGGTCCCGATTCCGGCACCATCCGCGCGCGCTTCAGCCTGGAAGACTCCAACAACCGTGTCTTGGGCGAAGAGACCCAGACCTACACTTTCCGCGGCGACGATCGCACCCGCACCATCGACTGCGAGTACGTCTTTTACGCGCTGGAAAACCCCATGGTCTTCGGAGATACCAAGGAAGGCACCTTTGCCATCCGGCTGAACTCGGAATTGAGCGCGCCGCACGATCATATGCTCAACTCGCGCGGCGCGGTCGGAGAACCGGCGATCTGGGGCAAGCCAGCCGACTGGGTGGACTACTCCGGGACGGTATCCGGCAAGACGGTGGGCGTGGTCGTATTCGACCATCCTTCCAGCTTCCGTCACCCTGCTACCTGGCATGCCCGTGCTTACGGGCTGCTGGCGGCCAACCCCTTCGCCGCCCGTGAATTCACCAGTGACGAAAAGCGGGACGGAAGTTGGACTGTACCGGAGCGAAAATCGGTTACCTTACGCTATCGCGTAGTAATCTATGACGGAACGTTCACCCCCGCTCAACTGGCGGATATGTACAAGCTGTACTCCGACGAGAAGTGAACCCGCTGGCTGCCCGGCCGGATCATAATCAATCGCTTACCGAGCCGCGACCGTCAGGGAGCGGTTGCCGGGAACTAACTCCCCCAAAACGGTTAAGCGCCCCTGGCGCTATGATAAACGGTCTGGGCCTTCCTCTATGATCGTCAACGCTGCGGCGAGGCTCAACCAGGTGACTCATGTCTAACCAAGCGATCGGCCAGTTCTCCTGGCCCTCTTTCCGGCCGCCTCTCGAGACCTACAAGCTCGATTACGGCATCGGCATCGTCGGCTACACCAACATCGTGCGGGCCCAGCAGTTGACCGCGTACCGCCTGGCGGAATTGGACGGCATCCCGCACGTCTATGAAGATTATCGGGAATTGCTCCTGCGGGACGACGTCGATGTCATCGATTGCACCATAGACCACGCGACCGCGGCAGGCATGGCGGCCCGCATCGCGGTGCTGACAGCCGCGGCCAAGGCAGGCAAGGCGGTGCTGATGCAGAAGCCCATGGCGACGGACCTCGAGACCGCCGAAAAGATGGTGGAGATCGCCGAGGAGGGTGGAATCCCCTTTGCGATTAACCAGAACCTGCGCTTCGATCCGGCCGTTTATCTGACCAGGCAGCTTCTCGGCCCCGATCGATTCGGCGCGCCGGGCTTTATTCATTTCGCCAACATCTCCACCGAGGGGCCGGGTTTCGGAATGGGGCCGGGCGGCGTGGTAATGGCGTGGCAGATTCACGCCATCGATTCGATCCGCTGGCTCTCGGGAGGAGACCCCATCTCGGTCTATTGCACCAACCAGAACAACGCCTCCCTCTATCAGATGCAATTTTCCAGCGGAGCGGTCTGCAATTACTTCGAGTATCACAACGCCGGCAATTTCCGGAACGAGACCCCCATACGGGTCTGGGCCGAGAGGGGGGCGATTCGCGCCAATCACCGCTGGAACCCGACGTCGCGATGGGAAAAGGACCTGGTTGAGGTGCGGGGCTACGACTGGCCCAAGGAAATCGGATGGGTCACCTATACTCTGCCGGACGATCTGACCTACCGGGAGGTTCACATCCGGCCGCGTTACGATGAGTGCGCCTCCATCGGCGGCTTCATCGGGGTGATGGGCGAGTTCATGCAGTCGCTGCACCAGAAACGCCCCGCGCTGACCAACGCACGGGATAACCTGATGTCGCTGCGGATCTATTTCGCGGGCGTGCTGTCTTCGGAGCGGAAGCGGCCGGTCGATCCGCGCACGATGCAGAACCCGTGAAACAATTGGAGACAAACGCATGAACACTACACGCCGTCATATCCTTAAGACCTCCACCGCCTGCGGCATGGCTCTGTTGGGCGGCGCCGGTCTCGGAAGAACCCAGGACACTACCCCACGGAAGAAGCGTGTTCTGGCCATACTGGGAGACGCGTATCACTGCGTCGCCCCACTCGACTCCGTTTTGCTGGGAGGACTGCGAAAAAACGGCTGGGAGGCGGTGACGATCATGGACTATGCCGTCCCGTTCGACGATTTTGGCAGCTTCGATCTGATTGTCCAGAGCAGAGAGGGACGCGAGTATGTCAACTACTACAGAAACCGTGACGGGAATCCGCCCAACAAAGGGGAAGCCCGCTGGCTCACGCCTGCGCAGGAGCAGAAGTACGAGGACTATGTGAACGCCGGCGGCAACTTCTTTTCCTATCACGACGGCTTCTCCTATCCCAAGGGCAATGGAATCTCCCGAATCGCCAGGTCATACTTCGTCCGCCACCCCGCCGTTGTCAGTATTAACGTGACTCTGACCGGAAAGATGCCGGAACTGACCGAGGGCATGACGCCCTTTACCGTCGCCGATGAAGAGTACCAGGTGGAGATGGACGAGAGCCAGACGTCCGTGTTCCTGGAGAGCCACTCTCCAGAGCACGGCCGCGCTCCCCAGGGGTGGGCTCACACCTATGGCAAGGGGAAAGTGGCCGTGCTCATTCCCGGTCACAACGTTGCCACCCAATCTCATCCCATGGTGCAACGCTGCATTCACAACATCCTATGGTGGTTAACCGGCGAGAGAGTGTAACAAAACTCACTCGCTCACGTTGTAAGCGGTGCGTCCCGCGATCTCCTGGAGGTCCCAGCCCTTCCGGTATTCGCGGGAAAGGTACTGGTTCGCTTCCCGGCAGTTGGTGACGCGGAACGCCAGCGGATCCCAGTCGATCCGATGGCCCACGCGCAAGGCGACGTTACCGAGTTGGTAGGCCTCGGTAAACGGTCCGGCGTAGGCGAAATTGCAGGGCGCCTGCTTGCCCGCTTTGATGGCCGCCACCCAATCCTTGTGGACTTCTTCACGGCCCCAATTTCTTTCCGGCGGCACCGGGTACTGCTCCGTCTGCTTGCCGTAGTAGGCGCCCCGGCCTTCGGGAAGGCTGCCTTTGGTGCCGATCCACGTCACGCCCGCGCCGCCTGTGCGCGCCCGATCTGCTCCACGCCCGATTTCGTCCGCCGGGCGCTTGCCGCCGTCGTACCAATAGATCTTCAGCGGCGGGTGAACGCCGCGCGCCGCGTAGTCGAAGCGCATCACGGTCCAATCCGGGTACATGTCCTTCTTCATTCCGGATGTGTCAATCACCTCGACGGCCGAGGGCGCGCCCAGATCGAGCGCCATGAAGATTACGTTCATCTGATGCGGAGCGATATCGCCCAGCGCGCCGCTGCCGAAATCGGTGAAGCCGCGCCATACGAAAGGGTGGTAAACCACGCCCACGGGCGGAACCGGACTGAGACCCGCGACCGCGAAATCCAACTGGTGCCTCTTCTCGGCCGGCGGGTTGTAAACGGGGTGCCCCTGCGGATAGAGGCTCCTGTAGGGCCGCATCGCGGCGGTGCCGATCCACATGTCCCAATCCAGGTTGGAGGGGACCGGATCTTCTCCGGGCAGACGGTCGAATCCTTGCGGCCAGATGGGGCGATCCGTCGCCACGTGGACCTCCGTGATCTCGCCCACCACCCCGGACTGAATCACCTCCACCGTCCGCAGGTTCCTCGCCTCCGCGCTGCTCTGGGTGCCCATTTGCGTGACGACCTTGGTTTCGGCGGCGACCTTGGCCATCACCCTGGCTTCGTGAACCGTCTTGCACAGCGGCTTCTGGCAGTAAGTATGGAGACCGTGTTTCATGGCCCATACGCTGACATAAGCGTGCATGTGGTCCGGCACGGCGACCACCACGCCGTCCAGCTTTTCCTTTTCGATCATCTTTCGAAAGTCGGTGTACCTCTTGGCCTTCGGATAGAGAGGCGCCCGAAGATCGAGCATCGTGGAATCCACGTCGCACAGCGCACTGATGTTCTCGCCCAGGTCGTTCAGCATCCTGGCATCGATCGCACCCATGCCGGCCAGGCCGATGATGCCCAGGTTCAGCTTTTCGTTGGCCGCATAGCCTCGCGCCAATCCGGCCGGCAGGATCATCAACGCGCCGGCCGCCTTTTTCAGGGACTCGCGCCGCGTCATGCGGCTTCCTTCGTCACTTTGCTTCAAAGGTGCACCTCCAATTCGATTCCATTATCTACCTGCTCGGGATACGTTACCGCGCTGTCCAGCCGCCGTCGATCATCAGCGTCTGACCGGTGATGAATGACGCGGCGGGGGACGCCAGGAACACCACCGCACCCGCCACGTCCATCGGCTCGCCGATCCTGTGCAGCGCCGCGATCCGCTCCACTACGTCGGCGCGGAACGCCGGATCGCCGAGGCATTCGCTCGTGCCCGGTGTTTTGATAAAGGTCGGTGCGACGGCATTCACCGTAATGTTGTGCGCGCCCCATTCAATTGCCAGGCATTTCGTCATGTGCGCAATGGCCGCTTTGGTCATGCAGTACACCGATTCGGTCGGAAGTGCTACAAACCCAGCCTGGGAACTGAGGTTGACGATGCGGCCATACTTCTGCCCGATCATGAATCGCCCGGCAGCCTGGCTGGCGAAGAACGTTCCCTTGACGTTCACCGCCATCGTGAGATCGTAATCCTCAACCGAGACGTCCTCGGCGCGATTTCCCGGTGCGATCCCAGCGTTGTTCACCAGGATGTCGAGGCGGCCAAAATGCACGACAGCATCTTTCACGGCGCGCTGAACCTGATCGAGATTGGCCATATCCATCTGCAAAGCGAGCGCACGGCGGCCCAGGGACTGGATTTCGGCGAGCAACCCCGCATCCGCATCGATGTCCCGCAACCCCAATGCTACGTCTGCCCCGGCGTGGGCAAGCGCCAGCGAGATCGCCCGGCCAAGGCCGCGAGCCGCGCCTGTGACGAGGGATATCCGGTTCGTAAGGTCGAAACTGGGAAACTGGTTCATGCCGTCCAGGATACGCCCGCGGGACCGCCTCTGGGCTAACCTGTCGTGGCGCACGCACTCCTGCGTGCCGCGTCGAGACTTTTCTCGACGCTTGCGCTCGGCGCCCGGCTTTGGCGCGACGTCTCCGGGAAACAGCGGCCTGCGGATAGAGAACCAAAGCGGGCGTCGAGACGAATGAGTCGACCCTTTTTTTGTGGGGCAGGTTGGCAACCTGCGGACCGATTGTCAATCGGTCCAGCCGGGCGCCAGCCCGGCTGTTCGCTGGCCAGCGTGCGCCACGTTGGGCTAAGTTAGCGCTTATGGGAGCCCCCGCCTGCCCCCCAGCACCCTGTATCCTACATACATGAACCGACGTACGTTTCTTAGTCTCTCCGCTGCCGCGGGCCTGATCCGAACCTCCTTCGCCGCTCCCGTTCCTGCCAACAAACGGGAACGCATGCTCGGGTGGCTCGCCAGCCAGGGCACCCCCAATTACACCCCCGCCGCCTTCTTCCTCCACTTCGGCAACGATTACAAGGCTGGTTCGGCGGCCGCCAAACGCCACCTGGAGTTTTTCCACTACACCGATATGGATTTCCTCAAAATTCAGTTCGAGCAATCGTACTCGCGCCAGGAGTTCCTCCAAAAACCGGCCGACTGGTCGAAGCTTAAGCTCGCCCGGCTCGATTTTTACGAACCGCTCCTCCAGACCGTCCGGGAACTGGTCAAGGCCGAGAAGAAGAACTCGCTCATCCTGATGACCCTGTATTCGCCGTTCATGGGCGCCGGCCAGTGCGCCACCGCGCCCGTGCTTCTGCGGCACCTGGAGGAAAACCCGGAAGCGGTCAAAAAGGGCCTCGAAATCCTCACCGAAAGCCAACTCCTATTCGTGCGCGCCTGCATCAAAGAGGGCGTCGATGGGTTCTACACCTCCACCCAGGGCTCTGAAGCGAAGCGCTTCAGCAACCCCGCCATCTTCAGCCAATATGTAAAGCCCTTCGACCTTGTTTCGATGAAGGAAATCGCGGCCTCCTGCCGTTTTAACATCCTCCATGTCTGCGATTACGTGGCGCCCTACGCCAACTACGATGCCGTTTACGACTACCCCGGCCACGTCGTCAACTGCAACGAGAAGCTCTTGGACCGCCGGATTTCCGCACAGGAAATTACCAGGCTGTTTAAACGGCCCTTTATGGGAGGCATGGACCGCCACGGCATCATCGCTACCGGAACACCCGAGCAGGTGGAAGCGGAAATCCGCCAGGTCGTGAAGAGTTCCCCGCGCCCGTTCCTCCTCGGTGCCGACTGCACCGTGGAAGCCAGCACCAACTGGGACCGGTTGAAACACGCGATCTCGGTGGCCCATCAGGTCGGGGCTTAGTATTCGGTGGGACAGGCCTCCTGGCCTGTCGCTGGCCACGTATCGAGAAAACCGCTCCCTCGCGGTCGCGGCTCGGTTTCGTCTGTTTCCGAGCCGCGACCGCGAGGGAGCGGTTGCCCGGAAATACGCACTTAGGCTTCGAAATGCTCGGGCCATTGGGCATGGTTACTTGCCCGCCGGCAGGGCGAAGGCCACATAAGCGCCGCCCGTGGGCCCGCCGCGGGGCGCTTTGCCTCCCGTGGCGTAGATAACGACATACTGGCGTCCGCCAAGTTGATAAGTGATCGGTGTGGCATTGCCGGAAAATGGCAATGTCGCTTCCCACAGCAGCGCTCCCGTGGACTTGTCGAAGGCGCGAAACTTACGGTCGAAGTTAGTAGCCGCAATGAAGACCAGGCCGCCGGCAGTTACAATCGGTCCGCCATAATTCTCGCTGCCGGTCTCTTTCATGCCTTGCGCCGCCAGCGCGGGATACTCTCCCAGCGGAACCTTCCAGGCATATTCGCCGGTATTCAGATTGATGGCGTTGAGCGTGCCCCAGGGCGGCTCGACGGCCGGGTACCCATCGGGATCGAGCAGGCGGCGGTAACCGGTAAAGCGGTACCTGGCGGGGGTCTTAGGGCTGTCCGCGGCGGCCAATTCCTTGCTCTCGCCGCTCAGGATGTATTGCGCCACGGCGTTTACGTCGGCGGCGCTCAGATTCGGGAACGATGGCATCCGTCCGGCGCCCTGGCGGATGACGGCTGAGATCTGCTGCGCGGTCATCCTGCCACTTAGGTTTGTCAGTGCGGGGATTTGCGGAGGGGCGCCGGCGCGGTCGTCGCCGTGACAGTTGGCGCAGTTTGTCTGGTAAGTCCGGCGGGTTGAGTTACCCTCGGCGGCCTGCGCCAGACTGCCGGTCCACGCCAGATCGTTGGCATTTACGTAGAAGAGGCCGGTTTCCGGGTCGAATGCCTGGCCGCCCCATTCCGCGCCGCCGTCGAAACCCGGGAAGACCACCGTGTCCTGGCCGACAGCGAGCGGCACGAACTGACCGCCGCTGCGGAGTTTGCGAAACTGTTCCACCGCCCAGGCATGCGCGGCGGGCGTGCGCGTAGTCAGCACGTCCTCCGTGAGTTGCTGACGGGCGAATGGCGCGGGCTTGGTGGGCAGCGGTTGGGTATCGGCGGCCACCTCGCCGGGGACGTCGCTGGCAGGGTAGCGGCGATACTCAATGGGGAACAGTGGCTTGCCATTGACCCGATCGAAAAGGTAGACCCAACCCTGCTTGGTGGCCTGGGCCACGGCGTCCACCATTTTGCCGTCGCGTTTGACAGTGACGAGGCAGGGTGGCGTAGGAAAGTCGCGATCCCAGAGATCGTGGCGGACTCCCTGAAAGTGCCAGATCCGCTCGCCCGTGTCGGCTTTTAACGCCAGCAGGGTGTTGGCGAAAAGGTCGTCGCCTATGCGGTCCGCGCCATAGAAATCGCTGGCCGCGGAGCCGGTGGGGACATAGAGAATGCCGCGCGTCCGGTCCACCGCCATGCCGGCCCAGTTGTTGGCTGCGCCAGTGTAGGTCCAGGCGTCGGTGGGCCAGGTGTCGTAGCCAAACTCGCCGGGGTGGGGAATGGTGTGAAAGCTCCAGCGGAGCTTGCCGGTGTGAACGTCGAAGGCGCGAATATCGCCCGTGGGGGCCGGCAGGGCCTCGGGGGTCCGGTCGCCGACGATCAGCAGGTCCTGGTAAATAATGCCGGGGCTGGTGAGGACAATCGATTGCTTCGCCGGATCCCGGCCGAGGCCTTCGCGGAGGTCGATTCGTCCCGCGTTGCCGAAATCGGCGATGGGCTTTCCCGTGCGGGCGTCGAGGGCGTAGATATAGCTTTGGACCGCGGCGAAAAGAACGTGTGCGTTGCCATCGGTCCAGTAAACCATCGAGCGATTCGGCCCGCGGCCGGCGATGCCGGAATCGAACGTCCACAGCGGTTTTCCCGTGGCGCCATCGAGCGCAATGGCCTTATGGCGGGGCGTCAGACCATAGAGGATGCCGCCAATGAGTATGGGCTGAGTTTGCGGATCGCCGGCGCCGTCGGCGGTGTCGTAAGTCCAGGCGACGGCCAGTTGCTTCACATTGGCGCGGTTGATCTGATTGAGATCGGAGTAGCGGATTCCCGCGGGTCCGCCGCCGTAAGCGGGCCAATCGTGGTCGGCGCCGGACAGAACTGAAATTGCGGCGAGAAGCAGAAGAGTTCGCATGGATCTAAACATTCTACTGGACTATTCCCGAGCCGCGACCGTAAGGGAGCGGTCACCCTGGAGCCCAACGTGGCGCACGCACTCGTGCGTGCCGTGTCGAGACTCTCTCGACACCCGCTCGCGTATGGTTCGCCGAGCGTCGGCAAAAGTGCCGACGCGGGACGTACGAGTGCGTGCGCCACGCCGGAGTGGTATGGTTATTTCCTGACAGGCGCTTACTTCCCTTCGCACTCCGCGCCTCATTCGTAGCAGCGAATCTCGAACACGCGGGCCAGCCGGTCGCCGTTGGTGGCGCTGATTTCCAGGCGCAGACTGCGCGCCTCTACAGGCTCGAACGTGTGCCTCCGGAGTCGCTGGAAGTTATCCTTCACGGCCGCCAACTGCCGCGTCTCGCCGTCCGCGGCGCGCGCGCTCAGCGTGTAATCCCTGACTGTCTCCGGCTGCGGCGCTCGCACCAGGTTTACGTTCTGGCTCTCCTGCGCACTCAGCGTGAGCTGGCGCTTGAAGCCGGTGTCGAAAGTGATTTGCACCCGCCGCAGGAGACGCGGATTCTCCCAAACGAGGTCGATCCATGCCGGCGTGCCTTCCTCCACCGGCGCGGCCCACTGATGCAGTTCCGCCGGCTCTCCATGCTGGTCCGGAATATTGCGCACGAAACCGTCGAGCACCAGCCCTGCTTTGGCCGCTCCGTCTTCGGCGGAGGCGGAAACAGCCGCGGAACGTGCCAGGTCCGATGTATCCCGGTTTGCGCGCCCTTTGATCGTCTGATCGTCGCGCAGCAAGGTCTGCTGCAACCGTTCCACCTGTCCCCGATCGCGTGCCAGTTCGCGCGGCAGAATTCCGCCCGCCACGCACTGCGCCGCCGCTGTGCCTGCCGCCTGGCCTTCCACGGCGCACGTGGCCATCACGCGGGCCGAAGTGAACGCGATGTAGCTCGCACTGATGTTACGGCCCGCCATGAACAGATTGGCGATGTTGCGGCTGTAAAGCGACCGCAGCGGAATGTCGTAAACCTCCGGCGGGCGAACGGTGGTGTTGGGCGGAAGATCGGGGCGGTCGAATCCCTCGGGTGGATGCGCATCCATGGCCCAGCCGCCGATAGCCACGGCATCGGCAAAGCCGCCCTTCATGAGGTCCTGCTGGGTCAGAACGTAGTCGCCCAACAGACGGCGGCTGCCGCGTTTGCCCACCATCATCCCCACCCAGTCCATCGCCCAGAAGCCGCTATCGGCAAACTCGCCGCTGTTCTTGATGTAGTCCCATACTCCCATTACGATCGAAAGCAGTTCGAACCGAATGCGCTCGTTGTCTTCAATGATGTCTTTGTCCCCGCCCCATTCGATCCACCAGTAGCCGTATTCCCAGCTATCGATGCGCCGGTGAATCAGTTGCTCCCGCGCGATCTTGCGTGCCCAGGAAGGCGGCGTAAACGGCATGTGGCGGCGATAGAGGCGCGACGTAAACAGGATGCTCGAACCCAGCGTGCGATCGTCGGGTGCTTCCGGGGCGAGCGATTCGTTGTACTCGCCGCGGCCTTCGCGCCCGGTCCGCATATCGGCGCCCGCCTCCAGCGCCAGGCGCGAATCGCCCGTGCAGTCGCAGAACACCTTCGCCCGGATGCGATAGATGTGCTCGCTCCTGTCGCAGCGCGCCACCGCTTCGGTGATTCGCCCCTCATTCACCTGGACCCCGTAAAGCGCGGTTTCGAGCAGCAGGGTGATGTTGGGCTCGCTGACCACTTTGTCATATAGCAGCAGGTCCCAAAGCTCCCAGCATCGCTGCGGATTGTTGACCGCATCCGCCAGGCGCAGCTCTTCAATCAGTCCCCCTTCGCGCCAGCCCGGCCTGCCTGTGTGCTGATTCGCGCCCACGACGTGCATCTTCACCTCGCTCGACGAGTTGCCCCCGAGGCGCGAACGGTCCTGCACCAGCACCACCTTCGCCCCGTTGCGGGCCGCCGCAATCGCGGCACAAACCCCCGCCAGCCCGCCGCCCGCAACCAGGACCTCGGTCTCCAGATCGACCAGCCGCATGTGCCGCTCCGCGGGCGAAAACGGAGCGTTCCCGGGGGCGACGGGTCCGAAATCCGGCTTGCGTGCGGGCGCCTGCCCGCTGGCCGGGTCCGCCAGAACGATCAGGGAATAGCCGCCCAGCCCGAAGCGGGTGAAGAAATCGCGCCGATCCATGAGGCCATTCTAGCCCCCCCATTTCCCCGGTCACAGCCCCAGTAAAAAAATCTCCGCCCATCACTGCAACCACTTACCGCCCTCGCCTTCTCTTCCACCCCTCACCCGCGTCGTACAGTATAGTCGGGGAACTGCCGTGGAGCGGACTCTCAGTCTGCCACGCCGGGACTTTTCCCGGCGCTCGCCCCGCATACGCTGTTAGGCACGCGGGAACGGCCACCCCAGGAGTTTTAACTATGGCCTACGAACCGTCATCTGCCTCTTCCAAACCGCGCGACCCGCGCGCCCTCAACGCCTACCGCCACGGCCTCACCGGCCAGGTCCACATCCTGACCCCCGACGACG
>PLRS01000167.1 GCA_003164035.1 Bryobacterales bacterium | reverse complement strand
TCCCGTCTGTCCCCGGTTTGTCCACGGCATCTATCTTGTGCAAGGCCAAGCGACCGTGAACGGCAAGGGTAACTGCGTGCCGGCAGACGCCGCCGGCGTCATACTATCGCCGCCGACCGCGCTCCAGGACCTGAAACAGAATTTTCAGCAGTAAAGCCTTTAGGAGCCATATGTCAAGAATCAGGATTAGCATGGCGCTGCCGCTCGTGATACTCGCCGCGATGCCGGGTGCGGCCCAGTCGATCCCTACCGCGTTCCGGTGGGACTCGGTAATCTTCGTGGCGGAGATAGAGAGGGCCGACGTGCAGAGGGGCTGCGGCCCGGTTCGGATGGGGTGCCCGGTCGATGTCGACGCGAAGGCCGTGGAGATCCTGAAGGACTCGGCCGGACTCGGCTTACTTCCCGGGACGTTTTGGGCGACGGTCCCCCAAAGGTCTGTCGCCGGGTCGGATCGCGTCGGCTGGGCCGGCATGGCGGGCAATGGGATCCGGGCGGGCCAGCGGTACCTGGTGTTTGCGAACGGCCACGGCGGCCTGCCATCCCTCTTTGAATCGCCGTCGAGCGTCACGTTGGTCACTGACGGCGCTGACACCGTCGCCGACGTTCGGTTAATGCTGGCGTCCACGGCGCTGCCATTGCGCCAGCAGGCCGAGGCAGCCACCGCTGCCCTGTCCGATGGGGGCAGGCCCAGGGGCAGCTACCTGGCGGACTACGCGGCCACCATTCTCACGGCAGGGTCCGAGACCGACACGGCGGCGCTGGCCCACGCGCTTGAATATGCGGCGCCGTCGAGCCTCTCCGATCTAGCGAGGACCACCCTCCTCGGCGAACTGTGGCGGCAGGTGCGGGGCGGTCACGCGCCGGAGAGCCGGATGCACCTGTTTGTGGCCCTCACGGCAAGATATCTGGCGATCACCGCCGACGAATCGACGTCGCCTCCGCCAAGCCTCAGCGTCCCGGGACTCCTCTGGTACGTTTCATGGATTCTCGATTCGGAGGCCGCCCGAGCCCAGCTCCACGGTGCGGTGCCACAGGATGTGGCTGACCGGCTCGTAAGGCTGGCGGCTGGTCCGTCCAGCGGCAACGCCCTGACCGCCGACCAGACGGCGCAGCTACAGAAGTTCGTCAGCGCCGTCGCGGGCCGCTGAAGGGGGAAACCAGGGACCGTAACCCCTGCGCCGGGTTTTCAGAGCTCTTTCGCCTTTGTCAACTCGGCGCAGGGGTTACTCCATTACCGTCCCTGGTTTACCCGTCCCTGGTTTACCCCTGGTTTACCCGCCCCGATCGAGTAGACCCAGAAAGGAAGCTGAATGAAATGAACGCTCAAGGGATATTGGATTGGCTGGATCCACTCTCTACCGCGCAAAGAATCAGAGCGCTGGCGCTACTATATTCTCGGTTAACTGTTGGCACGCGACAAGTGTTCCTTCCTAACGTGGCGAATGCAAAGGAGCGGCGCATTGTTGATTTGCTTCACGGCATAAATGAGCTGCATCATACCGTTGCAAATCAAGTGACCGCATATTCTTTCGGAGAGCAGGGCTATCCGGCTGACCTCTTTGCGCGGCAGCTCATCGAGGTTGCGGATCAATACGGGTTACGGGACCTATTGGCACAGACGGTCGATTTTGTTCGCTCTCGAAATCTATCAAATGAAGAACGAAATCCGGGACAGTAACCGGTTCCTCTCCGGTTTCCCCCCAGCCCCCGGTTTCCCGCACTCGAAGTATCCGCTGCCGCCGCAGCCATGACAGCGTCGCGTCGCCAGGCTAGGAAGGCCAAATGAACGAATATGTAAATGTGAGGGCATCGGAGATATTAGGCCAGCGGGAGTTGGTTCGTTTCTTGAAGTCTCGGTTTCCTGGGGCCGCCAAGCCAGTCGGTCGAACGACTATTGAAGGAACGGAATGCGTTGAGGTGCGTGTACGCTCAAAATCAGACGAGTTCGAAGAAATACGGAGATTCATCGACGTGGCTCGGCGCACCATACGCGAGCGGGTGTCGAGAGAGTCTCGACACGGCACGCACGAGTGCGTGCGCCACGTCGGGCTCCAGGATTTGGCATGGTTATTTCATTACGATTCCTTAGGCAAAACGCTGCTTGCTTAAGCCAGAAAAGCCGAGATGACTCTTACTCCCAGCTCAGCAGGCTTGACAGCCTATGCCACGAGTTAGGTGAGCCCTTACTGTATTCTGGCCGTGCGCACGGCACGGTCGAAGCCGGCCATGAGGTGCAGCGATCCACCACCGGCTCGGGAGGACGCTTCGGCGGCCTGGCCGGCGGTGCGATATTCGTGCTGCTGCATGCGGACGGCCGTGCGGCCGTTTTGGGCGCGGACAATTTTTCCGCGCACGAACAACTGCAAGGGCGAGACGCTGTGCAGCATGATGGGCCATGACACGGATAGCTCTAGATGAAAGCCGACGGGCAACTGCCGTCCGGCTTCAAACAGGATTCCGCCGCTGGACAGGTCGATGGTATACCCGGACCCGGATTCCAGTACCCGCCGCCGCCGGACGAGTCTCCAGCGGAGATCCAGTTGGATCGCGTAACGTTTATCGGCGCGGCGATCGCCCGCGATTCGGTCAGGCGCGGTAGCTTGCCTTAATTCCATAATCGATTCCGTTGGGTGCCTCGTGGTGGGTGGATTTCGCTTCCGCCGCACGATTTTCATTATGCGAGCCAATCGTTTCGGGGCAAAGTAATGCGGGTACGTAACGGGTACTCGGCGTTCCAGGCGGACCGTTTCTCCGGGTTTCAATGGCTACGCTACAAGGAGGAGCCCGGGGGGCGCACCTGGCGGTGTTTGGCGGGCACGCGCGGACCTACGTAGAGGTTGAGGGCGGGGCTCGAAGGCGTCCACTGTTGCGCTTCGCCGAGGCAGACCCGGATCTTGCCGCGCGAATCGCAGCGTACCCGGCCAAGCGGCGCTTTGATCTCGTCGAGGTCGAAGCCGGCGCCGGCCAGGGCCGCGGCGAGGCGGGCGGCGAAGGAGACGGCGCCGTCCCGCCCGGTCCAATCCGCAATCAGATGAATCTGGCGCAGCCGAACGGCGGGGTCCCAGCCGAGCTCGCGCAGACGATCCACCAGCGCATCGGGGTCATAACCGGCCACGCGGGAGCCGTCGGAAACCCCGGCGATGTGCAGTTTATCGCCCTCGCGCAGGTCCGTTAAGGGGCCCAGCGGTCCGCGCACTCCGGGGCGGCCGGATTTGTCGGGCCGAGCCAGAAGATGCTCGACGCTGACGCCGGGCACCTCGCCGAGCATGAGGATCATGGACCGATTATCCCGCGAAGCGCCGGGCCATTCCTGGGGGGACGCCCAAAGGGGAACAGATCCATAATTGACGTACTGGAAGTACTGGCTGTATCCTCAGCTTAAGATCCGGGAGGGATTTTTCCTATGTCACTCAGCGCCGTGGACCTGTTGGCACGCTTGAATACGATTTACGGAATCTTCTCCGCAATTCTGGGCAACCAGGCTGTATTCGATGGCCTGGACGCCGAGAAGAGACAGCAATTTGTGACGGGCCTGAATAAGTCGTATGGCCAGGCCGAGTCATTCCGTCACGAGTTCCTCACTACCCAAAAGGCACAGGGCAAAGGACGGCCCTTCCTGACGCAGACCCACGCGGATGTAACCGTGGGCGCGGCCGACGCGCTTTTTGCCAAGAGCATCGAATGCAAAAGCGTCACCAAGCCCGAGAAGGGTGCGGTGAATCACGTGATCCGCGACGAAGCGATCGGCCAGCTTGCCGGTACGACCGGGCACCTGCCGCGCGACGGCGACGTGCGCGTGGTGGATCTCAAGATCACATGTTCATTCAATCCCTGGCCGATGCCCGGCGGCGCTTACGGACAGGACCGGAAGGTCTGCACATTGTCGGACCTGATGGCGGAGGCGGTCAAGGAAGTCGACACCATCGTTTACGGACTGGGCGCGAACGAGCCGCAGATCATGGCGTGGCTGAAGGGGGAGGGATTGGCGAATGTGAACTCAATCGGGCGGTTGAATAAGGTCGTGAACACAGGCACGGGCCAGACGGACTTCCCCAGCAGCAGCCGGCCGATAGGCGTCACGGCGACCGGCGGGATTCAAAAGATCCGTTGCCTCACCGTCAAGGTGCGCTACGAACCCGCGTACACGGTGAGCGAAGGTATGGAATTGAAGTGGCTCGATGAGATCGTGGTTCAGGCGTACAAGCGGCTTAACGGCAAGGTGGAAGTCGACGTCGCCAAGATCAAAGGCACGGCTTTCGACTACAGCCAGGGGTTCCCGGCGCTGGCCGTTTTCAAAGCGTTCGCGTGAAGCCAGGCCGCGGCGCGACGCCAGTCCGCCCGGATTTTGCGGGTTCGAGCCGACAGGGCGGCGGCATCCGCTCGCACGGTGGGCCGCGCTCTTGGCCCGGAGCCGCGCGATGACTTCATCACCGGGAATGGGCTTTACCCTGCCGCTCTCCAGATCGTCATAGCGCCGGTCGAGCGTTTCCCGCGTCTGCGCAAGATCGCCGAAGTATTCCTCGATGACACTCCGCACAAGATCTGCGGTTCCGCGTCCGCTTTGCACGGCGAGGTCCTTGAGCTTCTTTTCGGTCTCGGGGGTGAAGTGTACTTCCATGCCCTTAAGATACGGCAAAACTGGCCCTCGGGCAATGCTGTGGAAATAGGGGAATGCTCCGTCTGTCCTGAAGTGGTGGTGAGCCGCGTCTACGGCTCAGGCACCCGAGGTGACGTCGTATCCCGGTCCCACACTTCCGCCTTACAGACAATTGTGATGTCCGCCAGGTGACTTTCACAGTGATCGGGATCACCACTCCGCGTGTGATACACAATTCGCAAATGGCGATTGTCCAGCCAATCGACCCTCGGGTCGTCAAATGTGCTTGGGCCGCTGTGCCAAAACGCCCTGATGTGTTGACAGCATCCGTTGCGCTTAAGTGTGACCTCGGTATGATCGCGTCCAAGAAATCCTGCTTGATAGATGAGCCTTGCGACCTGCCCGTCCGCGGACTGGATGATGCGCTTCTCTTCGGGGACACCTTGGCCAGGAAGTCCGCCAGTCATTAATAGGGCCAGGAAAAGAAGACCGGCGGGTATCAGACCGAGAACGCCGAGCACCCGTGACGTATTCCGCAGCCACAGCCGGTGAGTTAATGGTGCCCAAAGGAGGAAAACAACCAATGCAACATATGCCGCCGCTCCGCCCCAAAATGGCAGAGCCCGCCGCGTGTATTCCCAAACATCCGGCCTACAGGGCAATTCAGCCAATGATACCGCGGTGCCCTACCGGACAGGGCGTGATCGGGAGGATGCTAATTTAGCGCCCGGTAGGGCGTCGCGCGGCGCATTGTGAAACAGCCAGGCGAAACACGTCCAGACCTCTGTTTGAAGTGCTTCCGTGGATGGCCAAACCGAGGGCACCGACGATCCTCAACGCCGACTCGTCAGGCGGGACCGGGCAGACCCACGTGGCGCACGCACTCGTGCGTGCCGTGTCGAGATTCTTCTCGACACCTCTTCGCCCGGAAAACGGGCGTCGCCAAGAGTGGCGACCCGGCACGCAAGAGTGCGTGCGCCACGGTGGTGTCGTCAGGTTGGCCACGTTATCCCTTCGCAGTCCCCTACGCCTCCGTCCGTCGCTACTCCTCGCGCAGAATCTCCAGCGGTTTTCGTCCCAGCACGCGGAAGCTGGCGAGCCAGCCGGCGGCTACGGCGACAAGAGCCGCGGCGGCGGTGGCGGCGAGCGTCGCCTTCCAGTCGAAGTGGAATTCGATATCGAGCAGGCGCCGCAGGGCGAAGGCCGCGAAACCGGAAGCCAGCAGGCTGCCAATGAGGCCGGCCACGGCGCCGAGGGCGAAAAACTCCACCGAAAAGATTTGCGCGATGCGGGCTCGGGTGGCGCCCAGGGTCTTCAGGACCACCACCTCGCGCATGCGCCGGAAACGCGTGCCGGCCACGCTCGAGGCCACCATGGCGATTCCGGCCAGCACGGTAAAGGCGGAAATGAAACGAATCACCAGGGCGATGCGATCGACCACGTCTTCGACGATCGCCATGACGTCGGCCACGTTGACTACGGTGACGGTGGGGAAGCGGCGGAACATGACGCGCTGCAGGGCGGTAACGTCGGCCGGACGCACGCGCGCCGAGCCGTAGAGTACGGCGGGCATTGTGGTGAGGGGTCCGGGGCTGAAGAGGAACTCGAAGCGGGCGGTCATGCGCAGCGATTCGGTGCGATCGACGCAGGCCACGGTGGTGCGCACAGGTTGGCGCCAGATGTCCCAATCGACGAGGGAGCCGGGATGGAGGTGGAGAATGCGGGCGGTTTCTTCGCTGGCGCAGACCTGAGGCGAAGCCGGCACGGAGGTCCACCAGGCGCCTTCGATCACGTCGGTATCGGGCGGCTTTTGGGCTACTTCGGTGACGGAGCGGGTGCGTAGGAATCGCCGGTTGAAATCGCGCAAGGGGCGTTTCTCGATGGGCACGCCGTCGATGGCAACGATGCGGGCCGCTACCGAGGAAGCGATTTCGGGCGGCGCGGCCACGCCGGGCTGGGCGGCGACGAGATCCGAGACGGCCTGGCGCTGGTCCCGCGGGATATCGAGGAGAAAAACGTTCGCGGTGCCGGGAGGCGCCGAGCCATGGATCTGGCGCACCAGGGCATCCTGGATGAGCCACACCGCCAAGGTAAACATGACGCCGACTCCCAGGGCCATCACGGCGGTGCGGACCTGGTTGCCGGGCCGGTACAGATTGGCCACGCCGTGGCGCACGGTGGAAGGCAGGAGCGGAGCGAGGCGGCGCTCGGCGCGTTTCAGGCCGTGAAGCAGCAGCCAGGCGACGGCCGCGAGGAGGGCCAGAGCAATCGCCAGGGCAATGGAGAAGAATCCGGCGGTGCGCAGCACGTCTCGCCATGAGCCTTGAGCGAGCGTTCCGGCGACCATGCCGGTGCCGAGCAGAATAAGAGCGCGGGCGATCCACACCGCCGGTGCGCGCGAGGGTGGACGCGCGGCCACGTTTCGGCGGAAGACCAGGGCCGGGCGGATATCGCGAATCCCCAGCAGCGGCGGGACGGTAAACAGCAGCGTCATCAGGCAGGCGATGGCGATGCCCTGCGCCGCCGGCCAGGGGCTCCAGGACGCGGCCAGGCCGATGTGGAAATAGCGGGCGAGCAAACCCGGGAACGCGGCCGCCACCGCGATGCCTTCGAGCGCGCCCAAAGCGCCGCCGGCCAGGCCCAGCAGCAAAGTCTGGGTAGCGTAGATGCGAATCACCTGCGCGGAGCGGGCCCCGATGGATTTCATCACCGCGATGGAATCGAGCTGCTGCTCGATGTGGCCGTCGATGGCGCTGGCCACGCCCATGGCGCCGAGGATGAGCGCGATCAGGCCGATCAGGCTGAGGAAGGTAGTGGCGCGATCGAGGCCGCGAGTGATGATGGGATGGGTTTCGCGGTAATCGGCGATGGTGGCTTCGGGGAAATTGCGTTTGAGGATGGCGCGCGTCTCGGCCACATCGGGCCGGCCGGTGGAAGGCAGGCGCAGGAGATAGCGCTCGGAGGCGCGGCTGCCGAGGCCGATCAGGCCGGTGCGGGCGAGACCCTGGCGGGTCATCATCAGACGTGGCCCGACGTTGAGAGTGCCGGTCATGCGGTCGGGTTCGGAGACCAGGGTGGCGGCGATGCGGAAATCCTGTCCACCGACGCGCAGCAGGTCGCCGCGGTGGGCGCCCAGACGCAGCAGCAGATCGTCGGAGACGGCTACGGTGTCCTGCGTGAGGGCGCGCGCAAGCGGCTGCGGCGGATCGAGCTCGACCGCGCCGTAGAAGGGATAGACGTCGGGATCGACGGCTTTGAGCGATACCAGGACCGGCTCGGCGGACGGGCCGGTGGAGGCCATGGTGACGGTTTCGGTGATGAGCGTTCGGCGGACGCCGCGGGACGCGAGCTGGCGCAGCACGGCGTCCTGTTCGGGCGTGGGCGAACCGAACAGGCGCAGGGTCATGTCGCCGGCCATCAGCGTGCGGGCCTGGCCGAGCAGCATGTGGCGGAAGGCCAGGCTGAAGCCGCGCACGCCCGTGAGCGCGCCCACCCCGATGGAGACGGCCAGCACCACGAACAGGAAATGCCCGCGGGCGGCGCGCAATTCGGCGAGAGCGATGCGGAGGGCGGCGGCAAAACTCAAGCTGGGCCTCCGCTGCGAATTCGTAATTGTGGGGCAGGTTGTCCAACCTGCGGACCGATTATCAATCGGTCCCGCCGGGCGCCAGCCCGGCTGTTCGCTGGCGATCCCGGAACGTGACTCGACCCGAATTCCAGAATTTCAGGAGTCCCGAGCCTTGGCGTGAGGCGTGACAGACCACGAAATGCGATGGTCTGTCCCACCGAGGCCCTACTCATGACGCCGCGATGCGGCCGTCGCGCAGCGTGACGATGCGGCCCATGCTGGCGGCCAGGGGTTGTTCGTGGGTGACCAGGACCATGGTGGCGCCTTCTTCGCGGTTGAGACGGCAGAGCAGATCGAGCACGACCTGCCCGGTCGCCGAATCGAGGTTGCCGGTGGGCTCGTCGGCCAGCAGGATGGGCGGGTGCAGGGCGAAGGCGCGGGCCAGGGCGACGCGTTGCTGCTCGCCGCCGGAAAGCTGCACGGGATAATGGTCGAAGCGGCCGGCCAGACCGACGCGGTCGAGCAGCTCTCGGGCGCGGGCGCGAGCGCCGGGAACGCCGCCGGCCAGGTCCATGGGCAGCAGCACGTTCTCTTCGGCGGTCAAGGTGGGAATCAAATGGTAAGACTGAAACACGAAGCCGATCTTGCGCCCGCGCAGCACGGCCATGCGGTCCTCGTTGAGGTCGGTGATGTCTTCGCCATCGAGCAGAATGCGGCCGGAGGTGGGCGAATCGAGGCCCGCCAGCAATCCGAGCAGCGTGCTTTTGCCGCTGCCGGAGGGACCCATGACGGCCACCGATTCGCCGCGCGCGATCGCCAGATCGATGCCCTTCAGGATTTCGACGCGGTGGCTGCCGGTGTCGATGGACTTGGTGAGAGCGGTAACCTGGATCAAGCCTTTATTATGGCATTCAGATGAGAATCGCACTGATTGGTAGATGCCTTGGGCGATCTGTGAAGAAATCGCAAATCGCAGGCGGAACCGCCTGCGCCACCGAAGCAGGCGCATTGTTTTCAATGGTGGGGCAGGCGGTTCCGCCTGCCCAGCGCGTCTCGGAGAGTCCTTTTCACAGCCTCCCAGGGAGCGGTTGCTCGCCAAAAGCCGGGAAATCTCCAGATCGGCAACGCATCCGATGGCTTGGCGCGATGGTGTGGCTTCTGTTGGCCAGCGGTTGCGGACAGAAGACCGCGCCATCGCCGGCGAAGCAGACCTCCGCGCCACCGCCGACGGCTACGAGCGCCGCGGACAACCGCCCCGCGGTGGTCTGTTTTGGCGATAGCCTGACGGCCGGATTCGGGCTCGACCCGAGCCAGACCTATCCCGACGTGCTGCAGCGGGAACTGGACCGGCGAGGCTACGGCTACCGGGTGGTGAACCTGGGGGTAAGCGGCGACACTTCGCAGGACGGGCTGGCCCGGCTGGACCAGGCGCTGGCGGAGAAGGCCCGCATCGTGGTGCTGGAATTCGGCGCCAACGACGGCCTGCGCGGGCAGCCGGTGGACATCGCCGAACGCAACCTGGGGCAGATGATGGAAGCGTTCGAAGGCGCCGGCGCGCGCGTGGTGCTGGCCGGGATTACGCTGCCGCCCAATTACGGGCCGGCTTATCTGGCGCGTTTCGATGCCATCTTTCCCCGCCTGGCGGCGAAATATAAGACGCCGCTGATTCCTTTCCTGCTGTCGGGAGTGGCCGGGCACGGCGACCTGATGCAGTCCGACGGGCTGCACCCCAACGCTCGCGGGGCGCGGCTGGTGGCGGAAACCGTGCGCCGGCAAGTGGAGCCCCTGCTTTCGAAAACGCCATGACGAACACTTCGACGGTCCGGTTCGCCGCGCTGAGCGTGGGCGCGCTGGCAATACTCAAGCTGGCCATCCACCTGTATGCCGGCCGCTCCTACGGATACTTCGGCGACGAGCTGTACTACCTGGCCTGCAGCCACCACATGGCGTGGGGCTATGTGGACCAGCCGCCGCTGATCGCAGCCATCGCGTGGCTGGTGCGGCACATCCTGGGCGATTCGCTGCCCGCCATTCGTTTGCTTCCGGCGCTGGCGGGGGCGGCGCTGGTAGTGCTGACGGCGGTGCTGGCGCGAAACTTGGGCGGCGGGGCTTTCGCGCAGTTCCTGGCGGCGCTGGCGGTAGTGGTGGCTCCCGGCTTTCTGGGCGTGGACAATCTATTCGCCATGAACGCCTTCGAGCCGCTGTTCTGGATGGGGTGGGAGACATGGCTGGCGCGCCCCGGCCTAACGTGGGTGAAGGCGGCGTATCCCGCGCTGATGCTGGCCGCCGGCGCGCTGCTGGCGCCGCTGTCGATTCCGGTTTTGTCGCCGGAGACCTACATTCGCTACACGCGGGCGATTGGCCTGGAGCAGCCGGCGATTGAAACCCACCAGCTCGGACCGCTGCCGCAGATCTTCGCCGATGAGTTCGGATGGCCGGAAATGGTCGCAACTGTCGCCGGCGTCTACAACAGCCTGCCGGTGGATGTGCGGCGCAGCACCGCGATTTTCGCCCCGAACTACGGAGAGGCCGGCGCAATCGATCTCTTCGGGCTGCGCTACGGGCTGCCCGCGGCCCTCAGCGGCCATCAGAGTTATTTCCTGTGGGGCCCCCGCGGTTATTCCGGCGACAGCATGATCGTGATGGACGGCTTTGGACGGCGGGAACGCCTGGACCAGGTTTTCGCCAGCGTGGAAGAGGTAGCTCGCGTGGACCATCCGTATTCCATGCCGTACAATCGCTTCGATGTGTATTACTGCCACGGGATCAAGCGGCCGCTCGGGGAGCTGTGGCCGGAGTTGAAGAAGTGGGAGTGAAGGGAGTGAGGGAGTACGCTATAATTTCGAACAACTAAGCCCATGCAATACGTCGGACCAGTGCGCAGTTTGACGGTAAGGAATCTCCTCTCGTTTGGGGATAAGCCCATGACCATCGAACTGCAAAATCTGAATGTCCTGATTGCAGGGCATTGGGTTTAAAGCCCTGGCCGTAGAACCCCTGCAACGCGCCGCAGTCGGCGAGAAACCCGCCGAGCGCTTTTTTATCCGTCCCGGTGACGGCCCCCGCCGGGCCTGGCCGTGTAGTGGGGTCACAAACTTTCAAAATATTTCTTAACCCTTCCGCCCCATAGCCTTAGCGCCAATCCTCGGCCTACGCAACCCTCGTTTTTCTCCGCCCGCCCGCTATCGTATAGCCGAAAGGGACCCCCATGCTTTTCCACAGTCCCCCGAACCGCCCGCCGATGCACAAAATTGCACAACCGTGCCCAACGAACCTGACCTCCACATGCACCATTCTGCACAAAAGCCCGAACCCTACCGCCGCCCCGAACCCAAAATCGGCCGTAACGACATGTGCCCCTGTGGCAGCGGCAAAAAATACAAATATTGCTGCCTCGGTAAGTCCTCAGCCGCCGCCTGAAAGTCGTGGAGCGGACTCTCAGTCTGCCACGCCCCGACTCATCGGGGCGCTTGTCTCGCACAGCCCGTCACGCTCAACCAGGGTCGGACCACTCTCCCTTGGCCGCCCAAAATCTCGAGCCGACCTCAGGAGCGCGAGGCTGACTTACTTTTTGCGGACGTCGGAACTTTCTGCTGGTTTCATTGTGGCCGCCGAGTATGGCGAGGTCGGAACTTGGTCGGAAGTCAAGCTGGCCAGGCTAAGCCTTTTCCGGCACTACGAACGGCTTGCGGTACTCTCGCGCGAACAGGCGATTGGCTTCCGCGTCGCCGGGGCAGGAATAGCTGGCGGCATCGAAATGCAACGTGCGGCCCAGGCGATAAGAAATGTTGGCCAGGTGAACCAGCGTCGTGGAGATGGCGCCTTCTTCGATGGGCGCATCCAGGTCCGACGGCTTGCGGCTGCGGACGGCGTCAATGAAGTTGGCCCAGTGATTACCCATCGATTCGGAGGCGGAAGAGGCAGGCCCGGGCGTCCGCTCACGGCCGAGCCAACTGGAATACCTGTGGGAATCTTCGTCCCACATCGAGAGGTAGCCCTTGGAGCCGTAGAACGTGGTCCCGACGGTGTTGCCGGCTTTGGGCTCGCCGATGCCGGCTTCGTGGTTGGAGATCGGCATTCGCCTCCATCAGCCTGCGCCCCGCTAAATCGGATAAACTGGACGCGACCGGAAAATCCGCGAGGAAACTATGAACCGTCGTGAATTCATCGAAACCAGTGTTGCCGGGCTGGCTCTTTCGGCCGTCGGCCGTTATAGCGCCGAGGCCGCGGATTCGCCCGCCAAACGGGTGGGACTCATCGGCTGCGGCTGGTATGGCAAGTCCGATATCTTCCGGCTGGTGCAGGTAGCGCCGGTCGAGATCGTATCTTTGTGCGATGTGGATAAGAAGATGCTGGCCGACTGCGCGGAGATGGCCGCCGCGCGCCAGGCTTCCCACAAGAAGCCGCGGATCTACACCGACTACCGCGAGATGCTGCGGGAAAAAGACCTGGACATGGTCGAGATCGCCACGCCCGATCACTGGCATGCCCTGCCGATGATCGAAGCGGCCAAGGCCGGGGCCGACATGTACGTGCAAAAGCCGATCAGCGTGGACGTGGTGGAAGGCGAGGCGATGCTGGCGGCGGCCCGCCGTTATAAGCGGGTCGTGCAGGTGGGCACGCAGCGGCGCAGCACCCCGCACCTGATCGAGGCGCGCAAGCTGGTCGAGGACGGACGCCTCGGCACCATCGGACACGTGGAGATCTATTCCTACGGCGAAGGCCGGGCCACGGCGGCTGTGCCTGCGCCGGTTCCCGACACGCTGGATTGGAATTTCTGGGTGGGCCCGGCGCCCATGCTGCCCTACAGCCCCGATATCCAGCGCAATTGGCGCCAGTTCATGGAGTACGGCAACGGCACCATCGGAGACATGGGAATCCACATGTTCGACATGGTGCGATGGTTCATGGGCCTGGGATGGCCGAAGCGCATTTCTTCCTCCGGCGGGTTGCGCGTCCTCAAGGGCGGCAAATCCGATATCGCCGACACCCAGACCGCCATGTTCGAGTTCGACAACGTCGATGTCGTCTGGCAGCATCGCCGCTTCGGTCCATCGGTGGACCCGAACTACCCGTGGGGCGCCACTCTCTATGGCGAGCGAGGCACGCTGAAAGCCGGCGTGATGGGCTACGATTTTATTCCGGCGGATAAAGGCGAACAGGCGATTCACAAAGATGTCGTCTACGAGTTGGACCAGTATCCGGAAGACCGCACCGAGGCGCGGCTGGAGCGCCACGTGGCGCCGGCCATTCGCGGCCACATGAAGGACCTGCTGGCGAACATGGCTTCGCGGGGTAAGCCGGTGGCCGATATCCAGGAGGGCTTCATTTCCACGTCGTGCTGCATCCTGGCCAACCTTTCCATGCAACTGGGGCGGACGCTGGCCTGGGATGCGCAGCGGCGCATGGTCGTCGGCGACGACGAAGCCAATCGCCTGCTGCGCCGGCCGTATCGCCAGCCGTGGGTGCATCCGGAATCGATGGCGGTATGATGCGCCGGACGTTGCTGGCGGCCGGCGCCGCGGCCTTCGCCTGGCGGGGCGACGCCGCCGGCGGCAAAGTGAAGTTCGGCCTCGACCTGTTCAGTCTTCGCTCGCAGGGCTGGACGCCCATCGAGTATCTGGATTTCTGCTCGAAGCGGGGCATCCGTGTGGTCCATTTCAGCGAGGTCCGCTTCCTGGGAAATCTGGAGGAGGAGAACCTCAAGCGGGTTCGGGCGCGCGCCGAGAGTCTGGGCATCGAAGTGGAGATCGGCATGCTCTCGATCTGTCCCACCTCGACGCTCTTCAACAAGTCGCAAGGAACGGCCGAAGAACAACTCACGCGCATGCTGGCCGCGGCGCGCACGGTCGGCTCGCCTATCGTGCGCTGCGTATTGGGAAGCGCGGCGGACCGCACCGGCGCCATTCCGATCGAGGGTCATATTGAAAACACGGTCAAGGTATTGCGCAACGTGCGGTCGCGAGTGTTGGACGCGGGGCTGAAAGTGGCCATCGAAAACCACGCCGGCGACATGCAGGCTCGCGAAGTGAAGATGCTGATCGAGGAAGCCGGAACCGACTTCGTCGGCTCGTGCCTCGATTCCGGCAACCCGCTGTGGACGATTGAAGACCCGCACCTGACACTGGAAACGCTGGCCCCGTACGTGCTGACGAGCCACGTGCGGGACACCGCCGTGTGGCGCACGCCCCAGGGCGCGGCGGTAGCCTGGACCCGAATGGGCGAAGGCAACATGGGCATTGCGGACTACATCCGCGAGTACGCGGCGAAGTGTCCCGGCCGCCCCTTGTCGCTCGAAATCATCGTCACCGGACCGCGGTTCTACAATTTCCTCGGTCCGAAATTCTGGGACGCATTCCGCCAAACCCCGGCCTGGGAATTCGCGCGTTTTCTGGCGCTGGCCGAAAAGGGCACCGCGCGCGAGGCGCCGCCGCCGCTTTCGAAAGAGGCCGCCGCGGCCCGGGAACTCGACGACGTGGAAGCCAGCATCCGCTGGACGAAGGCGTTCCTGGAGAAGCTGTGAGGGAACGGTTGGCACGGTTGTTACAAAACGAGCCCTAAGCCATCGCCAAGAAATAACCATGCCAACCCTGGAGGCCCACGTGGCGCACGCACTCTTGCGTGCCGTGTCGAGACTTTCTCGACACCCGCTCGCGCATGCTACGCCGAGCGTCGGCAAAAGTGCCGACGCGGCACGCACGAGTGCGTGCGCCACGTCGAAATGGCATGGTTATTTCCTGACAGGCCCTCAGAGCCCAGCCAGCCGCCGCCCTTGTCGTAGATAAATTACGCTGTCTTTGGTAACTTACAAGGATGGCTCTTTCGATCTCGCTCTTCTTTTCCGCACCGCGGGCTCTGGGTGCAAGTATCGCTTCCCTGTGCTTTGCGCTCGGCATTGCGGTATGGCCGCCGGCGCTCACCGCGCAAGTTTCGGCCGCGATTTCCGGCACGGTCACCGACCAGAGCGGGGCGCTGGTAGCCGGCGCCGCGGTCAGGGTGAAAAGCGTGGAGGCGGGAGCGGTCCGTAACGGCCTCACCGACGGCTACGGGCGCTACCAGGTATTTTCGGTTCCGGTGGGGCAATACGAAATTCGCGTGCAAAAAACCGGTTTCCGCGATGCGCTACGGACCGGAGTCCAACTATTTGTCGGACAGGCGGCTGCGGTGGATTTCGAGCTGCAGGTGGGGGAATCGAGCAACGCGGTGACGGTGGCCGGGGATGCGCCGCAGGTGAACGTGGCCCCGAACGACATCTCGGGCCTGGTGAGTCCGCGGCAGGTTCGGGATCTGCCGTTGAACGGGCGCAGCTACGATTTACTGCTGACGCTCAATCCGGGGGTGGTCAACTATACCGCCGCCAAAACCGGTGGAATCGGCGTGTCGAACTCCACCAACGGCAACAATTTTGCGGTCTCGGGAAACCGGCCGCAGCAAAACCTGTTCTTGTTGAACGGGGTGGAATTTACGGGCGCGGCGGAGAACAATATGACGCCGGGCGGCACCAGCCAGGAACTGCTGGGGGTGGACGCGGTGCGCGAGTTCAACGTGTTGCGCGACTCCTACGGCGTCGACTACGGCAAGCGTCCGGGCGCCCAGGTTTTGATGGTCACCCAATCCGGCGGCAACGTCTTCCACGGGTCGCTGTACGGTTTCATCCGCAACAACGCATTCGACGCCCGCAATTTCTTCGATCCGGCTTCGGCGCCCGGCTTTCAGCGGGGGCAATTCGGCGCTTCGGCGGGCGGACCCCTACGGCGCAACCAGACGTTCGTGTTCGCCAATTACGAAGGACTGCGCCAGCATCTGCACCAGACCGGGGTCGATCTGGTGCCCGACAATAACGCCCGCAACGGCTACCTGCCTTGCGCCCTGGTGAGTCCGGCTCCAAGCCCGTGTCCGGCGACCGGGCTGGCATTCGTCGGCGTATCGCCGCTGATTTCGGCATGGCCGGCGCCCTCGGCCGGCGCGCCGGATTTCGGCGGGATTGCCGAAGCCTTCAATAGCCCGCTGCAAACCATCCGCGACGATTTCGGCACGGTTCGCGTGGATGAGCTGCCGCGGCCGGCCGATTCGCTCAGTGCGGTTTACACCATCGACGACAGCGGCGATTTCACCCCCACCAGCACCAATCTCTACAGCACCGACGTGGCCAGCGAGCGGGAGCAGGTAGCCAGCCTGGAGGAGACCCACGTGTTTTCGCCCACCTTGCTGAATACGGCGCGAATCGGCTACTCCCGCGCCGGCTATTTCTTCACCGGCGAACCAACGCCGGGAACGCCCGCCGCCAGCCTGCCGGGCCTGCTGGCCGGAGACCCGATCGGGGCGCTGGTAGTGGGAGGCAGCGCGGCCTCGAACCCCACCGCGCAACTCAGCCTGGCCGGAGCCAACAACGGCAGCAATCTGCGGGTGGCGCGCAATCTGTCCAGCTATGAAGACGAGGTATCCCTGGTTCGCGGGCGGCACCAGATCGCGGCCGGCGTCTGGTTCCAGCGGCTGCGCTCGAACGAACTGCTGGCGCTCAGCCAATACGGGCAAGCCACTTTCACCAGCCTGGACACGCTGCTGCTGGGGACGGTAGCCACGCTGCTTTACGATCCGGCGCCAACCCCGCTTGGATGGCGCGCTTGGTTCGGAGCGGCGCACGCGCAGGACACCATCCGGCTGAGCCCGGCCCTGACGCTCTCGCTGGGCTTTCGCGACGAATTCACCACCGGATGGAACGAGGAGCACGGCCGAGCTTCCACCTACACTTTCGTCGGCGGGGTGATTCAGACCGCGCCCGCGGTCGGCGATTCGGCATTCACGGTCAACAACGGCAAGTTCCTGCCGCAGCCGCGAGTAGCGCTGGCGTGGAGCCCGTTCCGGAACCACCGCACCGTAATTCGGGCGGCCTTCGGTCTGTATAACGATCTGCAGGACGCGCTGGGTTACCGCACCGACCAGAACGCCCCCTTCAATCCCACTTACAGCCTGGCCAGCGAGCCGGTGGCGCAGCTCCCCGTGCAGACGTCGGCCGCCGTGCCCGCCAGCGCGAAGCTGGTGCCGGGCGGGGTGCAGCCGAACCTGCGGACGCCCACGCTGGTGTCGTGGTCTTTCCGGCTGCAACACGCGTTGACGGCCAACACCGCGCTGAGCGTCGCTTACGTCGGGTCGCATGGTTATCACGAACTGTTGGGCATCGACGCCAACGAACCGTTTCCCGTGATCTGTCCGGCATCGCCCTGCCCGGCGAATTATCCGAGCAACTTTCCCGCCCCTTACGCCAATTCGCCGATTCCGGCGGGGACCTACTACGTCCCCACGTCCGTCCGCGCCAACGCTGCGTTGGCCAATACCTGGACTTACTTTTCCGAAGCCAACAGTTCCTATCAGGCGCTGCAGGTGGATTGGAATCACCGCTTCAGCCGGGGCCTGTTGTTGCGCGGCGTGTACACCTGGTCGAAGACGCTCGACGATGGCGATTCCCCCAACGCGACTACTTCCGGCGGCGAACCGGCTCTGGCATCCAACCCGTTCGATCTTCCGGCCGATTGGGGACCGGCCAATTTCAACGTCACCCAAGCCGCGGCGGTGAGCGCCGTCTATGAGCTGCCCGTCGGACATGGCCGGCGGTTTCTAAGCGGCGCCGGCCCGGCGGCGGATGCGGTGCTCGGAGGCTGGACGATGAATTCCATCGTGACCGTTCAGGGCGGGTTTCCCTTCACCCCCCAGCTCAGCTACAACCCTTCCAATAATGGGGATTCGCGCAATCCGGTGCGGCCATTCGTCAATCCGGCTTTCCACGGTCCGGTGATTCTGGGCACTCCCAACCAATGGTTCAATCCCGCGGCGTTCCTGGCGCCGCCGAACAGCAGTGGATTCTACGGCAACCTGGGGCGCGACACGCTGACCGGTCCGGGCCTCGCCACCTGGGATCTATCCTTTCTTAAGGACCTGCGCCTTTGGGAGCGCACGCAGCTCCAATTTCGCGCCGAGTTCTTCAACGTCCTGAACCGCGCGAATTTCAATACCCCCAACGCAATTGTGTTCACCCCCACCGGCGTTTCGCCCACGGCCGGCGTGATCACCAGCACGGCGACCTCCTCGCGGCAGGTGCAGTTCGGATTAAAGCTGCGCTGGTAACAGGCTCAGGTGAAGAGAATCCGAAACGCCACGGCGTGTTCGCTGGGCCATTGTTGCGGGGACTGGATGTGCAGCCCGTCGTCGGCAAGCTTCCAGGGCAGAGGGTCGCGCGAGCCGACGAGCTCGACGCGTGCGATCTTGCGTTGTTCCAGACGGCGCGACGGCCCGAGCGCGCCGATGCGGGTCTCGCGCGGATTCCAGCCCATCGCGAAAGCGTAGAGCGTGTCGCCCTTGGTGGTGAAACGAATGTCCTCGCCGGTGAGGTCGACGCGCTGGTTCTCGTTGAAGTGCTCGGCCGTGCCGGCGAAGCCGCCACCAGGCTTAGTTTTGCGGATGCCCGGACCTTCGCCGAAGATCTTCCATGGCCGCGTCGCATGGATCGCCTCCGAGTTCACCTTCATCCAACTCGTGATGGACGCCAGGATCTTCAGCTCGGCATCGTCCGGCATGCCGCTGGCCGGCAGCGGAATGTTGAGCAGCAGATTGCCGTTGCGGCTGACGATGTCCACCAGCAGATCGATCACCGTCTTGGGCCGCTTGTAGACCGCGTCGCGATTATAGTGCCAGTCGCCGATGCAGGTGTCGGTCTGGAAGGGTCGCGGTTCGATGTCGTCGACCACGCCGCGCTCCACGTCGAGCACGCAGGCGCCCGTTGCGCATTCGCTGCGGCGCTTCCCCGTGTAAACGGCGTCGACCTGTCCCGCATGCCAGCGCAGGCTCTGGTTGTAGTAGTGCGCCACCAGACTGCGGCCCCAGCGGCCGAAGGGGATGGCGCCATCTTCGTAATAGAGATCGGGCTGGTGCTGATCGATCAGGTCCCGCGCGCGCAGGAACCACTCGCGCTTCCACTCCTCCGGCTCGTTACCTTGCTCGGCCCAGGCTTCGCGCGCCGGCGCGTGCGGCGGGAAATAGAGATCGCGATTGGCGGGGTCGTTGCCGTCGTAGGGAACGCCCGCGTAGGGGCCCTGCTTGTCGGCGCCCTTGTTGGTCTGCCACCAGTTGTAGCTGCCCCAGACGTGCTCGCTGACGCCGAAGCGGAGNNAGATCGAAGTTGTCGCAGTGGACGCCCATGCTGACAAAGTACTTCGCGCCAGCCTGCCGGTACAGGCGCGCCAGGGACTTGGGCTCGAACCGCTCTGCCTTCCACAGCGGAACGGTGTCCTTGTATCCGAATCGCGAGGGATGGCCGTAGGTTTTCAGATGGTATTGGTACTGGCGGCTGCCTTCCATGTACATGTTGCGGGCGTACCAGTCGCCGGTGCCAATGGCCGATGTGGGTCCCCAATGCGCCCAGATGCCGAACTTCGCATCATGGAACCACGCTGGACTGGTGTACGCGTTGAGCGAATCGCCGGCGGCCTGAAAAGGGCCTTTGGCGATCTCGACGTCGATGGCCTGCTGCGCTTCGCTTTTGTGTAGCGCCTGAACGCCGGCGGCGCCCGCCAACCGCAGCGCGGCCCTTCTTGAGATTCTCATTTTAGATCCCTTTATATCATCGCGCGCCGCGCCGCAACATCGCCAAACGCCGCGGGTGCTTAACCCATCTGGGGATTTCGCGGTGTAGCCGCGGCAACCGCTCCCTCACGGTCGCGGCTCGGTTACGAGCGCCGCGTGTTTTCAGTCACTTACCGAGCCGCGACCGTGAGGGAGCGGTTGTCCGGAACGGATCTCCCTAGGTCGGCTAAGCCGCCAAACGCCGCTCGCGCCGCTCGGTGCTACCCTTGGGGCTATGCCTCGATACGCCATTGAAGGTAAGCACGGCAACGCTTTACGCGTCGCGCTGATCTCGGCGGCGGTAGCGCTGGGAGTGTTGGCGCTGGCCGCCCGGTCCCTGGCTTCCTTCGCCATCGAAATCGCCTGGTGGAAGGAACTGGGACAACTGGAAACCTGGTTCGCACTGCTCACCTACGGCGTGGCGCCGGTGGCGGCAGCCACGCTGGCGGGCTTCGCCATCCTCTGGGTGGCTCACGCCCGCGCCCTCAAGTTTGCCGGTACCGGCCTGAGCGAGCACAAGCTGTATGCCCGCATCTCCACCCTGCTGCTGTTGGGGCTATCCTATTTGATTGCCGCCGCGGCCATCGATAACTGGACCGTGATCCGCTACGCCGGCGGCCAGGGCCTGGTCTCCACCACTGCCTGGCACGACGCCATCTTTGCCAAGCCGCTCTCGTTTTACCTCTTCGATCTCCCCTTCTACGATATGCTGCGCGGCTACGTGCTCGCGCTCGCCATCTTCGCCATCCTGATTTATTGGCTGGGGGCGCGCGGCTGGCAGCTCCGCCGCAGTTTTCCGTTGAACCGCGAGAACCAGCAGATCGACCCCAACGTCTGGAAGCTGGAGGGCGGCCTGGAGTCCGGATTCCTGCGCGGCGCCGCCGTGGTGCTGCTGCTCTCGATGGCGGTCAAATTCTATCTCGGCCGCTACCAGATGGTCTACAACGAACACGGCAGCTTCCTGGTGGGGGTGGATTGGGTGGATCAGAATATCGGCTTGCCCCTGCAATGGCTGTTGATTGTCGCCAGCCTCGCCGCCGCCGTATTGATCTGGCTGCGCCGCTGGAAGCTGGCCGCGGCCATGGCGCTGGCGCTCGTCGTCGAATTCCTTGTCCCCCGCGCGGTCGCGGCGCTCTATGTCGCCCCCAACGAAATTTCGCTCGAACGCCCCTACATCGAAACCCACATCCACGCTACCCGCAGCGCCTACGGCCTCGACCGGCAACTCCACGAGATCGAATTCCACGCCCGCCCCGAAGCACCCATCGACATGGCGGGCAATAAATCTACCCTCGATAACGTCCGCCTCTGGGACTGGCGCGCCTTTCACGATACCATCGCCCAAATCCAGGCCCTCCGCCCCTATTACGCCTTCCACTCCCCTGACGTCGACCGCTACACCCTGGAAGGCCAGTACCGCCAGGTGCTGCTCACCGCCCGCGAGCTCGATATCAATCAGCTCCCCAGCGCGCGCTCCAGTTGGATCAATCCCGACCTGATTTACACCCACGGCTACGGCGTCGTGCTGGCCCTGGCCAGCCAGATCACCCCAGACGGATTGCCGGTTCTGCTCATCGAAGACGCTCCCCCGCGCGTCCACACCCCCAGCCTCAAGATCACCCGCCCGGAACTCTACTACGGCGAAATCACCCACGAACCCGTCTTCGTCGATACCGCCCAGGAGGAATTCAACTATCCCTCCGGCAACGACAACGTTCGCGCCCGCTACCAGGGCAAGGGCGGCTTTCCGGTTTCCTCGTTCCCGATGCGCGCCGCCGCCGCCATTCGCGAAGGCGAGCCCAATTTCCTGCTCACCGATTACTTCACCCCTTCCAGCCGCATGATGATCCGCCGCAAAGTGAGCGAACGCCTCCAGACCCTGGCCGGCTTTCTCGAATGGGACCCCGACCCCTACCTGGTGATTACCGAATCCGGCCGCCTGGTCTGGATGGCGGACGGGTATACCACCAGCGATGCGCACCCCAACTCGCGCGCCGTGGAAGTGCCCGATATCGGCCGCATCAATTACATCCGTAACGCGGTGAAGGCCACCGTGGATGCCTACGACGGCGAAACCCGCCTCTACATCTTCGACCCCAACGACCCCATCGTCGGCGCCTACCAGCACCTCTTCCCGGCCTTGTTCCACCCGGCTTCGGAAATGCCTCCCGATCTCCGCGCCCATGCCCGCTATCCGGAAACCCTGTTCCGCACCCAGGCCGAGATCTACCGGACGTATCACATGCTCGATCCCCAGTCCTTCTATAACAAGGAGGATCTCTGGGACCTCGCCCGCAAAGGCACCGGCCAGGCCGAAGGCGCCGAGACCGAGTCGCCCACCTACGTCGTGGCTACCCTCCCCGGCGAGACCAAGGCCGAGTTCCTGCTGCTCTACCCTTTCACCCCGCGCAACAAGGACAACCTGATCGGCCTGATGGCTGCCCGCTGCGATGGCCCGCACCTGGGTGAAGTGGTGGTGCTGCAACTTTCCAAACAGGAGCTGATCTTCGGCCCGATGCAGATCGCCGCCCGCATTAATCAGGACCAGACGATTTCGAAGGACCTGACCCTGTGGAACCAGCAGGGCTCGCAAGTGCTGCGCGGCCAGACCCTGGTGCTGCCCGTCGGCGATACCTTCCTCTACGTCGACCCGATCTATATCCAGGCCACCGAAGCCCGCATGCCGCAATTGAAGAAGGTAGTGCTGGCCGTGGGCAATCGCCTGATCTACGCCGATACGTACGATGAGGCGCTGGCCCAACTCGCCGCCGGCTCGCCGCAACCGGTCCAACAGACCGCCGCGCCCGGTACGCCCGCGGCCGCCTCCGCCGCTCCGCTCCCGCCCGCCGCCGATGCCAGGCTCGCCCGCGTCCGCGAACACCTCCGCCGCTACAACGAGCTCGCCGCCCAAGGCAAATGGTCCGAAGCCGGCAAGGAACTGGAAGCCGTCGAAGCGGAAGTCAAACAATAGGGCGGGGCGCGCGGCAGCCTAAGGCCACCGTGGCCGAAGCATTCCGGCCGCGGGCCGGAGGAACGTCTGCGGCCTTGTTCAACGATAAGCGTCGCGACGATTGCGGATGCGGGTGATTTCGATGGAATGGCCGAGATCGCGGAAAAAGACCCGGTGATCCTGGGTGCGGAGACGGTACAGCGGCGGGTGGGTGCCTTGGAGACGCTTGACGTTGCCTTCCTCGGACTGGGCGAAGCGGGCGACAGTCCTGAGAATCTGGAGGGCGGTCTGCTGGTCGACGGCGCGGAGGTCGGCCTTGGCCTGATCGGTGAAGGCTACGCCCCTAGCCATTGCCGTTCGGTTCGTCCGGCGCGGGCGGTTGCCCCATCTTTTCCCAATCGTCCATATTCAGGCCGAAGTCGGCGAGGACCGCTTCGAGCGGAATTGGATCGTTGTGCTTGCGCCATTCGTCGGCCACGGCCACGGCCAGGCGGTCTTCCTCGGTGAACGGCTCATCGTCGATGGGAGCCAGCGCCAGCTTACGGGAAAGCGGATCGAGCATCGCTTGCAAGAGCCCTTCCAACGCGGCCAGTTGCACGGGTGGCAACTGATCGACGAGGGCATGCACGTGGTGGCGGGCGTCAGTGTTCATCGGCGTCCTCTCTTATCTTCTCGGGCCGCTACTGGAACGGAAACGGGCGTCCGGGTGTCTCGGAATACCCACGCGCCGCCACGCTTGCCGGGGATGCTCCCCATGGCAGGGCATCGCGACCAATCGAGATTCGCCATGATCCGCGCTCCTTCTCTGAGCATACCTCCTGCCCCGTCCTTGCGGGGCGGGTTGTCAACCTAATGCCACGTAGTTTTCACTTTGGCGCGGTCCCGCACAAATCGTGGGGCAGCCAATTCTGGCTGCAGCCGGCTTTTAGCCGGCTTTCGCCGGGCTGGAAGACTCGCCGCGCCTCGAAAGAGCCGCCTAAAATGGCGGCTGCGGGCAGAATTGCCCGCCCCACAACCTATGCAGGTTCGTGCTGGCGGGGAAAACTATGTGGCGTTAGGTTGTCAACCTGCGGACCGGTTGTCAACCGGTCCAGCCGGGCGCCAGCCCGGCAGTGTGACGACGAGTTCCTACGCTCGATAACTAAATCCCCCAGCCCGAAGCACCTTTCCATCCGTCTCTACCCCGCGCCCTTGGCCCTACAGTCGAGTCACAAACCCAAAAAATATTTCTAAATCCATCCCCTCCAATGCCTTACCGCCAAATCCCCGGAATCCCACCCCCGGCTTTTCCCAGCTCGCCAGCTATCGTAAAGCCGCGAGCGATCCCTATGTTCATTCTCACTCCCCTAGAGCTCAAGGTCGTCGACGCCCTGTCTAACGGCGCGACCCTGACCGACGCCGCCGCCCAAGCCGGCATTCACCGCAACACCATCGCCAACTGGCGCCTCAACTCGCCCGAATTCCGCGAGGCTCTAGCCCTCGCCCGCTACGACCGCGCCGTCCTCTACAACGACCGCGCCGTCGACCTCGCCGACCTCGCCTTCGAAACCCTCCGCATCCTCCTCACCGACCCCAAATCCTCCCCCTCCGTCCGTCTCCGCGCTGCCATTTTCATCATCGATAAAGCCGTCGCCCTGCCCGAGCCCAATCAGGAGAACACCGCCCCCATGGTCGACCTCGACCGCTTCGCCCCACAACCGCCCCCCGATGCACAAAATTGCACAACCGTGCACAACGATCCACAATCCCAGCCCGAACCCGAGCCGGAACCTGCCTCCCCGATGCACAATTCTGCACAATCGCCGGAAACCTACCGCCGCTCCGAACCCAAAATCGGCCGCAACGACCCTTGCCGCTGCGGTAGCGGCAAGAAATACAAGCGCTGCTGCCTGGGCAATGCGTCAGCCGCAGCTGCCTGAAGCCGTCGAAGCCGACAAGCATGGACACCACGCTAGACTAGAGACTGCGCGCGACCCGGCAAAGCCTGGCACGGACCAGGGCGGGGACGTCTTGAGGGCGGGTGACCGGGAGCACCTCAAATCCCGCCGCGCGGCCGGCCGCCTGGCCGTTCACCGAATCCTCCACCACCAGCGCGCTGGTTGCGCCCAGGCGCCGGGCGGCTTCCAGATACGGCTCCGGGTCCGGCTTGTGACGGGTGACATCTTCCGCGGTTACCACGGTATCGAAGTGCTTCCGCAGGCCCCCGGCCACCAGCAGCGCCTCGATTTCCAGGCGCGAACTGGAGGTGACCACCGCCAGTTTGTAATCGCGATGCAGCTCGGCCAGAAAACCGTCCAGTCCGGCGTCAAAAGGCGGCGCGGCGAGGGTTCGCTCCCTGAACAAAAGCTTCTTGGCCGGGTATTGCGCGAAAAGAACCTGCCAGTCGAGTGGGGGGTGGGCATCGGCGGCCAGTTCGCGCATCACCTCGCGGTCGTCCACCCCAACGTAGTGGTCGCGGTAGCATTCCCAGGTCAGGGTAACCCCAAACGGCGCCAGCACTTCCGCCCAACAGGCGCAATGCACCGGCTCGGTATCGGTCAGTACACCGTCGAAATCGAAAAGAATAGCGTCCAGGGCGGGCATGATTTGTCAGAATTCGAGCGTAACACGCGCCGGTGTGGTATCACTGTTAAGCGGAACGCAAATTATGGCTACAGAAGAAGAACTACGAGCGGAACTGGAGCGCCTGCGCAAGGAGAACGAGGCGCTGAAACGCCCAACCCGCGGACAGATATCGATGCGGGTCAGCGAGAAGGGCGGCCTGTCCGTATACGGTTTGGGGAGGTTTCCGGTCACTCTCTACCGGGAGCAGTGGGAGAAGTTGATCGCGATGGCGGAGGAGATCAAACAATTCATCCAGGATAACGACAGCGCTCTCAAAAAGAAGGAGTAAGCATGGCGCAAGCGGCGGCCCTGATCACCGGGGCATCCGGCGGGATCGGGGCCGAGCTGGCCAAACTATGCGCGGCGGATGGCTACGCGCCCGTGCTGGTGGCGCGCGGCACCGAAGGACTGTATCGGCTCAGCGACGAACTGGCCGCGCGCTACGGCGTCAACCCGCGGGTGGTGGCGGCGGACCTGGCCGATCCGACCGCGCCGAATGCCATTCTTGACGCGCTCGAAGGTGAACCTCCCGCCATCCTCATCAATAACGCGGGCTTCGGCTGGCGCGGCGCTTTCGCCGAGGCCGATTTCGACGCCCAATTCGACATGATCGAGGTGAACGTCCGCGCCCTGGCGCATCTCACCCGGTTGGTTCTGCCCGGTATGCGCGCGCGCTCGAGCGGCCGCATTCTGAACGTGGCCTCCACCGCGGCTTTCGTCCCCGGCCCGTTCATGGCCGTATACTACGCCAGCAAGGCGTTTGTGTTCTCTTTTTCCCTGGCGGTGGCCGAAGAATTGAAGGGCTCGGGAGTGACGATGACCGTGCTTTGCCCCGGCCCCACCCGCACCAATTTCGGCGCCGTCGCCGGCATCGCAAATTCCAGGCTGTTTCAGGGACCCGCCATGGATGCCGCCGAAGTGGCGCGCATCGGCTACCAGGCCATGTTGGCCGGTAAGACCGAAGTCATCGCCGGTGCCCGCAATCGCTGGATGATATGGGGCACCCGTTTCACGCCGCGCGGCATTCTGACCCGGCTCGCACGCCGCCTGAATTCGCCGATGTAAGATCAAGGAGGGCTGACGTCTTGTTAATCAACCGCGTTGGCCTCCACTTTCATGTCGCACACTCCGGAGGGGGCGTATCCCCTTCTCCCCATTTCACGTAACTATTTGCGGTGACCGCTATGAAGAATATACTTTTCGTCCTGCTTGCCCTTCCCCTCGCTTCGCCGGGCGCGACCCACAGCTTCGATGTTGTCGTCTACGGTGGCACCGCCGGCGGCGTCATTGCCGCTGTCTCCGCCGCTCGTGAAGGACTGAGCGCCGCCCTGCTCGAACCCGGCCATCATGTGGGCGGCATGGTATCGGGCGGCCTTGGCTGGACGGACTACGGTAAGAAGGAAGTCATCGGTGGGTACGCGTTGGAGTTTTATCTGCGCGTCGGCCGGCATTATCGACTGTCGCGTTACGGACAGGAGATCGGCTGGATCCACGAGCCGCACGTGGCCGAGGACATTTTCCGCGAAATGCTGCAAGAGGCGGGTGTCCGGCTCTTTGAGCGAAGCCGCCTGAAGGAGAAGGGCGGCGTGCGCAAAACCGGCGCCGAGGTGGCCGAGATATTTGTGGAAAACGGCGACTCGTTCACCGCCAAAGTGTTCATCGATTCCAGTTATGAAGGCGACCTGATGGCGCAGGCCGGCGTCAGGTACACGTATGGCCGCGAAGGCAGTTCCCAGTACCAGGAGAGCCTCGCGGGCGTGCGCGACCGCACTCCGTTCCATCAGTTTCTGGTCGATATCTCGCCCTACGACGCGGAAGGCCGGCTTCTGCCCGAAATCTCCGCGCGGCGGACTCCCGCGCCGGGAAGCGCCGACAAGGCGGTACAGGCCTATAACTACCGCATGTGCCTATCCGAGGTCCCCGAGAATCGCGTTCCCTTCGCCGCTCCGGCGGGCTACGATCCCCGGCGCTACGCCCTGTTTGCCCTTTTGCTACAGGCGCGCCAGAAGGCCGAGGGACGGGCCGCCCCGCTCGATTCAGTGATCAAACTGGACCGCCTCCCCAACGGCAAGGCCGACGTCAACAACCAGGGGGCTTTTTCCACGGACTATGTTGGCGCCAGTTGGGACTATCCAGACGCGAGCTACGCCCGCCGCGCCAAGATGTGGCAGGAGCACAAGGACTACGTGCAGGGCTTTTTCGATTTCCTGGCTACCGATCCACAGGTGCCCGAAAGCCTCCGGGGGGAGATCAATCGCTGGGGTCTGTGCAAAGACGAGTTCACCGACAGCGGCAATTGGCCGAACCAGTTGTACATCCGCGAAGCACGCCGCATGGTGGGCGAATACGTTATGGTGCAGAAGGATCTCCAGACCGAGCTGACCAAGCCCGACCCGGTCGGCATGGGCTCCTATAACAGCGATTCGCACAACGTGGAGCGCATCGTGGGGCCGGATGGATTTGTCCGCAACGAAGGCGACATGCAAGTGGCGGTCAACCCCTATCAGATCCCTTATCGGATCATGCTGCCCCACCCGGCGGAGGCCACCAACCTCCTGGTGCCGGTAGCCTTCTCGGCCAGCCATGTGGCCTATTCGTCCGTGCGCATGGAGCCGCAGTACATGATACTGGGCCAGGCTGCCGGCGTGGCCGCCAGGCTGGCCATATCGGGCGGCACGCCGGTGCAGGGTATCCCCGTGGGGACGCTGGTCGACACGTTGAAAAAGCAGGGGGCGGTGCTGGAATATGTTCCCTCGGCCCAGACGCCGGCCATCCAGCTTTTCCAGCAGCGCACGAGCCGAAAGTGAGCAGCCGAATCCATGAAACCTCTTAGCGAAAAGCTGCTGGCGATGGTGAACCGAGCGGCGGCAGGCCTTGAGGCAATCGACGAGGAGTTTGCTTCCGCACCTGCGCTCCCCGGCGGATGGTCGCGCAAGCAGTTACTGGGGCACAGGGCCAGAAAACCAACTACACCTACGATTCCTACGGGCGCCTGACCCAGACGCAGCACATCATGGTCGCCGATCGCCGACCACCGACCGTTTCAATCACCTCAGCCGCCACGCCGCCAGCAGCCAGCCGGCGATGAACAGCACCCCGCCCAGCGGGGTAATGGCGCCCAGAATGCGCGTGCCGGTGATGGCCAACAAATACAGGCTTCCCGAAAACAGCACGATGCCGGCCAACAGGATGGCGCACACCTGTCCCATTCCGGACGCCGATACGGTACCGGTTCGCGGCAGCACGGAGAGGATCAGAATCCCCAGCGCGTGCAGGAAATGGTACATGACCGCCGTTTCGTAGACGCGCATCGAATCCGCATCGAGTCGCGGGCGCAAGCCGTGCGCGCCGAAAGCCCCCAGGATCACAGCCAGGGCTAGCAGAATGGCGGCGGTGGAAGTCCAGTTCATGGTTTCGGCCTCAGTGCGTCATGGAATAGAGAATGTAGTCGACCCCGATGCGAATGCCGAGGTCGGAATACCGGGAGGGGTATTCCGGGTCGTCGGCATGTTCCCAGGAATCGCCCAGGTCCATATTGTGGCACATGGCCACGATCACCCGGCCCTGGTCGTCGTAGATGGCGCGCCAGTGCGGGGTTTTGCCGCTTTCGCCTTTTTCGTAGGTGTTGTGTTTTTCGAGCGCGGGCATGCCGGGAACCTGGTAACGGCGGCTCAGGTCGTAGATGGTGTGGAAGATGGAATCGGAATCGGCGATCTCCACGATGGGGCGGTCGGGAAACACTTTCCGCATGCTGGCGGCGAAGGTTCGCCATTCGATATCGCCGTGGAAGTCGTCGCACATGAAAAAGCCCCCACGGAGCAGGAACTCGCGGAGGGTGGCGGCCTGCGAATCGGTCAGGTTCCAGTGGCCGACTTCGACGCCGTAGAGCCAGGGCCAGTCGTAAACGTCGCCGTCGTCCAGGTCGATGGGCTCTTCGGCGGAGCGGGTATGGAGACGGGTGAGGCGCCGCACAGCCTGCACCAGGTGACGGTCCGAGCGGGGATAATCCATCGTCCAGTTGGAGCCGCCCTCCTTCCAGCTCCCGTAGAATTGCACGCCGCCGTAATAGGTGCCGACGGGCGGATACATCAGGCGCGCGAACACCCACTCGGTTTTTTCCTGGTAGTCCGGAGGCAGCGGAAACTTTTCGTACTCCACGCCGGGATATTCGCGGAAGGGCTTTTGAAACGCATACAACGCGCTCAAGAACAGCAAGCCGGCGGCTGCCACGGCGCCCGCTCTCCGGAGATTGGTTGGCTGCAACACCGCTGCAACCAGAATAGCCGAAAGCCGATTCAACCGTGGAACGCCGCCAGGCCCAAAAACACCAGCGTACCCACCGCGATTACGGCGCCGTGCGGCAAGCCGATTGCCTTGGGGCTGCGCACATCCAACTCTTCTTTCTTCAGGTACGGCGCGCGCCCGCTCGTCATTTCAGTGAGGATGAATCCGACGTTCCAGAAGGTCGTCTTCAGACGCCCGCGGGACAGGGCGAAGACGACGGCCATTACGCCACCGATCACCGCCGTAACGATGAAGATACCGAACCAGTCCTGCCATCCCGCCAGCGCCCCCACCGCCGCCATCAGCTTGGCATCGCCGGCGCCCATGGCGCGAATGGCGTAGAGCACCAGGTAAACACCCAACCCCACGCCCAAGCCTTCCAAAGCCAACAGCAGGCCCGGCAGCACCGGGTACAGAAACGCGTTGAGGGCTATTCCGGCCACGACGCCGCTCGCGGTCAGCCAGTTTGGGATCCGCCGAAACCGTATGTCGAAAGCCGCCGCGGCCAGCACCAGGAGCACCAGCACGATTTCCACGCCGCGCGGGGGGACCGGAAACTGCATGGTTTCACAGTATAACGCCGCGCCTCGACCGGGGTAGATCACTTCGGGCGATAGCCGAATGCTGCCATTAGTTGGGATGAAGCGCACGCTTGCCGGAACCGGAGGTCTTCGCGTATCGTAAGAAACAATAGGATGCCGTTTTGTAATCAATGCGGAAACCAGGTGGGCACCCGCGATGCCTACTGCCAGCGTTGCGGCAGCCTTCAGCCGCGCGTGCCGCCGGTGCCCCCCGCCGGCCCGGATCCGCTCTCCGGCATGTCTCCACGCACGGCGTCGGTATTGTGCTACGTTCCCGGCATCGGCTGGATCGCGGCCATCGTCGTGCTGGCATCCACCCGCTTCCGTGCCTACCGGAGCGTGCGCTTCCACGCGTTCCAGGGCCTCTACCTGTTCGTGGCCTGGATGCTGAATAGCTGGGTGCTGCGGCCCCTGTCGCTGATGACGGATTTTGTCGTGCATACCCATCTGCACAGCCTGGTGGAACTGGTTCTGCTGGGCCTGGAGATTTTCATGATGGTGAAAGCCGCTCACGATCAGACGTATTCGCTGCCGCTGTTCGGTGAACTGGCGGAACGCTCCCTGACCGATTAAGCGGCGGCTTGGTGTCTACCGGCTGGCTTTCTTCACGATGCGCTCCCGCAGGTGTACCGCTACCGGCTTGCCCGCCGGAACGTCGTCCAACTCCACAATCCCGGCGCGGTCTGAATCGGCCTGGTACATCTGCTCGTCGTCTACCTCCACGTCGTAGGATCGACGCGGCTCCAGGCCCACCACGAATACCGTCTGCCGGTCCTCCAGCGTTAGCTCAAAATCACGCACCGCTCGCCCGAAGCACACCGTGGCGTCGTCGAGCGCCAGCGGCGGCGCTTCCACGCGCGGGTCCACCATGGTTACGTGACCGTCCGCGAACAACTGCGCGCCTCCGTCGAACAGCCCGAACCAGGCGGCGTCGTCGTCCCAACTCGAGCGGGCGAACAGGCGCCCGTAGTCTGGATTGTAGTAGACTGTCGGCACGTGATAGTAGCTCAGCCCGGGCTGATAAGGGTCGGCCCACAAGAACTCGTAAGGTACCCCGAAAGCTCCGCGCAGCAGAAACCGGTCGTGCATGAGCCATCCTTGCAGCACTTGCGTCTGGGGTGCGTTGGTATCGTAGGCCACCATGGCCAGATCCGCCGCGCGCGATAGTGCCGCGGCTTCCAGATCCGGGTCCTTTGACCTGGTGGTGGCCGCGCCGATGTAAAAGTCGTTTTCCGCGCCCCGATACGGCGCTGGATAGTAGCTCATCAGGTGCTCCACGGGGAAGTCTTTGAAGTAGTCCACGTTCGATTCCCGGAGGTCGAGATTGAGGTTATCCTGCACGGCGTGCAGCAATTCGAGTAGAGGATAGGCATCTTCGCGCTGGAAGGGAACCTTGCCGGCCGATAAGGGCTCGGCCACCTTGGTGCGCCACCAACCGCGGACGTCGCGCTCGAACTCCCGGCCCGGTAACTCCGGCACATCGTCGAACAGGGTGACGGCGCCCAGCAGGCGGGATCGCACCGCCGCCACGGACTGGTCGGCCGCCGTTTCCGCCATGCGGCGGGCGATTCGCGCCGCCAGGCGGGTTCGGTCGGCGCCGCTCATCGCCCCCTCGCACCAATCGTAGACCAGCGCCATCTGCCGCAGATCCGTCGAGGTCAAGGCAAAGGCGGTGGCTTTGCGCCCGGCTTCCTGGTCGCCCGCGATGGCGTAATCCAGCGCCAGGGCAAAGCCCGGCTCGGGAAACTGCGCTCCGCCGGCCACCAGGCGCGAAAACTGTTGCCAGCGCAAAGACTGCCGCTCGCGTTCCCGGCGCAACAGACGCAGCCGCGCGGGCCGCAGGAACAGGCGTGGGTGCTCGGTGCCCACCACCAACGGATCGGAGGATTCCGCCGGCGTTTGGCACCATCCCCAGGGGGCCGCGCAAACCAGCCAGGCCAGTGCGTAGGCGTGAGGCGCTCGCATTCTGTTCCGATTGTGTCATAGCGACACAGCACCTGCCCACCTGCGCCCCGGTTCTCTTCGCCCGACTCCACAAAAGAACTGAAATAAAAGGGGTAATGCCCATTGACAGGTGGGTGTACGGTTGCTATTGATAAGGGTGAATTGGTGAAGTAAACTTTCAAACCTGCCCTCTGCTGCAACAGGCAGGCGGATGAAGATTGAGCCGAAAGAGACAGCGCGCTTGCGGGAGCCGATGTTTGCAGTGGTTTTAGCTCATTCGTTTTCGCCTGGCGGTTGCTGCAGAGGGGATTTTTTTTGAACCGGATTATTTCGAGCTCTCCAGGGAATCACGGGTATCGGTCGTTGTCTGGCGTTTCTGGTGAGGAAAAATGGACGCGGACCTAACCAGGGATGGACCGAATTAAGTTTCTCGAGCCAGGCAGCCCGACGCCGGATTCCAGCCCTTCCCAGGGCGAGCCGCATCGGTAAGGGTCCCGTAGGTCTGGGGGCTCCGCCGATGCGGTTTTCCTTTTTGGGGCCTCCCACGCGCACCCGAAGGTTAATGCTGCCCTCCTATCCGAGGTAAGTGTGGCCTGACGGCGAGAATTACCCGATGCTGGCATCATGACGGACTTCGATCGCGGCAAGGCGTGCCGGGCAGCCTTTTTGATGCTGGCGTGCGTTGGCTTGGCTCCGGCCCAAACCCTGCCCGTACCGGCTATCCTCCCGGACGCCAAATTGGTGCTGGGTCTGCGGGTGAACCGCGCGCTGGACGGCATCTCGGACCTGCTGCCGCCGGATTGGCGCGCGCAGGCCGCTTTGGCATTGAGTTCCACGCCCCTGACCGGTTTCGATCCCTCCCGCGACTTGGACGAAGTGGTGATTTCCTCGACTGGCGAGGGGGCGACACCGCCGGCACTGCTATGGTTGCGAGGCCGTTTTCCGGTTTCGGAACTGGCCGAAATGGCCACCTTGACGGATCGCGGCGTGCCCTTGCTTCGGGCCGGTCCCGGCGGCGGAGCGATCGCCTTCCCGGACGTCAATACCGCCGTGGCTGGCGAGGAAGCGCTGGTCCGGGCGGCTTTGGAACGTTTCGCCAAGGCGGTTCCGGCCACTGGCGGCCTGGCCGAACGGGTGGCTGAATTGCGCGCCAAATACGACGTCTGGGGCTTTGGGACCCGGCCCGAGACGGCCGCCCTGCCGAAGTCCGCGGCCGAGGCCATCAAGTCCCTGGACAGTGGCCAGTTTGGCGCATCGTTTCGCGACGGGTTCGAAGCTTCCTTCCGCTTCGATGTCCGCTCGGCCCAGGACACCGCCAAGTTGACGATGGCGGCCGAGCTTTTGGAAACCATGCTCAGGTCGCAGCCTGTTACCAAGTCCTCTCAATTCCAGGTGAAATCCGAAGGGCAGTCGATCCGGATCGAGATCGCCATTCCACGCCAGGAATGGAAACAGGCTCTCGCCGGCCAGCGCGAGGCGGTAACCAAGGCGTTGTCGGAGCAACTTCACGGCCCAGGGCTTCCGCCTTCCACCCTGAATATGTTGGCCCCAAAGCGCGTGCCGGCTCATCTGCCGCCCGTTCCTCAGCCTGTGCTAAAGCCCGTGACCAGGATCCTGGACGCCGAAGATGGCGCCACCGTGATCGTCACTTTGCCCGGCCATAACTGAAGCGGCCCCTCCATCGGCGGCGCCACTGCGCCGGCCCAGCCGCTCTAAGAAAGTGCTAGAACCATTTTGTCCTAATTGGACAACAAAGGTGCTCTTACGTATAGACAGGCACACTGGCACATCATACAATTTCAGCCACGGCACATCTCAGAGGGTGCCTTGTAGTTGTCCAAGACAAGGAGGGTTATGAAGCTCAGTTTATTGGGTGGATTTTTCGCCTTGGCGGCCACGGCGTTCGCCGGCGTTTCGTTTCCAGAGTGCCCCCCGGTCGGCAACGACACGAGCGGGTGCGAACTCCTCATCACGGTTACCGCGGTAAATGGTTCCGGCGCCGCTACGGCTTTCTCCGTCGCCGCGAGTTCCCCGGACCTGGGTCCTTTCGATGCCTACGACGACACCTTGATCGGGATACTCAATAGTTCCTCCGGCGTCCTCGATTCCATCATCCTGACCAGCACGGTCGGTATTTTTGGTTTCGATGGCGATGGCGCCTGCTCCGCCGGTTTTGCACCCATCGCGGGCTGTGCCGGCTCCACCGATCCCAGCGGTTACGCACCCGTGGGCGTGACCTTCAGTGGAATCAACGGCCCGCAAACATCGGGTACCGTGAATTTTAGCCCCGGCATCGCCGTGGCCGGTTCGAACTGGTTCAGCCTGGAAGAACCGCTTACGGTTAATTCGTTCACGGGAGCTCCCGAACCGGGTTCGGTGACGTTGCTCGGCGGCGGCCTGGCGGCTGTCCTGGGCCTGTCCAGGCGACGTCGACGCGCTTAGGAAAAGTCGGCGATAGGCGGGGGGCTCGTGCCGCGGCCCCCGCGCCTATTTTGCCGGAACCTCGATCTGAATCTGCCCCTGCTCCCCGTAATAGGTGAGATGGAGCGGCGACAACTTCCCCTTGGCCGGCTTCGCAAAATAAAGGTAACCGGCCGTCGCCTGCGATATCTTGCCTTCCGGCAGCGACAGTTGATCCAGTTCCAGCCGGATGCCGGTCCGGTCCATGCCCGAGGGAGCCGGTGGAGGCGGGGGCGGAACTCCCGGATCGCCAATCCCCACCGCGGTGCTGGTTCCCGTGTATACCCCGCTGCGCCCGTAAGGCCCGTGTTCGTAGCCGACGGTCTCAGTGGTGTAAACGTGTACCTTGCCGCGAGCGTCCGGTGGAGGCGCGTCTTTCTTCCCCAGCCGCGCGGCGATAACCGGCGGGCCCAGCGGGCGCTGGATTTCGGGATCCGAACCGAAGCGCGCCATGAAATCCTGCACGGCCAGGTTGACCTCGCGGCCCGCTTCCGGATAGACCGCCACTTCTACCGCCACGTACCCGCGATTCAGATTCGTGTGGAAGCGCTTCTTCACCTGCTCCGGTGTCAACACCGCGGCGGCCAATGTCAATCCGCCCGCCGTCCGCCAGGCCGGATAATCGGTCGGCGCCGGCCGCGGCCCAATCCCCTGGTCCCCCGCCCGAACGACGGCGGCTACCGCCATGATCGCTGCGATCAAACCCCCGCGCAGAGACATCCTGGCCTCCCGTTACAATTCTACGGCTCCCGCGAGCCGGCAACCATGGACTGTCTGCTGTGACGCACTCCAGCACCGGCGGTTTCAGGTTTCGGGCCGAAATCATCCGCCGGCGGATTCGTTCAGAGCCCTGGCGGCAGAACCCTCTTTCTGGTCCCGGGGAGAATGAAATCGGATGCGGGGTGCCACTCCGGCGCGTCTCGCGGCCTCGTTGGTTCTTCCCTTTTCAGCCGCCCGGACGAGCCCTCCTCGATTCGAACCGCGTCAAGGGCATAACACACCAAGCCTCCCAGAACCCAATGCACTACACCGATCAGGAGGATAATTCTCTCCTGTGTTCGAGACAGATCCCGGCCGAGAATGTTGATGAGCGCGACCACGCCGCAGACTACGCCCACATAGAACCACCAGACCACCCAACGGTGGATCCGCACACGTACCTGCATAAGCCCCTCCTGATTGTGAAGACGCTCCGCCCGGGGTGGAAGGGTACCCGGCCCCGGCAAGATCGCGGCGGCGCTGTGCGTATCCACACGCCGCACCGCGCCGCGAGCAAGAGCCGCGACCGTAAAGGGCATTGGGCGGAACCGCCTGCCCCACCCAAAGACGGACAGCCGCCTAGGCTCTAAAGGGCCATACCCGTTCGATGGTCTTGCTCAGCATCCAACGCTTGTCTTCGGCGTTGAGAAACTTCATATCGTCGCGAACCACCGTCAGAGCTTTATCGTAGGTGGACTTGGCCTCGATAATGGGCCAGTCCGTGGCCCACATCAGACGCTCGGGGCCGAAAGCGGCGTGCAGGCGGCGCACGTGTTCCTGCGCGTCCAGCCATGGGTAGCTCTGGCGCGAGAGCGACCAGGTGTGGGAAATCTTGACGAACAGGCTGGGATAGCGCCGCAAGGCGATCAGCTTATCGAGCTCGCGCGGCTCGTCGACCGGGCAATCGGCCATGTGATCGATCACCACGGTCAGCTCCGGCATGCGCTCCAGCAGCAGCCCGACCTCGGGCATGCGGCCGATGGGCGCCAGCACCGTCATGGGAACCTTCAACTGCAGGCAGCGCTTCCACAGCGGCGGCATGAGCGGGCCGTGAAACCAATCCCCCGAGGCGTCGCCGGCAGGGCTCAAACGAACCCCTCGAAAACCCTCTTCGGTGAGGTGGGAAAGGTGGTCGGGAGCGGCCGGATCGAGCGGATCTACCCGCGCCACGCCTTGAAACATCGCCGGGTATCGTTTCAGCACGGACGCCAGGTAGGCGTTGTCATAACGGTAGTGAATCACCTGTATGATGACCGTGCGGGCGACGCCGTTGGCCTTCATCAACGCCAGCAGTTGCTCCGGCGTGGCGTCGCGGTCGGGCACTTTGGCCCCGGCAGCGAACGGATACTGGGGATCGTGCTTCCAGACATGTACATGGGGATCGAGGATCCGGTAATCGCCGCCGGACTCGGCGGCCAGGGCGCTCACGGCGGAAACTCCCAGAAATAAACGGCGCGACACGTTCCGCATAACCGATTATAGGCGCGCGGGAAGCGGAGCGGCGGCCGGTTTTCACCCCGCGCCGCGACGACGCTCGAAGTGCACGAAGTGCCTGGCTGGACCTTGGCCAGACGCACAAGACCTACACTCTCCGCTCCGCAGGCTTGACAGCCAACGCTAGGAAGCCTGTCCCACCTGGTGGCGGCGGAGCATGTCGGCGGCGCGCGGGTCGCCATGAGACTCGGCGGCACGGGCGTGACGCCAGGCGGCGGGGTAATCGCCGCGGACGGCGTAGATTTCGGCCAGGGCAGCGTGGGCAGGGGCGAATTGGGGGTCGAGACGCACGGCTTCAAGCAGGAGGCCGAGGCCGTCATCCTCGCGGCCTTCCATGCGGTAGAACTGGGCCAGGTGAAAATAGGGGCGCGGATTGGCGGGCTCTCGCTCGATCCAGGCGCGCTGTTCGGCCATCTGGCGGCGGGTTTCGGCGCCGAGGGCGACATCCACGACTTCTTTGCGCCAGAAACTCACGCCGGCGCACCGATTAGAAGAATATGCACGTCGGCCACGTTGGTGTTGGTGGGGCCGGTCATGACCAGGTCTCCGAGGGGCGCGAAATAATGGTAGGAATCGTTGCGCTCCAGGTATGCGGCGGCGGCGGGATTGCGCGCCAGGGTTTCGCCGTCCGCAACGGCACCGGCGGCGTCGGTGGGCCCGTCGGTTCCATCCGTGCCGGCGCTGAACACCACCACGTTGGGAAGGCCGGCGATATCGATGGCGGCGGCCAGAACGAACTCCTGGTTGCGCCCGCCCAGGCCGGCGCCGCGCAAGTTCACGGTGGTTTCTCCGCCGCTGACGATAGCGGCGGGCGGCGACGCGGGTCTGCCGGATTCGACCACTTCGCGGGCGATGGCGGCGTGCATGCGCGCCACATCGCGGGTTTCGCCCTGGATGGTCGAAGCCAGCACAAGGGTGTGGAAGCCTAAACCGGCGGCGCAGGCGGCGGCGCGATCGAGCGCCAGGCGATTGCCGCCCACGACGGTATTGCGCACGCGCTCGAACAGCGGGTCGCCGGGTTTGGGTGTCTCGGCGATTTCGCCGCGCGCGCCGCGCTCCAGGCGCAGGCGCACGGCATCGGGCAGGCGCGGCCCCAGCCCGTAGCGGTCGACAATGGCCGCGGCGTCGGCGAAGGTGGACGCGTCGGGAGCGGTTGGACCGGAGCCGATCACGCTCAGGTCGTCGCCGATTACGTCGCTCAGCAGCAGGGCTTCCACCGTGGCGGGCGCGGCCATGCGCGCCAGTTGACCGCCCTTGATGCGCGAAAGGTGCTTGCGCAGGGTATTGATTTCGTAGATGTCGGCGCCACAGGCGAGCAGCAGCTTGGTGACTTCCTGCTTTTCGGCGAGAGTAATGCCGTCGGCGGGAAGCGGCAGCAGGGCCGAACCGCCGCCGGAGATCAGGCAGAGTACCAGGTCGCCCGAGCCGGCGCCTTCCGCCAGGGCCGCGATGCGCTCGGAACCGGCCACGCCGCGTTCATCGGGCAACGGGTGCCTCGCTTGCTGGAGCTCGATGTGCGCGAGCTCGGCCAGGTGACCGTCCTTGACATTCAACAGCCCGGCGGTGATGCGCTTGCCGAGCACGCGTTCGGCGGCGTGCGCCATGGACGCGCCGGCTTTGCCCGCGCCCAGCACAAAGATCCGCTGGAAACGGTCGAAGTCGATGGTACGGAGGTGCCGCTCGACGGCCTCTTCGGGATCGGCCGCGCGTAGCGCTTCATCGAAGATCTGGCGGGCCTGGCGGCGAAGGAGATTGTTCATGGGGTGGGCTATTCCAACAGGTGCCGGTACTCTTCCGGATCGAGACCGAAGCTCTCCATCAGGCGTGGCAAATCGGGGCGGAGGGTTTCGGGGGTGACCTCGACCCAGGCGGCGATTACGGTTTCCACGCCGACGCGGTTCTTCCCGTCCTGCTCCGCCAGGGCCTCGGCCGCGCCCTGCAGTTGCGCTTCGGTTTGGCCGCGCACCGGACGGGGAGTCTGGGAGAGGATCTGGTTCAACAGGTCTTGAGCGGCATCGTTCCAATTCATGAGTTTGAAAGCGGGCTTCGGTTCTTACCGGACGATGAACTTAGCGATTTCATCGACGACTTCGGGAGCCACGTGACCGGGTTTCTTATAATCGGCCTCGGTGCTCTTGCCTTCGCCCGCCACCATCTGGTGATCGAGAGCCGGAAAGCTGTGGAGGGTGACGTTGCGATGTTCGCCCAGGCCCTCCTGCCAGAGCGTGAAATCCTGCGGGGGCACCTGAAAATCGCGCCCGCCGTGGATCACCAGGATCGGGATGTTGAGTTTGCCGGCGACCTCGACCGGGTTGTAGCCCTTCAGGTCAAGCCAGTATTCCGCCGGCAGGCCCATGATAGGGGGCGCATCGGCGTCGGCCGTTTCCAGCTTCTTGACGCGCGCGGCTTGCAGCTTGGCGGCATCGATATTCTTTTGCGACACCCCGACCGATGCCAGCTCGGAGATCATGATGTCCTCGAGCGGGCTCGCGTTGGCGCCGAGCATAATCAAGCCAGTCAGCTTGCCATCGTCGGTGGCGATGCGGGGAGCCAGGTACCCGCCCAGATCGTGGCCCAGCAGGAACACGCGATGAGCGTCGACACCGGGCTGCCGGCGGAGAAACTCGAGGGCGGCGACGGCGTCGTTCACGGTTTCGTCGTCGGCGGTATAGGGCTTGCCCTGCATTCTCTGAAAGTATTGCTTGGTCCGCTTCTCGTAACGCATGGTCAGGATGCCGCGGGTGGCCAGGCCTTCGGCCAGGTCGCGCGCCGGCTTCACGGCGAGGGAGGTGTCGTCCTTATCCTTGGGGCCGAACCCTTGCACCAGCAGAACGGCCGGAAACGGCCCTGGGCCGGAGGCGGGAACGGTCAGCAATCCGGGCAGCTTGTTTTCGCCTTCTCCGAAGGTGACTTCGCGTTCGCGGAAGGCTTTGGGATCGCTGTATTCCGGCCGCTGCCAACTGGTGGCGCCGGGCCGCATCAACATGGCGGAAACCAGCCCCGTTCCGCTGTTCACGCCGAACTGGAAATTGATGTTCTGGGTGGCGAAGCTCACCGGAATGGTGACAACGGCATTGACGCCCATATCCTGCACGGCCGGGTCTCCGATCTTACCGACCGCGCCCCAGCTCTTGACCTCGGCAACTAATCTGCCAAAACCGGCCTCGGTGGTGGCGGCCTTGAACGGGGGCGAGAGCATGGCCGAAAACTCGGCGTACTTGCCGCCCAGAAGCAGATCGAGCGCCTTGCGGGCGGTGTCGCCAGGAGCGGCCGCCGTCTGAGCCATCAGCGACAGGGCGGAGGCGAAACAAATCAAGCGCGACAACATCACGACTCCATGGTAGCGCGGACGTTGCGGCGCGGGCCGGTCACGGGGCCGTTTGACAATGGGACCGCTCCCGAGGAGCCGTGAGAGGATTGGCTGGCAGGCGGAACCGCCTGCCCCACCAGGAAACCGCTCCCTACTGGCGTGCCGGCGGCCTCGTCTTCAGGTACTCTTCGTAGGCGCCCGGACTGAGCTTCTGCTTCAGATAGTCCTCGTATTCCTTGAGCAATTCTGGATCGCGCGGCCGGCTGTAGATATCCGTCGACTTGTACTTACCCTGGGCGAACTTCATTTTCGTCCAATCGTCATGAAGGTGGGTGATCTGCGCCTCGTCGACAATCCCCTGCACCAGGTGCGGAGGGATGAAAGACACGCCCTCGCGGTCGCCGAAGACGACGTCGCCCGGCATCACCGTAGTGTCGCCGATGCGGACGGGGATATTGATCCCGGCCACCATCACATTATGAATGGCGGGCGGGGTGGCGCCCTTGAAGTATCCGGCCAGATCGAACGGCGAGATGCCGTCCAGGTCGCGGATGGCGCCGTCGATGACAAAGCCGGCCTTTGTGGTGGTCATAATGAAGAAGGCCAGGTTGTCGCCGATCACGCCGCCCGAGGCAACGCTTCCGAATACGTCGACCACGATGACGTCGCCGGGTTGAAGCAGGTCCAGGGCAGTCTGGTGATCGCGCGGCCGTTGATGCCCTTGGGCTTTCCACTCGGCGGCATCGACCTCCGCAATATCGGGCCGCAGAGGCATCAGTTGCAGGGTCACCGCCCGGCCAATCAGTTTTTTCTCCGGGTGCAGAACCTGCAGGCTGCCGACGAACTGGTTGGGGAACCCGCTCCGCGCCAGGCCGATTTCTTCCGACGACATATCCTTGAACTTCTCGAGAAGCGCGTCGGGAACTTTCGGTCTCCCGTCCGGAAAGCGGTCGTAAGGGCTCTTGGCGGTGTATTTGATCAACTGCTCGCGGGTCATGGTGAAAACTTGTCCCCAGGCCGGCGCCAGCAGAAACCACCCCGCCGCCATTACGGCGACCAGGGGCTGGAACAGTCCGGCGGAGAAACAGGATTTATTGCCAATGGATGTGTTCGCCATAGTCGTATTCTTCGATTCGAGACGGTCAACCTCGCGGTTCACTCCAACACCGACGCCAGGTGGCACGGGACGGTGAGGCATTGGATTCGCCGCAAGAGTCGTGGTCGGGACCCGCGGCGCGCCAACAGTATACACCCATCCGTACCGGGTGAAGTCGGATTGGCTATAGTGCCGCTCGGGGAGAGGTTGCCTTACGGTTCCGCCGGCAAAATCAGCACCGCGCCGCTGCCGCGAAAGACCAGGTTGGCGGGAGCGATTTTAGCGTCGTCGGCTTTGCGCGCTTCCACGCGGCCATAGACGATCGCCCAGCGGTCGTAATCCGGGGTGCCGAAGCGGAATTTGCCGAGCGACGTGCGCCGTTCCATTTCGATTCGCTTGCGCTTCAGCACCACCGCGTCGATTTCGTAATCGCGCGGCGGCATGGGGCCGTCCGCACTGCTTTCGAGCAGCCACAATTCCGGGGGCGCCGGCGCGGGCGTGTCGCACGCCTGCTCGCTCATCCAGCGGCCGTTCTCGCGGTAGGAATAGCGGCCCACCACCGGGATGGCCTTCCCTTCGAGCCTCGCGAGATCGCGCAGCACTTCGCACACGCCCAACGGCGCCAGCGGAGCGCCGGCCGGGCGCACCGCGGCACACGTCAAACCGGCGGCGCCCAATATCCGAAGAACCTTCCTCAGCCGGCTGGCGTTTCCCTGAAGCACTTGCTTTCCAGAATAGACCAGTCCGTGGCTGACCGTCTCCACCGCTTGAGTTCCGCCAGCGCTTCATGCTGTAGTTGGTTCAGACGAAAGCGCCGATGATGCCACGCCTTCGCGCACTCCTGGCCGCTCTGTTCCGCGTGCTGCGGCGTTCCATCCGCTATCGGACGACGCGCGGCGGTACCGTGTTTGTGCTGGCCACGGTTGCCCTCACCGCGTCGGCCATTCTCACGGCCAATAATCTCATTCTTCTGTTTGCCTGCGCGCTGATGTCGACGCTGCTGGTTTCCGGACTGATCAGCCGGTTGTGCCTGGCCGGGCTGGAAGTGGATTACGTGGTGCCGGAGCACGTTTCCGCCGGCCGGTTCGTTCCGGGCCGCATGAGCGTGAGCAATCGGAAATTGCTGATGCCGTCGTTCGCCATCCGCGTGGAGGGAATCCCGGCGGCCGATCGCCCCACTCTGCGCCATCCGGTGTTCTTCCCGCTGCTGCCGATCGGCGCGACCCTGGAGCAAACCGTGGACGCCAGTTTCCCGCGCCGCGGCCTCTACCGCACCAACGGGTTCGCCGTGTCGACTTCCTTCCCGTTCGGTTTCCTCGACCGCTCCGCCAGCGTCACCCTCCAGCGTGAAACTCTGGTTTATCCGCGGATCGATCCGCAGCCCGGCTTCGAAGACCTGCTTGCGGGCATTAACGGTGAAATCGAAAGCCACTACCGCGGGCTGGGCCGCGATTTCTACCGCATCCGCCCCTATGAGACTTTCGAGAGCGCGCGGCACGTGGATTGGAAGGCGTCCGCCCACGTGGGCAGTCTGCAAGTCCGCGAATTCGCGCGTGAACAGGAGCCGGTGGTGGAACTGTTCCTGGACCGCGAACTGCCCCACGATCTGGATGCCTGGTTCGAGCACGCCATCGCCTGTTGCGCATTTCTGGCGTGGCGGCTCTCCGGCCAGGGCACGGCGATCCATTTCCGTTCCAACGGCTACCGCCTGCGCCAGCCCGAAGACGCGGACATCTTCGGCATCCTCAAGTACCTCGCCCTGGTTTATCCGCGCGGCGAGCAGCCGCCCGAGCCCCCGTTCGAGCCCGCCAGCTACAAGCTGGTATTCACCGCGGCGCCCGGCAAATTTCGCGGCGCCGGTTGGGGCGGAGCACGGCTGTTGTGCCCCGAAGCGCTGCCGGCGCCTCGTGGCGCACGCTAGTGTGGAACAGACGCAACAGACGACAAAGAGTGATCGTCTGTCCCACCGGGTTTCCAACCACGGAACGGGTGCTTAACCGATCTGGGGATTTCACGGTTAGGCGCGGAAACCGCTCCCTCGCGGTCGCGGCTCGGTTACGAGTGCCGCGTGTTTTCAGTCGCCTACCGAGCCGCGACCGCGAGGGAGCGGGCAGATCGGTTAAGCACCCTCGCGGAACACCTAAGAGCGTTTGATACCATGAAATGAAACCCTTGACTGATACCGTTCCCGACATTCTGGCTCGCATTGTGGCCCAAAAACGCGCCGAGTTAGCCGCGGGCGTGTTCCCGTCCCCAGACTGGGAGCGTCGCGCCCAGGCACACGCCGCGGCGCGCCGGGATTTCCGTGCCGCGCTCATCGGGCGCGCGCCCGCCATCATCGCCGAAGTGAAAAAGGCCTCGCCCAGCAAGGGTTTGCTCGCGGCCGATTTCGCCCCGGCGCGGATCGCGGCGGCTTACGAATCGGGCGGTGCGGCGGCAATTTCCGTGCTCACCGACGAAGCCTTTTTCCAAGGCAGCCTGGCAGACCTGGAATCCGCCCGCGCGGCGGTGCGCGTGCCCGTGCTGCGCAAGGACTTTACCATTGCGCCGGAGCATGTTCTTCAGGCCGCGGCTCACGGCGCCGATGCCATCCTGCTGATCGCGGCCATCCTCACCGAGCGCGAGATCCGCGACTTTCGCGAGGCTGCCGCGCGCTACCAGATGGCCGCCCTCGTCGAGGTCCATAACCGCCGCGAGTTGGACATCGCCGTTGCCGCGGGCGCCGAGATCGTCGGCGTCAACAACCGCAACCTGTCGACTTTTGAAGTCACCCTGGAAACTTCCTTGCGCCTGGCTGAATTCATGCCGGCTGGCGCGGTGCTGGTGAGCGAGAGCGGGATTCACGATGCCAGCGACGTCGCTCGCCTGCGCGCCGCCGGCTATGACGCGTTTCTGGTGGGTGAGCACCTCATGAAGGCCGGCGACCCCGCTGCCGCGTTGGGTCGGTTGGTGGCGGCATGACAGGCGGCCCCATTCTCAAAATCTGCGGCATCACCAACCAGGAAGATGCCTCCGCCGCCATCGATGCCGGCGCCACCGCCATCGGCTTCAACTTTTACCCCGCCAGCCCGCGCTATCTCGCGCCGGAAAAAGCCGCCGGCATTGAATCCCCCCCCGGCGTGCGGCGCGTGGGCGTGTTTGTGAACGAGGCGCCGGCAACGGTCGAACGGATCGCGCGCATCGCCGGGCTGGATGTGGCGCAACTGCATGGCGAGGAACCGGCGGACCGCTATCCGCAAGCGATCGCCGTATGGAAAGCGGCGCGCGTGACGGCGGACTTCAGTTTCGCGCCGTACCGCGACGCTCCCGCCGAGGCCCTCCTGCTGGATGGCCCGGCCGGCGAACTTTACGGCGGCACTGGCAAGGCGTTCGATTGGCGCCGCGCGGCGGAGTCTCCCAAGGCGATTATCGTAGCCGGCGGCCTGGATGCGTCGAGCGTGGCGCGCGCCGTCGAACTGGCGCACCCCTGGGGTGTGGACGCCTGCTCGCGCATCGAAAGCGAGCCGGGCAAGAAGGATCGCAGAAAGATGAGAGAGTTTCTGCGGGCGGCCGAGGCGGCGCTCCGGTCGTGACCGCGCAGCCCGATGCCACCGGCCATTTCGGACCTTACGGCGGGCGGTTCGTGCCGGAAGTCCTGATGGCGCCCATCGAGGAACTGGAACAAGCCTACCTGGAAGCCCGCGACGACCCGGCATTTCAGGCCGAGCTCGCCCAGTTGCTCGCAGCCTTTGCGGGCCGGCCCACCCCGCTCTACTATGCGCGGCGCTTGAGCGAAGCGTTAGGCGGCGCCCGCATCTGGCTCAAGCGCGAAGACCTGCTCCACACCGGCGCGCACAAGATCAATAACGCCCTGGGACAGGCGCTCGTGGCCCGCCGCATGGGCAAGCGCCGCATCATTGCCGAAACCGGCGCCGGCCAGCACGGCGTAGCGACAGCTACGGTGTGCGCGCTGCTCGGTTTCGAATGCGTCGTCTACATGGGCGAGGAAGACATGCGCCGGCAGCGGTTGAACGTCTTCCGCATGCGCCTGCTGGGGGCCAAGGTGACCGGCGTTTCGAGCGGCAGCCGGACGCTCAAAGACGCCATCAGCGAGGCCATGCGCGACTGGGTGGCCAACGTTGGCGATACGTATTACCTGCTGGGCTCGGCCCTGGGCGCGCATCCCTATCCCATGATGGTGCGGGATTTTCAGAAGATCATCGGCGAAGAGGCCCGACGCCAGATCCTCCAAGCCGAAGGCCGCCTGCCCGATACGGTCTTCGCCTGCGTGGGCGGCGGCTCGAACGCCATCGGCATTTTCCACGCTTTCCTGCCGGACGATGGCGTGGCGCTGGTCGGCATCGAAGCCGGAGGCAGTGGCGAAGAGCTCGGCCTGCACGCCGCCCGTTTTCGCGGCGGATCGCCGGGCGTGCTGCAGGGCGCCTACAGCTACCTGCTGCAGGATGGCGACGGGCAGGTTTCGCTGACGCATTCGATTTCGGCCGGCCTGGACTACGCCATGATCGGTCCCGAGCACGCCCTGCTCCACGATCGACGCCGCGCCGAATATGTAGCCGCGTCCGATTCCGAAGCCCTGGAAGCCGCCTGTAAGCTCTCGCGCGTCGAAGGCATCATCCCCGCGCTGGAATCGGCGCACGCCCTGGCCGAAGCCTTCCGCCGCGCGCCCCAAGCCGTGGGCAAGATCTTCCTCGTCAACCTCTCCGGCCGCGGCGATAAAGACATCGACATCTACCGCGAAAACTTGAAAGAGCTGGATCAGGCATGAGGGAGTCGCATAGGCAGACTACCGTGGGGCAGACCATCGTTTTTTGTGGTCTGTCGTCTCCGGGCCTGCGGCCCGCGCAAGCGCATGAAAATTGTGGAGCGGACTCTCAGTCTGCCACGCCGGGACTCGTCCCGGCGCGTTTTCGACCCTGCCCCACACCGGACGCCGCTACCGGGAGCACGAGCGGCACGCAGGAGTGCGCGATGCCTCCTAGTTTTCGCAAATGTGGGATTCCGCTCGGGTGGTGGGGCGGACCCCCTGGTCCGCGCGGGTCCCCCTGGACCCGCTCTTCCTTCGAACCATCAACCGCTTATCACGGCCAGCAAGCCGGCCAGGGGGCCGGCTGCGGACCAGGGGGTCCGCCCCACCATCTGACTGGCATTGCGCAGCAGTGCGCGCGCCACGATGGCGTCGGACGCCGGAGCGTGCGAAGTGCCTACTAGAATCGGCAAGCTTTTTGACAACCTGGCCCGCGGCGGCGGCAAAGCCCTGATCGCGTATCTGACCGCCGGCGATCCGTCGCTCGATGCCACGCCCGCGCTGGTCGAAGCGCTGGTTCGCGGCGGCGCCGACCTGATCGAACTGGGCGTGCCTTTTTCGGATCCGGTCGCCGATGGCCCGGTCATTCAACGGGCCGGAGAACGCGCCTTGCGCGCCGGCGCCACCTTGGCCGGCGTGCTGGAAGCCGCGCGCCGCATCCGGGACCGTTCGGAAGTGCCGCTGCTGCTGTTTACCTATCTGAATCCGGTGATACGCTACGGCCTCGAACGCCTGGCCCGCGATGCCGCGGATGCCGGCATCGATGGCTGCCTGCTCACCGACGCCTCGGTGGAAGAGGCCCACGACTATGTCGCCGCCATGCATGGAGCCGGGCTCGACACCGTGTTTCTGGCGGCGCCCACTTCCACGCCGCGACGGCTGGAGTTGGTGGCGCGCTACTCCACCGGCTTCGTCTATCTGGTTTCGCGCACCGGCGTCACCGGCGAGCGCGATTCCATTTCCGCTTCGGTAGCGCCGCTGGTCCAAGCCATGCGCCGGTTTACCAAGCTGCCGCTGGCAGTTGGTTTCGGCGTCTCGAAGCCGGAACATGTGGCTGAATTGGGCCGGCAGGTGGAAGGCGTGGTGGTGGGCAGCGCTATCGTGCGCCTCATTGAACGCTATGGCGGAGACCCGAGCCTGGCGGCCCATTTGCAGGATTTCGCGCGCCAGCTCAAAGCCGGCTTCGAATCTCCCGCCGCGAAGGGGAAGGCATGACGGAAGAACAGGCGCGCCTCGAACTGGACGAGTTGCGCGAGCACATCGACGAAGTCGATCGCCAGATCGTCGCCCTGCTCAACCAGCGCACCCGCGTGGTGGAGGACATCGGCCGGGTGAAGCGCCAGGCCCAGTTGCCGATCTACGAGCCGAAACGCGAAGAGCTGGTCTTCGCCAACGTGAACTCGGCCAACCAGGGCCCGCTCACCAACGCCCAATTGCGCGGCATCTTCGAGCGCGTCATCGACGAGATGCGCCGCATCCAGCGCATCCGCATGGAATCGGACGGAGCCAAATAAATGGTCATCGTAATGCAAGCCGGCGCCACCGACGAACAGATCGAAGCCGTCATCGACCGCATGGTGGACATGGGTTTCGACGTGCACCGCTCCACCGGCGTGGTACACACCGTGCTTGGCGGCGTGGGAGGCAAGACCGAATCCGATCTTTCGGTCTTCGAAGTGATGGATGGCGTGAAGGAAGCGCATCGCATCGCATCGCCTTACAAGCTGGCCAGCCGTAGCTTTCGCCCGCAGGGGACGGTGGTCCGCGCCGGCCCTGTCGACCGGAGTGTCGAGATCGGCGGCAATCGGGTGGTGATGCTGGCCGGTCCGGCCAGAGTGGAAAGCCGCGAGCTGTTGGAGCGCTCGGCGGAAATGGCGGCCCAGGCTGGAGCATCGCTGCTCCGCGCCGGCGTCTTTCTGCGCAACGATTCGCCTTACGGCGCCGAAGGTCCCGGTGAACGGGGGCTCGTGCTGCTGCGGCAGGCGGCCGAGCGCCACGGCCTGCTGGTGGTGAGCGAAGTCATCGACCATACCGAGATCCCGCTGGTCGCGCGCTATGCCGACATTCTTGAAGTGGGCTCGCGCAACATGCAGAATTTCCGCCTGCTGGACGAACTGGGCAAGCAGTCCAGGCCGGTGCTGTTGAAGCGTGGCATTGCCGCCACCGTGGAGGATCTGCTGCTCTCGGCCGAACACATTCTGGCCGGCGGCAACTACGACGTCATCCTGAGCGAAGGCGGCATTCGTACTTTCGAAACCTACACCCGGTACACGCTCGACCTTTCCGCCATTCCGGTGGTGAAAAAGCTCTCGCACCTGCCGATCCTGGCCGATCCGTGTCAGGCCACCGGCCGCCGCGATAAGGTTCCGCCGATGGCCCGCGCCGCCGTGGCCGCCGGCGCCGACGGGGTAATCCTGGAAGTCCATCCCGATCCCGATCGCGCACTGAGCGAAGGCGCGCAAGCGCTGGGCCCGCGCCAGTTCGTAGAGCTCACCGCGCAGTTGCGCCAGATCGCGACCGCGGTCGGCCGGAGCGTATAGTGCGGGAGCCGGCAGAGCACCCCGTGGCGCGGGCAGGGTGGGACAGACCATCGTCTTTTGTGGTCTGTCAGGCGTCCTTAGGCCACGCCTGCCCGACAGACGACAGAAAACGATCGTCTGTCCCACCTGGGTCTTTGTCACTGCCTGTTAGGCTGGAACGTTGATGCGCCAGGTAACCATCGTCGGAACCGGATTGATCGGCGCGTCGTTCGGACTGGCCCTGCGCAAAGCCGGCTTCGACGGCGCCATCGTCGGCGTCAGTTCGCCGGCGGCTCTGGCCGATGCCATGGCACGCGGGGCCATCGACCGCGGCGCGCCGCTGGCCGAAGCCGTGGCCGCGGCCGATCTCGTCTTTCTGTCTCAGGCCATCGGCAGGATTCTCGATACCATCCGCCATCTCGACCCGCTGGTCAAGCCTGGTGCTTTGGTGACCGACGCCGGATCGACCAAGTGCGAAATCGTCGACCTGGCGCGGCAAGTCCTGACCCGCTGCCAGTTCCTCGGCGGCCATCCCATGGCCGGCAAGGAGAGCCGCGGTGCGGTCGCGGCGGACGCCGAGCTGTTTCGCGGCCATCCCTGGGCGCTTGCGCCCGACGAGCCGGGCGAGCTCGAAACTCCCGCCGCCCGCGACTTCCGCCGCTGGCTGGACCGGATCGGCGCGCGCATCGCCGTGCTCGATTGCGACGCCCACGACCGCCTGGTCGCCCGCACCTCGCACGTGCCGCAACTGGCCTCCACCGCGCTCGCCGCCGTGCTCGAAGCCCAATGGCAAGGCGCCGTTCCGCCGCTATACGGGCCGGGCTTGAAGGATATGACCCGCCTGGCGTTGAGCTCCTACGATTTGTGGCGCGACATCGTGGCCACCAATACCGATCACATCGCCCGCGCCCTCGGCGACTATATCCAGGAACTGGAGCACCTGCGCGAAAACCTTCGGACCCGCCAACTGCAGGAGGAGTTTACCAAGGGCGAAAAGTTCGCCAGGCGCCTGCGGGAACCCTCGTAGGACAGGCCTCCTGGCCTGTCGCCGCAGGCGGAAGCGCCTGCCCAGGACCGATTGTCAATCGGTCCCGATCTCCCTGCTCGGATCGCCGGGTTAGCCAGCGGCCCCTTAGGTAATGAAATAACCATGCCAAATCCCGGAGCCCGCCGTGGCGCACGCACTCGTGCATGCCGTGTCGAGACTCTCTCGACACCCGCTCGCGTATGGTGCGCCGAGCGTCGGCAAAAGTGCCGACGCGGCACGCACGAGTGCGTGCGCCACGTCGGGTTGGCATGGTTATTTCCTGACAGGCACTGAGTGTATGGCTTTCAGGATGTCCTCTACATCATGGAAGGCGATGAGCTTGTCGATCTGCGCTTCTTCCATTCCCGTGATGCGGCCCAGCAGGCGGGCGGAGGATTGCGCATGCCGCCAGTCCTTCCACTGCGCCATCTCCCGCAAAGGCTCCAGCGCTTCGGAATGCAAAGCGCCCAGCACCGCCCGCTCGCGCGATTCGGTTAGCGTCTCGAACAGTAGCGCGGTCTTGTTGCGATCGCTCCACTCCGGCGAATGCAGCAGCGGAATGAAGCGTTCGGCCGGAACCTCGGAGATCAGCTCCGGCCCGGCTTTCACCACGATGGCCAAGGCGCGGAGAGCGTTATTGCGCACGCCGCCATTGGCGTCGAACGAGGCCTGCACCAACGCGTATACCTGCCGCGGCGAACGCTTCAGGTAACCCAGGGCCTCGGCGGCGTAGGCGCGCTGTTCCTGGTACCGCGAACTGTCCAGTATCTTAAAGACTACTTGAAAATTGGCGCGAGCCCAATCCCGCAGTTTGATCTGTTCGAAGTGCGTGTCGGGATCGTCGAGTAGGGCGTACCCCTGGGAGTCGTCCTCGGTCGCGTGGCCGGCCTGAACCGCCGCCTGCCAGAATTGATCCATTTTCTTGAACACGTCCAGCACGCCGGCCGGAAATTTGTGGTCGCCCGCGGGGCGTTCGTTGAAATCGATGAAAGGCGCACTCGCCTCCGCCATGCCCACGAACACCGAGAAGCGCCCGTCCGCCTGGCAGCAGATGGAACTCACCGTCACCGAAGGGCGGTCCGCCACTCTCGAAATCGTCTGCTCGGCCTCATCCCGCAGTTCTGTCGTCGGCAGCGGGTCGCCCGGCTTGAACGGCAGCACCCGCTCCAGCCGCGCCGCGTCCAGCGCGCCGTAGCCGAAGAAATCGATGGTCCCAATCTGGCTGACAGGCTGCGGCACCGAGGCTGCTATGGCGGCCGCCGCCGCAATCGTCACCGCCGCCAACAAGAACTTCTCAAGCGTCATCCTGCTTTCCAGTTTGCCACGATTCGGCGCCCTCCTACTTGGGTAGTGCCTGAAAAGTGCCTGGAACCTTTCTTGATTTCACTCGAACCCGGCCGCTTTGGCACTTGCGTCCAGATCTGCGATCTGAGTGGTAAGGTCCGCGTATTCCTTCATCATTTGGACCAACTTCGACGGTGCGAGTAGTTCGGCATTCTCATCGATCAATTTCAATAGAACAGGTATGTTCACGACGGGTGATCCCAGCAAGGGAAGGGCCTCCGAGATTACATGCAAGGCTTTGCCTGCGGCTTGGAGTTCGCTCTCCAAGAGTGCGCGCCGCCGTTTCGCTTCGGCGCGGTCTTTTACAATTCGAAGGACTGCGGCATCCTGTTCGTCGGGGCTCATGGTGGACTGATTCTACCACCGTGGAAAGACGTTAGTTGACCCGAGCCGTTACGCATGGTTGCGACTTCCCGTCGCACCCGCCACTCTGATTCCATCACGCGAGAATTCTTTTAAGATCCCACGCGGGATCCTTAATACCCGCTTCCATGGCCGGCGTGACGCGGATCGTGCGGTGAATGCGGCAGGTGCCATCCTACTGCCGGGCGAAATCGATAAAGGCGCGCGCCGGGTCGGTCGCGAGCAGGCTTACACTCAATCGATCGCCAACTTTCACGCCGCCCTCTCCCCGCATCAGGCGCCCTTCGGCGGCCGGCTGCACAATACGCACGAATACCCCCTTGGGCGTGACTCCGGTCACCACCGCCGAGAAAATCTGCCCGATGCGCGACGCCAGCGCCACCGCGGCGATGCGCTTCTGCATGTCGCGGTTCACCTTGCGCGCCGCATTTTCCTTGAAGGTGCAGTCGCGCGCGATCGCGGCCAGTTCGTCGTCCGAATAAGGCGCCGGGCGTTGGGCGGCGAGCGCCTTCACCAGGCGCTGCGTAACCAGGTCGGCGAAACGCCGATTGGGCGCGGTCGAATGGGTGTAGTCGTGCGCGGCCAGGCCGAAATGCCCCAGCGCATCGTCCCCTTTCCGCATCAATACATATTCGCCCGATCCCATCAGCTTCAGCACCGTCAGCGAAAGGTCGGGATAGTGAACCGGATCCGCCTGCTTGCGGCTCACCAGAAAAGCGTTCAACGCGCCCGCATCGGGTTCGGCTGGCAATTTCGAATGGTACTGCGCGGCCAGCTCCACAATTCGCCCCCACAGCTTCGGCTCCCTCACCACCCGCCGGATGGAGGAGACCCCGGCCCCGCAAAGGTACCGCGCCATCGCCTCGTTGGCCGCAATCATGAAATCTTCGATCAGGTGCGACGCCCGGTTGGCGGCGCGCGCGGCGATGTCTTCCACCTTGCCGTTGCGAATGACGGGCTCCGGTTCCAGCCGGTCGAAGACCAGCGCCCCCAGGCGGTGGCGCGCGTCCCGCAACGCGCCGGCGGCTTCGTCCTGCAGCTTTAACTGCGCCGCCAGATCGGCCCGCGCCGCCAGCTTGGGCGGCATCGGCCCCGTGCCTTCCAGCCACGCGCCCACCGCGTTGTAAGTCAACTGGGCGCGGTTGGCTACCAGCGCGCGATAGATATTGCTGGCGCCCAGCGTGCCATCGGCGGCGATCTGCATGTCGATGACGACCGCCGCGCGGTTCTGGTTCTCGTTCAGCGAGGTCACATCGGTCGAGAGCCGTTCCGGCAGCATCGGGAAAATGCGAATGCCGGTGTAGACGCTGGTAGTGGCGGCGCGAGCATGTGCGTCGATGGGAGTGGCCCGCGCGACTTTCGAATCCACGTCCGCCACCCCCACCAGGACGCGGAATCCCTCCGCCGTCCGTTCCGCCCATTCGATCTGATCCAGATCTTTCGAATCGTCGTTATCGATCGACGACCAGTCGAGCGAAGTCAGATCGCGCAGCCCCGATTCGGGCACGTCCTCAATTTCTGCAAGCTGCTGTTGGACCTGCGGCGAGAAATCCGGTTCAAACCCGCGATCCAGCATTTCCTGCCGCGCCGCCGCCGCAAGGTCGAAATGGTTGTGAGACATGGCCGGGATGAATGGTAACACGCCTGAACCCGTGCCGCAGGCTGTCAAGCCTGCTGAGCCGAGAGTCATCTCGGCTTCTCTTGTTTCGCTGAACAGTCTGCCCTGCGCTCTTCCGTGGGGCAGACCATCGTTTTTCGTGGTCTGTCGTCTCGGGGCCTACGGCCCTCGCAAGCTCATGAGAATTGTGGAGCGGACTCCCAGTCTGCTACGCCGGGACTCGTCCCGGCGCGTTTTCAACCCTGCCCCGCAATTGGCCGCTTTCGTTAAGCCGGCGTCTTTCGCCTGCCGGCGCCCTTCGACGGTTTGGTTCCGTCGACCCTGTGGATGGATCTCGTTGCGGCTCGTTCCGGGATGGCGCCGAACCGAACTCGAAGGGAGCCGGGACACTGTTCGCCGTCTTGCCGTGTGAGCCGATCCGCACCGCCGCTGCCGATGCCGGTCCGGTCGCGCACCCTACTTCATGTCCGCGAGTTTGCTCCCAAGAGTGGCGTTCGGAGCCCGGAAGGGTATGTTCGCGCTGCACATGATGAGGGCGTACGCGGCCCGGCACGCGCGCTTGTTGCCGTCCGGAAATGCCTGCACCGTCATGGCCGCGCCGTACACGAACAGGGCCCAATTCTCCCAGGCCACGTCGCCCCGCGGCGGCAACACCTCGGTCCGCAACTCGGCCAGAATGCGTTTGAGCAAAGCCATCCCCCCGACGCTGGACGGATAGGGCGTGGCCGGGTCCGGGGCGCGATAGGGCGGCGCGTCGGTGACCAGCTTCTTCCAGATGGCGACCAGAATCTTCTCGTCATAACCGATCGGCAATGTGCCGTCGGTGCGGGTGTAGACATTGACCACCTCGTCATAGGCGGCCGTGCTCCCCCTGACACCTAGCCGCAGCCATGCCTGGGCCTTCCGCTTGTTGACGACCGCCGCCGGCAAAGGTGGAATTGGCGGCGCATTCCCCCGCGCCACCCGGACAGGCGGCGGCGTATAGTATTTATTCTCCGGCTCGACGTTGTTGTTCAGTATTTTAGGATAAAAGAGTCCGATTATAGTAATACGAGATTGCGGTCACAGCCTTAGCAAATAAATTCCACCCAATCCCTGCAACCACTTACAGCCCTCGCCTTGTCCTCCACCCCCCACCCGCGTCGTACAGTATAGTCGGGAAGTCCCGTGGAGCGGACTCTCAGTCTG
>PLRS01000019.1 GCA_003164035.1 Bryobacterales bacterium | reverse complement strand
CCGAGGCCAAAAAGCTCCTCCAGGCGACCCCAAAGCCCCTCCGCAGGGCCGCCTAAAGCAGCCGGACCGCGAAAAACACCTCCGTTTAGGGCGCCGTGGAGCGGACTCTGCCCTAAGTCTGTCTGCCCCCCCTGTCGATGCCGCAATTACTTTTTCGTGGAGCGGACCCTCGGTCTGCCACGCCGGGACTCAGCCCGGCGCTCTTGGTTGCGGCTATAGCTGCGCTGTGGGGCAGCCAATCATGGCTATAGCTACGGCCGATCCACCTTACGGATGGTGCCTTGTAGCCGACGCAGACCTGGAGAGTTGTGGGTCAACTCGACCCATGAGAACCTCGATTCCATCCCCGTGATCGCCGCTGAGCGGATTTCTCGCCTTTTCGTTTAGCAGGCTAAATATGCGTAGCCGCCAAAGGAAAAAACGAGGGGATATGCAGAAAACTTCGACGTTGTGTTTACCCGGTTTGCTTTCACTAATGGGTTGCGCCCGGCGCGGATCCCTGCACGCGCTGGCGGCGACGCTGCTCGTAATTAGCACAGCTCTGCCCAGCCTGGCCGCGACCGATACGGTGACCAGCCTGGCCGATGACTCGTCCCCGGGAACGCTGCGATCCGTGATCGCTGCCGCGGGCGCCGGAGACACCATCGTCTTCGGCGTGACCGGCACCATTACGCTCACTCAGGGATACCTCCAAATCAACCAGAACCTGACCATCAGCGGGCCTGGCGCGGCCAGCCTGGCCATCAGCGGGAACAACACCTCCGGGGTGTTTGTCATTACCGGCGACACGGTGAGCATATCCGGCTTGACGATTGAAAACGGCAATCAAGCCGGTGCCGGCGGCGGGATCTTTAGCACTGCCACGCTGACGGTGAGCAACTGCACGTTCTTGAACAACACCACCACCAGCGCCTCCGCCGCCGGCGGCGCTATCCAAAGCCTTGGCTCGGGCGGCCTGACGGTGAGCAACAGCACGTTTTCGGGCAACTCCGTTCCCGCCGGCTATGGCGGCGCTATTGCAAGCTATACCGGGCTGACGGTCGGCAATAGCACGTTTTCGGGCAACTCGGCCGGGGTAAACGGCGGCGCCATCTGGAACATCGGCACGGCGACGGTGAGCTACAGCACCTTCTCCGGCAATTCCGCTAGCTCTGGCGGCGGCATATACGAATACGAGTATGGCACGCTAACGCTCAAGAGCACGCTTCTGGCGGCCCAGCCCAGCGGCGGAAACTGTTACTCCGCCGCCGGGACGACCATGACCTCCGCGGGCTACAACCTGTCGGACGACGCCAGTTGCACCTCCTTCACCCAGGCCGGCGACCAGAATAACGTCACTGGCGCCGCGTCTGACCTGAGCGGACTGGCGAATAATGGCGGACCCACCCAGACCATTGCGCTGATGGCGGCCAGCTCCGCCGTGAATGCCATCCCGGTGAACGAATGCACCGATGCGTTGGGAAACCCGGTCCTCACCGACCAGCGCGGCGTCACCCGCCCGCAGGGCGCGGGCTGCGACATCGGCGCTTACGAACTGGCGCAGCCGGCGCCGGCGGCCAACGTCTGCTTTGGACAGCACACGCCGGCGCCTTGCAGCGACACCTTCACTCTCGATTACTACATCCCCAGCGGCACCACCCTCGGCGCCAACCCGGTGCAGGTAGTCACCCAGGGCACGGCCGGCCTCGATTTCACCCTGGCCAACACCACCTGCGGCAGTTCTCTCAGCGGCCCGGCCACCTGCACCGTGCGGGTCGGCTTCGCCCCGCGCGCCCCCGGACTGCGCATGGGCGCGGTCAATCTTATCAATTCCTCCGGCAGCCCGTTGGCCACCACCCCGATCTCCGGTACCGGCACGGGCTCGACCCTGGCGTTCACTCCCGGCATCGTCGCCACGGCTGCGGGCAACGGAACCAAGGGTTATAGCGGTGACAATGGCCTGGCCGCCAGCGCCCAACTCGACCAACCGGGAGGCGTGGCGATGGACAGCGCGGGCAACCTCTACATCGCGGATACCTATAACCAGGTTATCCGCAAGGTGAACCCGGCCGGCGCCATCACCACCCTGGCGGGCAACGGAACCAAGGGTTATAGCGACGGCCCGGCCACCAGTGCGGAGTTCGACCAACCCCTGGGCTTGGCCGTGGATGGCGCCGGCAACCTCTACATCGCGGACTATAACAACAGCGTCATCCGCAAGCTGAACGCAGCCAGCGGCGTTGTCACCACCGTGGCAGGCGCCGCCGGGAACCTTGGCTACAGCGGCGACGGCGGTACCGCCACCGGCGCGCTACTGGAAACCCCCTGGAGCGTGGCGGTGGATGGCGTGGGCAATCTCTACATCGCGGATACCGGTAACCACGTCATCCGCAAGGTGAACCCGGCAGGCATCATCACCACCGTGGCGGGCAACGGCACGGCCGGCTATAGCGGTGACAACGGCCCGGCCACCAGCGCGCAGCTCCACCAACCCGAGGGCGTGGCACTGGACAGCGCCGGGAATCTCTACATCGCGGACATTTACGACCAGGCGATCCGCAAGGTGAACCCGGCCGGCATCATCACCACCGTGGCGGGCAACGGCACAGCCGGTTATAGCGGTGACAACGGCCCGGCCACCAGCGCGCAGCTCGATGGTCCCGCGAGCGTGGCAGTGGACAGCGCGGACAACCTCTACATCGTGGAGTTCAACAGCGCCATCGTGCGCAAGGTGAACGGCCTCGGCATCATCACCACCGTGGCGGGCACTCCCCTCGTGGCAGGCTACAGCGGCGACAATGGCCCGGCCACCAGCGCGCAGCTCCAATATCCCTTTGACTTGGCGTTGGATGGCGCGGGAAACCTCTATATCGCGGACTTCCTAAACAATCGCATCCGCAAGGTGAGCGTAACCAGCTCGGTGTTGTCATTCAGCTCGCTGAACGTCGGCCAGACCGGCAGCCCGCAGAGTGTGGTGGTCTCCGATGTGGGCAATGCGCCACTCAATTTCAGCCCATTCGCCATCTCATCCAACTTCGAGCTGGCGAGCGTAAGCGACGGCTGCGCGGCCGGCACTCCGCTCGGGTCCGGCTACGACTGCCACCTGGGAGCCGCATTCGCTCCGCTGGCCGGCGGCAATCCCCTGACCGGGGCGATCGCGGTTACCGACGATGCCTTCACCAGCCCGCAATCGGTGAGCCTGAGCGGCATCGCCGTGGCCACCGAGTACCTGCTGACGACAGCGGTAAATCCATCCGGCGGCGGCACAGTTACTCCTCTCACAGGTAATCAAAACGCCAACGCGGTGGTGAACCTGAAGGCCACGCCGAACGCGGGCTATGTGTTCTCCGGCTGGACCGGCAGCACCGTGGCCAACGCCGGCAGCGCCTCCACCACCATCACCATGACCGGGCCGGAGAACGTGACCGCCAACTTCGTCTCCGCGCTTACCGTGGCTCCGTCCAGCATCAACTTCGGCACAGTATATCTGGCAACCCTCACCACCCAGAACGTCACCTTGACCAACAACGGGACCACCCCCATTTCCATCACCGATCCACTCCTATCAATCGCGCAGGGAGGGAACTCGTTCGAATTCGTAGCAGTCAACGAGTGCCCGAAGTCGTTGGCCGCGGGGAGCCACTGCACCATTTCGATTACTTTCGTGGCGGGACCGTTCTACACGCCGCAATCCGCAACCCTGAGCATTGCGGACAATGCGCCGGGTAATCCGCAGAAGGTCACGCTAACCGCGACCGTGATCGACCCTCAGGCCAGCTTCAACCCTGGCAGCCTGAGCTTCGGGAACCAGACGGTGAACACCAGCGCGACCAAAACCGTGACGCTCAAAAATACCGGCGCCACCACGCTGTCGCTGAGCGGCATAACGGTGACGGGCACGAACGCCGCCGAATTCACGCTGACGCCCAGCTCTAACTGCGGCAGCTCGGTCGCGGCCGGCGGCAGTTGCACCATCAGCGTCACGTTCAAGCCAGTCGCCAAAGTATCGTACGCAGCGACCTTGAAGGTCACCGACAATACGCAGTCGGGAGCGCAAACGGTGCCACTGTCGGGCGCGGGGCACTAAGAGATCGCGTTCGGAATTGCGGTGACGTATTTGGTGGGACAGTCCTCCCGGCCTGTCGTAGCCGCGAAGCGGCTCTTCCGGCCAGCGACAGGCCAGGAGGCCTGTCCCACTAGGCACCGCTCCCACAGAAGCTGTGAAGAAAACTCTCCGAAACGCGCTGAGCGGGCGGAACCGCCTGCTCCACCATTGAAAACAATGCACCTGCTTTGGTGGCGCAGGCGGTTCCGCCTGCGATTTGTGATTTTTTCAAGCCTTCCCAGGGAGCGGTTGTCGCGTGCGCGCCCCGTTTGCGTCGTCAGTAGCCGCGCCCTTTGTCCACTACGTTTTCCAGCGGCAGGCCGTGGGCGTAACGGCGGACATTGTCGGCAAGCAGGCCCATGTGACGGATCTGGCGTTCCGGCGAGAATCCACCGGAATGTTGCGTGAAGATCATGTTCGGGCAACCCCACAGAACGCCGGTGGGAGGATACGGCTCGACGGGCCCTGGGTCCGATCCGGCGCCGGCGATCCGGCCTTCCTTCAGGGCGGAGGCCAGTGCCTCCTCGTCCACCAGCGGTCCGCGGGAGATATTGATAAAGTAGGCCGTCTTCTTCATTGCCCGGAACACCTTGTCGCCGATCATTCCCCGGCTCACCGGTGTAAGGGGACAGCAGCAGACCAATGCGTCCACCTGCGGAACCATTTCCAGGAGCCACTCCGGCTCGCGCAGCGTGTCGACGAAGACCGGTTTAGCCATCGGTTTGGCGTCCACGGCCAGAATTCTCATGTCGAAGCCGTAGTGGGCGATCTTGGCCGTGGCCTGCCCCAGGCCGCCCATGGCCACGATCCCCATGGTCTTGCCCTGGATCTCCACCAGATTCCGCACCGGCTTCCACTCCTTCCTCTCGAACAGCGGAATGTAGTGCGCCTGAATGCCGCGCGTAAGGCACAACAGTGTCGCCATCGCCGTCTCCCCGAGGGCCGGCGCATACATCCGCGCCATGTTCGTCATGACGCAAGGGTGGGCGACCAACTCCGGAAACAACTCCTTCTCGAGTCCGGCTTCCAGGTTCTGCACCCACTTCAAGTTCTTCGCTTTGGCCAGGGTGGCCGCGTTGAGCTGGCCAAAAACCACGTCGCACTCGGGCAGCAGCCTGTCCAGTTCCTCCTGGGTCGTGGGCATAAAGATCTCCACGTTGTTCTTGCCCCCGGCCTTGAGCTGTTCAATCTCCGCCGGCGTGAAGCCGGCCGCGGGTCCGACGCGCGTGCACAAGATCCGGATCCTGGTGGGTGGCGGGTCGAATATCCGAATCCTGTCCGAGGTGTCCGCGGCGACCAGGGCGGACCCCGCCGGAGCAGCGGCCGCGGCTGCCATAAACACCCTTCGAGATACCGAACTGTCGTTCCTATCGTTCATAATCCTCCCCTTCCGTCTAACTGCTTACTTCCGTCGCCCAAACCGCGACCACCCAAAATAGCAATTCTGCTAACACCGTGTCGAACGTCCGGCCGCATGGGCTGGGCGCGGCAACCGCTCCCTTACGGTCGCGGGCACCGCGGGTTTGCAGTCACTTCCCGAGCCGCGACCGTAAGGGAGCGGTTGCCGCGCCCAGCCCGCGAAATTCCCGGATCGGTTAAGCACCCGGCCTGTCGGCGATCGCGGCGGGCGCTGACGGCTTTTATCGGCGCCTTCGCGCTCTTCTCGCGGCCGCGGCTGGTTTATCGAAACGCCGCCGGAACCCGCGCCGCGCTCGTGTTCCAGGCTTGGGCTTCCACGCTGGGGTGAGCTTCGCTGCCGCGCCATTTGGCGGTCAGGGTGCGCGCTTCGCCGGGCAACAGGGCCAGGTAGTTGTCTTCCCAAAGCACCGGCAGGATCTCTTCGCCATCGGCGCCGTCGAGCTTCAGCCGCAGACCGAAGGCGAGGGTGCGGCTCGAGTTGCGCAGGTGTACGGTGGTGACACGGGCGTCGCCGGCGCCGCTGGTTTCGGCGCTCAGCTCTAGCGTGGCTTCCGGCAGGCGGTTCAGCGCGGTGTAATCGGCGTAAGCCAGGGTCGGTGTCACGTACCAGTTCGACTTGCTCCAATCGAGTGTCTCGGGCGCGGTGGAGAGCCAATAGAAGTTACGGCTCACTATCCCGGCGGGGCCGGCCAGTTCCAGCGCCACGAAGTAAGTCGGGCTAAGTCCGGCCGGCTCGGGAAGTGAAAACACGCGGGTACTGGAATCGGGCGGAGCATCGAAGGCGGTTTCGCGCGTGAACTTCACCGTCATATCGAAGTCGTACACGCGCGCGGACAGCTTGAGCCGAGCCGCGGCGCGGCCGGAGTTAGCCACCACCACCGAACGATCGTCGTAAGAGTACTGAACGTGGAGCGGCTCATTGGCTTTCTTCACCCCGAAGTAGGATCCGCCGGGGCGCAGATACCAGTCGTAGAGATGCCAGATCATGCCGGGCCAGGCGTTATTGAGCATCCACTGGATTACGCCGGTGGACGTGTACTTATTGCGGATATAGGCTTCGAACATGGCGCGGTGGCCCTCGTAGGCCATCGTCTGCGCCTTGCGGGCGTAGTCTTCGAGCGAGGTGGGCTTGCCGTAGCGCCGATCGAGCGCCTGGTTGAAGACTTCGAGGTTCTTGAAATTGCCTCCGCCGGCATGGAAGTTCCATACCGAATCGATGGGCCAGAGATGGTCGGCCGGCAGCATGCGCCGCAGCGATTCCACCGGCGGCGGCGAAGGGCCGGGGCTGGTCTCGGTGTTGAAGCCGACAGCGCCGCCGTGTTCGGTATCGAGATACCAATAAGATGGCGCCACATATTCGTAGGGACCGGTCATCTTCAAGCCGGTGGCTCCAGCCGGCGTCTCGTGCGCCGAGGCGGAAGACTGGTAGGGATTGGGCCAGTCGGTTTCCTTGATGATGCCAAGATATAGGTTCTCGATCGGCGGCGGGGGTGGGCCGTCGCTGCCGTACAGCCAGTCGAAGACGGCGGGATGGCGGGCCAGGCGGCGCAATTGATCGCGCAGGGAAGCGGCCGCGATGGCTTCGTCTTCGGCATTCCAATCGCGCCACTTCTCCCAGTGGTCGCAGCAGCACCAGCCGGCCAGCACCAGAATGCCGCGGCGGTCGCATTCGTCAAGGAAAGGTTCGTCTTCGAGCTTGCCTTCGAAGCGAATGGCGTTGAGGTGCATGTCCTGGACGTAATCGAGTTCGGCGCGCCGGCGCTCGGCGTCGCCGCGCAGCAGCATGTCGAAGGTGTAGCCGGCGCCTCGGATCAGGATCTTGCGGCCGTTGATGCGGAACAGCCGGTGCCCGGCGGCGTCCAGTTCGCTAGTCACCTCGCGCACGCCGAACTGAGTGTGGCTGGAGTCGGAGACCCCACCGGCCGCGACGAATTCCAGGTCGAGCGGATAGAGTTCCGGCTTGCCATCCTCGACCGGCCACCAGAGGCGCGGATGGGATAAAACGAGTTGCCCGAACCGGTCGGGGGTGAAGCGCACCACGCGGGTCTCGTGAGGAGCGAGGGTGACGTTTTGCGAGAAAGCGATGGCGGGCGCCTTGCCAGTCTCGATTCTGCCCCGCAGCGAACCGGAAACCGGACGGTCGGAAGCATTGGTCAATTCGGCTCGCACCGTGAGCGGGCAATTGTCGGCGGCCCGTCCTTCGAAGTGCGTCGTGACCGTGGGGAAGCGAATGGCCACCGGTCCGGTGGCAGCGACCCACACGTCGCGCCACAAGCCCATGTCTTTGTCCGGCGGCAAAGGGTTCCAGTCGACGAAAGTGATAGCCAGGTCGTGCGGCTGGGGCGGAAAAATTTCGACGGCCAGGGCATTGTCCGCACCGGGGAGGGCGGCATCGGTGACGTCGAAACGGTAGAGACGCCAGGCGCCGGCCATCTGGTCCGAAGTGGCGACGGGCTTTCCGTTGAACCAGACGTTGGCGCGAAAGTTGATGCCGTCGAAGCCCAGCCAGACGGTCTTACCGTGAAAGCCGGCTGGAAGGGAAAAGCGGGTGATATACCACCAACTGGCGCGAAACGGGCTGTCCGGCGGCATGGCCAGATTGGAAAAATTAATGCCAATGCCGTAACCGGTGCCGGGGATGGAGCGCAGGTTCAGACCGAAGTAAGGGTTGGGATAAACGCCCGCCCCGACCAGCGCGGAAAGCACGGTGGAAGGCAGCGTGACCGGCTGCCAGCCGTGCGCATCGAAGCCGCTCGACGAGAGGGCTTCGCCGCCCGAGCGCCCCCCGCCGGGCAGAGCGGCGGAAGAAGCCAGCCGCCATCCCTGCCGCAGCAGAATCGTCTCCGCGGCCGACGGCGCGGCCAGGGCGGGCAGGGCGAGCAGCAACGGCCCTAAGAAATGCGGTCTACAGATCCTCATCGCGCTTTCGCTCCGCCGTGCGGGCCTCCAACCTCTGTTTGAGCGGCAACAGCACCCGCAAGGCAAAAAGATTGAGAAACGCCAGCGTGGCGGCCAGCCAATACCGCTGCTGTGCCACGGCCGCTCCCACCACCCCGGTATTCCAGATGCTGGCGGCGGTAGCCGTGCCGTGTACGTTGCCTTCGGCTTTCAGAATGGCGCCGCCGCCGATGAACCCGATGCCGGCCACCAGTCCCTGGATCACCCGCGACTGGTCGGCGCTGCCATTCGCCACCAGCAGAAGGTAGCCGCAACTGGCCATGGACACCAGCGGAAACGTACGCACGCCAACGCTGTGCGCCTCTTTCTCCCGGTACCATCCAACGGGCAAAGCCAGGAGATAGGCAAGAATCAGGCGCATGACCTCGCTCGCGGTACCGTGCTGCCAGTCGACTGTTATCGGCATCCTGTGGTCTATCCTACCGAAATCGCAGCCTTTCGAGGTGCTATCATCCAGTCATTCCATGACTGATCGCGTTACCGGGGCCTCCCGTCTGTTTCCCGTGCTCCTCGGGCTGTTCGCGCTGAGCGGCTGCTCGGCGTTGATCTACGAAATCGTCTGGTACCAGTTGCTGCAACTGGTAATCGGTTCCACCGCGGTTTCGCTGGGAGTCTTGCTCGCCACCTTCATGGGCGGGTTGTGCCTGGGCAGCCTGGCTCTGCCGCGCTCCCGGCGGCTGGCGGAAATGCACCCGCTGCGAGTCTACGCGTACATCGAGTTCGCCATCGGCGCGTGCGGCATTCTGGCCCTCATCGGGATGCCGGCAGTGGATGGCGTCTATGCCGCCGCGGTGGGCCACGGCATGCCCGCCGTGCTGCTTCGCGCCCTGGTCTGCGCTCTCTGCCTGTTGCCGCCCACCATATTGATGGGCGCTTCCCTGCCGGCTATTTCGCGCTGGGTGGAAATGAGCCCGCGCGGCGTTTCGCGGCTGGGCCTGCTGTATGGCGGCAATACCGCCGGCGCGGTGCTGGGATCGCTGGCGGCGGGTTTCTACCTGCTGCGCGTGTCGGATATGACCACCACTACGCTGGTAGCGGCGGGCATCAACGCGCTGGTGGGAATCGCCAGCCTGGCGCTGGCGCGGCGCGCACCGGCGGAGCCTTTGCAACCCGGGGAAGCAGGCGTCGGCAAGAGTGCCGACGCGGCACGCACGAGTGCGTACGCCACGTCTTCCAGCCAGCGCACGGTCTACCTCGCCATTGGCCTTTCGGGAGCTTCCGCGCTTGGCGCCGAGGTGGTCTGGACCCGGCTGCTTGGGCTGATGCTGGGCGCGACCGTCTACACGTTTTCCATCATCCTGGCGGTCTTCCTGGTGGGCTTGGGAATCGGCAGCGCGGCGGGCGCGCTAGTATCGCGGCGGGTCGACGGGCGCACGGCTCTGGGCGTTTCTCAATTGGCCTTGGCCGCGGCCATCGCCTGGACGGCCTTTATGATCGGCCAATCGCTGCCCAACTGGCCGGTGAATGCGCTGCTCTCCACCAGCCCGTGGTTCACTTTCCAGATAGACCTGGTGCGGGTGATCTGGGCCCTGCTGCCGCCCACGCTGCTGTGGGGCGCGAGTTTCCCGTTGGCGCTGGCTGCCGCCGCCCGGCCGGGCGAAGAGCCTGGCCGCCTGGTGGGCACGGTTTACGCCGCCAACACCTTGGGGGCGATTCTGGGCGCGCTGGGATTCAGCCTGATCCTGATACCGGCCATCGGCACCGCCGGTTCGAATCGCCTGCTCATCCTGCTGGCCGCGCTGGGCGGCCTGGTGGCGCTGCTGCCGCAGGTAAGAGCCAGCCGCTCGGTGGGTGGCACGGCCGCATTGACCGCCGCTCTGGCGCTGGCGGTTTACCTGGCCGTAAACGTGGGACCTACGCCCGGAATGTTGATCGCCTACGGACGCCGCATCATGACTTCCGCCCCCCGCTCCACTTTGCTCTACTCCGGCGAAGGCATCAACTCCTCCATCGCCATCACGCGCTGGGACGATGGGGCCGTGCAGTTCCACGTTTCCGGCAAAGTGGAAGCCTCCACCGAGTCCTATGACATGCGGCTGCAGCGCATGCTGGGGCATATGCCCGCGCTGTTTCATCCCGGTCCGCATTCGGTGCTGGTGGTCGGTTTCGGCGCCGGGGTCACGGCCGGTACCTTCGTGGTGCACCCGGAGGTCCAGCGCATCGTCATCTGCGAAATGGAGCCGCTCATCCCGCCCGTCGCCACTCGCTTTTTCGGCAACGAAAACTTTCACGTGGCCACGGACCCGCGCACCCAGATCGTCTACGACGACGCCCGCCACTTCGTGCTGACTACCCCGGAGAAGTTCGACATCATCACCTCGGACCCCATTCACCCCTGGGTGAAAGGCAGCGCGACCCTTTATTCCCGCGAGTATTTCCAACTGGTCAGGGACCACCTGAATCCGGGCGGCGTGGTGACCCAGTGGGTGCCGCTCTATGAATCGAACGCCGAAACCGTCAAGAGCGAGATCGCCACTTTCTTCAACGTCTTCCCCAACGGCACCGTCTGGGCCAACGATGTGGATGGCGCCGGCTATGACATCTTCCTGCTGGGCACCGCCGAGCCCATGCGCATCGACGTCGACAAGCTGATGGAGCGTCTCCGGCGCCCCGACTACGCGCGCGTGCTGGAATCCCTGCGCAGCGTCGGCTTCAGCTCGCTGCCCGGATTGCTCTCGACCTATGCCGGCCAGGCCAAGGATCTAGCCCCCTGGCTCACCGGCGCCGAAATCAACCGCGACGGCAATCTACGCCTTCAATACATCGCCGGACTGGCGCTCAATACCAGCCAGGAAACCGCCATCTACCAGCAGATTTTGGCCTACCGCCGTCCTCCGCTGAATCTGTTCACCGGGTCGCCGGAGGCCCTGGAAGCCGTGCTGGCAGCCATGGGCGGAGGGGGACAGAGCCGGTAGGGGCCAAGTGGAGCTATCCTGAAGCGAGGACACCGAACGATGCCAAATCTGGATTGGTCACAGTGCCCCGCCGTGGAGAGCGTTCCCGGCAAGGTGAGTGGTGCGTGGGTGCTGCGGGGAACCCGTATGCCGGTCGCCGCCATTTTCGAAAACATCGAAGCCGGAGCTAATATCGACGACATCATGGAATGGTTCGACGGGCTGGAGCGCGAACAAGTCAAGGCGGTGATCGAGTTCGCCGCCCGCAGTCTCGATAAAGCACCCGCTTACGCGCCGTAGATGCTTATCCTTTTCGATCAGGCAACGCCTGTGCCGATCCGTCCATATCTGGAAGGCCATACCGTTCGCACAGCAGCGCAGCAAGGCTGGGACAAGCTCAGGAATGGCGACCTGCTGACCGCGGCGGAGCAGGCCGGGTTCGACATCCTGCTGACCACCGACAAGAACATGCGCTATCAGCAGAACCTTGCGGGCCGCAAAATCGGGATCGTGGTCCTCGGCCAGCAGCAATGGCCGCGCCTTCGCCCTCACATTCAGCGCGTCATTGAAGCTGTCAATGTGGCTACACCGGGCAGCTATCGGGAAGTTGATATCCAGCTCAGGTAGGACATCCCTGGAATTCCCAGCCGGTAATAACCGGGCCGCTTCGGCTCACCGCTGCGGTGCTGCGAGGCGTATGCCAATAATCCCGTGCACCGACTCGGTGACATGGCCTTCCTCAATCAGGAACACTCTCAGGCCGCTGTGAGGAAGAGCCTTGCCTGACGCCGCGTCGGCCACCACTATCTGCGCGCGCGCCGCGTCGCCAAGCCCCGCGAGCGGAAGCACGAGATAGCCGTCGTAGCCAGTTACAACTATATAGACCCGTGGCTTGCGAAGATCGCAGTTTCCGGCTGCGCAGAGCTTATCGATCACGCCCGCCAGCGAGAAACCGGAGTAGGACTCTCGCGTTTGAGCGCCCGGCTCGTCAACCGCGACGCTTTGGTGGTTCAAGGACTTCAGGTCGGCGGTTCTCAGCGTGAGCTCCCGGTGATCGGCTTCGTCCGACACCGTCAACACAACGTCCGAATCCGGTGGTAAGGCCGCGACCTCCACGCATTCGGTACAGCCTCCAATCTCCAGAGTGAGATTGATCGCCGTCGGCGCGTCGGCCCGCACTTCGATCCGTTTCGCGACCTCGCGAAAGCCCGGGGCTTCAACGAACAGATCGTGATCTCCCGGCTTCGCCGCAAAGAAGAGCCTTCCGTCTCGCGTCGCTGTTGGCTCTCGATCCGGGCGTGGGTACAACCACACGCGGGCGTTCGGAATTGCGGCCCCGCTGGGGTCGTGGACGGTAACCACGAGGGTCGTCGGCTCCGTTGGCTCCTGAGCCGCCGCCAGAGCGACTGCCACTGGAAACAGAATTGAGGCGACCGCCGTTGCAGTCAGTCGAGCGAGCCTGCGATGGACCTCCCGGCGTGCCATCGACCGACCCTCCGTCATCTTGCTACTGGGTGCCGCATATTGAGCCGACTTTCCGCTTCCCCGGTGCGCGACTCGATCATGGCGAGCCGACTCCAGCAGGCTGCTATGTCGCTCTCGACCGATGCAATTCGCTCGTCGGCGGCCTCCGCCATGTTGCCGAACACTCTCAAGAGCATCGCCTGACCGCCCCTGATCGCCTCTATAAGCTCGTCATGCGTGCGGCGTGCCTCCGAGGGAGGCATTTCTTTTCGCCCGTCAAGGCGCGGAATGGAGAAAACGCGGCCAGCCATAGTCGCCTCCCGATGATTGTAGCGTACCGGCGTCCCGCCGCAGAATAACGACGTGGCTTTGAGAGCGCACTCTTACCGACCAGCAATCAATCGGTATGGGTGGCGCGACCCTTTGGTAGCGCTCTCGCCCTCATTGTAAACTCTTGCTTGGAACAGGACGCAAATGGACTACGACCAGGACAAAGTCGACGAGATGGTACTGGCGCTGCTGTCTCTGTCGGCATTCGACGAAGATGAGTGGGGGGCTCGTGCGTGGAAATCCCACGACTGGGATGCTCTCGACCGGCTGCATGCCAAGGGCTTCATCCAGGACCCGAAGAGCAAAGCAAAGTCGGTGGTGCTGACCCCGGAGGGACTGCGGCGGGCGCGGGAGCTGTTCGAGCGGCACTTTGCGCGCACGCGCTGATGCCCATGGCGCCACGGGCATCGCGATAAATATACAATGCGCCGAGGCCGCCACTTGAAGGAAAATGAAGCTATGAATGGAATCCAGTACGTCACCGACGAGAAAGGCCGCAAGGTGGCCGTTCAGATTAACTTAAAAAAATACGGCGCCGTGTTGGAGGATTTCTGGGATGGATTGATTTCGGAGTCCCGCCGCAAGGAGAAAGGGATTCCACTCGAAAAGATCAAGGCGGATTTTGTGAAACGTGGCCGCCTCGGTGAGTAATTACTCCGTCGAGCTAAAGCCGTCGGCACGGAAGGAACTCGAGGCGCTAACGGATAACGCGCTGGCTCGTATCGTCCGCAAACTCGAATCGCTGGCGGACAATCCCCGGCCTGTGGGCTGCAAGAAGCTAAAAGGCTACAAAGATCAGTGGCGTGTCCGGGTGGGCGGCTGGCGCGTGCTGTACATCATCGACGATGGGCTGATGCTCGTGAGCGTGACGCGGATCGGCCATCGTCGCGAGGTCTATGACTAGCCGGGGGACCGCGCCCTCGCCCCTTCACTGCTATCCTCTAGAAATACAGAGGAGCCATCACCAGTGAAACGGTTCGGTTTGGGCGCGATTCTGGTTGCCGCGATCTCGCTGCCGGCTCAGGATCTCAAGGAATTTGAAAAGCGGGTTACCGAGTTCACCCTCGCGAACGGGCTGCACTTCATCGTGGTCGAGCGGCACGACGCTCCGGTGGTGTCGTTTCATACCTACGTGAACGCCGGCTCGGTCGACGATCCCACTGGCCAGACCGGCCTGGCGCACATGTTCGAGCACATGGCCTTCAAGGGCAGCGAGACCATCGGCACCAGGGATTGGGCGGCGGAAAAGAAAGCCCTGGACGAGATCGAAGAGATCTACGGGCGTCTCGATGCCGAGCGCGACAAGGGCCCCAAGGCGGACGCGAGCCGCATCTCTTTGCTGGAAGCCCAGTTGAAGATCGCCATCGATCACGCCCAGGCTTACGTCGAGCCCAACGAGTTTTCCCGCATCATCGAGGAAAACGGCGGCGTGGACATGAATGCCGACACCTCGCTCGATCACACCGAGTACTTCTACAGCCTTCCCTCCAACCGCGCCGAGTTGTGGTTTCTGCTGGAGTCGCAGCGCTTCCTCCATCCCGTCTTCCGCGAATTCTATAAGGAGCGCGACGTGGTGATGGAAGAGAACCGCATGCGCGTGGAATCGAGCCCCCAGGGCCGGCTGCTGGAGGATTTCACCGCTACGGCCTTCGAAGCGTTCCCCTATCGCAATCCGCCCGGCGGCTGGAATAGCGACACCCAGAACCTGCGCGTGGCCGAAGCGCGGGCTTTCTTCGAAAAGTACTACGCGCCCGCTAACATCGTCATCGCCATGGTCGGCGATATCGAACCCGCCGAGGCGCGCCGCCTGGCCGAACGCTATTTCGGCTCCATGGCGGCCCGCCCGCTGCCGCCCGCCATCGTCACCCGCGACCCCGAACCGTCCGGCCCCAGAACCGTAGTTGTGGAATCCCGCAACCAGCCGCTGCTGGTGATCGGCTACCATCGCCCCGACCAGTACGATCCGGACGATCCGGTTTTCGATGTGATCTCCATGATCCTTTCGAGCGGCCGTACCGGCATGATGTATAAGGAACTGGTCGAGCAAAAACACATCGCCCTGGAGGCCGAGGCCATCGCCACCTATCCCGATGGCCGGTATCCCAATCTGTTTCTGTTTTTCCTGGTTCCCGGCCGCGGCCACACCGTAGAGGAAAACCAGAAAGCTCTGGACGACCTGCTGGGGCGTTTCCTTGCCACTCCGGTCGATAGCGAAACCCTGAACCGGGTGAAAACCAAAGTCCGCGCTTCGGTCATCCGCAGGCTCGACAGCAATGCCGGCCTGGCTTCTTCACTCGCTTCGGCCCATGCCGGCTACGGCGACTGGCGCAAGCTTTTCACCGAGATCGACGATCTGAATAAGGTGACCGCGGCGGACGTCGCGCGGGTGGCCAGGCAGTGCTTCGTAACTAAGTCCCGCACCGTTGCGTATACCGTGAATCCGGGCGGAGGTGCGAGATGAGGAGGGGGCGGACCGGCGAATGTGGCGCGCGCACTCTTGCGTGCCGCGTCGGCACTTTTGCCGACGCCCGCCGCCATCGGGCGAAGAAGCGTCGAGTAAAGACTCGACGCGGCACGCACGAGTGCGTGCGCCACGGTGTTAATCTCCTGGTGTTTCTTTTTCTCCCCTTCGCCGCCTGGGCGCAAACCGCTCCGGCCGCGCGCCCCGCCGCCCATGCCGCCGCTCCCGCCCCGGCTCCGTCTTATAAGGATCTGAAGTTTTCCCCGCTGAAGCCCATCTCCATTCCCAAGGTGGAAACCTTCACCCTCCCCAACGGCATGCGCGTCTCTCTTCTTGAGGATCGCGACCTGCCCCTGATCGGCGGCTCGGCCCGCATACGCACCGGGAACCTCTTCGATCCGCCAGATAAGATCGGCCTCGCTACCATCACCGGCATGGCGCTGCGGACCGGCGGCACCAAGACCCGCACCGGGGACCAGATCGACGCGCAACTGGAGGACGTGGCCGCTTCCGTCGAGAGCCGCATCGACGAAACTTACGGCGCCGTCAGCTTTTCCTGTCTCAAAGAGAACGCCGACGACGTCCTGGCCGTCTTTCACGACCTCCTCACCGCGCCGGAATTCCGCGCCGAGAAAGTGGAGCTCGCCAAGACCCAGATGCGCAGCTCGATCGCGCGCCGCAACGACGACGCTCACGGCATCCTGGAACGCCAGTTCGCCGATATCGTCTACGGCCCCGCCACGCCCTACGGCTGGGATGAACAGTACGACACCATCAATCGCATCGCCCGCGCCGATGTACAGGAATTTTACCAGCGCTACTTTTTCCCGGCCAACGCGATGCTGGCGGTCCACGGCGATTTCGACGCCGCCCAGATGCGCGCCAAAATCGAAAAGCTCTTCGCCGATTGGACGGCCCAGCAGCAGCCCGTTCCCGCCTTCCCGAAAGTCGCCGCCCAGCCCGCGCCGGGCGTCTATCTGGCCACCAAGACCGACGTCAGCCAGACGTTCTTCTCCATCGGCCACCTCGGCGGCGAGTTCCGCGACAAGGATTACGCCGCGCTCGAAATCGCGGGCGACATCCTGGGCGGTGGATTTCAGAGCCGCCTGTTCCAGTTGGTGCGCACCAGGATGGGCAACGCCTACCAGATCTACGCCGGCTGGGGCGGCAACTACGACCATCCCGGTCTGTTTCAGATCTCCGGCAGCACCAAGTCGGTTTCCACCGCGGAAACCATTAAGGTCATTCTCGCCGAAGTCGATCGCCTGCGCACCGCCGAGGTAACCGACGCCGAGCTGAAGGCCGCCAAGGACACCGCTCTCAACAGCCTTGTCTTTGCCTTCGACAGCAAGGCTAAGACCCTCAACCGCCTGCTCAACTACGAGTATTACGGCTATCCCAAGGATTTCATCCAGCAGTATCAGAGCGCGCTCGCCGCGGTCACCCGCGCCGACGTCCTGCGGGTCGCCAAGGAGCGTCTCAATCCGGCCAATTTCACCATCGTGGCGGTGGGGAATCCGGAGCACTTCGGCGCGCCCCTCGATTCCCTCGGCCTTCCCATCAAGCCCATCGATCTCACTATTCCCGAAGCGCGCCTGGAAGAAAAACCGGTCGACCCGGAACGTGCCGCGCGGGGCAAGAAGCTGCTCCAGCGGGTCCAGCAAGCCGTCGGCGGCTCGGGCAAACTCGCGGCCGTGCATGATTACCGCCGCGCCGCCGACTACCAACTGGATCCCTCCAAATCCGTCAGCTTTGTCAAAGAGGTCGAGCAATGGATCGCTCCTTCCTATATGCGCCAGGAACTGATCGCCGCCAACGGGGGCATGTTGGTCTACTCCGACGGCAAGACGTGTTACATGAGGGGCGCCGCGGGCGCCGGCCAGGTCGGCGGCGAAACGCTGCAGCAAATTCAGGGGGATTTGCTTCGCTCCTGGTTCCAGCTTCTGCTCAGCGATCGCATCGCCGGCCGCACCGTCAGCGCCGTCGACGATCGTACGCTGGAAATCTCCGACCGCTATGCGACCACCAGGCTGGTCGTCTCACCGGATACCGGCTTGCCGGAACGCCTGCTGTACCAGAGCTACAGCCCCGGCTCCCCGCCCAAATCCACCGAAGAGATCTATTCCGATTACCGCGAGCTTGCCGGCGTTCGCGTACCCTATAAAGTGGTCATCATGGAGGACGGCCAGAAACTCGCGGACGCCACCGTGACCAGCTTCCAGGTGAACAACGGCCTGAAGGTCGAGGATCTGGCCGCACACTAATGCGTACCCGCCACATTGCCCTCGCGGCCGCTCTGGCCGTCGCCCTGGCCCGAGGCCAGGAAACCCGTCAGGAGCGCGGCAAGCGCGTCGTCGAGGAAGCTCTGGCCGCGCTGGGCGGCGAAGCGTTCCTGCACATGGAAGACCGCGTTGTCTCCGGCCGCGCTTACTCTTTTTACCGCAGCCAGATCTCGGGTCTTTCGGTGGCGACCATTTACACGCGGTACACCGTGCCCGCTCCGGGCAAACTCGGCCTGCGCGAGCGCCAGGCTTTCGGCAAAAAGCAGGACGAAGGCTGGCTTCTGTTCACCGACGAGGGCGGCTGGAATGTGAGCTACCGCGGCGCCAGTCCCCTCCCCGACGAAACCTACACCAATTACACGGAAAGCACCGAGCGCGGCATCCTCTATATCCTCCGCCAGCGTTGGAACGAGCCGGGCCTTTCCTTTTACTCCGAAGGCCGCGACACGTTCGAAAACCAGCCCGTCGACATCGTCGATATCACCGACGCCACCGGCTTCACCGTCACCGTCTCTTTCAACCAGTCCACCAAGCTGCCCGTCCGCCAGACCTACCGCCGCCGCAACCCCATCTATAAAGACTTCGATACCGAAGTCACGGTCTATACCAAGTACCGCACCGTGGATGGCATCGTCTGGCCCTACGACATTCATCGCGAACGCAACGGCGATAAAGTCTTCGAGCTTTACGCCGACTCGGTCCAGATGAACAAGGACCTGAAAGACGACCTGTTCACCTTGCCCGGAAAAATCAAAATCCTGCCCAAAGGCCAATAGCCCAGACGCTCCAGCGCCGATCGCTCCTCAAACCCGAATCGTTATCCGCCGCTACGTGCGAGAAATCCCGAGAATGATGACCCCTCCGGCTTACTGGATGCCTGTTGGATGGGTGAGGTGGTTGGATCGCTCCAGCCGCGAGTGGAAAGGCGATTCCCGACACGGAACGATTCTGAAGCTGGTCCCCTAACGCGCTACTCCGAAGTAATGACCGCCCCTGTACCTTGAATCTGGTACAACGTCATCCCGCTCTTCACCGAAGCCGGATCGAACTTTCTGCCTGCCTCTTTGGCCTGCTCTTCGGCCTGTGCAATGGCTTGGTCCCGCGTGAGGACGATCTTGGTGAACCGGCCTTCGGCCACGGCCGCCTTGCCGGAGGCGTCCTTGGGAAACACGATCTCGCCGTCGTTGACCTTGATCCGGATCTTCTGCCCGTCGTTGCTGACAAGGTCCATCCAGCAACCCATCATCTGGCACACCTCAGCGATCCTGCCTTTCACTTGGACAGTCTTGCCTGCGTAATCGTCGGGGTGGGCCAATAGGGTTGCGATGCTGACGGGATCTTTCAGCGAGAAGGGTTTGCCGAGTTTGACTTCGCCTGCGCCGAGGAGGGTGGCGGCAGCCATAATAGCGAGCACAACTTTCATCGTTATATTATGGCACGCCGCCGGTCAGCCGAGGCTCGGTTGCGGGCCGCCGCGGTCCAGATCGGCCGCCAGAAAGGCGATGGTACACCCACTGCGCCGCCGGCTCTGTCGTGGGACGCGTGGCAAAAGCGCGACGCCGCGGGGGCTGACGCGGTCGCGCTCGGGTGCGTGCCGGCGCGCCGGCTCTTTCAGCCGCCTGCGCCGCGGGTCGGCGGCGAACGGCCAAGGCCCGCCGCGCTCGCCACGAAAAATTAATGCTGACTGTAAAATCAATAGCCCTTTTGCTTGTCGACGATGTTGAGCAATCGGCGTCCGGCCGAAAAGCGCGTGAGGTTTTCCTTCACCAGAGCCAGGCGGCGCGGCATTTCCATCTGCGACTCCGTAGCGCAGTGATAAGTAATGATGACATTATCGTAGTGCCACAAAGGATGGCCGCTTGGCAAAGGTTCGGGCACCGTCACATCCACGGCCGCACCTGCCAGCCGGCCGGTCTCCAACGCGTCCACGAGAGCGGTCATGTCGTAGGTCGAACCGCGAGAGACAGCGATGAAGTAACTTCCGGGCGGAAGTAGTCTGAATTGCTTCGCTCCCATCATGCCATCGGTGAGGGGCGTGGAAGGCGCGCACATGAAGACCATGTTGGCCCGGGGGAGAAACTCATCCAGGCGATCGGGCGTGACGACGCGGGAAGTCCATTGTGTGACGGGGATGTCTTCGACATCGACGCCGATGACATTCACCTCAAAGCCGTGCAGCCTCTGCGCAACGTTCAAGCCAATATTGCCGACGCCGATGACGATGGCCGTCATGCCTTTGAGCTCGAGGACTCCGAAGCGCTCGCGCTCAAATCTCTCTAGATTTCGGTTGCCGATAAAGCGGGTGAGCTGCCGCGTGAGGGCCAGCAGCATGGCGACGCCGTGATCGGCGACACCAGGAGCGGCAACTCCCCGTAAATTAGTCATGACCAGATCGCCGCCGACCATTTCGGGATAGAGATACGGCCGCACCTCGGCGCTCAGGATCTGGACCCATTTGAGGTTCTTGCCGGCCTGGATCATCTCCTGGGTGGGACCGCCGATCAAGGCATCGGCTTCCGCAATCTGGCGTATCAGCGCGGCATGCGCGCCGGGCGTTTTCGCGGTTTCGGGGCAGATGTTGGTTGGCCGCGGCGCGGTAACCAAACCGGAAACTATTTTCGTCTGGGGCGGGGCCGCCTGTTCGAGTTCGCGGATCTCCTCCGCGGTCATGCCAATCACCACAACAGTCTTCGAGGCGGGTCGATTATCCATTTTCTCCGGCGGTCACTTTCGCCAACGCACTTGGCTTGAATCGCACGCCCAACCCGGGCTTATCGGGCACGCCGATCCAGCCGGGTTTCCAATCGATCGGTTCTTCCAGCAGCTCGTTTCCGAGCGGTCCGGCCAACGCACGGCCACCTTCGGAAATGATCAGGTTCGGCGTTGCCGCGGCGAGATGCATCGAAGCCGCCACGTAGAGCGCTGTTCCGGTGCTGATGTGGGGCGCCCACATGACGCCGTGCGCGTCGGCGAGGGTGGCAATGCGCTTCACTTCGGAAATTCCGCCCGCGCGGCACACGTCGGGGTTGATGATGTCGGCGGATTTGGCGGCGAGGAAATCGGCGAACTGGAAACGGTTGCAGAGCTCTTCGCCGGCGCAGATGGCGGTGTCGAGCGCGTCGGCCAATTTCGGATACGAGGTCAGGTCGTCAGGCATGAGTGGGTCTTCCCACCAGCCGACGTTGCCGATCCGGTCCAACTCGCGTCCCAGTTTTACGGCTTCGTACAGTTTAAAGGCGCCAAGCGAATCGACTAAGACCTGGCCTTTGCGCATCACTTCCGAAACGGCGGCGACGCGCGCGATATCGTTGGTACCGGCGCCTTTGCTAAAACCGATCTTCACCACGTTGAAGCCTTCGTCGACGGCTTTTGACGCGGAACTTTTCAGATCGGCAATGGAAGCGCCGCCGATGCCTTCGTAGCTGGGAATGCGGTCGCGATACTTGCCGCCCAAAAGCCGGTACACGGGAAGACCGGCGAACTGGCCGAGCAGATCCCACAAGGCCAGGTCTACGCCAGCGATGGCTTCGGTATAGAAGCCGGTCGAATAGCCGCGCAGCCGCTCGGTCGAGTAGAGTTTCTCCCACAGCGGTTCGACTTCGAGGGCGTCCTGGCCGGTCAACACGGGCGCAACCAGGTCCGTGACGATTGTCTTGTGGACGCGCGGGGCTTCGGGCGCGTGACACTCGCCCCAGCCGGTGAGGCCCTGGTTCGTGTCGATGCGGACCAGAACAGCCTGGGTATGTCCTTTGGCTCGGGAAGGGCTGGCGTGATCCAGGCGGTTCCAGATTCCGGCGCCGCCGGTCATGGCGCCCAGCGGAGTCATCGTCGCCAGCGATTCCGGCGCCGGGTTGTCGCCCGGCGTGCGAATCACCAAGGCATCGATTTTGGTAATTTTCAGCGGGCCCACTCCCCGGCGGGCGGTCTCCACGGTTTGCGCGAGCAGCGGACTGGCGGCCATTCCGGCGAGTTCGAAGAACGTGCGTCTATTCATAAGCCGTCTTTCGCTTGGAGCTAGAATGCGTACCGCAGTGCGAATTGAAAATTGCGCGCCGGGTAGGTTGTGGAGATCTGCCCGAAACTCGGGGTGCCGAAAGTGTAGGCCGGCAGCCCGAATTGGGTTGTGTTGAACGCGTTGAATGCCTCGGCGCGAATTTCGAGCTGCCGCGATTCGTGGAAAGCCAAGCGCCTGACGATGCCCAGATTGACCAGCCTGGTGGCCGGTGCGCCGATGATGCCGCGTCCCGCATTGCCGAAGGTGTATGCCGGCGTGGCGGCAAAGGCGGTGGTATCGAACCAGTGTTGGGGCGTTCGCTGGCCGGCGGGCAGGTTGCCGTTGGCGATCCGATTGGGACGAAGCGTGCCGCTACCGGTATTGGCGGTGTTGCCCGACTCGATGATGGTGAATGGCGGGCCGGAGTGAAGCACGACGCCGGCGCTGACCTGCCAATTCCGAACCAGAGCGGCAGCAAAGCCGTGAGAATTCGCTCCCAACGGAATTCTGTAAACGGTGTGGAAGTGGAACTGCTGCGTAAAATCGATGGCGCATCGTCCCTTATCGCCTTTGATGTAGCCGTACTCGTTCTGGGGTTCGGCGGGATCGTTCCCCACGTTGCTGGTAGCCGCGGAGCTCTTGTTGTCCAGACATTTCGAGTAGGTATAGTCGGTGAGAATGTTCGCGCCGTGCCAGGATGCGCTTTGCAGACGGCTGATCAAGCCGTCGTAGTAAGCGATTCCGTCGGTGCCGAATACGCGGATAGCGGCCCACTGCGGATACGGTCTGTTGTTCTGGACGACGCCGGGCTCCGGCGGCGGCACGTTGGCGGTGTGCGCGCTATCGAGGTGCAGCGTGTGCGTGCCCACATAGCCCACTTCGGCGACCCAGCCGCCCGGCAACTTCTGTTGGACGTTCATGGTCCACGTTTGGGCATAACCCGGACCGTAGTCTTGCGGAATACTCACCAGGCTGGGAGGCGTTGCCGCCCCTACGGCGGACGGTAAAAACCCGTTGGCGAGAGTGAGATTCGGATCCGCCAGATTGGTGGTGTATGTGTTCGACTGGTTGAGCGGCGGGTTGCGATAAAGCAAGGTAACATTGGCTATGGTCGGCTGGGTGAAGTACAGGCCATATCCGCCGCGGACGACCGTGCCTGTCTTATTGATGTTATAGGCAACGCCGACGCGCGGGCCGATGTCATTGGCCGGGTTGTTCAGCGGCGCGGTCGTGCCCGGCGTTGGAAAGAGCGAGAGCGTTTGCCAATTAAAGTTACGAGCGTTGCCCAGTAAGTCGGTATACGAGCCCGCATATTCATACCGCGCGCCCAGGTTCAGGGTCAAGTTCGGCAAAACCCGCCAATCGTCCTGGATATACGCATCGATATGTTTCTGATGAAGGGACACTTCCGTCAAATACTCGGTAACTGAAGTCTGGTAGGGAAGGCCCAGCACGAAATCGGCGAAGGCGTTTCCACTGAGTTGCCCGCTGAACGTGAAGCTGCCCTGGTTGGTGGCGTTCACGGCGAAGGAGTCCTGCCGCCGCCGGGTATAGTCCGCTCCGATGTGGAGGGAGTGCTTGTTGCGGTGAATGAAGATCTCGTCCTGGAAAGCGGGAGCCGAATACAGCAGACGCGGATTGGCGAAGTTCTCGCCGGTGCCCATGTAGCCGCTGACACTTGCCGTCGGAATGCCGACGATCAAGGGGTTGGAGAAGTTCAGGCCGGTGATGCCGAAATCGCGCAAGGGATCGATGTTGGCGCCCTCGCGTCCGGTCTTCGACGGCGTCGATTCCCGAATATAAGACAACCGCGCCTCGTTGACTACGGTGGCGGAAAAGATACGCGTTTCGCTCAGGACATAGTCGCCGTTGGAAGGATAACTCAAGCTCTTAAAGTTCGGGTTGACGGTAACGTTCTTCAGGTAAGCGTCACGGTCCGCCACGCGAAAGAAGAGAGCGTCCTTATCGGAGATCTTCTCGTCGATCCGGCCGATATACTGGCTTTCATTGTCTTTAGCGGTGGCCTCGTTGATATAGTTCAGAGACAGACCCGAGACACTCGGCAGCGGAATATACCGCATCAGCGCCACGGCCTGGGGCGCCACCCGCGAAGTGGGAATCACGTTGCCCGGAAACGCCTGGCCGGTGTAAGGATCTTTGATGGTTGTTTTCGGCGATAGCTGGGAAAAATCGCCGGTCCGCATGGCGGGCGTGGCATCGGTGGCTTCCTCGGTGGTGCTCTGATCGGTGCGGTCGCCCTCGTAGGCGAAAAAGAAGAAGCTCTTGTTGCGGCCATTGTAGAGCTTGGGGATCAGGACCGGGCCGCCCATGGTGGCGCCGTATTGGTTGTAATGAAATGGCGGGGGCGCGCCCTGATCGAAGAACTGGCGGGCATCGAGATCGTTGTTGCGCAGGTACTCATAAAAGCTTCCGTGCAACTGGTTGGTTCCGGACTTGACGATCATGTCCACCTGCGCGCCGGAAAACATGCCGTACGCGGCGGAATATTGTCCGGTCTGAACGCTGATTTCCTGTAGCGCTTCGAGCGACGGCACAAAGGTGCTGCCGTTGACGAACCCGGCGATCATGCTGACGCCGTCCAACAGATAATTGTTGTCGAACATGCGTTGGCCGTCGACCGAGAGATTCATGGATTGTGTGCGGCCGAGAGAATTCTGATTGCCCGCAGCCGCCTCGTTCGCGCCGGGAGCGATCTGGCCCAGGGAGAGGAAGTCACGGCCCTCGATGGGGAGATTGTCCACCTGAGTCTGACTGACCACCAGCCCGGTGGCGGCATCCTCGGTGCGCTCGATGACGTCGCTGGCGGAGGAGCTTACGGTGACCGATTGCGACGCTTGTCCCACCGGCAAGACCAAATCGACACGGACCGCCTGGTTTGCCTGCACGACGACGCCGGTGCGAACAATTGTTTCCATGCCGGGGGCTTCGGCCTTAACGGTGTACCGGCCCACGACGAGCCCGAGGATGCTATACCCTCCGGCGTTATTGGTGCGGGCAACCGTCGAGACGTTGGTGGCGATATTGGCCGCCGTGACGACGGCATTCACCACAATGGCGTCGCTGGCGTCCCGCACTTCGCCGGTAATCGAGTTTTCGAGGGACTGCCCAAACAGACAAGGCATACCGGTTGCACACAAAGCAACAAGCACAAACAGGGTCCGCTTCATACGCTCACCTTTCTAACCAAGCTGCGGCTGCGGCACGGCCGGTGTCGCAGGTGAAATCCGGCCGCAAACCAGCGACCGGGCCAGAATATAGGCGATGGGGTGCAGAAAGCCCATCACGACGAAAATCCAGGTATAGGAAAAATGCTGGACGATGAAACCCGTCAAGCTGGTAAACAGCGTGCCGCCCAAGCCGCTGCCGAAGGCGATGATGCCGGAGACAGACCCCACGACGCGCTTGGGATAGAAATCGTTGGTCATGGTCATCAGGGCGGTTTTCCACGCCATGTGACTGAACGTGACCAGGCAGATCAGCGCCACGGCAACCGTCGCGGACGGTGTCAACGGGATCAAAATGCTTAGCGGCATCACCAGCGCGCACGGCAGCATGGTTTTCAGCCGCGCCCGTAGGACGCTTGAGCTTCTGGGGATCAGGTAGCCCGACACGAGGCCGCCGGCGACCGAGCCGAAGTCCGCGCAAAGATATGGCACCCAAGCGAACATTCCGACTTGAACGAGAGTGAAGCCGCGCTGATCGAAGAGATATTTCGGCAGCCAGAACAGATAGAACCACCAAACCGGGTCGGAGATAAAGCGGGCCAGCAGCAGGCCCCAGGTCTGCTTCATTCGCAGCAGGTCGAGGGTGCCGATGCGCGCCTGGGCCGTGACGGCTCCGGAGTCTTCACGGATATAGGCCAGTTCGGCGGGCGTGATGTGGGGGTGAGTTTCCGGCGTGCGATAGAGCCAAAGCCAGGCGACCATCCATATAAAGCCGAACGTCCCGGTGACCACAAAGGACGCACGCCAACCGTGCCGGAGCGTGATCCACACCACCAGGGGCGTCGCCACAATGGCGCCGACCGAGGCGCCCGCATTGACGATTCCGTTGACGAAGCCCTTCTCTTTGGACGGGTACCATTCGGAGGTCGCTTTCAGCGCCGCCATGAAATTGCCGGGCTCTCCGACGCCCAGCAGAAAGCGGCAGATCCCGAGCCCGAGCACGCTGCGCGCCAGGGCGTGCGCCATGCTGGCCAGAGACCACCAGGCCATGAAAATGGCCAGTGAGTTACGCGTTCCCCAACGGTCCACCAGAAACCCGGAGCCGAGATACATGACGGTATAAGCGATTAAGAAGGCCTGGACGATTTCCGAGTATGCGATGGGAGTGATATGAAGTTCCTGGGTGAGTACGGGCGCGACAATGGACATCGTCTGGCGGTTAATGTAATTAATGACCGTCGCGGTAAATAGCAGACCCGCGATGTACCAGCGCAGGTTCGGGATCTTCATGAGCGAGTCTTTCCGGAGACGGTGGCGGGTTCGCCGTCCGAACCGGTCCAGTACCGCAAAAACTCGAGTTCCGCGAGGCCGCAAGCGTCGAGCGTCGCGGTAGGATGGCGCACTCTTGCCGAGCGGATCACCCCGGCGGCCAACAGATTCTGCTTCATGGCTGCGACTCCGAGGCCGGGTTGCAGCTCGAAGCGGATGAGCGGGAGGGCGCGGGTGAAGACCTGCCAGGCGCCGGTGCGGTCACCCATGGAAAGACGTTTCCAGATATCGACGTACAAAGGCGCCATGTCGCTGCCCGGCATGGTGCCGCGCGCGCCACGCTCGACTTCCTCAATGAGGAACTGGCCGTTGAGCCCTCCGAAGACGACCAGGTCGGAATCGGCCAATACGGCGGTGACCTTGGGCGCGGTGGGAGGCGCTTCCACCTTCACGAGGCGGACATGCTCGATGTCACGGGCCATGCGCGCCAGCAATCCCGGCGGCATGGCCACCTGGGTCATGAGCGGCGCATCCTGAACCATGATGGGAATGCCGACGGCGCGGCTGATCGCGTCGAAGTAGAACATCAAGCCATCCGCGTCGGTCTTCATGTAGGAGGGCGGCAGGACCATGAGCGCGGAAGCGCCCAGATCCTCCGCCTCGCGGCTGAGCTGGACGGCAACGTCGGTGCCCGAATGTCCGCTGGAGACGACCAGGGGAATGCGGCCGGCGACCTGTTTGCCGACCAGCTTCAGGATGAAGGTTCGCTCTTCGGAAGCGAGGGTATAGCCCTCACTGGCGTTCGCGAGCAAGCCCAAGCCGTGGACGCCCGATTGGAGCAGATGATCCACCAGCCGCTGCTGGCTCTCCAGATCGAGCGCGCCATCGCTCGAAAAGGTAGTATTGAGAATCGGAAAAACGCCTTCGAAGCCTTTCATCGAGCCTCCGAGGAAACTGTGCTTGCGTGATCCGGACAACCCACAAAGTCCCAGTTCACTTCGATCCCGAGACCGGGGCGGTCCGGCAGAGAAATCCGGCCGCGTTCGGCTTTCGGCTCTCCGGTAAATATGTGCCAAAACATTTCGTTGGAATCGGGCGCGCGCCCGGGAGGAGGCGGCGGGAAATACTCCGCCATGGGCGAGTTGAGGTGCGACATGATCAGATGACAATTGTGCATGTGCCCTCCGTGGGGTATCACGGGTAAGTCATGAGCGGCCGCCAGCGCCCAGATCTTGCAAGCCTCGGTGATCCCGCCGGCCCGATTCACGTCGAGCTGGACGATGTCGACGGCGCGCTGCGCGATCAGATCCCTGAAGCCGTAGCGGGTGAACTCGTGCTCGCCGCCGGCGATGGGAGTATCCACTTCGGCGGCCACCCGCGCATAGCCGGGAATGTCGTCCGGCATGACGGGCTCTTCCACCCAGGCGAGCTGGAATCCGGCGTCTTCGATCAGGTGGATCATGCGGATGGCGTAGGAAACGTTCCAGCCCATGTGGGCATCGGCGGCCACTTCGATATCGGGGCCGGCAGCCTGGCGCACCGTACGGACCAATTCCAGATTGCGCCGCATTCCCGCTGTTCCGTCCGCTGGGCCCCAGCCGAGACGCAGCTTCATGGCGGAAAACCCCTGGTCGATATATCCCCGCGCCTCCGCGCCAAGATCGTCCAGGTTGCCGGTGGGGTAAAGAGCGCTGGCGTAGGCACGAATGGTATCCCTGGTGCGGCCGCCTAATAGATTGAAGACCGGCTGGCCGGCGGCCTTGCCGAGGATATCCCAGATCGCGATGTCGATCGCACTGATGGCCTCGATGGCCATGCCCTTGCGGCCATACTTGACGGTTTCGCGGAACATGCGCTCCCACAGCAGTTCCACGTTGAATGGGTCCTGCCCCAGCACGATATGCCTGAGGTGGTTCTCGATGGTGAATTGCGCGTGGCCGCGCGCGGCCCCGGCCGTTCCGATGCCTTCGAGTCCGTCGTCGGTAACGACCTTGACCAGAAGTTCGGCAACCGGCTGCCGGTCCGCGTGCTGGCGGTCGCGGATTTCGAAAAGAGCGCTCGATGGCGTCAGCCTCGGCCGTTCGAAGAACCTCTGTGCCGGAGCTGTGCTTGCCGCCCGCACGGGCCGGACGGGCACGGTCTCCACCCGGACAATCTTCACGCCGCAATCCTCCATCGAGCGGCCCATCGCCCCCGCCCGACACATGCCTCCGCCGGGAAGGATAAGGACGGGACGATGGCGAAAATCCGAGAAACCGCTCCGAAAACCGGCATAAAAGAACCCTTCCGGAATCATGTCACACGGAAACAGAAATGTAAAGTAGAATATTTCAGATTTTGGATCCAAACGGAAAGCTTGGGGATCGCGCAATCTAGGCGGGCAACTGCGGATACCGGACTTCGGCGCCGAGGCCGGGCAGGGCGGGAACCTGGTAAAAGCCGGCGCGGCATTCGACGGGCGACGCCAGAAATCGATTCGCGATGGCGAGCACGCTGGGGTTGAATTCGAGCAGTTCGCAGTTGGGCAGCGCGGCGGCATAGTGGATGGCCGCGGCAATCTGCGGACCCGCCGCGATACTCAAGTGGGGCACGACCGGGAGGCCGATTTCCCGCGCTTTGCGCGCGATTCTAAAGCCTTCGGTCAGGCCACAGCGCCCGAGATCCGGCTGCACATAACCGACCGCGCCTGCCGCGAAGAACGGAGCGAGTTCGTAAAGCGTCCGGTAGCTCTCGCCGATGGCAATCGGGGTCCGAATGCTGCGCGCAAGCCGGGCATGGCCCGCCACATCTTCCGGCGGCAACGGGGCTTCGAGCCACCTGGCCCGCTGCAGATCCAAAGCGCGCCCGAATTCCACTGCATCGGCGGACGTCAACTGCCACAGCGCGTCCGCGGCGAATCCAACTTCTTCCCCGAAGCTGCGATGAAGCTCGACGAAGGTATCCAAGAATTCCTGCCGTCCACAATCCAGAAAAAGCTTGAACGTGCGGAATCCTTCTTCGTGCCGGCTACGCGCATTCTGCAGGCGGGCGTCGATGGTCGAGCCGGGGACTCCGCTCAGGTAGGCCGCGACTTCCGTGCGGGCGCACGAACCGGGAACGAGCGATGAGACGGGACGGCCCTGAATCTTGCCGGCCAAGTCCCAAAGAGCCAGATCGACGCCGCTGATGGCATCGAGCATGAATCCGCCTGTTTGGCCGCGCACCCGCATGGTGGAATACATCCGCTCCCACAAGGATTCGATGCATTCGAGGGAGCCATCGAACTCGCTGCCGCAGACCACCGGTCTCAGTAGCAAATCGACGATGGTGCAGGCAACCTCGGGAGCGAGAGGCGCCTGTGCTTCACCCCAGCCAACCTTTCCATCGTCCAATTGCACCCGCACGAGCGCGGTCTCAAAATCGATGGCATACAGAGCCGGAAACACCGTCGACCAACGGTAAAGGCCCTCCTGATTGCCAAGCGGGGTGGGCGAGCCGGCGGTGCGCTCGGCATTGTCGCGGTCGCGCGGAATGTGTACGGGGATGGCTTCAATGCCGGAGATTTTCACGATGCTACCATTTGCCGCTCGCGCTCATGCAGAGCCAACGCCAGGTGGTCTTTGGCGCCATAGATATGCTTGCGCAAGGCCTTCTGCAGATCGGCGAGGCGGTGGTGCTCAATGGCCGCCATGATGGTTTCGTGCTCCTTGCGCTCGATCTGCAAACGCGACTGCCAGTTGCTGTCGCCGGCGTGAATCCTGGCGATTTTGATATGCGCGTTGAGGGCCTCATACATCTCGATCAGGCGGCGATTGTTCGACGCCTCCACCAGCATTTGGTGGAAGCGGCCGTTATCCCGCTCGTGGATCTGACGCGCATCGTCATCGGGCACGGGTTTGCGCAACGATTCCAGCAGTTCCTTCATCAAACGGATATCGTTGGAGCTGAGATTCTCGACGGCGGACTCGGCCGCCAGGCACTCCAAAGCACCTCGAATCTTGAATGTTTCCTCAACGTCCTGGACCGTGAGAGTGGCGACGAACGTTCCGCTGCGGGGGCGAATCTCGACCAGTCCTTCGGTGGCAAGCTGCTGGATGGCATTGCGAACGGGCGTGAGGCTGACGCCGAGTTTCTCCGCCAGTTCTTCGATGTTGAGCCGCGTCCCAGGCCGAATGGAGTAGCTGACGATGGCCCGCTGGAGTGCATCGTAAACGGCATCAACGGCTCGCTCGCGCTGTATGCGGCGTAGCTGCATCAATTATGCCCTCTCTATTACCTTAGCGCAGCTAGCCGAGTCCGTAAACTAAATTATTTCAGATTATGTGCATCTGAAATTTAACATTTGCGCCAAGCGCTCCCGTGGAACGGGCGCGGCCTTGTCTGGTCTCACTGGAATGCCAACGCGTCGGGCACCGCGTCCGTGCGTGCACGTGCCGCCGCGCGGCCTTGAACACGGCACGCCATGGACGCGGCGCCCCCGCGAGCGAGTTACAATCGCGTTCGATGGCGGCGTGCCGGCTTCTGCCCGACGTGGCGCGCCGCGGGATCTCGACGGCAAGCTTTATGTTTTCGGACAAGAGCCCTTTGGGTGAGCGGGTCTTTCTCAGCGCTGATGTCGCTCGCCTAGCCGGGGTCAGCTTGCGACAACTGCAATGGTGGGATGAGCGTAAGGTCGTTGCGCCGCGCCATGACGATCGTCGGCGCGTCTATGTTCCTGAACAGATCCTGGAGATTCTCACCGTGGCGGCTCTCCGCCGAAAGGGACTGTCGCTTCAGAAGATCCGCAAGGTTCTGCGTCTGCTGCGCCGTGAACTCGGGCACCAGGGCAGTCACATATGGTCCATGGAGCCTAAGCTTTACCTCATCACGGACGGCAATTCCCTCTTCGTGGACGACCGGGCGGAGAGCGTTCTGAGTCGGATAGCCGAGGCGACGAAACCTATGTACCTGGTCTGTTTGACCGACCAGGTGGAGCGCATCACGTCGGAGAAGGCTGCTCACCGGTATCGGACCAGGCAACTGCAGCTTTTCTAAATCAGTTGGGGGTCTGTCCCTTTCTCTGATACTTTAGTTGCGGAGGAATCATGCTCAAACTGATTTGTACGCTGATCCTTTGTACGGGTTTCGCGTTTGCGGCCGATGTCTCCGGCACGTGGCAACTGGCCGTGGAGACGAGCCAGGGCACGGGGAACCCGACAATCGTCTTCCAGCAGCAGGGGGAACAGCTCACCGGAACGTTCAATAGTCAAATCTTTGGTGAGGCGAAGATTACCGGATCGGTGAAGGGGAATGCCATCGAGTTCGAGTTCGATGGCGACGCGGGCGGCCAGAAGATCAAGGTGAGCTACAAGGGCACCATCGAGAGCTCGACCGTCATGAAGGGCACGGCTGTGTACGCGGGCTTCGACGAGAACGCAACCTGGTCCGGGACCAAAAAGTGAGCGGAGCACACCTTCTTCCCTCGTGAAAGAGAACGGCGTACCCTGTAAAATGTGCCTGTCGAAAAACTCCTGGGCGGTGTCTCCCGCTTTCAAAAGCATGTTTATCCGAAACACCAGGACCTTTTTGAAAGGCTGGCAACGGGCCAGCGCCCTGACGCACTATTCATTACGTGCTCCGATTCCCGAATTGACCCTTGCCTGTTGACCCAGACCAAACCGGGCGAGTTGTTCATCTGCCGCGTGATTGGCAATGTTGTGCCGCCTTACCCTGGTGCGGTTGGCGGCGTTTCGGCGACGATCGAGTACGCGGTGGGCGTGCTGCGGGTGCCGGACGTGATCGTCTGCGGTCACACCGATTGCGGTGTCATGAGAGGCGCGCTCAATCCCGAGGCGTTGGAAGCTTATCCCAACGTGACTGCCTGGTTGCGCTACGCGAAAGTGGAACGCCGCGAACCAGAACCGAGCGTCGAATTGCTTCTCGCGCTGACCGAAGCTAACGTAGCCGCGCAACTGAAGAACTTGCGCTCACACCCGTCGGTTGCCGCTCGACTGGAACAAGGCGATCTTGCCTTACATGGATGGGTCTACCACATCGGATCCGGAACGGTGACGGCCTATAACGAAGTAAGCCGGAAGTTCGCGACAACAGCTTCCTCGTAATTCCGGGAAACCGGGTCGGTCGGGAAAGCGGGTCGTAAACCGATCGCGGCGCTCCGATCCGGTTTTCAAGACTTGGGGCGAAGAGAGGCCAAGAGCGAAAGTGCCACACCCGGGTCATGAGGGATGGCGCTCTGCTAGAATTCGCCTTCTGGAGCTTCGCTATGACATTTTTCCGACGCACTCTGTTAGCGCTGGTGCCGGCCATTTCACTGTTCGGCCAATCCACGCTGGCCATCGTTGAAAAGAAGGCCGGCAAAGTGGGGTTTTACACCGAGGAGGGCCAGCGCCTCGGCGAAGTCCAGGTGGGCCGCTACCCACATGAGATGGCATTCTCGCCCGACCGTCGTCTGCTGTACGTCACAGACAACGGTATGCTCTGGATGACCGACCCGGGCGAGGGCGGCAACAGCATTTCGATCATCGATGTTCGCTCTCGTAAGAAGACCGGCGTAATCGATCTAGGGAATTTCCGGCGCCCTCACGGGATCGCGGTTCTTCCGCGAAGCGGCGAAATCGTCGTCACCATCGAGAATCCTTACGGACTGCTGCGCATCGATCCGGTGGCGCGGAAGGTGGTCCGCAAGTACGACGTCGCAGGGAAAAGCCCTCACATGGTGCTGCTCGGCGATCGCACGGCCTGGGTCAGCAATTCGGGTTCGGGGGCGGTAGCGGTTGTAAACCTGGTATCCGGAGCCGTGGATGCGGTTATCGCGACCGGTCAGGACCCGCAGGGGGCTACGCTGAGCCGGGACGGGAAGCTGGTCTACGTCACGAACATGGAGAGCAATACCATCTCGATCGTCGACGTACAAACGTGCCACGTGGAGGGAGAAATCCAGACCGGCACGGGGCCCGCGCGGGTGTTTCTGACTCCGGACGGAAAGACCCTGGTCTACAATCTTCAGACCGGCCAAGCGATAGGATTTGCCGATCTGGCCACACGCCAGGAGACGGCGCGGATCCGGCTCCCCGGCCAGCCGCTCTCGGTGGCACTCTCACGCGACGGGCAAATAGCTTACCTCGGCATTCAGGATAGCGACAAGGTGGCGATCGTCTCGGTACCCCAACGCAAGATCGTTCGGGTGTTCGAGACGCCGCCCGGCGCGGGCCCCGATACGGTGGAGCCGTTATGAGAATCGCATCGTATTGGGAATTAATGCCGGCTTCCACCAATTCGAACAGCGGGCTCACACTCGACCGCGGCTGCCGGCGCCGGCCCCACGGCCATTATTGAAACCGCAAAAGTACCGCTGAGACGTTGTCCGGGGCTCCGCCAGAGCGAGCAGCCGCGATCAAGGCCCCAGTCTGCGCGGCCGTCGGCCCAGAGGCGCCGACGATCGCAGCGATCTGTTCTTGCGGCACGGAACCATAGAGGCCGTCGCTGCACAGCAGCAGCAAGTCTCCGGCGGCGACTTCCATCTCTTTCAGATGTACCTCCGCATTTTGTTCCGAGCCTGCCGCGCGGGTAAGAACGCTCCGCTCCACCTCGGTTCTGCCGCTGGCATTTGGGAGGTACATCGAGGCGGTATCGTCCACGCTCAACTGTTCGAAGGCCGGACCGCGGAAAAGATAGACGCGGCTGTCTCCGATATTGGCCACGACCGCCAGGGTCCCGTCCACTAGAACGGCTGCGACAGTGGCTCCCATTCCCAAACACTGCAACGAGTCTTCCGCGCGGCGCCAGACCTGGCGGTTGGCCATCTTCACGGCGGTCAGGATGCGATTACCGGCAAAGGACATTTGCTGGTTGTAGCCATAGGGCCAGGTCACCTCCATCGGATCGGTGGACGATTCGATGAATTCGCGGATCGTCTGGATGGCGATCTCCGCCGCAAGGTCGCCGCGGCGGCGTCCGCCGACTCCGTCGCAAACTACATACAGACCCAGCGCATCGTCGAACAGAATCCGGTCCTGGTTCTCGGAACGGACACACCCGATATCGGAGACTCCGTGCGATAGTAAACGCATAGGGATGTACTTGAGGTACCCACCCCTCCAAACAAGCTCATAGGGTATTATAAACTACCGTGGCGCAGGTCCCCTCCGCCTGCCTGGCTAATTCAATGATCTCCCGGATCGGGAAGTATACAGTCGAAGCGGAACTCGGTCGTGGCGGCTTCGGGCAGGTGTATAAAGCCTGGGATCCCGACGTGCGGCAGTCGGTGGCGATCAAGGTGCTGCTTGCCGAGGGCGACTCCGACCTGCTCAAGCGTTTCCAACTCGAGGTGGTTACCACTGCCAGCCTCCACCACAAGAACATCGTCACGATTCACGCCAGCGGTGAAGAGGAGGGAACGCCGTACCTGGTGATGGAGCTTTTGGAAGGCCAGACGCTCGGCCAGATCGTCAAAGAACGGATGCCGTTGTCCCTATTGGATAAGGTCCGGATCATGACGCAGGTCGCCGAGGGGCTGGCCTACGCACATTCCAAGGGCGTCGTGCATCGCGATGTGAAACCCGCCAACATCATGTTGCTGCGCGATGGGTCGGTCAAAATCATGGATTTCGGCATCGCGCTCGCATCCAACCGCCGGACGGTCAGTATGACCATGGATGGCTTCGTCCTCGGAACGGTGCCGTACATGGCGCCCGAGCAGTTCACTTCGGATGCGAAGGCCAATGAACAGACCGACATCTTCGCGTTTGGCGACGTCTACTATGAATTGCTCACGGGACACCACCCGTTCGAGCCGTTCCTGCGCGATTTGAACGCGCTGCGGGTGGCGGTTCTTACACACGATCCGCCGGCGGTGAGCCGGCTGGCGCCCGATTGCCCGGAAGCCCTGGAACTGCTGGTACACCGATGCATTGCCAAGGAACGGGACTTTCGCTACCAGAAGTTCGAAGAATTGCGGCTCGATAGCACTTCGGTGCTGGTCGACCTGCAGCATGAGCAGGCAGCGGCGATTTTGCGGGAGGTTCCGGGGCTGATGATCACCGCCGGCCTCCAGAACGCCCGCGCCAAGGTGCGGGAAGCGCAACGGCTGGAGCCCGGAAACCGGGAAGCGCGTCAACTGCTCGAAACCATCGACCAGAAGCTTCAGGAGACAATCAACCGCGAGCGCATCTCCGCGCGATTGGCCGAAGCCGACAAACACCTCTCGGAGCACCGCTTCGCCGAAGCGGTGCAGGCGCTGGAGACGGCCGCCAAGGTTGACAAGGCCGACACGGCGGTCCGGAAGCGGCTGGCCGACGCGAAGGCGAAGCTGGACGGCGCGGTGCAGGCGAACCGGCTCGTGGAAGAAGCCCGTTCGAAACAGGCGCATGGCGAACTGGAGGACGCGGTCGAACGGCTCGACAGGGCGATCCAGGCGGATCCGGAGCATACCGAGGCCAGGCGGCTGCTTCCGAAAATAAGCGAGCAGTTGGCGCGGCGCGAGCGCGATCAGATTCGCCAGAAGGCCCTGCGCGCCGCATCCGATCACCTGGCCCGAAAACAATTCCCAGAGGCCTCGGCGGCGCTGGACGAGTTGGAGAAGCAGGATCCCGGCATGCCCGCAATCGCGGACCTGCGCCGCGAAATCGAGCGCCAGAAGGCCGAAGAAGAGCGCCGCGTACGGGCGGAGAGGTTCAACCTGGCGGTGGCCCGGACGCGCGAAACCATGCAGGCTGGCGACCTGGACCGTGCCGGCCAGATGCTGGTTCATCTCACCGCGAACTTCGCCTTCGAAGCCGCGGGGGCCGGCCCGGTATCGCTCCTGCGCGAGCAATTGAACGCATTGCTGCGCGGGCGAGATATCGCCGATTGCCGGCAACGAGCGAACGACCTCATGAACCGGAAGTCTTACCGTGAGGCCTCTGCGTTACTCGCGGAAACACTGAGCCGGTATCCGGATGAGTCGGGGCTGGTCAGGCAAAAGGCATCCGCCGATGCGCTGGAGGGGGCGCAAAGACGGGCGGAGGCCGTCGCCGCGGTGCTGGAGCGGGCCAATAGCCTGCGCGGCGCCGGCGACCTCCGCGGCGCGCTGGCCGCCATCGCGGCCGGGCGAGGACGCTTCGGCGAAGAGACCGCCTTGGTCGACCTCGCCTTGCAGCTCGGGATCGAGGTCGAACGGCAGCGCTATGCCGCCGGCCTGAAGCATCTGATCGAATCCGTCCGCGCGCTTATGGCCGCCGGAAAACACGAGGAAGCCGTCGACCGCATCACGCAGGCGAAAGACTATGCCGGGGAAGCGGAAGTGGTGGCGCTACTAGTCACCGCGCGATCGACGCTGGCGCTCAAACAGGAACAGCAGGCTGTCGCCCAGGCCCTGGCCGACGCCTCCAGCCTGGGAACACAGCGGGATGGGAGCGGCGCCATCCGCGTTCTGGAGGATGCGCGGCCGCGTTACCCGCACAATTCGGATTTGTCGCAGGCTCTGGACCGTTTCCGCGGTGAGATGGAGCGCGGACAGCGCCGTGAATCGATCGAAAGATACCGGACCGCGATTCTTGGCGAAATCGAGGCGGGCCTTTGGAAGCAGGCTGACAAAACGGTACGCCAGGCCCGGGCGGAATTTCCGGACGAAGGAGCGTTTCTCGAACTGGCCGAACGCATTGAGGGCGGATTGCGGGAACAGGCGATCGAGCAAGCTGTCTCGCGCGTTCGGGCAAAACTGACAGCCGACAGCCTTCCGGAAGCCATGCGTCAACTCGACGAGACGCAGGCGCTGTTTGCCGGAGATCGGAGATGGCAAGATCTCCAGCAAGAGATCGCGAGATGGCGTGAATACGAGGCTGGTCTCGAAGAGGCCAGGCGGCTGCTAAGCCAAGGCAACGTGACTCAAGCGGAAGCGTTGCTGACCGGCATGGTGACGAATGCTCCCGACCTCCGCGCCAGTCAGATGATGGTCGCGATCCAAACCCGGCGGGCCGAATGCGCGGCGGTGGCCGAACACGTGCGGCGGTCCCTGGAGCGGAACGACACAGCCCAGGCTGCAGCGTACCTGAACGCAGCGCGCGCCAGGTATCCTGGCGACAGGATGTGGGCGACTCTGCAGGCTGAGATTGATGCCTGCCGAGAGGCGCTGGACCGGCGGGCGCGGATCGCGGCGGCTGAAACCGCGGTTCGTGCTCCTCTCGAGCGCGGCGACCTCTCGACCGCGCGGTTGGAACTGGAGAAGGCGCGGTCCGAGTATCCGGGCGAGGAAGTGTGGACCAGACTGCAGCAGAAGATCGAGGCTCTGCATGCGGAAGTCGAAGCGGCTCGGGAGCGGCAGCGGCGTTCGGAAGCAATCGGCGCCGTCATCGCACACGCCCAGGCGCTGCTCAACGCGGAACGGATCGACGATGCAATAGGCGCATTGCGGGCAGCAACAGCGCGGTTTCCAGGGGAGGCGGAACTGGCGGGACTTCTGCTCACCTGCGAGAGCCGGCTCCGGCAGCGAGAGATCCAGGAGATTCGCAGCCGGGCCGAGGCTCTGTTGGCGCAGGGCAAACCGCAAGAGGCAGCCGATTTGATGGAACCGCGCTATGCCGCCGAACCGCTCGTCGCGGAACTGCTTGGCCGCGTGCACCGGGAACTGGATCGACAGCGATGCCGGGCGCAACTGCTATCGTTGGAGCAGCAGGCGCAACCTGGACTCGGGAAGCGCCAATGGCGAGACCTCGATCGCGCGGCGCGGAACGCCGCCGCTCCTTATACCGGGGACCCAGAGATCGCTACCATTGCCGCTCGCATTCACGCGCGCGTCGAGACGGCGATAGCGGCGCCTTCGCCCCCAAGAACCATCCCCTGGAACCTCATCGTTGCGGGCGCGGCAGCCGCGGTGGTGGTCGGCGGCGTGGCGCTCGCACCCCGCCTGTGGCACAAATCGATTACCGTGCCGACGACGGTTCCGATCGAAATTCGCACCGATCCGCCGGGGGCGACTGTCCGGCTGGGAGAGCACTCCTGCGTAACTCCCAGTTGCCGTTTGGATCTCGCACCCGGCAGCTATGAGCTCACCGCGGGACTCAGCGGTTACGTTCAGCAACGACAAACGGTGACCGTCAATGCGTCTACGCGCCTGATGGAACTAACCCTGCAACCCCTTCCGCCGCCCCCTCCTCCGCCGAACAAGCCCACGGCTCCAACCGGGACTCTGGTGGTGCAGACAGGTGTGGCCGGAGCTCTCGTGTACGTGGACGGCGTGGCAAGTAGCCGCACCGACGCGTCGGGATCCGTGGCTTTGCCTCTCGAAGCAAAAACCCACGAGGTGGGAGTGGAGCGGGATCGTTACGAGAAGGCTGCTCCCTTACAGGTCAGTATTTTGGCTGGCTCGCGGCAGACGGTGGCGTTCCGGCTGCGGCTACAGCGTTCGAAGCTCGAATTGGACGGCGCGCCGGCGGGCGTGGAGGTCCGTATCGGCGACGCACCGCTAGGCCGCACGGACGGATCGGCGGCGTTTGTGTTCCCCGGGCCCGTTGCCCCCGGCGATCGGGCGCTGGACGTGACCCTGGGAGCGGCGAAACGCGCCGTTCCAGAGCACTTCGAGCCCGGGCAGACGACGCGTCTGGAATGGAAAAACATAGCGCCCGCCGCGCCGCCTCCCCCGCCGCCGCCAACGCCAACGCCAGCGGAGGTCGAGAGACAGGACTGGGATCGCCTCGGCACGAATCCGGGGATCCCGCAACTCCAGGACTTCCTTCAGAGACATCCCGGTGGTCCACACGCAAGTCCGGCCAGATCGCGTATCGCGGATCTGGCGTGGGAGGCGGTCGACAAGACGAATTCCGAGGCGTTGCGCAGGTTCCTGAGAGACTACCCCGATAACCCACACCGGTCCGACGGCCAGAGAATCGTCGATCAACTCGAGGCCAGCGCGAGGCAGCAGCAGGTCAAGGCGGAACCAGGCAAACAGCAACCAGCCAGGCAGGAACTCCCGAAACCGGACCCGGTTCGCAACGCGGGGCCGCAGGAGCAGTTGCAAAGGCAGCAGATACTCGACCTTCTGGGGCGGCTCGATTCCGCTCTTCAGCACAACCGGCCGCGGGAGGTGAAAGCGATTTGGCCCGGGGTCACTTCCATGTTCCTTGAGTCATTGGCGACGCCGAGAACCAGGATGGCCCTGACTCCGCCGAAGGCACAGGATATCCGCTTCGCGCCGCAAGCGGGTCAGGCCACGGTGAGCTGTGTTCTGGTGGTTACCGGCGGTGGCTTGATCAAGGGGCACACAGCCAGCGTCACGCTGCGAAACAATGGCGCTGGCTGGGTGGTGGAAGCCTTGAACGTCGACTAAAAGCTGTAACCCAGGCCGAACAGCGGCACGAATCGCGCAACCAGGCCATTTTGGTCCAGCCGGAGCAGGACATTGACGTTTGCCACCAGGTTGCCCGTGATCCGGGCCTTGTACCCGAAAGAGGCGTAGTATTGACCGAGGGAGACCCGGCCCGCGCTCACCAGGCCGCTGGCGGACCCTTGCGCGGGGACAGCTACGCCGCTACTGTCGCCATTCGGACCTGTCGGCAGCAGCAACCCCGTCATCGTCTCCGTTGTGGCGTTGGGGATGCCGTGGATCCAGCCCACCTGGTTGCCGAGAATATCGGCGACCACGGTGTTGTGGCGCCCCAGCGCGACCTCCGTACCGGCTGCCCAGTTGAACACATCCGGCAGATAGTCCTTAGTGGTTGTAAACGGTGCGCCGATGTAGCCGATAGTTCCTACCGACGTGTTCTGGTTGAGGGGTGTACCTTGTAACTGACCGCCCAGCACACTCTGCCCGCTGAACTGCCATCCGACGTCGAAATGCGGAGAAAACACAACACCGCGGGCCAGCGGCTTCGAATAGAACGACACGGCGGCAAATGGTTTCACGGTGGTGGTTCCGACACCGAGATAGTTTTGCGCATCGCCGGTCGGAAACCGCACGTCGCCGCCGACCGCAACCACCATACCCGGTTTTCGCACTACCGTTCCTTTCACCCGCACCAGCAAATCACCGAAACCCGTCTTGCTGTACGCGCTTTGGCCTATCACCGGCTGGAACAAAGTCGGGTAGCCCGGGGTGAAGGTGTCGACGCACCAACATGTGGAACCATTCGTGCCGAAGCCGTTTCCGGCATAAATCGTGCCGTTGAACGTGCGCGCCTCAACCGCCGAATGGATCATCGGCAATCCGACGGACACATCAATGCTGTCGGTCAGCCCGTAGGTAAGAAACGCAATATTTTGTGAAAGCCGGACGTCCATCCCGATTCCGAATGTCGCCGGGACGGTGGATAGCTGGCTTCCCAGGATGACCTTGGACGGGTCGCCTCCGGTATAGAGGACGCTCAAAGAATTTAGCGGAGACCCGTTGAACTTCGTAAAATGGTAGTCCTGATTCGAAAAGCCGATATAGAAGCGGTGCTTTCCAATGGTTTCGGCGCGCTCCGTAAAGATGGGGCCCAGCGTGCTGCTCACTGGAAGCTCCGCCCCCGTGGTTGGATCCGTTTTGACGATCACCCCCGAAGCCGGCGAGGATAGCGGAACGATCGACAGCGAAGTGGCGATGCTGGCATTCAGCGCATTGTTCAACTGCACAATGCTTCGCGAGACCGAATAGTTCGACCCGTTCGTAATCACGGCGGTGCCGGACGTGTTGGCCAGATTCGCGGGGGCTGCGGTTTCCGTAAATATGCCGGGAACGGCATTGTTCAAGGTAAAACTGCTCGCCCCGGTCAGCGTCTGCACCGTGAGGGGAGCGGTAGCGGAGTACATCAGCACTTGAGACGCGCTGGGACTCTGCGATTGGCCGTGGCAGGCCAGGCATAAAAATGCCGCGGCGGCCACGAATTGAATCGTTCGAAACATCGTCTCATCCTCCATAAAGCGTGGGCCGGGATTTCCAATTCCCGAAACCACGTGTAATCTAAAAAGTCCTGGGCGGCCGCTCGGCCGCGATCGTTTGAAACACGTGCTTACCAGTCGAGAACGAACAATTGCGAAGGCCGGGGCACGATATGGAATAAGTCGCGCATCGCTCGGTGGGCGGTGTCCGTCGATCCTTTACTGAGGTCATTCAATCGCCGGGGTCCGATGCACCCTATCAGCCATCCGACGTGCGGCGCCTCATGAATGAGAATTCCCCGTTCCTGGGCGGTCAGGCCACCGTGTACCCGGAAGCATTGCCCGTTTGTTCCTTTCAATTCCGAGACAGCCTTGTTCCCGGTCTCGTAGGTCAGCGGGTACGGCTCTTTCTTGTACACATGGCCATTGTGCGACTGAGGCTTGAGCTGGACGTACCCGCCCATCCGCTCGATGGTTGTGAATCGCGTGGCTTCCGTAACGCCGGACCCGTCCAAAGTCCGCACGTCGAGGAATCCGGTCGGAGCGGAAATCTTTGGGCCGGTTCCGCCCTGCGGCGTAATCTGAACCTGCGTCACCTTCCCGCCCTGGAGAACGATCAGGGTTCCAAAGCGCCCAGACTGGTTCTTGTGTTCACTGCTCTGAAAGATCGCATCGGGTTTTCGTGTCAGGACGAATGTGGTTGTCATGGTTGCATTAACGGGCGGCGAGTTCGCGGCTTGGCGCCATGGACTCGCCGCCCCCTCCTTTGGGGCACTCTATAAAAGGGCTGCTTCACCGTTTAGCCGTTGTTGGACCAGGCGGCGAATGCGGACATGTAACTCCTGCAAAGGCGCGGATGTTCCAGGCATGTACCGGCATCGGGCGGCGTGAGTTCCCGCCCCATCGCCAGGCGCTCGGCCAGTTTGGCCGCGTTCGCGCCGAGCTTGCTCATATCCGAGAGAACCTTGATACGAATCCGCATCTCCGGGTGTTTTCCCAGGACTGTTCCGTGACCCGAGTCGGGAAATGCGATAAACGTCACCAGACCATTGGGGTTTCTCAGTGCCGCATGAAGCTTTTGGGAAGATTCGCCGACCTTGTCCTGTGTCCCGCTATCGCCGTAGACGTAGCCGGTGCTGGCCCCCGTGGCGGGATTCACCGCCAGGCCGAAGTCTCCCTGCCGCACCCTTTTTCCAAGGACGTTCACATGGGCCCAATTGTTCGCCCACACTGCGTAGGGGACGACGGATGAGTCCAGGTAGCGGTTCGGGTCATAGGCGGAGAGAGATCCATCGGAACTCACGCTCGTGCCTGAGATGTAATAACCCGTGTTTTGGTTGACGACCGGAAAATATCCGCTGCCCGCGGGTAGTAAGGGTGGTTGGCCCTTCTTGCCGCGCCCTCCCCGGCCGGCTTCTAGTTCAGCCCGGTCATCAATCGACAGGCCGAGGGATCGAGCTTGCTCTCTGGTGACAGCCTTGATGCCGGCCCAATAAAAATTGCGGTCCCCGCTCAGAAAGTTTTTCCAGCCCTTCGTACCGTCGCCGGGATCGCCACACGCGTTTCCCAGCCCCACTTTCTGTGACGTCGCGGTGGAAACGCCCTTCCGGCCCGTATGCCAGCTTTCGAGCGGCTTGAGATTGTTCTGCGCGGATGAATTGGGATTGTTGTACCCGTAGCTGTTCGAAGCGCCGTCCAGATCAAGGTTGAGGCGGCACATATAAATCAGGGCGGCGAAATTGTTCGGTCCCCCAAAAACCTCGAATACGTGAACCTTGGTGAAACGGTCCTCAAAGTGACCTTCGGCTCTGTTTACTGTCAGTTTTTCAAGTATCGAGTCCGTTGGCATGGTTCCCCCCGTGAGTGCTGAGTCTGGCAGCACCGCGTTTGACAGGCTGCCCGGCAACCTCTCCCTAGCTCTATAAGACGCTGCCGGAAAAACATTTCAAGGTTTCTTCGCCGAGGGGTACTGAGCTTTGGTAGAGAAAATTACCACGTGGGCAGGGAGAAGCCGCGCGATGACGCGCCGAGCCGCGAAAACTGTGCCGCCGGTCAGCGTGAAGTGTCGATCTTTTCCCAGTCGCCGGCCTGGATGAAACCAGCCCAATAATAGGGATGCCGGCGATCCTTGTGCTGGAGCATTTGCAGTTGTGCCCGGCGGAGGGCCTCGCCACGCCCCAGGCCGCTCTTCAGACCGCGGTAGTAGTCCGCCATGATTTCGCGCGTGGCCCGGTCGCTAACCGGCCACAGGCTCATCACCAGGGTTTCCGCGCCGGCCAGGAAGAAGGCGCGCCTCAGGCCATAGACCCCTTCGCTGCTCATCGCCTCGCCAACGCCGGTCTCGCAAGCCGAAAGGGTGACGACCTGGGTGCCCCAGAGATTCAGGTTGGCGGCTTCGAGAGCGGTCAGGATCCCATCGTTGCTGAGGCCTTTGGTGAGATTGGCGCCCGCCAGGGCCAGGCCCGATCGCAACAACGGATTGGCGGGCAGCCGGCCGGCTTGGGTCGCGCCGGTTCGGTTGTTTTCCGGCCGTGCGCCGGAGGAGGCTTGCTCCCCGGCAAGGTCCCGCAGGAAAAATCCGTGCGTGGCGATGTGGAGAATCTCGGGAGCCTCGATCTGCAGCAGCAGGCTCTTGGTGGCATGCCGGCCGGTATAGACCCTCGCTTCCGGGAAGAGCGATTGGATGTTGTGAGCCTCCGCGGCGGTGCCAGGGAGAGGGGCAAAGTAGACCCCGGACAGATCGTCTCCTGTAAGAATACTGCGACTGCCGGCCATGAGAGTACGTGTCGGGCGGGCGCCAGGGGTGACGGGAGAAACTCCTGGCTCCCCGAAGAAGGGGTCCGCCAGAACGACGGGTCCGCTGCTCTCCTGCCGCGAAACCCGCATCCGGAGGAGATCGCGTCCGGCGGTGAGATAGGAGATCGAGTGGCTCTCCACGAGGTAGCGCCCTTGCGCATCGATTAATGCTTCAAAGGGGATAAGACTGAGGTCTCCTTCCGGCGAAATCAGCAGCCGCGTGGCATCGCCAACCAACGGAAGCACCGGCTCTACAATTCGTCGGTCGACGGCGCGAGCGACCTCCCGCACATCCGTCCGCCGGCTGTCGCGGAGGGCCTGGCGGAGAGCTGACACCGCGTCGTCGGTTTCGCGCGCCGGGCCCAGATCCGCCCATCGCACCTCGCCCGTGTGACGAAACACGTACACGATATAACGAGCCGGTCCGTAGGCTTGATCTTCATTCGGCTTTTTCCAGTCGAAGGGACGCCAGGCCGCGTATTCGAGGAGGGCGGCATCGAGCGGTATGGCGTCCTCGATGGCAGCCAGGGTGACCGGTTGCGCGCGCGCGCGAAACTCGACGCTGCGGCGGCTGACTTCGGCCTGCAGGCTTTGCCTTCGCTGGTCCAACACGGCGAGCTGGTTGCTGAACTCGGCGGCGGAATTCTTTCCGGGACCGCCCAGAGCGAGCCGTGCCAAGCCGGCGTCGGCTTCCTGCAATTGGTCGAGCAGCCTGCGGTCGTCTGGGCTGAGTCTGCCGCGCAATGCCGACATGCTGCCGGCCATCGCATCAAGAAGGCGTCCTTTCTGTCGCAGCAGCACGAGGGCCGCCAGGTCGCGCGCCGCGGGGTCGTCGGGAGCGTCGCGCACGTGGAGTGTGACGGTACGGTCGCTATGTTCGTAGGTCGAACGAAGGTAAGCCAGATTCTCCTGCTCGGAGCCGATGGTCAGGTTGAAGGCAAGGTTCTTCTCCAGAGCTTCGGTGTAACGCGTCTGATATTCCAACGCGCGGCCGAAATTGCCCTGCGCTCCATACGTCCTCGCGACATTGGCGAGAGCCATCAGCGTCAGCCGGTGGTAAGGTCCGCAGACCTCGAGGAGCGTATCGAGCGCACGCCGATGCAACTGCAGGGCCTGCCCGTAATCGCCTTCGGCATGGTACAGATTGGCGATATTGATGAGAAGGGCGATGGTGTCGGGATGGCGGCTGCCCAGGCTCTTCTCGCGGATGGCCTCCGCCCGCCAGAGGAAATCCCTGGCGCGCGCGTAGCGGCCGGTCTGGCGAGCGACGATGCCGAGATCCTGGAGCGGAATGCTGACGCTGGGATGCTCGGGCCCGAGTTTCTTCTCGGCCAGTGCCAGGGCCCGTTCGAGGAGGGGTTCGGCGCGCTGGTTGTCTCCCATCAGACTGTAAAGATCGCCCAGATTGTTGACCGCGCCGATGAGAAAAATGTCGTCGGGTGCGAGCGTCTTCTCCGCGATATCCAGCGCCCGTTGGCGTTCGGCCAGTGCCTTTTCGAGATCCTGGCGATATTCGTGGATACCGGAGAGATCCATTAAGGCGGCCGCTGTCAGGGGGTGGTTCGCGCCGAGCACGCGTTCGGTAATGGCAACCGCCTCCTCGGCGAGCGGTTCGGCCTTGTCATACTGGCCCATGTATCGGTAGAGGGCGCCGAGTCTTCGCAGCGCAAGCGCCGTTTGCGGATGGTCGCGGCCCAAGACCGACTGACTGATGGCGACGCCTCGCTCCATGAGCGGCACGGCCTGCGCGTAGTTGCCTTTGATGCGATCGATGTCGGCCAGGCGGATGAGCAGGAGTCCGGTGTAGGCATCGTCGGGTCCGGCTCCTTTTTCCTCCAGCGCCAGAGCCTGCCCGGCGAGTTGAATGGCGTCATCGTACTTTCCGGCGGCCACGGCGGCTTGCGATTGGCTGGAGAGCGTCAAGGCATCGAAAAGGGCATGGTCCCGTTCGGTGGCCGCCCTCACTTCGACGATGCCGATGTCATATTCGGCGGCGGGAGCCCTGGGATACCTCGGCTGGACGGCGAGCTCGAATCGACCCGCCGTGGCCGCGACCAGGGTGACCAGTTCGCGTCCCTGAGTCCGGCTTTCCCTGTCGAAATCGGCAATCGCCTTTCCGTCCGGACCGCGAGCTCTGACCACGACATCGATTCCGAGCTGGTTCACCGCCACGGCGGCGAATTCTCCCTCGCCCAGCGTCAGTGAGTACACATGCTCCTGGCCGCCGGAGATTTCGCGGCGCACCACCTGGCCGCGCTGAAGGAGCGTCGCTGCCGGCTTGTCCTGGGCGGCCATCCAGATTGCGCAAAGAGCGGCGGCCAATGCCACACCAGTCGCCGGCCGGATCAGACGCCCACCCGGAGCATGAGATTGAGTTGCCAATTCACCGCATCCCCGACCGCCGGCGGTGGCGGCGGTCCCCGTAGGGAAACTAGCGTATCACAACCCGGAAGGCGTAGCTGCCGATGAGGTCGGCGCTGCCATCGGGCGCGATCCCGCTGAGCTCGAAGCTGTAGTTTCGGGCTTTCAGCAGGGGCCAAGGAAGACTGACCGTTACCGACGGCGAGCCTCCGTGGATCTCCGCTTTGAGCGTGGGGCTCTCCCACACAGGCAGGTTCGTTGCCGGGTCCTTCAGCGTGACGCGATAGGCAGGCGACTCGTTGGATTCGAGTTCCAATCGGAACGCGGCCTCCACCCCGCGCGGTTCCAGACGGAGCGTCGGCGGGGAGGCAATTCCCCGGGTCTGCGGTAGCAGAACAAGCGCAACCAGGTTCTGTGAGCGCGCTCGCTGGGCGCCTTTTTGCCGCTCGTCCGGCACCGGTTCAACGGGTCGCGGGGCCGAAGCGGACGGTTGGGGTTCGATCTGGTTTTGCAACTTCCGGCCGCCCTGTTCGGAGACCGCGCTCGCCGCCCGGGGCTGAGCCACCGGCCCGTGAAGCCGCTGGCTGCGGTAGAGCAGGCCGCCCGACACAAGCAACGCCAGGCACGCCGCCAGACCGAGTGCCCACCGCGGAACGGGCCAACGCCCGTGCGGCCGGCGGCGCGCATCCGCGGGCGCGGGGATAGCACTGCTCCACAGAAGAAACGCTTCCGCGAATCTCACCTTTTCGCGGCGTTCTTCGCTGGTCAGGTAGAAGGACTCGAAGCGCTCGCGACTCTCGGGGCTAAGCTCGCCGCGGACATAGGCATCGACGAGATCATTTTCGGCAGCGGCCAACCGGGCCCCGAAATCGTCGTCGGCGACGGCCAGCTCATCCAGCCGTTCGTCAGGAGCGCCCAGAAGGTACGGAATGATACATTGGTCATCGGGCTCGGGCGTGTTCGGCTGGAACATGGCTCCTCTCAGTTAAGACAGAACTGGGAAAATCATTCATGGCGGGCACAACAGGTTTTGACGCAAGCTTCGAGTTTGGCCCGAATCCGGCAGGCGCGAATGCTGAGGGCATTGGGCGTCAGGCCGAGTCGCGTGGCGAGAGTGCGGCGATGCTCGATCTTCACGCGCTGCTCGCCGCGATAATACCCCACAATCAGGTCCCGGTCGTCCCGGCCGAGGCCCTCCAGGCAGCTTTCCAGGCAGTGGAGGCGCACGGTCTCGGCATCGGTCGGGGAAGCCTCCTGGGGTGGGGCTGCTAACCGGGAGGCCACATCGCCGAACTCGGACGGATTGCCGAGACTGACGTGCTTGCGCGCCGGCCGGCGCTGGTATTCCAGGAACAGGAAGCTGGCGACGATGTAGCAGTAGTGAGCCGGCGATTTGCCTGTGATTTCGCCTTCCTCTTCAAGCCGGCGGGCAACCCGGCGCAGGGTTTCATCGGCTAGATCGTCGGGCGAGACACAGTTCTTCCGGTCAAAATAAAACACCAACCTCCGGCGCATCTCGAGATATGTTTCCCCGCCGGAATCCACGCCCTGATCGAGCCAGTTAAGGAACCGCTGAAACGCGTTCGCAGCCGACGGCCAGTCCCTTTGAGAGCCCGCAGCCATCTCAGTTCCATCCATCTGTGTGGGCATTATTCTAGCAGTCTTGGCACAATCTGGCGAGCGGGTCGATGCCCTTCCTGCCATCCACCGGTTCGATCGCCACCAGCACGCGAATCTGCGGTGTGATCTGGATCACGCCGACTCCCACGATGCCCGGCTCAATCCCGCCGGATCCGGCGCCGCGCCGCCGCTTGCGATTTCCGAAGGCTACCATGACGGACGGACGGAATCCCGAGGAGAATGAAGTTGTACTGGTCGCTGCGGATGAACGCGTTGCGTTTGGGTTCAGGATCCGGCTGGACCGCGGTTCCCATCTGGCGCGCCTCCGCCCGCAGGTCATCGCCCCCGGTCGATTCGTCCAGCCCAAAGCAGGTCAATAGCTTGAGCTTTTACCGGAGTTTTCCACAGAAGAAACGGGGACAAAAAGGAACATGAAAAGCGCCGTTGGTTGCCAGCCGGAGAGTATTCAGCCGCCAGATCGTCTGCCGCTTCCGCCGCCACAGCCGCCATTGTGCGGCGCCGCGTTCCAGGCCCGGGCCAAAATCCCTTTCGGCGCCCCAAAGCTGCTTATTTTACAGTCATTTAACCTCCACTAGGGTGCCGTGATGGCATGAGGCTACCGGCGAAGAGGTCAGGGGCATTATCGGCCGTTCGGGCTCCTTGTCCGCGAAGTGCGCGGCCGGTCAAGGCGGTCTAAGGGGCCGGATTTTGTTTAATAGCCCTCTTCGACAGACTTCGCCAAGAGTCTTTTGAGTGATGTCTTCAACATCGTCATCTGTCATGATTGTTCTCACAGGGGGTGATCGATCTTAGGCGCCAGAGGGATCTCGCAAGTCAAGACTGTTCGCAGCGCACTATCGCCCCTGATCGTCACATAGAAAACGCACGGGAGTAATACCAGCGATAAGAGAAGATCTGTAATGTCCATCCGTTTCAAGCGGGGCCCATATCGTGGTTGTTCGTTCGTCATTGAGATCTTCTGAGAAGTCTTCGGCAGGCGTCGACAGAGTCGTTTCCGGTTGTTTTCCTTCATCTCGTCCAACTGGCGCGGCGAGCCGCTGCGCGATTACGAGATGGCTATGCCATTTCGACGTGGCGTACGCACTCTATCGGGGGCCGCGCGTGGCGCTGCCACCCTTGGCTACAGCGCCGAGATTCGTCCGGGCGCTTCCCCGGCAGTTTGGTACGTTCGGCCGACGGCGATCTTGCACGCGCCGGGCGGGTTCCGTCAACGAATCAACCGAACCAAGCCATAACACACCAGGCAAATCCAGAAGTCGACCGCGAGTCCCCAATCGATTCGGCAGATGCCGTGTTGCGCGCGCGGCGGCAGGTACTGCTGGGTGCTGAAGTAAATCGCATTTCCGGCCAGCACGGCAATCAGGGACTGCCAGAATTGCCGTTTCATGAAGCCCGGTTCCACGGGTGTGTGGCGATCATGAAGTTCACCGGCTTCAGCGTAGCATTTTGGCGGGCGGGCGGGGCGGGCATGAGAGCCTTTGACGCGAACGATGAAACCGGGGAGAATGATTTCCGCAGGCTGCCACTCGTCGCGGCCGGGGAGGGCCAAACGGTAAGAGGGTCCAGACACTTTGTATGCGGCACCGCGATTGCCGCTGTCGCGCTGGCGACGGCCACCATCCGGCACGCGGTCGCGCGTCCACAGGCGCCGGACCCGATCACGATCGATTATCCGCGGGAAGGGTCGATTTTCCCTCCGGAAATCGTTGCCCCCACGTTCGTGTGGCGCGATGCCGCCGAGGCTGCCAGCGTTTGGCGGATCGAGGTGCGGTTTGAGGATGGTTCGCCCGCGATTGAGGCGGAGTCGCGTGGAGAGCCGGTCAAAATCGGCGATATCGATCCGCGTTGCGTCTCGAAGACAAACGAGCCGCCGAAGCCGACGCCACTGGAAGCCGCGGCCCACACTTGGATGCCCGATGCCGACCTCTGGGCCCGCATCAAGAAGCACTCTGTCGCGCGGCCGGCCACGGTTACCATCAGCGGCTTCCGGGATGGCAAATCGAACCAGGCGGTTTCGGCCGGCCGGGTAACCATCGAAACTTCCAAAGACCCCGTAGGCGCGCCCATCTTCTACCGTGACGTGCCGCTGTTGCCCACGGAAACGGAAAGAGGCGTGATCCGGCCGTTACCACCGGACGCATCCGGGCTGATTGCCTGGCGGCTGCGCAGTATCGATCGCCCCCAAAGCCGGTTGATTCTCGACGGCTTGCCGATGTGCGCCAACTGTCATTCTTTCTCGCTCGACGGCAAGACGCTGGGGATGGACGTGGATGGTCCGGAGAACGACAAAGGCACCTATGCCATCGCTCCCCTCGCGCCGCGCATGTCGATCCGGGACCGGGACGTGATCACCTGGAATTCCTTTCGGGACAAGCCGGCCGGACACCATACGATCGGGTTTTTGTCGCAGGTTTCGCCGGACGGGCAGTACGCCGTAACCACGCTCAACGAAGAACTCTACGACGTCAACTTCAAAGACTACCGGTTTCTGCAGGTGTTTTACCCGACGCGGGGGATCCTGGCGTGGTACAGCCGGGCGACCGGAGAAATGAAAGCTCTCCCCGGCGCGGACGATCCGCGTTACGTCCAGACCGACGGCGTGTGGAGTCCCGATGGCAAATACCTGGTTTTTGCCCGCGCGGAAGCCAGGAATCCGTACCCCGCAGGCGGGAAGTTGGCCGAGTATGCCGGCGATCCGAAAGAGACTCAAATCCAGTACGACCTGTACCGCGTTGCTTTCAACGGGGGCAAAGGCGGGCTGGCGGAGGCGATTGAAGGGGCGTCGCGCAACGGCATGAGCAATTCGTTCCCCAAGGTTTCTCCCGACGGCCGCTGGATCGTGTTTGTCAAATGCCGCAACGGCCAACTGATGCGCCCCGATAGCCAGCTTAACATCGTTCCGGCCGGCGGCGGCCACGCGCGGCGGATGCTGTGCAACACGCCACTGATGAACTCCTGGCACAGTTTTTCGCCCAACGGCCGCTGGATGGTCTTTTCCTCGAAGAGCCGTTCGCCCTATACGCAGATGTTTCTCACCCACTTGGACCAGGATGGCAACGACAGCCCGGCAGTCCTGATTGAGAATGCCACGGCGGCAAACCGCGCGGTGAACATCCCGGAATTTGTGAATATTCCGGCGGATGGCCTCATAAAGATGGAAGTGCCGGCGGCGGAATTCTATGCGCTCTTCGACGGGGCGTTGGCGTTGGCGAACCAGGGCCGATACGTCGAGGCCATCGAGGAATGGAAAAAGGCTCTGAAGATCGACCCGGAGAATCCCAAGGCGCAGAACAACCTGGGTATCGCGTTTGTCAGGGCGGGAAAGTTCGCGGACGGGATTGCGCATCTGGAAAGGGCCGTCGAACTCAAGCCGGAATACGCGGAGGCTCATTCGAATCTCGGCAAGGCGCTATCGGTGGCGGGAAGGCCCGACGAGGCAATGGCGCAGTGGCGGACGGCGGTGGAGCTTTATCCGGACTTTGCCGATGCCCATGCGTCTCTGGGTTTCGGCCTGGCTCGAAAAGGAAGACTGGACGAGGCGATTGCGCACTGGCGAAAGGCAGTCGAGGTCAACCCCCAATTGGGCGACGTCCAGAACAACCTGGGTGTTGCCTTATCCGAAAAGAGAGAGTTCGACGAAGCCATCGCGCATTTCGAGAAGGCTCTCGAGGTGAAACCCGGCGATATCGAGATTCACAATAACCTGGGCGCTGCCTTGCTTCACCAGCGAAAAATCGCCGAAGCGATTGCCCATTTCGAAACGGTGCTGCGGGCCGACCCGAATCACGCCCAAGCCCAGTTCAATCTCGGGGCGGCTTTGGTTCAAGAAGGAAATTTCGACGAGGCAATCCGGCACTTTCAGGCGGCATTGAAAATCGATGCCGCATTCATCGACGCTTATTGGGCCATGGGGAACGCCTACGACCTGCGGGGAAGCCTCCGGGAAGCGCTGGCCAGTTGGGCCGGCGGCCTCCGCTTAGCCCCCAACTATTTACCTCTTTTGAAGCAAACCGCCTGGGTGATGGCAACCTCTCCGGACCGGTCGGCCAGAAATGGCGCCGAGGCGGTGACGCTTGCCGAGCGCGCCCGGCGGCTCACCGGTGGCCACGAGCCCGAGATCCTGGATGCGCTGGCCGCCGCCTATGCCGAGGCTGGCCGGTTTCCCGAGGCGATCGAGACTGTTCACCGGGCGATCGCCCTGGCCGCCGAGCAGAAAAAACGGCCGCTGGCGGAAGCCCTCCAGCGCAGAGCGGAGCTTTACGAGGCGAAGACGCCGTTCCGCGACACGCACGGCTCGGCCCCGCCGGCATTGCCGCGGTAGGGTGGCATCCCATTGAGGACGGCTTGCGGCTTGCGCATGCGACAATCTGAATCATGCGGGGAGCGCGGGGAAGCTGGGGGGCACATCTGGCGATGGCAACGGTCCTGGTGGTTGCCGGCGTCGAGGCGGAGCAGGCATACCCGCAACCCGCGGCGCCGCCGCCGGCCGGCGACTACGTCGATTCCGCCCTGTGCGCACAATGCCATGCGGAGATTGCGGACCATTACCGGAAGACCGCGATGGGGCGATCCTTCTCCCGTCTGTCCGGGGAGGTGCCGGCGGCGGAGCTCACCTCCGCGAAACCCTTCTATCATCGGGCCTCGGACACTTACTTTTCCATGACCGCGCGCGGCGGCCGGTATTATCAGCGCCGCTGGCAGATCGGCTTCGATGGCAAGGAAACCAACCTCGAAGAGAAGCAGGTGGATTTCGTGGTGGGTTCGGGCAGCCATTCCCGTGCCTATTTGCACCTGACGAGCCGGAACACGCTCGAGGAACTGCCGCTTGCCTGGTACGCGGAAAATGGCGGTTCCTGGGGAATGAACCCGGGCTACGACCGGGCGGATTTTCCGGGGGCGACCCGCCTGGTGGCCTACCAGTGCATGTTCTGCCACAACGCCTATCCGAGGATTCCGGACGGGCATGCGGAGGAGGGCGCGGAGGCGCGGTATCTGCCGCCGCTGCCCGAGGGGATCGATTGTCAAAGGTGCCACGGTCCCGGACAGCGGCACATCGCGGCGGTTGGCAAGCCGGGGACCAAGCCCGAGGAGATTCGCGGGACAATCGTCAATCCCAGGCGTCTCAGCCCGGATCGGGAAATCGAGGTGTGCCTGCAGTGCCACCTGGAGACCACCAGCCTGCCGCTGCCGCATGCGGTTCAGCGCCCGAATCGGGGACCCTTTTCCTACCAGCCGGGGCAGGCGTTGGGGGATTTCCAGTTGTCTTTCGACCGTGCGTCGGGAAGCGGGGAAAGGTTGGAAGTGGCGCACGAAGGCTACCGGCTGCTGGAATCGCAGTGCTTCCGGAAGAGCCGGGGGAATCTGCGCTGCACCACCTGTCACGATCCCCACAACGGGCTGGCCGGTGAAGCCGCCGCCGCTCACTACAACGGCGTTTGCCTCGGTTGCCACCGGGCGGCCATCCGGCGGGCGGTTGCGGCCGGTTCGCATCCGGTGGATTCCGCCTGCGTGAGCTGTCACATGCCCCAGCGGAGAACCGACGAAGCGGTGCATATTGTCATGGCGGATCACGAAATCCGGCGGCCGCCGCCAGCCATGGGCGATCCGCTGGCGGCGAAGGATGCGTCGCGCGAATCGCCCGTCGCCGCTTATCGTGGCGAGGTGGTTCCGTTCTATCCGGCGCGGCTTCCGGAGACGGCGGAAAATGCCCTCGATGTAGCCGTGGCGCAGCTTCGCGACGGGAGCAATCTGAAGGACGGTTTGCCGCGCCTGGCGGCTCTGATCGAAAAGTATCGCCCGCCGGAGGCCGGCTATTACGCGGACCTGGCGGACGGGTATGTCGCGGTGGAAGACGGCGCCCGGGCGGTACGCTATTTTGAGGAAGCCGTGCGGCGCGCACCCGGCTCGGTAGCTCTGTGGGTGAGATTCGGAAACGCGCTGGTGAAGTTACAGCAGTGGTCAAGGGCCGAAACGGTCTTGCGGCGCGCGACCGCGAGTGGGGCTGGCGATCCGGCGGCATGGGGGCTGCTGGGGCAGGCCTTGTGGCGGCAAGACAAGATCGCCGGGGCCAGGCTGGCGTGGGAGACGGCACTGAAGCTCGATCCCGACCTGCCGGACCTGCACAATCGCCTGGGCTGGCTGCTGGCCGGCGGCGGACAGTGGGCGGAGGCGGAAGCGGAGTTCCGCGCGGCGCTCCGAATCGAACCCGGCATTGCCGAGTGGCAGGCGAACCTGGCGAACCTGCTAGCGTCGCGAAATAAGACCGCCGAGGCCGCCTATTACTTCGAGCGGAGCATAAGGCTGAAGCCCGGTTACGCCAGTTCCCGGCTCGGTTATGCCAGGCTGCTGGCCAACACAAATCGCAAACCGGAGGCGGAAATTCAGGTAAAGGCGGCGGTGGAAGCGGACCCGGGTCTGGCCGGTGCCCACGAATTGTCGGGGTATCTATTGGCGGTCAAAGGCGAGTTGGATGGCGCCGAGCGCGAATTGCGGACGGCCGTACGGCTCGATCCCGGCTTCTGGCGCGCCCACTACGAGTTGGGGGCTGTGCTCGAACGCACAGGCGACGAGGCCGCGGCCATGGAGCATTTGGAGATCGCGGCGGAGGGCACGGACGCGGAGGCGAAGGCGTCGGCGCGGCAGTTACTCGAAAGCGTGCGGCACTGAGTGGAAGCGCGGCCGGAGGGCCGGCGCCGATTCCGCCCCATCAGGGGTTCAATCTCCTTTTCTCCCGGCACACCCGACCCTTTGCAGCGCTTTGCTTTTGCGCTTTGCTTTTGCGCTTGACAACCACACGCCCTAAGTGCAAACTATATTAGCTTTTTGTGTTTTAGGGGCACCGGATGAATAGCCGGATCGCTGAGGCGGCTTTGGAGTCCGCCGGGTGGAGAGTTACGTTCGCACGTCCTACGCGAGAGTCAAACGGCTCGCGAGAATCCCTCGTCCGCGCAAACGACACAATCCGCACTCATGCCGCTCCCAGCGCCTTACAGATCGCGACCAACCGCGTCCGATACTTATTACAGAAAACTAGTTTCAGGAGGCACCATGCGAGTGTTTCGAACGAGTTTGCTCTTGTGGGCGGCGTGTCTGACAACGGCCGCTGTCGCCTATTGCCAGATCAGCACGGGGACGATTACCGGAACGTTAACCGATCCTAGCGGCGCCGCGGTCCCCAACGTCCAGGTGACCGTGGTTCAAATCGAGACCAATTTCGAAACCAAAGTGAGCAGTAATCCGGACGGCGTATATCGGGTGCCGGCGCTAATCCCCGGCTCGTACCGGCTGACCTTCGAAGCCGCCGGCTTCAAACGCCTGGTCCAGAGCGGAATCACTCTCCAGGTGGGCGACGTCCTGCCGGTGAACGTGAGACTCGAGTTGGGCCAACTGAGCGAGTCGGTCCAGGTTTCGGCCTTGAGCACGCTGCTCGAAACCGAGACGTCTTCCACCGGCACGGTGACCGAGGGCGACACACTGTACACAGTGCCGTTGTACCAGCGCTACGTCCTGAACTCGCTCGACCTGGTGCCGGGGATGACCATGAACGGCTACGCTTATGGCGGGTCGCTGGGCGGGTTTAACGTCGCCGGCCAACGCTCCACCGGAACGGCCGTGTTCTCGGACGGCATGCTCGGTAACGATCCTCTGGCCAGCACCGGGAACGACATCAAACCGGTAGAGAATTCCGTGGAAGAAGTCAAAGTCCTGACCGGGACGTTGCCAGCGGAGTTCGGCCATTCCACCGGCGGAATCGTGACCGTAGTCAACAAGAGCGGAACCAACGGCTTTCACGGCATGGTTTCCGATTATGGCCGGACACGAAGCATGACGGAACGCCAGTTCTTCAACCAGTACAGGACCTCGCAAGCGCAGCCGGGGGCGCCCGATGGCGTGCCCGCGTGGTTCATGCAGCCGGATGGATCCGGGGGCGGCCCGGTAGTCATCCCCCATGTCTACAACGGCCGCAACAAGACATTTTGGTATGTCGGCTACCAGAAACTGATCGAAAAAAAGGCTGCCGCCTATACCAGTCAAACACCCACCCCGGCGGAATTGGGCGGCGACTTCACCTTCGGCGGACTGGGCTCGCAGCTCTACGATCCTCTCACCACCACCCAGCTTGCCAACGGTACCTGGACCCGCAGCCCCCTACCGGGCAATATCGTCCCCACGAGCCGGTTCGATCCGGTGGCGGCGAAAATCATTTCCATGAACCCATGGGTGCCTCCGAACCAGGCCGGATCCCTGAGCAGCACCGGTCCGGTGAGCAATTATACTTACGAGGCGAAATCGCGCACCTACTACGAAGACTATTCCGGGCGCGTCGATGAGCAGATCAATCCCAGCTTCAAGCTGTTCGGCAGCTACACTTACAACCACGAGAGCGGTCATGGGCGGCCTACCAGCGTCGCTCTGCCGGTCTTCGACGGCGCTAACGGGACTCTCACTCCATTCACCGAGCAGAGCTACTCCATTGGCGCATCGTACCTTATCGGCCCCACCGCCTTCAACGACTTCCGGGTAGGCTATTACAGGGCCCGGAACGACACTTTCGTGCCGTCTTACAACGAAAACTGGCCCTCCCAGCTTGGCATTCCGAATGACAGCCCACTGTTGATGCCGTCGTTCAGTTCGACCGCGGCATCGGGTTATACCAGCGCTCCAGCGCTGAACACGATGTACGGCCTCACCGTCCCGGGTCCCTCCCGCGATATTCGCGAGACGTTGTCGCTGCGCGACGATTTCAGCAAGATGGCCGGCACGCACGCCTTCAAGATGGGGTATGAGGTCCTCGATTTCCGGGCCAATTACTTTCAGTTGGGCCAGCCCAGCGGCATTTTCCAGTTCAACAACATGACGGCCGGGCTGCAGCCGAGCGGGGCGGCCGCGACCGCCACTCCCGGCAACCTTCTCGCCGCGTTCGAGCTGGGATCGGTGGCGCAAGCCAACTTCACCACCTACACCACCACCTGGCTGCCGCGGGACGCTATCAACAGCCTCTATGTCCAGGACGACTGGAAAGCCTCGAAAAACCTGACTTTGAATGTCGGCCTGCGCTGGTCCACCGAGAGCCCTTATCACACCGCACACGGCCTGGAGAGCAACTTCAGCCCCACCACGGTGGATCCTCTGACCGGACTGATGGGTGCCATTGTCCACCCGACCGGTGAGCTGAGTTCGCGCAGCCTCCGGGATTTCCAGCCGCGCATCGGCTGGGCGTACCATCCGTTCAACAAGTTGGTATTGCGCGGAGGTTTCGGAATCAACACCATCGATATCCGCTTCCCCAATGCGCTACAACAGTTCGACGAGTACCAGGCCCAGGTGGCGCAGGCGCGCGCGCCGGGCGATCCGCGGCCGCTGTTCCAGCTCAGCCAGGGTCCGGCGCCGGTCCAGTATAATATTTTGTCCGATGATGCCTCCACTTACATCGGCACGAACTACAGCTCACGGACCGCCTATTGGATGGTCGGCAACCTGCACCCCGGTTACGTCATGAACTGGAACGGCACGGCGGAATATCAGGTCAGCCCCAACAACCTGTTCAAGCTGATGTACCAGGGATCCGCCGGCGTACACCTGATCGAGAGCTGGAATATCAACGTGTTCCCGACCAGTTTCGGAGCCGGCAATCCCACCCTGCAGTCTGCCGCTCTGGCCGCGACCCAGAACTATCTGCCGTATCCGCAGTTCGGCACCGTCACCCAAATGGCCAATACGGGGCACTCCACCTACCACGCGGGCACGGTCCAATTCCAGAAACGTTACTCCCAAGGGCTGGTGCTGGACACGTTTTACACCATGTCCAAGGCGATCGACGATTGTGACTCGGATTATGGCTCGTGCACTGGTGTGGCGCCCACTACCGACCGCGAGCTGAATAAGGGCCGCGCCGGGTACGACCGGCACCAGGTCTTCGTCACCAGCGCCACTTACAATCTTCCCATCGGCAAAGGCCGCCACTTCCTGAATCACAGCCGCGTTCTGGACTTTCTCATCGGCGGCTACAACATTGCCTGGGTCCAGACCTTCATGACCGGCAATCCCATGAGTTTCAGCTTCACCGACAACCCCAACAACGAGTTTCCCACCAGTATCGGCAACTGGGTGCCCAACCTGGCTTGCAGCGACATTACCATGAAGGAGTTTGGGCTGGGTAAGGCCATCGGTGGCAACCGTTTCAATCAGTCGCTGGAAAACCCGCTGCTCAAGGTCAACTGCTTCACCGCTCCGGCGGCCTTCACACCCGGAAACGCGGGACGCAATATCGTGACCGGGCCGGGGATCATTTACTCGCAGGCTTCCGCCTCCAAGAATTTCAAGATTAGAGAGCGCTGGAACCTGCAGTTCCGCTTCGACATGCAGAATCCGTTCCACAATTACGGCTTCGCCAACCCGAGCACGCAGGTGGACTTCCTGAACCCGCAGTTGTTCGGCAAGATCACCGGCGATCAGACGACGGCTTCTTTCGCCGGCGAACCGCTGATGAACTTCGTGCTCAAGCTAAGCTGGTAGATGGAAGACCGCCGCGGTAGAGCGGGGGTAGCCCGCCCAAACCCCGCTCCACCCGGCGGAAACGCACTTCGTTATGATGGGGACGATATCATGGAATTTTCACGAAGAAGAATGATGCAAGGGGTAGGGGGCGCGGCCATCGCGCAATCTCTGCCAACTGGGGCCGCCGCGCCGGCACCGCGAAAGTGGCCGATTGAGGAAGGCCCCGACACGCCCAAACTGTCCTTATCGCCCGGCGACGGCGGCGGGCCTCTGCCCGCCGGCCTGCAGTCTCCGCCGGCGGCGCCGGCGGGCAGAGGCGCGGGTGGCTTCGGCGGCTTTCTGACTCCCGCCGCGCCGCCGCCGCCCGCCGAAACCGAATCCGGAGGGCGCGGCGGCTTTGTCCGAAACCTCCCGGCCGCCTATCGGCGCCTCCGGCAGATCGGTGTCACTCATGTCATCGGCGTACCGGTGGGAAACTGGACGGAAGAGAGTATTCGCGGCGCGGTCCAAACCGCCAAGGACGCCGGCCTGGTGGCTTATAACTCGATGATCAACCTCCCGGCCAGCGTCATTTATGGCAGAGACAGCCGGGCCAAGGACATGGAGCCGTTCCTCGCTTCGATCGAGGCCGCCGGCAAGGCCGGTCTGCCCGTGGTGGAGTACAACTTCTACGCGCACCGCGCCGTCGAGGGCTATTACGAGACAGTCGGCAGGGCCGGGGCGGGCTACACGGGCTTCGACTACGAGCTCGAATTACTTATCGACGAGAACGGCCGCGTGGTGCAGCCCATCTACCGCGACGCCGGCGGCCAGATCACTCCCGAGACTTTGGCGGCTTTTCCCAACGCCAGAAAAGTGAAGTTCAAGGACCTGCCGCCGCTGGCCGATGAAGGCGCCCATAACCTGCAGGAAATGTGGGCTAACATCACTTACTTTCTGAAGGCTGTGATTCCAGTGGCCGAGAAGGCGGGAGTGCGCATGGCGCTCCATCCCAACGATCCCCCGGCACCCATCAGCCGCGGGTCCCAGCAGATCATGGGAACCGTGGCCGGCTGGAAGCATCTTATTGAAATCGTCAACAGCCCCGCCAACGGCATCACCTTCGATTGCGGCGTTACTCGTGAGATGGGCGAGGACCCGGTGCAAGTGGCGGATTACTTCGCCAGCCGCAAGCGCATCAACCATTGCCACTACCGCAACGTGCTGGTAGTCAAGCCCTATGAAAAATACCAGGAAGTGTTCATCGACGCGGGCATGGGCGACCTGTTCGGTGTGATGAAGGCTCTGGTGCGGAACAAGTACACCGGGACGATTTACCCCGAGCACCCGCGTGCGCTCGACACGGACCGGGACCGCATCGCGCCCGGCGGCCGCATCGGCGGCTATCCCGGCGGCGGGGGCCCCACCGGGATTACCTACAGCGTGGCGTATGCCCGGGCCATGATGCAGGCGGCTCTGGAGTCGGTATAAGGCGCTGCTTAGTGGGGCGGGTTGGCGACCTGAGGACCGGTCCGGCCGGGCACCGCCCCGCTGTTCCTCACTGGGGCCAAACCACGCCCCGACCCGGATTCCATAGGTCATGGATGAACAAATCGAGGGCGGCGGCCGTGGCTATGCTATACCTGTCGCCCTGGTAGCGATGTTTGTCTTTCTCGCCTGTATCGTCAGCCCACCCTCTTTGATGGACGACGTGGACGCGGTACAGGCGCAGATTGCCCGCACCATGCTGCAATCGGGCGATTGGGTGACGGCGCGCCTCGACGGCGTCGCCTATCTCGAAAAGGCGCCCCTGAAGTACTGGACGATCGCGGTGTCGTTCCGGTTGTTCGGTGTCCACGATTGGGCCGCGCGGATACCCATCGCTCTGTCGGCGGTGCTGCTGTGCCTGGTGACGGCGCGGTTCGGGGCGTGGGCGTTCGGACGCCGCGCCGGCCTGTATGCGGGCCTGGCGTTGGGGACGTGCGTCGGAATGTTCCTGTTTACCCGCGTTCTGATCCCGGACGTCATGCTGACGCTGGCGATCGCGGTGGCTCTATTCAGCCTGCTGCGGGCGCTCGAAGAGGGGGAAACGCACCCGGCGCGATGGGCGCTTTGCATGTGGGCGTCGTTGGGCGCCGGACTGCTTTTGAAAGGTCTGATCGCCGGAGTGTTTCCCGTGGCGGCGGGACTGCTCTATCTTGCGATTACCGGGCAGTTATGGACTCGGGAGACATGGCGGCGCTTGCGGCCCCTCCCGGGGATGGTACTTTTGCTGGCCATCGCGGCGCCGTGGCACGTGCTGGCAACTTTATCGAATCCTCCGTACTTCGATTTCACCATGCACAGCGAACGGGGGTCCTATCATGGATTTTTCTGGTTTTACTTTATCAACGAGCACTTACTGCGCTTCTTGAACCGGCGCTATCCGCGCGATTACAACACCATGCCGCGGCTCTATTTCTGGATTTTTCATCTGTTATGGCTTTTTCCGTGGAGCGTGTATCTTCTCACGCTGGCGAAGCTGAAATATCGCGGCCGGGACCGCGCGGCGCGGGTGCGGCTCCTGGCGCTCTGTTGGACGGGCTTCATTCTGGTGTTTTTCACTTTTTCGACGACCCAGGAGTATTATTCGATGCCCTGCTATCCCGCGCTGGCGCTGCTGCTGGGATCGGGTCTCGCGAGCGCTACCGGGAGGTCCCCGCGAATGGCCGCTTACGGTACCCACGCGGTAGCGGCGCTGGCGACTCTGGCGGCAGTCGCGGTAGCGGCGATTCTGTGGATGGTGCGGGGGGTGCCCACGCCCGGCGATATTGCCGCGGCCCTGAACCAGCGCGCCGACGTTTCCGTGTACACGCTTTCGCTGGGGCACATGTCCGATTTGACGTTGCGGGCATTTGCCTATTTGCGGCTGCCGCTGGCGGTGGCGGGCATCGCGTTCGCGATCGGAGCCGCGGGAGCGTGGCTGGCGGCGCGGCGCGGGACCATTCCGGCAGCTGCGCTGACGGCGATGATGATCCTGTTCTTCCATGCGGCACGGCTGGCGCTGGTGGTGTTCGATCCGTACATGTCGTCGCGGCCGCTGGCGGAAGCGCTGGTGGCGGCTCCGCCTGGAACGCTGATTGTGGACGATCAGTATTACACGTTTTCGTCGGTGTTTTTCTATACCGATCGGAGGGCGCTGCTGCTCAACGGCCGGGTGAACAACCTGGTCTACGGATCCTATGCGCCGGACGCGCCGAGGGACGTGTTTATCGACGACCGCGGTTTTCAAACACTGTGGACCGGGCGCGCGCGTTACTACATCGTAGTGGAGGGCCCGCAAGTGCAGCGGCTGGCAAGGCTGGTAGGCGAACAGGCACTGCACACGGTGGCCGCAAGCGGCGGCAAATTCCTTTTTACCAACTGGTAAAGGCACGCATCTTGTGGCCGCGCAATGCCAGTTTTACCCCCGCGCGGGTAACCCGAGCAGCCGCGCGGCATTGTCCCGGTAGACTTTGCGAAGAACCTGCTCCGACAAGCCGACGCCATAAATCCGCCAGCGGCCTTGCGGTGGAATGCGGGCCGGGGCGTAATCGAAATACTCGTCCTCGGTTTCGAGAAAACGGTAATAGATTTCGTAGAGGGCGTCGCCGAAACTCTGTTGCGGCGTGCTCGAACCAGCGCTGGCGTCCGTGCCGAAGACGATCCGGTCCTGGTACTTGTCGAAAAACTTGCGGGACATGCGCGGTTGACGCCCCAGCTCGCCGATCCTAGCCGCGATATCCACGTGCATGTTCGGGTGGCTGTCCAGGCACTCGGAAACGTAGGGGAGGTCTTCGGCATCGGCAACGTGAAGGCAGACGAACTGAGTACGCGGATGGCGCCGCATGACGTTGCGCCGGGCCTCCTGCAACTCGCGATTGCCGGGAAAGTCTTTTCCATGAAAAGACCAGCTTGGATGCGCGTGTAATTCTTCCCAACGCTCATTGAAGCGGTCGATGGGCAAAAAGAAGGCTTCGGGGTCGGAGATGTGAATGGCTACGGGCATCTGCAACGCTCCCGCCGTGTCCCACATGGGGTCGAACCGCGGATCGTCGATGGGAACCAGCTTGTCGGTTTTCCCGTCGCGCAGGTAGAGCCCGAGTGTTTTGAGGATCTTCAATCCCAGGGCGCCGGCCCTATGGCTGTCTTCGATCAGGCCGGCCTGTAGCTTGGCGTAACCGGGTTCGGAAGCTCGCGTCCACGCCGGCTCGGTAAAGACGATGAATCGGCCCGGATGCGCTCCCGGCAGTTTGGCGAGCGCTTCCCGCAACCCGTCGCCATACCCCCCGGTGACGCTCACCATCGTCCGGATGTTCTTACGATCCATGACGGCCAGACAGTTGGCGGGGTCCATGCTGAACTGGATTCTGTTGGGGTCGCCGTGGCTCACACCGGTGATGTGGGTATGGAAATCGATGACCGGGAAGCGGGAACGCGGCACATGCGTCTCGGGAAGGTGCAGCATGCTCCTGGGTTCGTACCGTTTCAGCGGAAGGTCCGTGCCGGCTGTCTCAGCGGCGGGCGACGGCGCGTCCGGCTGCTGCGCTTGAGAAACCCCGCGCGAGGCGAGCGCGGTCGCGCCCAGCGTCATCCACTCTCGACGATTCATCGGTCAGAGTGAGTGTATACATTTCAGCATCGAGTGTCAAACCGGGCACAGGCGATGTCAAACGCAAAATGGGAAAACGGGTCCGGAAAACGCGGAAAACGGGTCAGCCTGAACTTGCACTTTCTCATGCTGCCGAAAAAGGCGCAATCGGCTCCGTCCCCTTTTCCGCTTTGCTCATCTCCCGGCTCGGCCGCCCTCGCCGCCGCCACTGCCGGCCGAATCGTTGTTCCATTTCCTTTACAAACTCCATCCCTCCTGACGGGGCCGACGCGTAGGTCGCCCGTTGGAGTCGCTGCCATTGTCGAAGATCGTCCGGCTGGCGCTGTAGTTCTTCCCAGCTCCCTGCTCCGCCCCGCTTACCCCAATCTTGCCAGTCTAATAGCGCGATTTCCTCGGCCTCGGGCCCGCTCAGGTGCGCCCTCGCACTCGACCACGACCACGCTTCCGCGCTGCTGAAACAAAATCGGTGACAGGTGACAGGACAAAATCGGTGACAGGCTACGTGTTTCCGACAAGGACAAAATCGGTGACAGGCTACGTGTTTCCCAAACAAGATCGGTGACAGGCTACGTGTTTCCGACAAAATCGGTGACAGGCTACGTGTTTCCACCCGAGTTATTCGTCGGATTGTTTATGGGGCTCGGCAGTTCGTTCGCGGTGTTGGTGGTCGCCGAAATGTTGGGCGTGAAGGCCGGATTCGGCTACTACCTGCAGTGGGCACAAGGTTGGGCTGCCTACGCTAACATGTACGCCGCACTGTTGCTGATGTCTCTCTTGTTTTCGGGACTGATCACGCTCCAGTTCAAGGTGCGCAATCGGCTGCTTTCCTGGCAACGGGGGTTGATGCGTTGGTAACCGCGGCACCGGAGTCGGGACAATTCCAGCATACGCTGGGCATGCGTATCGAACTGCGTGGCGTTAGTCACGAGTTCGACCTTCGCGGCACGCCGTTGCCGGTCCTCGACCGCATTAGCTTAACTGTCGATCGGGGCGAATTTGTCGCTCTTCTCGGACCGAGCGGCTGTGGAAAGTCGACACTTCTGCGGTTGATTGCCGGTCTGGAACCGGCAAGTGCAGGCCAATTAAGGGCCGAAGGCACGCAAATCCAAGGCCCCGATCCGGAGCGGGGTTTGGTTTTCCAGGATCCGACGCTGTTCCCGTGGCGGACGGTATGGAATAACATTGCGTTGGGGCTTGAAGCACGAGGCCTGCTTCGCGGCCACTCCGATCGCGTTGACGACGCGCTAAAGTTGGTGGGGCTTGACGGTTTTGAGAGTGCTTATCCTCATCAGCTTTCCGGCGGCATGGCGCAACGTGTGGCGTTGGCCCGTGCCTTGGTGAATCGACCGAAGCTATTACTTCTTGACGAGCCACTGGGAAAGCTCGACTCCTTGACCCGGATGACGATGCAGGGCGAATTGGCCGGCCTATGGCGGCGCAGCGGATTTACCGCTCTACTGGTTACGCATGACGTCGAGGAGGCAGTGCTATTGGCCTCCAGAGTGATCGTGCTGAGTGGACGCCCGGCGAGCATCAAGGCGGAGAAAGGAAGTCTTCGACGATCGCTAGCTCGAAATGTTCGCGCAGAGAACTATTCGCTCGCTCGGCGGCAACGCTGGGGGTCGTTTCAACTGGGATTTTGGCGTTCGCCCAGGGCCCGCACGGTTCGGGTGCCGGCTTGGAGCGGTCGCCGGATCTTGATCGGTTCAAGCCCGCCGGTGCTCCCGACGAAGCGTACTGGCGCAAGGTTCGATCACAGTTCACCTTGCGGGACGACCTGGCGTTTCTCAACACCGGGACCTGCGGTCCGGTGCCGAGTGTGTTCAGGAGGTACACGAGCGCTACAGTCGCGAGTTGGCGAGCGATCCGAGTGACAATTTCCGCAGGTCCGAACTAGCCTCCGTCCGCAGACGCCTCGCTGAATTTGTGAACGCTTCGCCGGATGAGATAGCCCTGACACACAGCACTACCGAGGGTATGAATTTGTTCGCCTACGGCCTGGACTGGAAGGCTGGCGAAGAGGTGATCCTCGGCACCCAGGAACGCTTCAGCGAGCATGAAGCCTATCAGGCTCTCGAGAGGCGATACGGCATCCGGATCGTCTGGGTAGACATTCCTGCCCCACCCGACAGCGTGGCGCAACTCGTGTCGCTATACGCCCGGGCGATCACCCCGCGGACTAAGGTGCTGGTGGTCAGCGAGGTTACGTACACCTCCGGTCTGCGGGCGCCGCCCAATGATCTGACCGATCTGGCGCACAACCGCAACGTGCTGATTTCGGTGGACGGCGCGCAATCCTTCGGCGTGGTTCCACTCGACGTGAAGGCGATTGGAGTGGACCACTATGCCGCGCCGGGCCAGAAATGGCTGTTGGCCGGCACGGGTACTGGATTCTCCTATCTCCGCAAGGATCTACATGAAAAGGTCTGGCCTCTTTGCGGCTACGTCGACGACAACGGTGAGGGCGGTCATGGTTCCCCTCCCGGTAATCGTTACGAACGCGGTGGGCAGGTGAACATTCCGGCATCGCTCGGTGTCGCGGCCGCGGTGGATTTTCAGAACGCCATCGGCAAGGACAACATACAGGCGCGTGCAGGGCAATTGACGAATCAACTGCGCAGCGGTCTAAAACAGATCGCGGGCGTAAATCAATTGACCTCGTCCGATTCGCGGTTATCGGCGGCGATTACGGTATTCACAGTCAGGAACGCAGCAACGGCGCAGGCGCTGAAGTACCTTCGTGAACAAGAACACCTACAGGTCCGGGCTGTTAAAGTCGGCGACGTGGACGCGATCCGTGCGTCGACGCATTTCTACAACACACCACGGGAGATCGATCGCCTGCTGTCCGGTGTGAGTTATCTTGCCCAGAACGTGGCGGAGTCTGCCGGCCCGGCGGCGCTGTGATGAAACCGCGACTGGTGCGCGTGCCCTATAGCCTCGCTCACTGTCGTCGCTGGTTTCAACCCTACCCCCCAATGGCATTCATTGAGAACGGACTGTCCATGGTTCCAGGCATGTGCTTGCCGGACAGGTAGTCCAGCAACTCGCCCGCGGCTGAGTTGTCTCCGCGCTCGCGGCGTGCGTCGGCGAGATCGAAAAGCAGCGGTTCGCCGCCGGTCAGCTTGACGCGTTCGATGCCGAACCACTGTGCCAGCCACGCCGCGAGGTCCGCGAGTTCGTCTATGGGCAAGTGAGCGGAATTGTGGATCCCACCCGCCGGAATGCAGTAGCGGCAGCGGAAATTGCACCGGTCTGTGACGGAGAGGCGCAGCGGGCCGGCCTTCATCCAGCCACCTGAACCGTTTCGAAGCCGGCCGCCGGGATCAATTGCCGCTCCGCGCGCAGCCATCCCGACGTGAGAACCTGGCATCGCAGCCCACCACGCCCGCGCAACCAGCGTTCCGCGCCGGGGCCAAGCGCTCGATCCATCCAGTAACAGGGGCGGCACTCTTCCACGCCGCGCAAGACGACAGTTTGTAGTTCGAACTCCACCCCGATCAGCGTGTTCAGGTCCGTTCCGCTCACCACGAGGTTGCGGCGCAAAACTACGATGCCGTCCCCGGCGCGCTTTGAAATCGCCTGCACCGGGCACGCATCAATACAAGATGGTTTGGCGCAGTGCATGCACGCCTTCGACGCCGCGATATTCGTCACGTCCGGGAACCGGCCCTCCCAGTGAGTCTCCACCCGGCGCCACTTCGGACCGAGTTCGATGCTGTTCGTCGCCTTACAGGCGACTTCGCAGGCCTGGCACTGCACGCATCGCCCCGCGTTGATGAGAAAGCCAAGTTGCTTCGCCATGTCTATGCCTTCCTCACCTGGACCAGAGTCCGGCTCGTCATTGCCGTGACCACCGGGTCGTAGGCTTTCTTGGGATCCGTGCTGTACATGGTGTTGGCGTTTGCGCCTCCGCGGAGCAGCGGATAATACAGTTTGCCCAATTCGCTGCAACCCTGCCACCCGTGCAGCATCATCACCGTATCCGGCCGGATGCCCGGGCTCACCTCGGCCTTCACCTTGAGTTGGCCGTGCGGCGATTCGACGATCACCCAGTCGCCGTTCGCGATCCCGCGCGATCCCGCGGCATCGGGATGGATTTGCAGCGTCGGATCCGGCATGACTTCGCGCAGATACGGCACGTTGCGCAACCACCCGGCGTTGTAAACTTTGGATGTGTGGAAGTCGGAAAACGTCAGTGGATACTTGGCAAGCAACTCCGGAGTCGCAGTCGGACTTTCGGGCGGCTCGACCCACACGGGTAGCGGACTGAATCCATTCTCCTCGAAAGTGGTGTTGTAGATCGCCACTTCGCCTTGAGGCAGGTAGGGCGCCTTGGAGAGCCGTGTACTGGGCGATTTGAATACCTGCTCGTGTTTCTCATACACGGGCTCGCGCTTGGGCAACGCGATGCCGGTCGGCTTGGAGCGCAGGTCCGCTAGAGTGACGCCGTACGGCTTAAGTTGCTCATCCATGCATTCGGCGATGCTTCCGTTCCAAAAGTCCCTGCCGTAGCCCATGCGCACGCCGAGATCGATCCAGAACTCGTAGTCGGACTTGTAGTCGCCGCCCGGCTGTAGCGCCCTCGGAAACTCCGGTCCGACCAACTTATCCACCCACTCCTTGGTGTAGCGATCCTGCAGCCCCAGCGGCTCCGCTCCGCCACCGCCGCGCCCTCCAGCGCCGCGTCCGCCGCCGCCCCGTCCTCCTTCGCTGAAGACATCGCCGCCGGGTCTGTCGAGGTTGCCGGTGATGGCCATCAGGATCGCCACCGCACGAATTGCGCTGTTGCAACCGGCAGAGAACTGGTGGATTTGCCCCGGCGATCGCCTCGCGGGCCAGCGGATCGACCAGCGCCATCGCTACGCTGACCACGCAGCCGGGAGTATTAATCGATAACAGCGGCAACCTTTCGGTGGCCGGCAGCAAGCCCGCCATGCTATCGGTGAGCATCGATGGAATCAGCAGCATGAGTCCAACATTGCGACGCCGATCTCGAGCAACCAGGGGGATTTGCGCCTGGACCAGAACATCAATTCCAAGCAGACGGCCTTCGCCCGCGTGACTTACAAACGGCGGGCCGTCGAGATCGCCCCGACCGGGACAGTGATGACGGGCCCGATTTCCCAACCGGAGAACGACTTCTCGGTATCGGGCGCTTATAACTACGTCGTTACGCCGCACCTGGTGAACGAACTGCGCGCCGGGTATACCGGCTCGAACTCTTCCACGGATTTCGGCCTGAGCGCAGCCACGATCCAGAGCGAGCTCGGGTTGCCGCTTCCGGGTCCGCCGCCTCCGGGAGCGGCCGTGCCGAACTTCAATATCTCCGGCTTCACCGCCACCAGCGCGACCTACACCCAATTCTCGCGCACGGCCACGCGGCAGTTGATCGATAACGTCACCTGGACCCGCGGTGGCCACACGCTCAAGATAGGCGGAGACTACCGTTACCTGACCGGTTACTACAACGGCAACTTCGCCTCCACGCGCATGGGACAGTTTAACTTCAACAACTCGGTTACCGCTTCGACCATTGGAAATCCCTTTGCGGCTTTCCTGCTCGGGATTCCGGACTCGGACAGCGTGGCCACCGTCACCGCCACCGATGCCGATGCCCACGCGCAACATTACGCTGCATTCGTGCAGGACGATTGGAAGGTCAGCCCGCGGCTGACTCTGAATTTCGGCCTCCGCTACGAATACCATCCCATGTTCAGCGACTCCCTGCACAACACCGCCACTCTTCTACCCGACTACGAGTCAGTCGTCAACGGATCCCTGGTGCGCGGTGCGGTGGTAGTTCCGGACGCGCGGATCAACGGGCTGGATGAGGACCTGGTGAACTCCGTCACGCCCACACCGTTCGTGACCCAGCCAGGTGGGGCTGCCGCAAACCCTGCGCAACTCCCAGAAGGCCGATTTCGCCCCGCGCTTCGGATTTGCCTGGCGCCCGTTGGGCAACGACCGTACGGTGATCCGCGGCGGCTACCGCAAGTACATCGAGACGCTGTTGGGCGCCGCAATGTTCTCGCAATGGGGCGTTCCGACCAGTTACAACGGCCAGTTCACCAACAGCTTCGTCAACGGCAAACCGACTTTGACCTTCCCCTATCCGTTCCCCTCCAGTCTTGCGGCGGCGCCCGGCACGGCGCAGTTCCTGGCGGGCATCGATTCGAATTACAAAGACCCTTACGTCCAGCAGTGGAACTTCACCGTGGAACGCGACCTCGGATTCAGCACCGCCGTGCGCTTGTCCTACGGCGGCAGCCACGGCTCGGAGCTGGGCTACTACATCGACGGCAACCAGATCCCCGCCAATACGGTTGGATACTCGGCACTGGCCGCTTCCGGGCTGTATCCTTCGTGGCCCTACGTGAAGCTCAATATCAACGGAGCGCGCAGCAATTACGACGCGTTCACGGTGGTGGCCAACCGGCGCTTCTCGCGCGGGCTGCAAGTCTATGCGGGCTATATCTACACCAAGAACCTTTCGAACGAGGCGGGTTACAACCCCACCGCGTTCACGGGTGAAAACGGCGGCAGCGTCTCGGACCGGTACAACATCAATCTCGATTACGGCAACGTGGCGTTCACGCGCCGCGACCGGTTCCAGGCGAACTTCTTGTATGACCTGCCGTTCGGGAAAGGCCGCGGCGTGCTGAACCGCGCCAACCGGGCGCTCGACGGCATCGTGGGCGGTTGGGAACTGGCCGGAGTTCTGCTCTTCCAGACCGGGCCGTTCCTCACCGTGACCGTGCCGGGAGCCGATCCTGCGGGGAACAACTTCGATAACAGCATCGGCAGCGGAGGAGGCGGCGTGGGCAGCGGGCGGGCCGATATCGTCTCGGGCGTCCCGCTCTATCCATCGGTTCAAAGCGCCAGCCTGTGGATCAACAAGGCGGCCTTTGCCGTGCCTCCCAACAACATTGGCCGCGATCCTGATTCGCCGGTGGGCGCGGTGGTCGGTCCGGGAACCCAGTCGGTCTCGGTTTCGCTGTTCAAGTCCAAGGATTTCCAGCGCGGCGCCAGGATCGTGCCGCTCGACCGCGAGCGCAGGATCGGGCACGTCGCTCCGGGCGTGGATGTCCCGCTCCGGCCGTTCTTCGGCGGGATGGGTGTGGCGCCTCCGCCCTCGATGGGGAAGATCCGCAGCGGTCCGCCGGGAATTCACGCCGGAAACCTCGACAACCGCGACCTGGCGGAAGGATCGACCCTTTACATTCCGGTCCACGTGGCCGGCGCGCTCTTCCAGGTGGGGGATGGACACGCGGCACAGGGCGAGGGCGAGGTGGACCGCCACGCGCTCGAAACCTCGCTCACCGGAACATTCCAGTTCATCGTGCGCCACGATATGCACCTCAAATGGCCGCGCGCCGAAACTCCTACGCACTATATCGCCATGGGACTCGACCCGGATCTCAACGAGGCGGCCAAACTGGCGATCCTGGAGACGATCGACTTCCTCATGACCGAAAAGAAGATGAGCCACGATGACGCTTACGTTCTGGCGAGCGTGGGCGTGGACTTTGTGATCACCCAGTGCGTGGATGGCACTCTAGGCGTCCACAGCCTGATTCCCAATAGTCTTTTCCAATCGCGAAACTGAACGGTGTGGCCGGTGGCTTGGCATCGCGAAGCGGGACCGATTCCCAATCTCGCCCAAGCCGCCAGGCGCGCCGACGGGCGCATCGAATACGGCAGCGAATTCGAGATCCTGGCACCGGAGCAACCATCGGCGGGCAATCGCGTCTTGCTCTTCGACGTTGAGAACCGCGGCCACCCGGTCACCAACGGGTTGTACAACACGCCCGTCGATCCCGCGGGGCCTCAGCCGGATATCGGAAACGGATTTCTCGAAGACAACGGTTACACCGTCGTCAGCATCCACTGGGAAGACGGCCACGGAATCCGCCTTCCCACTTATCCGGGAGCCGGCGGCAAACCGGCCCCGCTGCTCGCCGTGGGATTCGCGGCGATTCGCGATTTCGCCGCCTTTCTGCGTTTCGAGACGGCGGACAAGGCCGGGACGCCCAATCCCCTGGCGGGGGCGATCCGTCGGGCCATCGCCTCGGGATCGTCGCAGACGGCGCGCGTGTTGAAATCGTTCCTGTTTGCGGGGTTCAACCGCGCGGAAAACATCGACCGCTTCGTTCGGTCAGCGGAACACGCTGCTGCCAACCTCCGTGTTTCATGCTATTCGCGACGAGAGCCCGGGCGAAGAGCCGCTCATCGATTTCCGCAACATCGTGACGAAATACACGGGCTTCACCCCCTCGAAAGGCGAGGACGACGTGGCGGAGTACATTGCCGGCCGTTTGCGCTCGAACGGGCTGACGGACGTGAAGATCGAGGGCTTTCCAGCCGACGGCCGAAAATACTACTGGGCGTTCGTCGGCGAACCCGCATGGGAAGGCGAAGTCGGCATCCTGGACATGGTGAAACCGCACGGCCAGCGCATCGCCGATTTCGCCGTCGCGCGGCAGGTGCTCGGGCGCTACAGCACCAGCGCCGATGTCACCAGCGAAGTCATCGATGTCGGCGAAGGCGTCGGCGATTCCGACTACGCCGGCAAGGACGTGAAGGGCAAGATCGTGCTCGCCTCCGGGGGCGCCGAGTTCGCGCACCGCCTGGCCGTTTGGAAGTATGGCGCGGCGGGACTGCTGATGTCGCGCGCGGGAGTCGAGCGAGGCCGAGCGCCGCCTGGCCGGGTTCGTGCATTGGCGATCTCGGCGCCACCCGGAGCAGCAAGGTACGGGTGCACGTGAATGAATGCCGCATCGCTGACGCCATCCTTTCAGGCAAAGCGCCGCAACCGGACGGGAATGTGACACCCGTCTCGATCCGCCTGCTGATCGGCCATGGCGCGAGTGTTGTCAATCAGGCGGGAGATTCCAACAAGATCGCCCGCGCGCTCGATTCGCTCGACTACATCATCTGCGCCGACCAATTCCCCACCCCGTTTTCCCGTTACGCCGACCTGCTCCTGCCCGCCACCACGGTCTTCGAGGGCCACGATTGCGGTTTCTACGGTCAGGCGGGTCATGCCATTGTTTATAGCGAAAAGTGCATAGAGCCGATGTACGAATGCCGGTCCGATATCGCCATCTGGGGCGCCGTAGCGAAGCGCTTGGGCGCGGGCGAAGCCTTCCATTCCGACTGGGAGGATGAGGACTGGATGCGCGCGACGCTGAAGGCTTCGGCAAGCGCCTCGGGCCGGGCCGATCTCACCTCTTCGCCGGCCCGCTTGACCGACTCGCGCGAACCGCGGCCCGGAAGAAACCTGTCAGACTGGGGGGACCGACACGGCCTTCGCTGTTAGTTTCAACGCGGGAGAAAAACGGGTGAGGAGGGTTGCTGCGCAGGCGTGGCGCGACAAGCGGTGTTTTTGATGCGCAATGGTGCACGACCCCAAAAGCCACACGGGAACGTTTGTTCCGGCGCCAGGGAAAGCGACCAACCGTCGACCCGGCCGGGCCGGCGAGATGTCACGCGTCGAGTATACGGTCAAGGTCGCGACACAGGTCGTAGGGATCCTCCAGCCCGACCGATACACGAAAAATCCCGTCGCCGGCGAAGCTACGGCAGCTCTCGAGTGCCGGCCCCGATAGCGTGAAGGAACTGCGAAGCAGGTCCTCGGTGGGCAGATAGAATACCAGGCTGCGCTGTTTGCCGAGTGAAACGGCACAGGTGAAAACCCGCGCACGACACGCGAATTGGCGAGCCACTTCGGCTCCGTCGCCTTTCACTTGAAAAGTGAGCATCCCGGAGAAACTCGTCATCTGCCGGCGGGCCAATTCATATTGCGGGTGCGAAGGAAGTCCAGGATAGATCACGCGGTGGACGCGCTGGTGAGATTCCAGGTGGGCCGCCACAGCCATGGCCCCTTCCGCGTGGGCACGCATGCGAAAGCTCAGCGTGTGAATTCCACGGCGGATCAGCCAGGCGTTGAACGGGCTGAGGGCGCCGCCGAAGTGAATCAGTGCGTGCTGGCGCAGCTTCGCCAATCCGGCGCGCTCTCCGATCACGACTCCTCCAAGAGCATCGCCGTGCCCATTCAGGTATTTGGTGAGAGAATGCACCACCCAGTCCGCGCCCAACGCAAGCGGGCGAGTAACAACTGGAGTGGCGAGGGTGGAATCCACTACCAGCGCCGCGCCGGCTCGGCGGGCGATCTGTGCGACCGCGGCGATATCGGTCAACCGGAGGATCGGATTGCACGGCGATTCGGCCCATAGGAGCCGCGTATTCGGCCGGACCGCGGATTGCACCGCATCCAGGTTCGAGAAGTCCGCCGTAGTCACCTCGATGCCGAAGCCGGGGATCGTGTCGCGGCCGAGTTCGGCCATTCCCGCATAGCAGACATCGCTCAACACCAGATGGTCGCCGGCGCGCAGTGTGCCAAGCAGCAGGCCCGAGGCTGCCGCCATTCCACTGGCGAAGCAAAGTGCATCCTCGCCGCCTTCGAGATTTGCCAGCTTGCGAAACTGGCGCTGTCCGGGTTCACAGCGATCAGGGCTCTGACCTGCGGCAGGAACTCTCCGACCTCATTGGTGTCGACCGTGACGCGCTCCGCCCCAATTTCGCTCAATCCAAAGAGACCGCCGTATTTGATCGCCTTGGCCGCCTCGGTATTCAGGCGTCCCATCAATTCGCCGTTCTCGCTGTCGCTGTTCAGGCTCACCAGTACACCCTTCTTCTGCATGATGGCGGCGTTGTAATTCGCCTGCAGCGCCGAGATTCGTCTCGGCGCTTCCTCGATGCGCGGGTCGATCGCCGAGCGCGCCCGGCCGACCGCTTCGGGCCTCCAGACATCGCGGTGGTAGATATCGATCAACGACGGGAAGTCCCAGTAATTGTCGTACGCTTCGTAGAGAAAGTAGAGGCGGTTGAGCATGCCGTGGCCCCGTTCAGTGTCCATCGGAACTCCAGGCGCGTAGACCTCCGCCCGGGAGCGGTGGCACACACGTATCGAGAGTGCGCAATCGTAATTTCGAAACCACGTAAAGTGAGAGGCGGGCGGATCTGGCTCTCTGGCGTATGCTGGAAGCTTATGAACTGCTTCCGAACCGTATTGCTCTTTCCGGTCTGCGCCATCGGACTGGCCCAGAATCCCGCCGGCCTGGTCAACGACCCGTCCATCCGGGCGGCTTTTGCCGCCATCGAGCGCAACGAACCGCGCATGGTCGAGGAACAGATACGGGTGTGCCAGATTGCCGCGCCGCCGTTCCACGAAGAAGTCCGCGGCCGCGAGTTCGAGCGCCTCTTCCGAAGCGCTGGCCTAAAGGACGTCCGCATCGACCGCGCCGGCAACGTCATCGGCGTTCGCCCCGGCCGCTCCGCCCACCCCAACCTGGTATTTGCGGCCCATCTCGACACAGTTTTTCCGGAAGGCACCAACGTCCAGGTGACGCGCGACGGCACGGTGCTGAAGGGGCCCGGCATCGGCGACGATTGCCGCGGCTTGGCCGTGCTGCTCGGCATGATCGCCGCGCTTGACGAAGCCCACGTGGAGACGCCCGGCACCATCACCTTCGTGGCCGACGTCGGCGAAGAAGGCCTGGGCGACTTGCGCGGCATGAAAGAGCTGTTCGGGGCCACCCTGAAGGGCCAGATCGACAAGTTCGTTTCCATCGACGGCATCGGCCTGGGGCTCACCCACATCGGCGTCGGCAGCAACCGCTACCGGGTCACATTCAAAGGCCCCGGCGGCCACAGCTACGGCGCTTTCGGAATGGCCAATCCGATTCAGGCCATGGGCCGGGCCATCGCCAAGATCGACGCCTTCGAAGTGCCCGCCCAGCCCAAAACCACCTTCAACGTGGGCCGCGTGGGCGGCGGCACCTCGGTCAATGCCATTCCGTTTGAAGCCTGGATGGAGGTGGATATGCGATCGGCCGATCCGGCTGCGCTGAAGGCGGTCGACGAGAAGTTTCAGGCGGCTCTCCATGCCGCCGTGGAGGAAGAGAATCAGCGCTGGCACAATCGCGGGCCGATTTCGGTTTCCGCCGAACTGGTAGGTCTCCGCCCCGCCGGCCAGACGCCCAAGGAGAGTCCCATCGTGCAGACCGCGCTGGCCGTCTCGCGCGCCCTCGATATCGCCGAGAGTTTGCACGAAGGTTCGACCGATGCCAACGTGCCTATGAATCTCGGCATCCCGGCGATCACCATCAGCGGCGGCGGCGCCGGCAGCGGCGCCCACTCGCTCAACGAGACTTTCGATACCAGGGATTCCTGGCGCGGCACCCAGCGCGCGCTGCTGCTGGCGGTAGCGCTGGCGCGATAATACAACCAGGAGAGGCCCATGCTGGAACACACCCGAAAAAGAACCGCCGTCCCCGAGCCGCCGTCCGTTACCACCGGCCCTCCCGCGGCTTTCCAATGGCTGACCACGCGCATTGGCGAGGAGCGGGAACGCCGCCGCCGCGAAACCGAGATTCAAGACCGATTGCCCGAGGCGCTCCGCGAGCTGTACGAGGTTCTTTGCCGCTGCGTGGAAACCTATCGGGACGCGTTCGGTCCGGAGTCCGCCGAGATTTCGTTCCTGGCGTCGAAAATCCGAATCGCGGTGGCGGAGGGCAGGCCCAATAAAGCCGGCACCACGCCCGCGCTCCAGGTGGAAGTCGTCATCGACGCTAAGATCCCCGGCTTCATGGTCCACCATGGCTCCGGCTCGCTCGAAATCCGGGTCGACATTTTCTCCGGCGCCACGCCTTCCTATCGCGACGGCGACCGATATCTCAATATGGAAGACCTCACCCGCCGCATCCTCGACCCGGTCTTCTTTCCCAAGCTGCCGGAATGAAGCGGGCGGTTCGCCTCAGTCGCGAGATCCGGAAGACCGCAGTCCCGTAGCCACGGCCGCGCGTACCCCAAATTATCGTCGTTGCCGCAACTTCAGTATCCTGTAGGAAGGCACCATGCCGTTGGCGTTCGAATGGGACCCGCGCAAAGCTCGATCCAACCTCAGCAAGCACGGTATAAGCTTTGCCGAGGCCACTTCGGTATTCAGCAATCCGATGGCGCGAATTTTCCCGGACGAGGAGCACTCCGGAGAAGAATCGCGCGAGATCATAATTGGATACTCCGCGGCAAAGCACCTCCTGCTCGTCTCCTTTACGGAGACGGATACAGGCCGGATTCGCATCATTGGCGCTCGCGGCGCCACGAAGGCAGAACGGCACGATTATGAAGAGCACCTCACAACCTAAGCCCAAGGCGAAGCGAACCGCTGAACTTCGAGCCGAATACCGCTTCGACTACGCCAAGGCGAAGCCAAACCGATTTGCCGAGCGCACCCGGCCGGGATCGATCGCGATCCTGCTCGATCCGGATGTGGCGCGGGTGTTCAAGAGCGCGGAGGCTGTCAACACAGTTTTGCGAGCGCTGGTCGCCGCCATGCCGCCAAGAAGCGCCGCGACGAATCGCTAGCGCAGTGTCCACAAAATAGGTGGGCAGGCGCGCGAAGGGAAGAGCCGCCTGAAAGGCGGCTGCAGCCATGATTGGCTGCCCCACAGCGGAACGCAACCAAGAGCGCCGGGATGAGTCCCGGTGCGGTAGACCGGGGGTCCGCGCCACGAAAACACTAGCGCGAGCTACTTGCCCGCGACGTACTGCTTCCAGCGGGTCGCGATATCCGCGCTCGCGGTGTCGCCCGGGTGGACAATAACCCGATAGCGGAAGCGCAGCTTCTGGCCGGCTTCCACCGTGGTGGGGCTCTTCGGTAGCGACGGATCGAACACCGAAACGCCGAACGGGTTGGCGGCGAACAGGCCGTAGGCGCGCGCGTGCCAGCGCACCGGGTGGTGCGGGTTATCGGGGTGATCCAGGATGGCGATGCCGACTTTCTCGTCCCCGATGGTGCCCCAGTAGTCGCACCAGTCGCTGGGCTTGCCCCACAGTTGCTTTTCGCCGGTGAGCCCGTCGGCATTGGCGATGTGGCCGGTGCCCTTGTCTTCCTGCAGCACCGGGCGCATGCGGATGCCGAATGCGCCGTCCTTGGTGTCGCCGAAAACCACGTTTTCCGCCGCCGTCAGGGTGATGTCGAAATCGATGACTCGCACCTTTTCGCCGCCGTAGAAGGTCATCACCCGAAATTCGGTGAGCAGCTTGTGGCCCTCCAGGTTGGTCCAATCGAAGGTCGTCGCGATGGACCCGCTCTTTTTGCCGTTCCTTACAGAATCCACCTTCGCCAGCACGATCTTGCCGCGGTTGGGCGTGGTGTAGGAGGCTTCGTTGTTCCAGAAGTCCAGCCCGTTGACGCTGTCGTGGGCGAACCACAGGCCGCGCTGGTGCTGATGATCGGGCTTGGCAATGGAAGCTTCCTCGGCCACTTTCTCCATCGGCCACATACGCGTGACGTAAGTGCCGGTGGCCGCCCGCAACGGATGCAGGTAAGGTTTGGTCACGTCCTTACCCGCCATATAAAAGGTGGTGAACGGCTTGCCGCCGATGTCGATGGCGATGGTTTCGGCCGCCGCTGTGATTTTGACCTGGCCCACCGCCGGCACTGCCAGGGCCGCCACTACAACGAGGGGATAGAAGGCTTTTCGCACCCTTCTATCGTAATCCCACGAGGCCGGTGGCCTGAAAGCCGGCGGTGGGCGCTTAACCGATCCGGGGATTTTGCGGTTTAGGCGTGCAACCGCTCCCTCGCGGTCGCGGCTCGGTAAAGGGTGCCGCGTGTTGGCAGTCACTTACCGAGCCGCGACCGCGAGGGAGCGGTTGCCAGGGGCTAACTCTCCACATCGGTTAATCAAGCACTCACGTTGCTGCGCTATCCTCGAAGTTTGTACGCCGCACTCGACTTCCCGCACGCCGCCGCCGCTTTCGGAGCCTCCTTCCTGGCCGGAGCGATCAATTCGGTGGCCGGCGGCGGCACGCTGATCTCTTTTCCCACATTGATCTGGCTCGGGCTCGATTCGGTGGGGGCCAACGCCACCAGCACGGTCGCCATCTGGCCCGGCACGGTGGGCAGTGCCTGGGGTTATCGCAAGGAGTTGCGCGGCGCCGACCCGCGTTTTCTGGCCATGGTGGTGCCCAGCCTGGCCGGCGGGCTGCTGGGCGCCTGGCTGCTGCGGTTCACCCCGCCGGCATTGTTCGACCTCCTGGTCCCGTACCTGATTCTGTCCGCAACCCTGCTGTTCATGGTCCAGGAGCCGTTGCAGCGGCTGCTCAAGACCGCCGATGGGGCGCGCCATCGTTCCCGGCGGTGGTTCGTCGGCAGCTTGCTCTTCCAGTTCGTAGTCGGCCTGTACGGCGGTTATTTCGGTGCCGGCATCGGCATCCTCATGCTGGCCGCCCTCAGTATTCTGGGCCTGGACGACATCCACGAAATGAACGCCCTCAAGGTGATCCTGGGCGGTTCGGTGAACGGCATCGCCACCGTCTATTTCATCTGGGAACGGATGGTCCATTGGCCTTACGTGCTGATCATGGCGGTGGCCGCGATCCTGGGCGGCGTGGGAGGAGCCGGTACCGCCCGCCGCATGGGCCGCACCGCGGTGCGCCGCGTGGTGGTGGCCGTCGGCCTGCTAATGGCCGTATCGTTGTTTCTGAAAGCGCACTGACCCATGCTGGGACCGCTGTTCGATTCACCGTCCTTCGACCGGCCGGCCCTGGCGGAGCGGCTGGGCGCCATGGCCGCCGAAAAAGTCCTGATCGGCACCAGTTCCTGGAAGTATGAAGGCTGGTTCGGACAGATCTATGCCCGCGAGCGTTATTTCGAGCGCGGCCGGTTTTCCAAGCGCCGTTTTGAGACCGAATGCCTGCGCGAGTATGCCGAAACCTTCCCCATCGTGTGCGGCGATTTCGCCTTCTACCAATTCCCCGAACCGGAATTCTGGCGCCGCCTGTTCGCCCAGGTGCCGCCCGGTTTTCAATTCGCTTTCAAAGTGCCGGAACAAATCACCTGCAAGATCTTCCCCACTCACCCGCGCTACGGCTCGACGGCCGGCAAGGAGAATGAAGGTTTTCTGGATGCCGAACTGCTCAAGCAGATGTTCCTGCGTCCGCTCTGGCCCTACCACCGCCAGGTGGCGGTGCTGATCTTCGAATTCGGTGCCTTCAGCCGGCGCAGCTTTCCCAGCTTGCCCGCCTTCCTCGACCGCCTCGATCCGTTTCTGGCCGCCTTGCCCCCCGAATTCCGCTACGCCGTCGAGATCCGCAACCCCGATTACCTGGCGCCGGAGTATTTCCGCGGCCTGCGCGCCCGCCGCGTCGCCCACGTCTTTAACGCGTGGTCGAAAATGCCGGAGCTGGCCGTGCAAATCGCGCTGCCCGATTCGGTTACCGCGGAATTCACCGTCTGCCGCGCCCTGCTGCGGCGCGGCCGCGCCTACCAGGAGGCCGTGGACAAGTTCGCCCCTTACACCGAAACCCAGGATCCCAATCCGGAAGCCCGCCAGTCCATGCGCCTGTTGATCGGCCGCGCCCGCGAAGACCGCCAGTTCCTCTTCCTGTTCGTGAACAACCGCCTGGAAGGCAACGCCCCGCTCACCGTGCTGTCGCTGGCGGAACCATAGATAGGCGCCTGGAGCAGGACCGGCGGGATATTTCAGGTGAACGCTGGAGGCGGATGAGCGGTCAGCGCGGTCCGCCGCAGGGTGTTTCGGTAATGGCGTGAATCATCGCCCAGAAATTCTCCATGGGTGTGTCCAACTGCACGTGATGCGTAGGTCCGAGGATCAGGCCCCCGCCGGCGCCGGTTGTTTGGAGCCTGGTCCGCACTTCGTTGCGCACGTCTTCGGGGCTGCCGAACGGCAAGGTGTGCTGTTCATCGATGGATCCCCAGAAGCACAGCCGGCCGCCGTACTCGCGCTTCACCCTGGCGGGATCCATGGAGGCGGGCTGGATCGGGTTCAAGACATCGATGCCGATTTCGATCAGCTCCGGAATAATGGGATAGATACAGCCGTCGGAATGGTAGGCAATCTTGAGACGCGGGTTAATGGCTTTCAGGGCGGCCACGAAATCGGCCATGCGCGGCTTCAGGTAGCGGCGCCAGTGTCTGGGCGAGATGAGCATGGCATTCTGCGTGCCCACGTCATCGCCCGTCCAGATCATGTCGACGCCCATCTTAGTCAGTCTCTCGGCGGCGGCCAGGTGGTAGCGATAAGGAATGTCCAGGATGGCGTCGGCGAGGGCGGGATCCTGGACAAAGTCCATCATCAGTTGCTCGTATCCGCGCAGGGCCCAGGCGGTCTCGAAGATGGTGGTGACGGTGACGCCGACGATCCAATATTCGTCCTGAAAATCGCGAATCAGCCGGTCCGCCTCCGCATAGAGCTCCGGGCGGCCGGGATCGGGCGCTTGGTAAGTACTTAGCCGGGCGCTGTCGGCCAGGGGCCGGGCGATCATTTCGGTGTAGTGACCGGGCCCAAACCGGGTATCGTAACGGAACGGTTTCCAGGTGACGCCCCACTCGTCGGTATAGGTTTCTCCGGCCAGATAGTAGGAGTTAGCCCAACCGACGGAAGTGAGTAACATGTCTTCATCGACAGCCCGTTCCAGCTCATACGTGTTGCCGCCTCCGTGCGGGTTATGGACGTTCCTTCCCTGGATCCGAAGGTCGGCGCGCAGGCGGGCGGCAAACTCCGGGGTGAAGCTGACCTGCATGGGACAACGGTCCGGTTCCCGGTGGTCCAGCGCGGCGGCTACTCGTTCTCTGTGTCTCATATTGGTTCCCGCAACCAGACGAGCGGGTATGGTTTCCATTCTAATCCCGGGCCGGTCGGGAAACCAGGAAATGGAGTGCTTAACCGATCTGGGGATTTCGCAGTTTAGGTGCGGAGACCGCTCCCTCACGGTCGCGGCTCGGTTACGGGCGCCGCGCGTTTGCAGTCACTTACCGCGGGAACGGATTCCCCCGGATCGGTTAAACACCCCAGGGAATCGAGGTTGCAGGGCTTGACAGGGCGCGGCAAGAAGCCGTACCATCTAGCTGTCGGTAGTCTACATGTCGAAACAACAATCAGAGGTGCCTTACGGCACGCTGGATCTTCTGATCCTGAAAACCCTGGAAACGATGGGGACGATGCACGGCTACGCCATCGCGCGTCGCATCGAGCAGGTTTCCGGAGAGACCCTGCAGTTGAGCCAGGGCTCGGTTTATCCCGCCCTGATCCGCCTGGAGCAAGAGGGCTGGATTCGCGAGGAGTGGGGGATTTCGGAGACCAATCGAAAGGTCAAGTTTTATTCGCTGACCAGGACCGGGCGGAAGCAGTTGCTGGCCGAGGTTGCAAGCTGGGAGAAGGCCACGGCCCTGGTGGCCCGTTTTCTGGAGGCTTCCCGATGACCGTTCGAAGGGTGTGGGAGGGTCTGCTGGCGCTGGTGCGGAAGCGGCATCTGGACGCGGAGTTGGACGGCGAGATCCTGGCCCATCTGGAGTTGGCCGAAAGGGACGCGATGGCGCGCGGTTTGCCGCCGGATGAAGCCCGCCGGGCGGCGCGGCGCAGCTTCGGAGGAATCGAACAAGTGAAAGAAGCGCATCGCGACCGGCGCAGCTTTCGGTGGATCGAAACGCTCGTCACCGACGTTCGGTACGGTCTGGCGGCCCTGCGGCGCGCGCCCGGCTTCACCGCCGTTGTGGTGGGCGTGCTGGCGCTGGGGATTGGCGCCAACGTAGCGATGTTCAGCGTGGTCGACGCCGTCCTGTTCAAGCCCCTTCCGTTTCCGGAACCCGACCGCATGGTTTGCGTATGGGAAGCGCCGCGGCCGGGGATCGTTAACGCGACCAGCGCTCCGGACTTTTTCGATTGGAGGCGCCTTTCCACCGCGTTTGAAGCGCTCTCGGCGGAGGTGGATCTCTCGGCGGCGCTGACCGACACGGGTTCGCCGCGGCGGCTGCCAGGCAAAGCCGTAACGGCCGAGTACTTCCAGGTGTTCGCCACCGGTGTCCGCCTCGGCCGGACTTTCGCGCCGGGAGAGGACCGGCCGGGAGCCGCGCCCGCGACCGTTCTCAGTTACGCCGCCTGGCAAAACGACTTTGGCGGCGATCCCGACATCCTGCGCCGGCGGCCGGTTCTGGACGGCGAGGCGTATCAAGTCATCGGCGTTCTCGCGCCGGGCGCGTTCGATCGTGACGAGACCAGGTTCTGGAAGGCGCTGACCGTCAATCTTAGCCGGGAGTCGCGAGACATCCATTGGCTCACCGTATACGGGCGGCTTCGCCGCGGCATCAGCCTGACCCGGGCCAATCGGGAAATGCAGACCATTCACGGTGCGCTGGCGCAGTCGAGGCCCATCGACGACCGGGAAGCGGCGATCGTCGTCGAGCCGCTGGCCCGCCTGCTGGTCGGCGCCAATCTGCAGCGGTCGGTGTACGTGGCTTTCGGTGCGGTCGCGGTGGTGCTGCTGATCGCGTGTGCGAACGTGGCCAATCTACTGCTGGCGAAAGGCGCCTGGCGCGGCAGGGAGCTTGCGGTCCGAGCCGCGCTCGGCGCCGGCCGCGGCCGCCTGATGGCGCAACTGTTCACCGAGAGCGCGGTGTTGTGCCTGCTGGGAGGCGCCGCGGGAATCGCGACTGCGTGGCTGCTGATCCGCCTGGCGACACCGATGTTGTCGGATTCTCTCCCCTTTACCGCGGAGGTCGGCCTGGATCTTCGCACGCTTTCGTTCGCCGCGGCCGCCGCCCTGGGAGTGGCGCTGCTGGCGGGCACGCTGCCGGCTCTGCGGGCTTCGCGTGGCAGCCTGGCGGAGCCGTTGAACCGGTCGGCTCGCGGATCTTCCAGGGCACACGCCGGTACGCGGCGCGCCATAGTCATCGGCGAAGTGGCGCTCTCGCTCGTGCTGGTGTGCGGCGCTCTGCTGCTGTTGAAGAGCCTGCTCAAGCTTCAGCAGCTCGATACCGGCGTGCGCATCGAAAACACGATTACCATGTCGGCGGAGCTTCCGGTGGGCGCCTACCCGACGCCCGAGAAGGCCGCCCTCTTCTACCAAGCCATTGCCCAGCGGCTGCGAGCCGTTCCGGGGGTCTCGCAAGTGGGGATCTCGACGCATTTGCCCCTTCAGTGGATCGGCAACGGAGAGGCGATCGAACTGGCGGGAATGGAACAATTAGTGAGGGTGCGGTTCAAGCGCGTGGACCCCGGCTACTTCGGCACATTCGGAATTCCCGTCGTGGCCGGCCGCGGCATCGCCAGCCGGGACCGCATGGGAAGCCCGCGCGTGGTCGTCATCAACCAGGCTCTGGCCGCGCGGCTGGCGGAGGTTGCCGGCATGAAAGATCCGGTGGGCAAGGTGGTTCGCGTGAGCTATCCGGCCTACGTGGAGAAGAAGGAATTCATCCCGGAGGTGGAGATCGCCGGCGTGATTCGCAGCGAGCGCGTATCATCGCCCGGCAACGCCGATCCGCCCGTCGTGTATGCACCCTTGGCGCAGGCGCCCGCGCCAGAGGTCAAAATCGTCCTTCGCACCGAAGCCAGCACCGCCGTAGTCATGCCGGCCATCCGCGAAGCCGTTCGCGAAATCGACCCCAGGCTGCCGCTGGGAGACGTGGCCACGATGGAACAGGTCCGGGAGCGTACGCTCTCGGGCGCCAGCCGGCCGGCGTGGGTCATCGGCGTGTTTGCCGCCATCGCGGTTCTGCTGGCAACGATCGGTCTGTACGGCGTACTGTCTCAGGCGGTGACGCATCAGCGCCGGGAAATCGGCATTCGCATGGCGCTGGGCGCGCGGCCGTCCGACGTGCTCGCACACGTGCTGTGGAACGCGCTGCGCATGGTCATGGTGGGGCTGGTGCTGGGACTCGCCGGAGCTTTTGCGCTGACGAGAGTCATGAAGAGCCTGTTGTTTGAAGTGTCGCCGCTCGATCCCGTCGCGCTCACGGTGGCATGCTTCTCGATGACGCTGATCGGCCTGGTGGCGGGATTCCTTCCAGCCAACCGCGCGGCGCGCATCGACCCGGTCACAACGCTTCGCGAGGAAGGCTGAGCCACCGCGGGGCGGTCGATTGTGAATCGAAACAAGGCGCCCTTGAGCGCTACGCCCCGGGAGTTTCCCTGTCAGCCCGCCGTGGAGACAGCCGGTTGGCAACCTCGACTGCGCCGCTCAAGTCCGCCGCGAAACCGTCCGCGCCGATGGCCATCCAGAGCTCGGGTTTTGAACGAAATGCCGAGCCGCCTATCAGGACGCGCAGTCTTGACGAATGGGGACGAAGATCCCGAATCAGACTGACTACATTCGGCACGTTGGAGAGCATGGTAGCCGATATGCACAGCAGATCCGAATCCTGCGCCCGAACCGCATCGACGATGCCGGCATGCGGGGCATCGGTGCCAAGAAACTCCACGTTCCATCCGGCATTTTCAAGCACATCGGCCACCATGTTCGCGCCGATCTGATGCAGTTCGCCCGCGACGCCGGTGACAATGGCTTGGCGTGGCGGAGCCGATGGCCGCGCAGGCATGGCGCGGGAGTATATCCCGGCCATCACGAACTGAGTGATCGCGGTAGCCCGGTGTTCGACGCTTACCGATATCTTGCCCTCTTGCCACAATCTGCCGACCTCGTATAGAGACTCCTGGAAAACTTGGGCATAGATATCGAAAACGCCGGCGCCGTTTTTGAGCGCCTCTTCCACGATGCGGACCGAGCCGGCTCTCGCCCCGATCAGAATGGATTGCAGATAAACGGCCCGGGTCAGAGACAGGGGAGTGTCGGGGCAGGCGGGGCGGGCCTTGTCCCGGTCGCACGCCGCGCGGCCGGCCTCCATCATACGGGCGATCACCGCCTGCTCCTCCGGAGACAGTCCGGCGCCGAGGGCAGTCTCGATCTGCATGAGATTTTCGACCAGGAAGCGGCTGGCGACGGCGCGAGACTGCAACAGGCGGGCCGCCCACTCGCAGTAATCCTCAAACGCCTGGACGCTGCCCGCTTCCACGGCGCCTCTCAGGAAATCGATATGAAACCGCGCGTCCTCGATGCCGAACTTCCGGGCTCTCTCGCCGTATTTCGACAGCCATTCGGGATGTCTTTCCAGAAACGCCCGGGTAACCTGTTCGGCGATCTCAGGGGTGAGTTGCTGCAATCGGTCGCCCAGCGCCGTTCTGTCGTATGGAGGCAAATCGCGTTGAGGCGAGTCGTTCACTCCGCCGCCCCACCCTTCAGCGTGCCATTCGCGCCGGCAGCCGCTTCTCCGGCGATGGAAATCGGCTCGCCCAGCAGCGCAAATGCCTGCCGGACATCCAACTCGCGGCGATGGAGAACGCGGAAGCGTGACATGGCGACGATCATGGCGAGAGCCACCCGGTGCGCTGGAGTACACTCCTGAAGCGCTCGAATTCTTCCGCCGCACGGGGCAGCAACTCGCCGAAACGATCCAACCGGCCGGCGACGGCGGTCCGCTCCATCTCCCGGGCAATTGCGGCCAGACCGCCCGCGGAAACGGTTGCCGCCGATCCTTTGAGCGCATGCGCCTGCGACCGGGCGCCGGGCCGATCCCCCTCGACGAACCGCTGCCGCAGATTGCTGAACTGCGCCGGAACGGTGCCGCAGAACTCTTCGACGATGGTGCCGGCAAGCTGTCTGTCTCCCATGAGCCGCTTCAGCAGAGCTTCCGAATCGAAAATCGCTGAAGAAAGCTGGGCGGCGGCAGGTTCGGCGGATTGGACCTGGATGCGGGGATCGGGCGCGGGAAGCCACTTGGCAAGCGCCGCGGCAAGGATCTCGAGGTCCACGGGTTTCGAGAGAAAGCCGTTCATCCCCGCGCGCATGCACCTGTCCCGGTCACCAGGCGCCGTATGGGCCGTCATCCCTATGATTGGAAGGCGCGAATTGCCGGATTCGCGAACACGCCGCGTGGCTTCGTAACCGTCCATCGCCGGCATCTCGGCGTCCATCAGAACCAGATCGTAGCCGCGCTGCCGCAGCGCTTCCATGGCTTCGGCGCCATTGGCGACCGCGTCGGCCTGGTAGCCCAGCTTTTCCAATTGCGCCAGCGCCAGCGCCCGATTCGTCGGATTATCGTCGGCTATCAGGATTCGTTCCGCATGCCCCGTAGCGCTTACGCCGCGCGGCACCGCGATGCCCTCTCCGGCCGCCGGTTCCGCCGGGAACGACGAGACCTCGGGCGGCGTCTCAAACACCGCGGTGAACCAGAAGGTGGAACCGTTGCCTTCCCGGCTCTCGACCCCAATCTTCCCGCCCATCAACTCGACCAGTTGCTTGGAAATGGCCAATCCCAGGCCGGTGCCGCCGTATCTGCGTGTGGTGGATGCGTCCGCCTGAACGAACGGCGAGAACAACGCCTGGGCGCGGTCCGGCCGTATTCCGATTCCCGTATCGGCGACGGCGAAGCGAACCGTCGCGGTGCCGTCCCCCCGGCGCTCGAGCGCGGCATCCAGAACCACTTCTCCCCGCTCGGTGAACTTGATGGCATTACCGGCGAGATTGGTCAACACCTGTCGCAGGCGGTTGGCATCGCCGCGCACCAGCCGCGGCGTTTCCTCCGATACGCGCGCATGGATGTGGAGCCCCTTCGCGGCGGCCAGGACACCCAAGAGCTCGACGACGCCATCGACGGTGTGGCGTATGTCGAAGTTCAGATTCTCGAGCACGATCTTCCGCGCTTCGATCTTGGAAAGATCGAGGATATCGTCGATAAGGGCCAGCAGGGTCCGCCCGCTGGCCTGGGAAATGGCGGCGTAACGCCGCTGCTCCGGCGAGAGGTCGGTTGCCAGCAGCAACTGAACCATTCCCAGTACGCCGTTCATCGGGGTCCGGATCTCGTGGCTCATGTTGCGGAGAAAGTCGGATTTTGCCTGGGCGACCTCTAGCGCGGCGGTGCGGGCTTCCGCAAGGGCCTCGTTGGCCCTCTTCAACTCCTCGGTAGTTCTTAGCAGTTCGGAGTTGTTAAGCTCCAGTTGCTTGCTCTTTCTGGCGTTCTCACGGCTGAGCGTCGCGAAGGAATTGTTCAACCGGAGCCATGCAGTTTCGGAGTCCTCCGAAGAGCTTCGCGCGGGCACGCCGATCATCGCAAAATGCCCGCAAGACATCGGTGCGAGAGTGCAATCGAGTGTCGACGGCACATGGCCCGGCGTTACAAAATTGAGCGGGAATGAGCCGTCGCCGGTCTGGGCCGGCTGTAATCGCTCGCTGAGCCTGGCAGCGTCGGACTCGACGAGTTTATCCCAGATACTCTCGTTCTCGAGGTGGTCCGGACTCAGACCAACCAGGTGCGCCATGGCATCGTTGCACGCGACTATGTGGCCGCTGGAGTCTAAGGAGACAAGATAAACATGCCGATGGCGGTTAAGACAATCGACCATTGCCCGGCAAGACTCGCCGGCATGTTCGGCCCACCACGTCGGCGCGTGACCCGCACTGCTATGTTTCCGCATCGTGCGCCGGCGAACCCAAATCCAGTGCCGCCTCAAACTCGATCGAACCGGGCCAGGCACGGCAACCAGCAGTGAGCCACAAGCTTATACTCTCTCAATCATAACCGATTCGCGTCGATGCGAGCTCCATCCCCATCTAAGGCAGGTGCTTAGCCGATCTGGGGGAGTTAAATGCACTGAAGACTTACCCGACAGTCGATCGCCGGGACGGATCGGCGCGCAGGTTTCCTCTCGTCGCCCGTTCAACGGAAGGGGGTTGCCGGTTGCAAACCCGCCCGTAATTGGTCCAGTGCTTGCCGTAACTGGGGGTCGGGCCGGATGCGCAGGGCCGCTTCATACTCGGCAATCGCCTCCGGCAGCCGGCCGGGCGTCTGCGCCAGCGCCCTCCCCAGGTTGACGTGCGCTTCGGCGAAATCGGGCTCGCTCCGCAAGGCGGCCTCAAACTCGGCAATCGCTTCCGGCAGCCTGCCGGGTGTGCGCATCAGCGCGTTCCCCAGGTTATTTCGGCAATGGCCTCGGGCAGGCGGCCGGGGATGCGCTCCAATTCCCGTGCCAGGTTGTAGTGTGGCCGGGCGCTTCCCGGACAGACGCTCACGGCGCTGGTCCAGAGACTGAAGTCGTCCCGCCAGTCGAAGTTGCGGGCGTAGGTGCGCGCCGCGTACACCACGCACAACACTCCCAGCGCGGCCCAAACAACGGGCCGAGTCGCGGAACGATCGAAGAAGCGCAGCCGGGCAAGCGCGCAAGCGACGGCAACCACCGCGCCGGCCAGGCCCACCGAGGGCAGGTACAGAAACCGCTCGGCCATGATGCTGCCGATGAGGACGATCAGGTTCGAAGCCGGTAATAACGCGACGAAAAACAGAACCAGGGAAAAGAGCGGCGGCTTCCCCGTACGGCGCGGGCCGATGGCCGCCAGCACGGCAAGGAGCGCGGCGCCGAGCGCGGCCGCCAGCGCGAAAAGCGCCTTGGCCTCCTCCCAGTTCGACGCCCTCCAGCCGAACAACGGCACCCCGTTATAGGAATAATCCGCCGACAAATGGGCCGGCCAGAGGAACAGCCAACGGTAATTGCCGACCACTTCAACGGCCGTGAACCGCGCCGTCCAGAGACTCGCGCTTACCAGCGGGTTCTCGCTGAAGTCGATCAGCATGCGCGTATCGAAGCCGCTGCGCAGCCAGAAAAAGGCGGCCAATGGGAGCGCCACGGCGGCATAGCCTGGCGCCCGCTGGCGCCACCCCGCGCGTTCGCGCCACGTCACGTCGTATAACAGCATGATGCCCGGCAGGACGGCGGCGCTCTCCTTCGAAAAAACTCCCACCGCCTGGGCGGCGGCGAGGCCTGCCATCCACGCCATCCTGCGCCGCCCCTGGGCCGAGGCGCCTCGCACATGGCACAAAAGACCCGCCAGTACACCCAAGGCCGCCAGCAGGTCCGCGCGCCCCACGATATTGGTGACCGATTCGGTGAGCAGCGGGTGTAATCCCCAAATTGCGGCCAGCGCCAGGGCCGGCGCGGTTTCTCCAAGTACCAGGACGCCCAGCGCATACACCAGCGCCACGTTCACCTCGTGCAGCGCGAGATTGACGATGTGGTAACCCGCCGGACGCGGGCCATTGCCGAGCACCGCGTAGTTCAGCAGGTAGGAGAAAGTGGTGAATGGCCGATAGAGCCCCGCCGTGGTGTTGACATACCAATACCTTCCAGTCAGAATAAACGCGGCATTTTCGGGCGTTGCCTGGCGGATACGGGGATCCGCCCCAATCACCGAAGCATTGTCGAATACCAGGGCACTGCTGAAGGAATTGGAATTGGCAACCAGGACTAGGGCCCCAACCGCCAGTAGCCCTAACCGATGCCCGCGCCAAGTCCGGGTGGTTCCCCGAGGCGCGTAGCCCCGCGTGCCGGCTGGGTGTGACTCCTCGCGCAGCCTCCGCCGCTTGCCCGTCTCCCCCACTTAACGCGCAAGTATAGCTCTTATTTCGGCCGAAAGATCCGCCCCGCCGCCGGCCGAAAACAACACGCGAGAGTCCTGATACGGTAGTTCCCCGTGCGGGATATAACGCTAATTCCAAGGGCCAAACGCACGGTACCCCTTGACAGAAGCATTGCCGTGAGGTACTTTTGACCACGGAATCTCGCTTTCACGATATTCAGGGATTTGTATCGCTAAATGGGTGAGGAGTTGTTCCATGTCGAGCAGAATCCGGCTTTTCCTATTATTCATCGCGGCTGTCGCCTCGCTTATGGCGCAGACCGATCGCGGTGTCATTACCGGCACTGTTAAGGACGCCAGCGGGGCGGTTGTGCCCAACGCGAGCGTTACCGCCGTACAGATCACTACCAACACCGCCTTCAAATCGACTACGACCGCGGCGGGAGATTACACGATACCGTCGCTGCCGGTGGGCACCTACCGGGTCCGGGTCGAGAGTTCGGGCTTCAAGGCATATGTGGCGGACGATGTTGACGTCCAACCCGGCTCGACGTTGTTGGTGAACGCGACGCTGGAGGTAGGCACGGCGCAGCAGACCGTGGAGGTTGTGGCCAACGCGCAGTTGCTCGAGTCCGAATCGGCTCGCGTGGCCACCGAGGTATCGAACCAGATGGTGGACGAGCTGCCGGTGCTGGTCAATGGCGGCGTGCGCAGCCCGTTCGATCTATCGGCCACCACGGCGGAGGTGAACAACGTCACGGTGCAGAACGGCACCAGCGAATATCGCGTGGGCGGCGGTCACGGCGGCGCGTATGGCATGACGCTGGACGGTACTACGGTTACCACCGCGGGCCAGTTGGACAGCAACGGAGTCACCTGGACGGCGTACAACACGCCTTCGGTGGACGCGCTCACGGAATTCAGCGTGGTATCCGGCGGCTTCAAGGCCGAGGTGGGCCACGCATCCGGCGGCGCGATGAGTTTCGTATCCAAGTCGGGAACCAACGAGTTTCACGGCGACTTATATGAGTTTCTGCGCAACCAGGATCTGGACGCCAAGGGGTACTACGGCGCCACCAAGCCGGTCTACAAGCAGAACGACTTTGGAGGCACGGCGGGCGGGCCGGTATTTATTCCCAAACTCTACAACGGCAAGAATAAGACTTTCTGGTTCTTTTCCTACGAGGGGTTTCGCAACCGCATCGGCGCCACGGTGAGTCCGTATAGCGTACCGTCGCAGGAAATGTACAGCGGTAACTTTCAGTACTTTGTGAATGCCACCGGGGTGCCCTACCAGATCTACGACCCGGCCACCACCACCCTGGTGAACGGCTCGTACGTCAGGACGCCTTTCGCCAATAATATGGTTCCGACGTCGCGGATCGACCCGGTCGCGCAGTCGATCGACAACTTTGTGCAGCCGTTGCTAAAAGCCAACGTGGCGGCCCAGCCGGGGACCTCGACCTACGTTCGCAACAACTATATTTCCGCCGGCAGCACCATCTCGCCCAACAACAAGTTCAGCATCAAGGGCGACCAGGTACTCACCTCCAAACAGAGGATTTCATTTTTTTACGAGCACACCCTGGAGCATGACCTGTTTGGCCCGACCGGCGCTCCCGGCCTGCCCAACCCGCTGGCTGGCAACCCCGGCTATAACGGGTCCGACGTGTATCGCCTCAGTTACGATTACACCATTACGCCGACCTTGCTGAACCGATTCTACGCGGGCGGCAATAACTGGTCGCAGAACCACGGCTCGTTCGCCACCTGGAAAGGGGCCGGACAAACCGGGGGACTTACCAACCTCTATCCGACCAGTTGGCAGAGCAAGGGCATCTGCATCCCGAATTATCCCGCCTGCGGCGACGACTTTCCGCAACTTACCTTCACCAACAGCGAGTTCACCGCCTGGGGCGTGGCCGCTCCCAACGGTTCCGATAACATCGTCGTCGAGTTCCATGACGACCTGACCAAGAGCTTCGGCAAACACACCTTTAAGGGCGGCTACTTCTACAACACCACCCACTACGACGGTTTCGGGGAACAGAATATCGCCGGCAACGTGACTTTCCAGGATTTGAATACCGGCATCCCGCTGAACACCAACCAGAGCGTCGCTGGCGGCAGCGCGTTTGCCTCCTTCCTGTTGGGGCAGGTTTCCAGCTATTCGCTCGACACGCCGCGATTCCTGGCCACTCAGTTCCGAACCAACCAGTTTTATATCCAGGACGATTGGCGCGTAACGCAGAAACTTACCTTGAATCTTGGCGTGCGCGTGGAAATGAACGGAGCGCCGCTGGTAGCCAACGGCGATGCCAGCGATTTTGCTCCGGGCTTGGCGAATCCGGGCGCGGGCGGGATTCCGGGCGCGCTGATTTTCGCCGGTCACGGTGCGGGGAGGACCGGCAGCGACACGCTGGTGCCTGGCTGGAAGGGCTATGGACCGCGGCTCAGCCTCGCCTACTCGTTGAATAATAAGACGACCATTCGCGCCGCCGCCACTCGCAGCTACGGGCCAATCACGTACGTCGGTAGTTCGTCGCACAACCTGGGAATCGTGCAGCGGCTCACGGTTACCGACCAAAGCCAAGGTCTGAACCCGCTTTGGGTATTGCAGAATGGCGCGCCGGCATGGGCACAGGTGCCCGATATCAACGCCTCGGTCGGCAACGGCTCCAACGTCCCTTATTACAATGGGAAGGCGGCGGTCACACCGTCCGACGACCTGAATTACGTCTTCAATATCCAACGCCAGGTAACGAACAGTTCGGTGGTGGAGATAGGCTACTCGGCCATGTTCGCCTCCCACATCCAATCCGCGATTCTGGCGTATAACCAGATCAACTTCAACGATCTACCGGCGAACGAAAGTCCGTTCACGGCATCGGGGCGCACTTTGTTGAACTCGCTGGTGGGTGGAACCGCCGCCAACGCCGCCGGAGTGGTTGCACCCTGGTCGGGCTTCAACACGCTCTGGGGCACCGGGGCGACCGTGGCGCAGTCCCTGCGTCCCTTCCCGCAGTATTCCACCGTCGATACTGTCAATGGCCAGGGAGACCGCATCGGCCACTCCACCTATAACTCCCTGGAAGCGAAGTTCACCAAGCGGTATGCCTCCGGTCTGACCATACAGGCCTCCTACGTGTTCTCCAAGCTTCTGACCGACGCGGATAGCGGCGGCAGCGAGCCGGAGAACCAATACGACCGCGCGCTGGAAAAGTCGATTTCCTCCTACGACCAGACGCACGTACTGAAGATAAACTATTTGTACTCGCTGCCATTCGGGAAGGGCAGAAAGTACCTGGCCAGCGGCGGTGTGGCTTCCGCCGTCCTGAGCGGCTGGCGCTTCGGCGGAATCGATGGATACTCCAGCGGCACGCCCATCGGTCTGACCACTACCATTAGCTTCCCCATTTTCAACGGAGGGAATCGGCCCACGGTAGCCACTAACCAGGGCTGGCGCGGCACTTACTCGGGAAAATTCGATCCCGCGAAGGATAGCTTCTTCCAACCGGTTTCGTGGTTCGGCACGCAACCCACCACCGCCCTTGGCACCGACACGCGGTACAACCCCGATTGCCGTTACTTCCCGAATTACAATGAGAGCCTGTCGCTCGCCAGGAGCTTCAGCCTGAAAGAGCAGAAGCGCCTGGAGTTTCGATGGGAGACGTTCAACATCCTGAATCGGACCCAGTTCGGCCCCGTCAGCAGCGGCTCCGTTTCGCTGCAGAACGCCAACTTCGGTAACTGGGCTTCGCAGGCGAACTCCCCGCGCCGCCAGCAGGTTTCGTTGAAGCTCTACTGGTAATCGAATCAAGTCGATTCTCCGGTGGGCCGGCCATGGCTGGTCCGCCGGAACTCATTCCGGAGACAAACGGAGTATCATCAGGTTGTTCGAAAGGGCGAGTTGTGCAGTCGGAAGGCGGCCGGAGCAATCCGGCAGAGAGGTCGGGGAAGACGATCATGTTTAAACGCAACGAAAAGCTGGGACGGCGGGACCTGTTCAAGGCCTCGGCCGGGATCATGGGTGGAGCGCTGTTATCGCGGGAAGCTGCGGCCGAGCAGGCGGCTCAAAAGAATGTCAATATGAACTCGAGCCCGTCGGCGCTCAAGATCACCGACCTTCGAGTCTGCGTCGTCGTGAAACCCGGGCCAAGCCCTTGCCCCCTCATCCGCATAGACACCAACCAGGGCGTGTATGGAATTGGGGAAGTCCGCGACGGCGCCAGCCCCACTTACGCCCTGTTTCTGAAAAGCCGTTTATTGAATGAGAACCCGCTCAACATCACTTATCTCTGGCAGAAGATCAAACAGTTTGGTTTCCATGGCCGGCAGGCCGGCGGCGTAGTGGCGGTGGAAGAGGCTCTCTGGGACATCGCCGGCAAAGTGTACAACGTGCCCATCTACCAGATGCTGGGCGGCAAGTTCCGCGACCGCATCCGGATTTATGCCGACACCACGGAATCGGACGACCCCAAGATCTATGCGCAGCGTATGAAAGAGCGCAAGGAAGTGATGGGCCTGACGTGGCTGAAGATGGACCTGGGGATTGAATTTGTCGCCAAGACTCCCGGCACGCTGACCCATCCCTCGGAGCAGACTGAGTGGGAAAGGCGAGCCTTGCCGCATCCATTCATCGCCAACGAGGTGACGGACAAAGGTATCGACATGCTTTGCAGCTACGTGGCGGCCATCCGCGAGGCTGTCGGCATGGAGATTCCCCTTTCCATGGACCACCTCGGCCATTTGGGCGTCAATTCCATCATCCGGCTTGGAAAGGCCTATGAAAAATACAACCTTTCCTGGATGGAAGACGTGATCCCGTGGCAGTACACGGACATGCTGGCGCACATCACCGCCGAGAGTCCTACTCCGATCAACACCGGTGAAGACATCTATCTTAAGGAAGGCTTCATCAACCTGTGTGAGAAGCACGCCGTCAGCAAGATTCACCCGGATATTTCCACTTCCGGCGGAATCCTGGAGACGCACAAGATCGGCGACGCGGCTTTCGAGTTGGGTGTGCCCATGGCCATGCACTATGCCGGCACTCCCGTCGGCGCCATGGCGAGCGTTCACTGCGCCGCCGCCACGGAGAACTTCCTGGCGTGCGAAAACCACTCCCTGGACGTGCCCTTCTGGCAGGACCTGGTGGAAGGCATCGAGAAGCCCATCATCAACAAGGGATTTATCAAGGTTCCGGACAAGCCCGGCCTCGGCATCACTTTGAACGACGAAGTGGTGAAGCAGCATCTGGCGCCCGGTACCGGTTATTTTGAGCCCACTCCGCAATGGGACCACGAGCGCTCCGGTGACTGGCTCTGGAGCATGATCAAGGCGGAAGAAGCAGCAGCCAGCCGTCGAGCTTGATCCGGAAGGAGGATAACACTCACCATGATTCGGAAACGAGATTTCGGCTACATGGCGCTCGCTCTGGGCGCCTGGACTTTGCCCGTTCTTGCGCCCGCGCCCGCCCACGCCCAACTGTGGACCTGGACCCGCGAGCAGATGATCGATTACACGCCAAACTGGTCCGGGGAGCGCTTTGCCGACGGGCGGCCCAAGGTCTCCGATGGTTTGCTGCAACGGGCCCGCGGCCTGTCGAGCGAAGAGATCATCATCAGTTTTGCTCCCCCCGGCGCCGCACCGGCGGGCGGAGGGCCGGCGGCGGGAAGAGGCGGTAACGGCATCCCCGGCATGGGTTTCGGCCGTGGTAACCCTTACAGCCAATACGTTGGCGACTGGATGGTTCCGCATCCCGACAAGAAGATGGTGGGCCGCGTGGTCACCATGGCTTTCCTGCCGGCGCGCCCCGACCTGGATGCGGTAACGAACGCCAAGGCTAAGGCGAAGGGCATCGACCGGCTGGGGAACCAGACCGTGATCGATATGCTGCAGCCCGGCGATGTGCTGGTGGTGGACCTCTACGGAAAGAAAGAAGGCGGCACCATCGTCGGCGACAATCTCTTTTACTACATCATGAAGGCTACCAAGGGTGGCGGCCTGGTAGTGGATGGCTCCATACGCGACCTGGAAGGCATCCGCGAGATCGAGATGCCGGCCTACTTCCGCAGCGTGCATCCGAGCGCCATTGGCGGCGCCACCGTGGCCGCGGTGAACGTTCCGGTTCGCATCGGCGACGTGACCGTAATGCCTGGCGATGTGGCGATCGGCGATCCCGAGGGCGTCACTTTCGTCCCGCCGCAGTTGCTTGAGGGGATCGTGGACCGGGCCGACACCATCCACGTTCACGACGAGTGGACTAAGAAGAAGTTCGACGAAGGTAAGTACAAGTCCACCGATATCTACGGCAGTCCGCACGACCCGGCATTGATCAAGGAATACCAGGACTATCTCGCCAAGCGCCTGGAAGAGATCCGCAAGAGCAACCCGAAGTAAGCTCGAGCGTGCGCGTCCTAACAGCTTGAATTGAGCCCCAATCGGCTCTGACTCTCGCAAATGGCCTCCACCGGCACATTGTACGGTGGGGGCCGTTTGTCTTTGTCATGATAGTAAGGTTACGAGCATGAAGCATAACTTGCACCTGCGTAGTGTGGGAATGACCTTCGCCGTCGCGGCCGCCGTAATCCTGGTGGGGCTGGATGCCACCCCGGTACCGGCGCAAGGGCCACCACAGCCTGAAACTCTCAAAGGTCCGTGGAACGATCGGAGTTTGTCACCCGACCGGAGAGCCGACCTGCTGATGGAGCGGATGACTCTCGACGAAAAAATCCGATTGCTCCACGGGACCGGCGGTTTCGCGCTTTCCGGACCGCGATCGAACGGAGGAGCCGGCGTGGTCGAAGGCATTCCGCGGCTGGGACTTCCCGATCTCCAGTTGGCCGATTCCGCGGTGGGAGTGAGGGCGGCGGCCGAGCGTGGCCGCTACGCCACCCTTTTGCCCTCCAGCATCGGCGAGGCCGCCACCTGGGACCTCGAGTTGGCCCATCGCTACGGAGACCTGATCGGCCGCGAATTGCGCGACCAGCAGTACGACGTCTCGCTGGGCGGCGGTATGGATATCACCCGCGAGCCGCGCAACGGACGCAATTTCGAATACCTCGGCGAAGACCCGATCCTGGCCGGAAAAATGGCGGCCCAGTTCGTTCGCGGGCTGCAGAGCAACCAGGTGATCGGCGACGTGAAGCATTACGCCTTCAACGACCAGGAGACCGGCCGCAACATCGGAAATGTGCTACTGGGCAAACGTGCCATGAGGGAAACCGATCTGCTGGCATTTGAGATTGCCGTAACTGAAGGGCAGCCGGCGATGGTGATGTGCTCCTACAACAAAGTAAATGGGGATTGGGCTTGCGAGAACAGTTACCTGCTGACCGATGTGCTAAAGAAAGCCTGGGGATTTCAGGGCTTTGTGATTTCCGATTGGGAGGCGACGCATTCTACCGCCAAAGCCGCTTTGGCGGGGCTCGATAATGAAGAACCCGGCAGCCGCTACCTGGGTGACGCCTTGAAGAAAGCGGTGGAAGCGGGCGAGGTCCCCATGGCCCGTCTCAACGATATGGTGCATCGCATCGTGCGGACGGAGTTTGCCATGGGTGTGGTGGACAATCCTCCGCTTGGCCGGGTGGTCGATCCATTCACCGGAGCCGATACCGCCCAGCAGATCGCCGAGCAGGCTTCGGTCCTGCTGAAGAATTCGGGCGCGCAGTTACCATTGAACGCCGCGGCGCTGAAGTCCGTGGCAGTTATCGGGTCGCACTCGGATACCGGCGTGCTTTCCGGAGGCGGCTCGGCCCAAGTGGACCCGCCCGGCGCCGGCCCCACCCCCTGGGCTGGGCCGGAAGTCTGGTTTCCCTCTTCGCCGCTCAAGGCGATTCGCGCCAAGGTGCCCAAAGCCAGGGTCGTCTTCGACCCGGGCTCGAATCCGGCCGCGGCGGCAAGCGCGGCCAAAGCCGCCGATGTCGCCATCGTTTTTGTCAATCAACCCACCACCGAAAGCCGCGATTTGCCCACGTTGACCCTCCCCGGCAACCAAGACCAACTGGTGAGCGCGGTGGCCGCGGCCAACCCGCACACGATCGTGGTGCTCGAAACCGGCGGTCCCGCCGCCATGCCGTGGATCGGGCAGGTCAGCGCGGCCATCGAAGTCTGGTATCCGGGCATACGCGGGGCCCAAGCCCTGGCCAACATCTTATTCGGCGATGTTAATCCCTGCGGCAAACTGCCCGTTACCTTCGCCAAGGCCGACGCCGATTTGCCCCACCCGGCCATCCCCGGCATGAATCTGCTTCCGCCGTCCGGTAACGGCCGAATGCCGGATTTCGACATCGACTACACCGAAGGACTGAAGGTCGGCTACAAATGGTTCGACGCCGAAGGCAAGGAGCCCCTGTTCCCGTTCGGCTTTGGACTTTCCTACACCAGCTTCGCCTACTCCAATCTGAAGGCCGCCATGGACGGCGTTTCCGTCATCGTCCGCAACACCGGCAAGCGGGAGGGCGCCGAGATCGTCCAGGTATACGTGGGACTGCCGCCCGCCGCGAACGAACCCCCCAAGCGCCTGGTGGCATGGCGAAAGATTCGCCTGGCGCCCGGCGAGCAGAAAACCGTAGCCTTGACCCTGGAGCCGAAGTTTCTGTCCATTTTCAATGAACAGAAGGACGCCTGGGAGTTGTTGCCCGGACAGTACAAGTTCTTCGTCGGCGGGTCTTCACGCAACACCCCGCTCACCACACTGGTTGCCAAGCCCCAATAATGTCACGCGTGTGACAGGGGCAGACCATCGTTCTTTGTGGTCTGCCCCATCACGTTCATCAGGCAAACAGCTCCTGGGCCCGGCTCAACTGCGCCGCTACACGCACCCCGTTCGGGCAATGGACCGCGCAGGACGCGCAATCGCTGCAACGGACATTCTGGTGCTGGGCGGACATGCGTTGGAAGTTCTCCCGTCCCAATGGGAACTGGCCGTATCCGTCCGCGTACATCACGAAGCGCACCATGTCGGCCACTGGCAGGCCTTTTGGACACTCGCCGCTGCACTTGCCGCACATGCGGCAGAAGTACGGTCCGATTTCTTCCAGGCGGGCCGACAAAACCTTGGCGTCGGCGTCGTTGAAGCGCTCGGACATCGCTTTGAAATTCTGCTCGAGCTGGTCGATATCCGTCATGCTGGGAACGGTGGTGGCGATGGAGGGGTTGTTGATCGCCCACTTGAGTGCCGCCGGAGCAAAGCCAGCCGGCCGTTGCGGCTGCGGCGCACCGCGGCGTCCGGCTTTGGCCATTACCTTCATGGCGATCACGCCTATGCCAGCCTGGTGCAGCTTCTCGATCGCCGGGCCGTAACTCTTATCCGAGGCGAAGTTGTATTGCATCTGCACCACTTCGATTCCGGCTTCGATCACCCGGTCCACCACCGCCGGCAGGTTGTGCGTGCTCATCCCCACGCAACGGATCTTGCCCTGTTGCTTGGCTTTGCGCTGCGCCGCGACCAGCTCATCGGTAATCTTGGCCGGGTCGTCGTAACCGTGAAGATGCCATACGTCCAAGTGGTCGGTGGAGAGTTCCTTCAGGCTGGTGTCGAGCTCCGCCAGAATGCCGTCTGGCGTGTGAGTATCGCACTTGCTGGCCAGGAAGATATCCTTCCTCTTAGCTCCCAGCGCCGCTCCCACCATGCGCTCGTTCTGGCCGCCCTGGTAGTTACGGGAGGTATCGAAGTAATTGATACCCATGTCCACGGCCCTGGTAATCACGGTCGGGTCGGAGGTGATCATGCAGCCGTAGCCCACGGTCGCGACCCGTAAACCGGTCTTTCCCAAAGTCCTATATTGCAGCGGCGCGCCGGATGACGACGGCGCGGACGATTGCGGTTGCGCTGGCCGGGAATCCGCGGAACGGGATGCCGACGCTACGGCTGGTAAGGTTAAGCCAGCCACCAGAAAATTACGGCGAGACGGGGCGTTGCTCATGAGTACCTCCAAAGAGAAAAGGATGCTAACATCTCATTGTATTCCCGGGTTAAGGACCTCGTCGGTATATTTTCCCGAGGTCCGAGGGAAAAGGCTGTAAGTGGGAGGTAAAACGTTATGGACAAAGGTTTTCCACGCAGGAGTCTGTTTCAACTGGCTGGAGCCGCGGCGTTGTTGCGCAGCCGCGTTCTCTCGGCCCAGTCAGGGCAAACCACGGGCCAGGCGCCGGCAGCGCCGGCTGGACCCAGGCCCGGTCGCGGACCGGCAGGATGGTCCTGGGGTGGCAACCCCGAGCCGTTCCCCGGCCTGGACCGGAAATCAACAGTGGCGCTAACCCATGGAGACGACCGCCGCAAGAACGTGTATAACGCCTTGATGGCCGTCGATAAGGACCTTCAGCCGAAGCTGAAAACCCGCAGGTACGTAGTCATTAAGCCGAACTTCGTCAGCACCGAGAACCAGTTGGCGGCGAACCACGTAGACGCCGTTCGCGGAATTCTGGATTATCTGTCCGAGCGTTTCAAGGGGCCGGTCGTCGTCGCCGAATCGTCGGCTGGCGATACCATGCGCGCCTTTGAAAACTTCAAGTTCACCGCTCTGCCCGCGGAGTACAAGAAGAAACAGGTACAACTGATCGATCTGAACGCCGAAGCCAAGTTCGAGCGGATTGCGGTGCTCGACAAGGACCTCCATATCGTCCCGATGCGCCTGGCGGCGCGTTTGCTGGACCCGGAGGCCTTCGTGATTTCCTCGGCCATGTTGAAGACCCACAACACCGCCATCGTCACGTTGTCGATCAAGAACATGGTGTTGGGCGCGCCGCTGCACCAGGCGCCTAAGGAAACTCCCGCTTGGAACGAGAAACGCAAGTTCCACGTCGGCCTCCGCCAGACCCATTACAATATGATGCTGACGGCGCAGCGCCTGGCGCCGAGCTGGGGCGCGTCGGTGATCGACGGCTATGAGGGAATGGAAGGAAACGGTCCCGGATCGGGAACCCCGGTAGCCTCGCGGCTGGCCATTGCTTCGGCCGATTTCGTCGCCGCCGACCGCATTGGCGCCGAATGCATGGGCGTCGACCCGGAATGGCTGGGCTACGTGAAGTACTGCGGCGCGCTCGGACTGGGCCAGTTCGACGAAAGCAAGATCGATGTCGTCGGCGCGACAGTCGCCGAAGTGAAGAAACCCTACCGCATGCACACCGATATCGACCGCGAGTTGCAATGGCGCGGCCCCATGACGGAGCTGCCATTCAACCTGGGTTGGGTGACGCCGCACCATCCCGAGACATACCCCGTTTAAACTGAGTACCCGGCTTCGCAATTACGGTCACACCGCCGGCAACCGCTCCCTCAGGAGTTGTGAAAAAATCACAAATCGCAGGCGGAACCGCCTGCGCCACCAAAGCAGGTGCATTGTTTTCAATGGTGGGGCAGGCGGTTCCGCCTGCCCGCGGTGCAGTACCTCACCGCGTCCGGGAGTTATAATCGCCTGTGGCCGGGAGCCCAATCGGAAATCCGGGTCTGGTTGATTTCACATCGTTAGGTTACCGGGAGCGGACTTCATGATTGGTCTTGTCAATTACGCCAAAGACGCCCACTCAGTCGAACTGCGGGAATTGCCTGTCCCCGAAATCGGCGAGGAGGACGTTCTATTTTCCGTGCAGGCGGTGGCCGTCTGCGGCAGCGATCTGCACCAGTATTACGGCACCCAGAGCTGGCCGGTGAATTTTCCGGTCGTGCTCGGCCACGAGTTCGCCGGCGTCGTCGCGAAAACCGGCAGCCGCGTGAGGGGCTTTGAGGAAGGCGACCGCGTGGTAAGCGAGACGGCGGCCGTGCTTCCCGCCGATTCGGCCTTCATCCGGCGCGGCCTTTACAATCTCGAACCGAAGCGAGCCGGATTCGGCTATGGAGTCAACGGGGCAATGGCGTCGTTTGTCCGCGTGCCGGCGCGCTGCCTGCACCGCCTGCCCGATTCGCTGGCCTTCGAGAAGGCGGCTCTTACAGAGCCGTGTTCGGTAGCTTACAACGCGGTTTGCGTCAACTCGCGCATCCGTCCCGGCGACTCGGTGGCCGTGATCGGACCCGGACCAATCGGCCTGCTCTGTGCCCTCATGGCCAAACTGGCGGGAGCGGGGCATCTAGTGGTTGTCGGCATCCCGGCCGACGCCCGGCGCCTCGAAGTGGCCCGGAAGATCGGGGCCGAGACGACTCTGGGCGGGCAGAACGAAAATGTCCAGGACTGGGTTCGGAATTTTGGCGATGGCTATGGCCTGGACCTGGTGATCGACGCCGCGGGCGTTTCCGCTTCGCTCAAAATGGCGCTCGATATCGTCCGCCCCGCCGGACAAATCACTAAGGTAGGATGGGGGCCGCAACCGCTCAATTTTTCGCTCGACCAGCTCGTGCAAAAGGCAGTCACGCTGCAGGGCAGTTACTCGCATAACTGGCCCATTTGGGAGAAAGTCATTTCTCTGCTGGCTAGCGGTAAGATCGATATCGATCCGGTTCTGAACCGGATTTCATCTCTCGACGAATGGCATGAAGCGTTTGAAGAAATGCATAGCGGCCGGATCGTCAAGGCAGTCCTCAAGCCCTGACTCTTGGTGCGTTTGATATGCGCCTGAACAACAAAGTTATTTTGGTGACCGGCTCGACCACCGGCATCGGTGAGGGCATGGCGCGGCTGTTTGTCCGCGAAGGCGCGCGCGTGGCCATCCACGGCATGGCGCTGCCGGACGCCGAAAAGGTCGCCGGCGAAATTCAGCGGGAGGGCGGCGAAGCCATTGCCATGGTAGGTCTTCTCGAAGATCCGGCCGTGCCCGCGCGGCTGATCGCCGAAACCGTGGCGCACTACGGACGTCTCGACGGACTCGTCAACAACGCCGCCACCACCCGCCGCGGCAACCTCGACACCACCGGCCTCGAAGCCTTCGACCGCACCATCGCCATCAACCTGCGTGCGCCATTTCTACTGATCCAGGCCGCGCTGCCCCATTTTCGCAAGCAGGGCGGCGGACGCGTGCTCAACATCGGGTCGATCAACGCCTACTGCGGCGAAAACAACCAGCTCGCCTATTCCATCAGCAAGGGCGGCCTCACCACCCTCACGCGCAACCTGGCCGACGCTTACGGCCCCGAGGGTCTGCGCGTCAATCAAATCAATCCCGGCTGGACACTCACTCCCAACGAATATGAGTTGAAGAAAACCGAGGGACTGCCCGAAGGCTGGCCCACCATGCTCCCCAAAGTTTACGCGCCCTCGGGCCGGCTCTTATCGCCGGAAGATATTGCCTGGGCCGCCGTCTACTTTCTTTCCGACGAGGCGCCGCTGGTCAATGGGGCGATATTCGATCTCTCGCAATATCCGGTCATCGGCCGCAATCCGGCAAAGCACATATGAAACCGAAACTAGCCGCCTTCCCGAAATGCTTCATGGACCAGCTTTGCGTCGATCGCACGATGACGCTTTTCGAATGGATCGAGCTGGCCGCCACCCTCGGCGTGGACGGACTCGAATTCTACTCGGGCTTTCTGGAAGAGAACGACACTTTCCTGTATAAAGCCAAGGCAGCCCTGGAGAAGCATGGCCTCGAAATGCCGATGCTCTGCTGCTCACCGGATTTCACTCAGCCCGATCCGGGCCTGCTCGAAGCCGAGGTCGAGCGGGAAAAACGGATGATCGCGATCACCGCGTTTTTCGGTGGCCGGTTTTGCCGCGTGCTCTCCGGCCAGCGGCGCCCCGAGGTGACGCGCGAGGCGGGCGTGGCGCAGGTCGTCCGGGTCATTAAGAGTCTTCTGCCATTCGCCGAAAAGCACGGCGTCGTCCTGAACATGGAGAACCATTACAAGGACAACTACTGGCAGTATCCCGAGTTCGCGCAAAAGATGGATGTCTTCGTCGAGATCGTCGACCGGATCGACTCACCCTGGTTCGGAGTCAACTACGACCCCTCCAACACGATTCTGGCCGGCGAGGATCCGCTGGTTCTCCTCGATCGCGTGAAACACCGGGTCGTCTCGATGCACGCCAGCGACCGCTATCTCAAAACCGGCACTATCGAGGACTTACGCAAGGAGGAAGACTCGGTCGGCTACGCCAGCCGTCTCTCCCATGGCGTCGTGGGAAAAGGAATGAACGACTACGACGCGATTTTCTCCACTCTTAACCAGGTCGGATTCAATTCCTGGATTTCCATCGAAGACGGGATGAACGGCATGGAAGACTTACGCGAATCGGTCCGTTTTCTGAAAACCAAGATCGACCTTCACTTTCCCGGGTAATCGTCATGAAAACCATCGTCCAAATCTCACTCGATCTCACTTCCATTCCTGAAGCGCTCGAAACCGCGCGGCTTGCCATCCGCTGCGGTGTCGATTGGCTGGAAGCGGGAACGCCCTTCATCATTGCCGAAGGCATGAATGGCGTCCGCGCCCTGCGCGCCGAATTCCCAAATGTCCCTATCGTCGCCGACCTGAAGACCATGGACGGAGGCTGGCTGGAGGCTGAAATGATGGCCAAGGCCGGCGCCACCCATGTCGTCGTCATGGAGCGCGCCCACCCGGAAACGATCAAGATGGTGGTGCGGGCGGGCAAGGACCTGGGCGTCGGCGTCATGGGGGACAACCTCGCCGCCGAAGATATGGTCGCGGCGGCTCGCAGGCTGGAAAATTTCGGTTGCGACTTCGTAGTCCATCATATCGGCTACGATCAACGCCGCGGTCTGGCCGCTTCCGGGAAGCCTTACCCCAGCCCGCTCGATCAACTGCGCGAGGTGGTTGCCGCCGTCCAGGTGCCCGTTCAGGCGGTCGGCGGCCTTTCGGTCGAGCAGGCCGTTCGCACACCCGAATACGGCGCTCCGCTGGTTGTCCTGGGTGCGCCTCTCACCATCGATGCCGATTCCTTCAAAACCGCCTCCGGCAACCTGGAAGACAAGCTCCGCCTGGTCTGCGAGCGCATCCACGCCTATGGCGACATAGCCAGGACGGAACACCGGTCTTCCCGCTAAGGGCCGTTCCGTAATAGCGGCGCCGTAGCCGGAAGAGTGGCCGCTTTATGGCGTGATAGACTCGCACCCATGAGCGAGAACCGCCCCACCCGCCGTGAAGCCCCGCTGGGGCCGGCTGCCGCGCCTCTGTTCCCGAACGCTCTGGACGGCGAGCCCCGCGCTTCCTCTCTCTGTTTGACCAGCACCGTGGAGATGGCACGGCTGATCCGCGCGAGAAAGCTGTCGGCTCGCGAGGCCCTGGCAGCCCATCTGACACAGATCGGGCGGGTAAATCCGAAAGTCAATGCCATCGTGACTCTGGTGCCGGAAATGGCCGCCGACGCCGCCGCGAAGGCCGATGAGAAGCAGGCCCACAAAGAGAAGCTCGGGCCGCTGCACGGGTTGCCGGTCGCGCACAAAGACCTGATACAAACCCGCGGTATTCGCACCACTTTTGGATCGCCGCTCTATAAGAACAACGTCCCCACCGAGGACGATCTGATCGTCGAACGGCTCCGCCGCGCCGGCGCGATCTCGATCGGCAAGACCAATACGCCGGAATTCGGCGCCGGATCTCAGACCTTCAACACCGTCTTCGCGGCCACTCGCAACCCCTACGACCTGACCAAGACCTGCGGCGGATCTTCGGGGGGCGCAGCCGTTGCCCTGGCTTGTGGACTCGTGCCGGTGGCCGATGGCTCCGATACCGGCGGCTCCCTCCGCAATCCGGCCGCTTTCTGCAACGTGGTTGGTTTCCGCCCTTCCATCGGCCGCGTGCCGGACCCCAAAGCCGCGTTCGGCTGGTTCACCCTCGGCACCTCCGGATGCCTGGGGCGTTCGGTGGCCGACCTCGCCCTCGTGCTCAGCACCATCGCTGGACCCGATTCCCGCGCGCCGCTTTCCATCCACGAACCCGGAGAACGCTTCGCGCGCCCGCTCGACCGCGGGTTCAAAGATGTACGCGTGGCCTGGTTCCGGAACCTCGGCGGCGTGCCCTTCGACCCCAGGGTGCGCACCATTGTGGACGGGCATCGCCGGACATTTGAAGCTCTGGGCTGCATCGTCGAGCAAGCGGAGCCGGACTTCGCTCCCGCCGAAATCGCGTTTCGCGTGCTGCGTGCATGGAATTCGGCGAACAGCCACGGCGCGCTGCTGCGCGAGCACCCGGACGCGTTTAAGGACACACTGAAGGGCGAAATCGAGGAAGGGTTGCGCCTGACCGGCGTCGACGTGGCGCGCGCCGAGACCGCCCACGCTCAGCTCTGGCGGCGCTTCCAGGCATTCCTCGAAAAGTACGAGTACTTCGTTCTGCCCACCACCCAGTTGCCGCCGTTCGACGTCGACACGCCATATCCCAGCCGGATCGCCGGCGTAAAGTTCGATACCTACATCGACTGGATGAAGTCCTGCTGGTATATCTCGGCGACGGGCAATCCCGCGGCTTCGGTCCCGGCGGGCTTCACGCCTGAAGGACTGCCGGTTGGCCTCCAGATAGTCGGCCGCAACAACCAGGACTTCAGCGTTTTGCAGATCGCCCACGCCTTCGAACAGGCGACCGGCTTTGGCAAGCATGCTCCCAACATTGCGTAGCGGATCACGAAGGCGTTGGTTGCGGGGCTCCGATCACGCCGCAGCCGCCGATGTACAGCGATGAACGCCGACACAGGAATCGCGGGTTCATCCGCGCTGCCAGGGTGAAGATCTTCGAGGGCCGCGACGATTTCAATAGGCGGCTTTGTACTGGCCGATGCCGGTACCGTGATATCGAAGTGTTGTGCCAAACCTCCGAATCGGATCTGCCGGCCCGCAAGAATGCCCGGACCCTTTTCCGGGCTCATCTTGTCTGAGACACAGGACTGGGCGACGGGGTTTCTGGTAGTATTGAAGAGACATCTGCCCCATGCGGCGCTATCGTCTAACGGTTAGGACGGAGCCCTCTCAAGGCTTAAATACGGGTTCGATTCCCGTTAGCGCTA
>PLRS01000016.1 GCA_003164035.1 Bryobacterales bacterium | reverse complement strand
CCCACCTCCACGCCTTCATACAGCCGCTGCGCCAGCATCATGGTGCGCTTCACGCTGAAGCGCAGCTTACGGGATGCCTCCTGTTGCAATGTCGAGGTGATGAACGGCGCCACCGGGTACCGCTTCTTCTCTCGCGTGGCGACGGACTTGACGATATAGGACGCGCCTTCGATCTGCGCCACCACCTCGGCGGAGGTCTCGCCCGAGGCGATCTCAGCCGGCTGATCGCCGATGCGCGTCAACCGCGCCGTCAGCAGCGGCGGCTTCCTGGCGGCCAGATCCGCGTCGATGGTCCAGTATTCCCTGGGGACGAAGGCGCGGATCTCGCGCTCCCGCTCCACGATCAGCCGCAACGCCACCGTCTGTACCCGGCCGGCCGACAATCCGCGCCGCACTTTGTCCCACAGCAGCGGCGAAATCTTGTACCCCACCAGGCGGTCGAGCACCCGCCGCGCCTGCTGCGCATCCACCAGGTTCACATTCACCTGGCCGGGCTTTTCCATCGCTTTGTCGATGGCTTTCTTGGTGATTTCGTTGAACATCACCCGGAAGATCTGCGGGCCGTTCTTCTTTTCCTTCAGCTCTTCCTGCAGGTGGTAGCAGATGGCTTCGCCTTCGCGATCCGGATCGGCCGCCAGGTACACAAAGTCCATTTTCTTGGCGGCTTGTTTCAGCTCCGCGATGAGCTTCTTTTTGCCTTCGATTATCTCGTAATGCGGTTCGAATCCCGCTTCCACATCCACCGCGAGGTCGCGTTTGGGAAGATCTTTAATATGACCGAGCGAAGCCTTCACTATGAACTGCTTGCCCAGGTATTTGTTGATGGTTTTCGCCTTCGCAGGCGATTCCACGATTACCAGAGCTTTTGCCATATATTATGAGTTTTCTTCTCGCCGGACGGGGGAGTGCCGCCCCCGGATCCCGGGGGGCGAGTTATGGTTCGACGTTACCACACTTTTACAAAGTTCTTGCCTGGCAGTTGTTTCGCCAGACCCAGCATCTCCAGTTCAAAAAGTGCGGCGATAAGTTCTGAAGCCGAAGTATCTCCAATCTTTTCAATTAGATTGTCCAAATGTATCGGAACATCCACGGCCAGGTCCTCAAGCACCCGGCGGGCGGTCGCATCGAGTTCCGGTCCTCCCGGTCCTGGCTTCTCGCCGGTTTCGGCCAGGATCTTTTGCTTCCCCTGCTCAATTAGATGACGGCGGGATTCAGCCGGTAGTTCCGAAACTACGTCATTCCAGTCCTGGACCAACCGGGCGCCCTGTTTTATCAATAAGTTAGGGCCCCAACTGGCCTTCGAGGTGACGTTTCCGGGGACCGCAAACAGCTCCTTCCCCTGGTCGAGCGCCAACTTGGCCGTGATGGCCGAGCCGGAGTACTGCGCGCCTTCCACCACCAGCACGCCAAGGCTCAAACCGCTGATGATGCGGTTGCGGATGGGGAAATTCTGGGGAAACGCGGTGGCGCCCATGGGAAACTCCGACACCAGCAGGCCTTTGGCAACGATTTCCGCGGCCAGTTTGCGGTTTTCCGAGGGATAGACCACGTCCACCCCGCACCCCAATACGGCAACCGTCTGCCCGCCCGCGGCTAGCGCGCCGCGATGCGCCGCCGTGTCGATGCCGCGGGCCATCCCGCTGGTGATGGTGAGCCCGGCGTGCGCCAGGTCGCCCGAAAACCGTTCCGCTACGGCCAAGCCATAAGCCGTGGGGCGGCGCGTTCCCACCACCGCGACCTGGTGGGTGCGCAGCAGTTCAGTGCGGCCGCGGACGTAGAGGACCACGGGCGGATCGAAGATGCCGCGCAGGGCGGCCGGGTAGCGCGGATCGCTCCAGGTCACCAGTTCCGCCCCCGCTTCGGCCATCTTGCCCTGCTCGCTGGCGGCGTCCTCGAAGGTGCAGCCGCTCGCAATCGTCTGCGCCGCGGCCCCGCTCAGCCCGGCCGCTTCCAGTTCCGTACGCGAAGCCCGGAAGATCGCCTGCGGCGTACGAAACCGCTCCAGCAGCTTGCCGCTCGTGCGCGCACCGAGGCCTGGCGCCAGCCTCAAGGCCAGCCAGTAGAGCTCCTCTTCGCGGGTTATGGTGGGTGTTGCCGTCTGCATGCCGTCCGCGATCCTACGCTATCAACCGGACGCGCCTATTGGCAACTCGCTACACTCGGAGCAGGCACCCCCGATGAAGCAGGATGCATCCTATTTTGAAGACAAATCGCCCGAGTTGATCTACATCGCCAAAAAGCTGCGCGACGCCCTCCGCCTGGAATCCGTCCTCACCGAAGCCGGTATCGACTACGGTGTCGAGGCCGACGAATACCGAGGCGGTGTCGTGTTTACTAGTGTCCGCACTGGCGCTTTTTTCTACGTTTTAACGGAAAATTTGCCCGCCGCCCGCGAAACCATGCTCCGCAACCTCTTCAAGCCCTTCGAAGGGTAAGCCGCAGCCGATGGCGAAGCAGTTCAAAACCTACCGGCTTCAACTTGCCGCATTGACCAGACAGGTCATTGCCGGACTGGCAGACTGGCTGAAATCGACCTTACCGGCAAACCCGCTGCCGATCGGCCCGGCTGGATACTGCGTGAGGTAAGCGCCCGGTGTTGCAAGAAACGCCGATGTGGTGGTGCCGCCAGCAACATACACTCGGGCATTGCCGTCCTGCGAGATCGCCAATCGAGTTTGATGATGAAGGCGAGCGGTTGTGAGTAACCGAACGGATTAGCGGGCTGGATGGTTCCAGGAGTCGTCGGGACGTCGATTGTCCGTTGCCCATGCCACGCGCCAGCAAATCCCAGAAAGCAGAGCGGCTCAATCGCGCGAGCGAAACCAATTCGGCAACGTACTCTGCAGTTGGAATGTCGATTCGACCGTTTGTTGCCGGACAAGCTTGCGCACGCGTATGAACTGCTCGTGCCCGACAGACGTCAGTCAATCGGAGGCGATACTCCGAAACAAGCGAATCCAGAGACAGGAACCGATCGGACAACTCACGGTAAACGGCCAACCGCCGCTGCTTCGGATGTTGCGCTTTACTGAAATCGATGTCCACGCTGAGTACCCCATGGGATTCGAACCCGGCGTCGACCGCCAACAGATTGTGCAGGGTTCGGACGAACAAGAGCGCGCCGCGCAGCAGGACGAGGGAAAGTCGGCGCCTCCAGTAAACGAGCGTTCTTACGCGCTTGCCGCGGGCTGGCGAACCGACTCCGGGTTACGCACCGGCCACGATCCGCCGTTCGGCATGCCCCATCAGCCGCGCCCCGCTTCGAAGTAGGGTACACTACGCATGAGGCCAGTGGCTTAAAAAGTGCGTAGCCGGCGGGCGCGTTTGCCCGACGGCGCGCAAGGACAATCCAGCGCGGCGGACCACAAGGCCTGGCGCACCGATTGCCGGAATGCTAAGGAACAGAAGAGAAATGGAACAGAAACTGAAGATCGCCGTGTTTATCGATTTCGATAACATCGAGATCGGAGTGAAGTCCACGCTGCACCGCGAATTCGACGTTGCGGCGGTGCTGGACGCGCTCAAGGAACGCGGCGAAATCGTCACCAAGTTCGCCTACGCGAACTGGGGCAGACAGGAATCGGCGACGCGCGCGCTCAGCGAGCACGCCGTCCAGATGGTGCAGCGCGACCCTTCGCCGCGTGGCGATAAGAACGGCGCCGATATCAACCTGGCGCTGGATGCGCTGGAAATGGCGTTCACCCACGATCACATCAACGCCTTCGCCATCGTGAGCGGCGACAGCGATTTCATCGCCCTGGTGAACAAGCTCAAACAATACGACAAGCGGATTTTTGTGGTGGGTGGGAAGGCTTTCACCAGCACCATCCTGCAGAAGAACTGCCACGAGTTCGTGGCATATGAATCGGTAATCGACGACCCGCGGCCGCGCCACCAGGGGCAGCAGCAGAACCAGCCCCAATCGCAGCCGCAGTCGCAGCCGCAGCCCCAACAACAGCAGCAGCCGCCACGCGAGGAAAGGCCGCCGCAGCAGCCGCGCTCGCAGCAGCAACCGCACAAGCAGCGGGTGGCGCTCGACCTGGCGCAGGCCATGCCGCTGGTGGAGCGGGCACTGGGAGTGCTGGAACGCCGCGAGGTGCGGCCCCAATTGGGGCTACTGAAATCGACCATGCTGCAGCTCGATTCCACTTTCAACGAAAAGGCCTACGGAGCCGGCTCGTTCACCGATTTCGTGGAGAAGCTGCAGAAGGCCGACTACGTCGAGGTCACCGGCGGCGAAGGCCGCTACATGATCCGGCTGAAGGGCGGCGGCGCCACGCCCGAGAAACCCACCGCCAAGCCCGAGCAGGCGATTCCCCTGCTGCGCGACGTGCTGGAAACGCATCGCCTGGAAATGGACAGCGGCGCGCACGTGGACGACCTGGCCGAATGGGTCCGCGAGGAGCAGCCCAATTTCGACTGGCGCCAGTTCGGCTTCCAGGAATTCACCGAGTTGCTCAACTTTGCCCAGGACAAGGGACTGGTGCGGGTTCAGGCCGATGAAGAACAGGGGCTGAGCGTGTATCTGGGCGCCGAATTCCATCCGCCCGCTCCGCCGCCCGTTCCCGAGCCCGAACCGGTGCCGGAGGAAGAAGAAGTGGACGAGCCGCAGCCGATCGTCCCCGGCCAACCCACCGCCACCGGCGAGATCCCCGAACCTCTTCCGCCGCCCAAGCCGCAGCGCCGCCCTCGCGCCCCGCGCAAAACTTCCAGCGACGGCCAGCCCAAGAAGCGCACGGTGCGCCCGCGGAAGAAGCCGACCCAGTAGGACAGAATTCCCGGTCTGTCGTTTGGCTCCGACGCAGCACCTCGGGCGAAAGTGCGGATCGGGCTTGTGGGGCAGATTGTCAATCTGCGGCCGATTGGCAATCGGCCTTGCGCTGGACCAGGGAAACTCGTCCGCGGTTGCAGCCAACCCGGCTCGCACAGGGTTCATCTCGAGGTAGAGCGCGATTCGCGCGAACTCTTCTGCATCTCGAAGCAGTCGATCATAGCTCTCGTCCTGCCAAAACGACTGCCCGGTGAGTCCGAGACCACGGTTGCCCTCGCGGGCGGTGAATCGCTTGAGTGACTGCATCAAGGGCTGAACGTTGTGGGGCAGGTCGGAAACAGTTGGAGACCTGCGCGCCGGTTGTTTACCGGCGCTCCCGGCGGAATACGTGGAATCAGCAACTGGAGCGCGTCTTCAACCGAGCGGACCGGCCGGGGCTTTGCCCGGCTGGACCGATTGCCAATCGGTCCGCAGGTTGCCAACCTGCCCCACAACCCGGGCCACGGTCCACGCCGCGTCCGGCATTCGGGCTTGCGAGTCCCCCTACAACCTCTCCGCCGCAAACCGGCACATCGCGAGCCCGTCCATCCAATTGAACGGGAACCGCCCCGTGGTGTAATGCCCGCAAGGCAAAGTAAAGACCTTGTGCGGCAGGGCCATCTCCCGGTACGAGCGCAGCACCTGTTTGGAGTACACCGGCAGGAAGCTGGAATCGTGGCGCGCCCACACCAGCAGGCTGTGGATGTGCCGGTCGCGCATGCGCTCCAGGTATACGGCGGGGCTGATCACCGACCAGTAGCGCCGCAGGTCGTCCTGCGTCACCGTTTCTCCGAAACCCTTGCGCACGTGCTGGGTGGAAAGCCCGGTCCAGACGACGTCGGAAGTATACAGGGACACGTGATTGAAGATTCCGGTACGCACGCGAGCATCGTGGGCGGTGGCGATGAACGCCACGCACGACCCCAGGCTGGTTCCCAGAACGCCGAGGCGCGCGTAGCCCTGCTGTTCCAGCCAGTCCAGGCAGGCGCGCACGTCGATAATCGACTGGCGAAAAGCGTGTACGGTGCGGCCGATATTGCTCGACATGTGGTAATCGGCGCGCTCCAGCTCTTTGGGCATGCGCTCGGCATGGTACGCCATAGTCATACGTAAAGCGCTGATTCCGAAACGGTTGAGCAATTTGCACAGACCCAGGTGGCCATCCGCGTCGGCGTTCCATTGGGGCAGCACCACCAAGGCCCGGCCGTGGTCCTGGGACGCCCGAAACCAGCGCGCCCGAACGACATTATTTACCGGGTAGAACGATTGGACCGGGCTGGTGAAGGTTAGCTCGCCGTCACGGAGGCCAAAATCCGTCGGCGTCCGGTAGCGGTAGAAGCGGTCGCTATCGGCTCGGGCTTGAGCGTCAAATGCATCCAGGGCAGCGGGCGGGTCGTCGGGGTCGGCGGCAATCGCGGGAAACCCGATTGCGTGCAGCCAATCCGTGCCCCATTCAAAAGGCCGGACAACCCGGTTCGTATCGCGGGTGGCGAGCTTACGCTCCCAGCGGTCGATCCATCGAGCGTAGAGTCCCGTCATGGTTCGGAGAATTCGAGTGTAACAAAAGAAAAGCCCCGCAGCCGGCACAACCGGTGCGAGGCTCAAGAGCCTACAAAATTAAAGGAGGCAACTTCACCCAAAGCGGAAAACTCTCAAACAACCCCTATTGGCACAAGAGCACGTTGCCTGCCAGGACGATTCATCTCATCGATATGAGGGGTCTGTCTCCATAAGCGATTGATTCTTTAATCCACACGGTCCGGACCGCGGGGCCAGGCCCCATTTCCGTGAAGCGATAGATTCCCGAAATCCGAATTACCGGCTCCAGGTTTCCACAGAACGCCACCGGCCGAACGCTTTCAGAAATCGGACGCGCTACAATCGAACCTGTGAGTTTGGCACGCGCCAACCCGGTTCCCGAAGCGCTAACCGGGCGCTCCGACTGTGGCTTGGCCTTGGCCGGCTTTCTGCTCTCGGGCTTCCTGATGGCACTGCTCGGAGCTATCCTTCCCGCCTGGGGGTACCACCGCGACCCTCCCGATTTCGTCGCGGTTGGCAACGATTTTCTGATCCTGGCGGTGGGAGTTGTAGCGCCGGTGGCCTGGGCGCGTAAGTTGATTGCCGCCCGCGGTTTGCCAACGGTGTTGTGCGTTTCGAGCGCGGCGGCCTCGGTCGCCCTGTTGTACCTGTCCCTGGTTCCACCTCCTTTTTCGAACTGGCTGCGCGGGGCGGGTTTATTGGTTCTAGGCGCGGCGGCCGGATCGCTCAGCCTCGGATTGTTCCGCGCCATCTCTCCAGCCTATCAACGGGACCCGGCCGGCACGGCGGTGCGCGGCGGCATCTGGTACGGTTTGGGCTGCCTAACCGCGACTTTATTGGTGGCAGGCACCTTTTATGCGTACTCGGTGCGTACGATTCTGGTTTTCATGGCGGCCATCCCGGCGGTATTCGCGGTTCTATATGCCCGCTCCACCTTCTCCGCGCAACCGGAGGGCGTCCAACGCACGCTCCGCCAGGCCGTCCAGGATTTTCGTAGCCTGGGCGCCATTCTGATGGCGCTGCTTTTGTTTTTTCAATTCGGCAGTGAGTGGACAGTGGCCGGTTGGATGCCCATTTTCCTGATCCGGCGAGTCGGCATCAGTCCGGAAGAAGCCCTCCTGCTGCTGGCCTTTTTCTGGCTGTGCCTGCTGGTGGGGCGTTCCATCGTAGTCGCGCTATTGCCCAGAGTGCGGCACGGGCCGTTGTTGCTGGTGAGCGTGGCGGCCGCGGTATTCGGCTGTCTGCTTCTCTATGCCGCTCCCAACGGGTTCGGAGCCGGCTCGGGAGCCTTCTTTCTGGGCGCCGGCTTCGCCAGCATCTACCCGTTGATGGCCGAAACCATCGGACGCCGCTTTCCTTACTATCACCCCGGCTTCTTCAACGGCATTTTTTCGCTGGCGCAGTTGGGCGGATTGCTGGCGCCGGCTTCGCTGGGCTACTTCGCCTATTTCGGCGGCGTCGGGGTGGTCATTGGCATCCCGCTTCTGGGAACCTTCGTGGTGGCGGCGCTGCTGGCGCTGATCTGGCTGGAATCGAAAGTGACCGGAAGGTGAAAAATCAAATTCCAGCCACAGATGCACACAGATGAACACCGATAAGATCTTTCATTTCAATATCGGCGTTCATCTGTGTTCATCCGTGGCCCTATTTTTCTGCTTAGCTCCCACCCCCGTGCCCGCCGCGGATCTCGCCGGCCGGATCGACAAGGTGCTGGCCGATTCCCCGGCCGCCTTCTGGGGTATCGAGATTCGCGACCTCAAGACCGGCGAAGTGGTCTACTCCCAAAACCAGAACAAGCTTTTCGTCCCAGCTTCCAACACCAAGCTCTTCACCGTCGCGCTCGCGCTCGACCGCCTGGGGCCGAACTACACCTTTGACACTCGCGTTACGGCGGACCGGGGGCCCGACCGATCCGGCTGCATCGAAGGCGATGTGCGCCTGGTGGGCGGTGGCGACCCCGACCTTTCCGCGCGCACCATCCCGTACGCCCCTGGCCCGGTGACCGGCAATCCCCTGGCAGCAATCGAAGATCTGGCCGACCAGGTCGCCGCCCACGGCATCCGGTGCGTCACCGGCGGCATCGTGGGGGACGATACGCGCTACGTCTGGGAGCCGTACGGCGAGAGCTGGTCCATCGGCGATCCCCAATTCGAGTACGGCGCGCCGGTTTCGGCCCTGACTGTCAACGACAACGCGTTCGTGCTGCGGGTGCGGCCGGGCACGCGCGCTGGCGATCCCGCCGAGCTGGAGCTTGACCCGCCGCTCGAATACTACACCATCGATAATCGCGTGCGCACCGTCCCGCGCGGCAGCCCGCGAGAGATCCACTTCGAACGCCTCCCCGGCAGTTTTCACGTCGACCTGTGGGGCACCCTGCCGGTAGCGTCCGCCCCCGACGACCTGGAACTGGGCATCGAGGATCCGGCGCTCTACGCCGCGCTGGCCTTCCGCAAGGCGCTCGAGGAGCGCGGCGTTACCGTGGATGGCGAAGCCCGGGCTGAGCATCGATATCCTACCTGGAACGATCCGGCGGCGGCTGCCTGGGTAGAACTGGCGCATCGCACCTCGCCGCCTTTACTCGACGATTTGAAAATTACCGCCAAGGTCAGCCAGAATCTGCACGCCGAGATGGCGCTGCGCGCGGTCGGCCTGGCACGTCGCGGCGAGGGCAGCGCGAAAGCCGGTCTCGCGGAGCTGAAAGACTTCCTTACCTCCGCAGGCATCTCGCCGGACGGGTATTCGTTCGGGGATGGATCCGGCCTGGCGCGCTCGAACCTGGTGACGCCGGCCACCGTGGTCGAGTTGCTGCGCTACATGTACAATTCGCCGCTACGCGACGCCTGGCTCGACCTGCTGCCCTCGGCCGGCGAGGACGGCACGCTGAATTCCCGCTTCAAGGATGGCCCCGCCAAAGGCCGGATTCACGCCAAGACCGGCTCGCTTTCCCACGTCAACGCGCTCTCCGGCTATGCGCAACGGCAGTCCGGCGATTGGCTGGTGTTTTCCATCATCGTCAACAACGCCGGCGCGCCAGCCTCCCAGGTACGTAGCATTATGGACCGCATTTGTAATCTAATAGTGGAATAGAGCCATGCCGATATACGAATACCTTTGCCAGGATTGCGGAACGAAGTTCGAGAAACTGGTGCGCCGCCAGGCGGAAACGCCGGAGCTCGAATGCCCGAAGTGCGGCCAAAAGCACCTCAAGCAGGAATTGTCCACCTTTGCCGCCCATGCCGGCGGCGCCAAGAGCCAGGACGCCCCCATGTGTCCGAGCGGCGGCCCGTGCAGCAACCCCGGAATGTGCGGCATGAATTTCAACTGAAGCTATCCGGCGGCGGCCGCCAGCATGGCTTTCCACGACGCTTCGTCGTGCCCCACGCTAACCAGTTTGCCGCCGCGCACCAGCGGGAGCCGCAGCAATCCGGGATCCCGTTCGATGCGTCCCATCAGTTCGGATTCGGTGAGCTTGAGATACTTGAGCCCGGCTTCGATGTAGGCCTTTCCTTCGGTGTCCACCAGTCCTGGCCAACCGAAACGCTCCACAAATCGCTTGATCTCCCCGGCGGCGATCGCTTTCTTCCCAAGATCGACCATCTGGACCGCCGCCCGCCTCTCTTTGAAGAAGCGCTCCGCCGCGCGCGTCGCCTGCGAGTTCCTCACCCCGAAGATCTGGATATTCGCCATATGGCCGATCCTACTTCATTCGCCCCAAAAACAGTGTGTGCCGGCTTCCGCCGTTCGCATGCGCCCGGCAAGTCTGCACTTCCACCGCGAACCCCGCGCTGCGCAGAAGCCTCTCGAAAGCCGGATCGGGCGCCACGGACCAAAAGGCCATCGAGCCTCCCGGCCGCAAAGCGGTGCGGGCCGATTGCAATCCCGCCTGCTGGTAAAGGCGCCGGTTGATGTCGGTGCTCAATGCACCTGGTCCGTTATCCACATCGAGAATGATGCTGTCGAAACCACCCCGCGCCTCGTCGATCGCTTCTCTCACGTCCCGGTGCAGAATCGTCACTCTGGAATCTCCCATGCCAACGGCCGGAAGCTTGTACGCGGGGTTTCGATTCCAGTCGATTACCGCGGCCACAATCTCGGCAACCACCACGGTCGCATCGGGGCCAACTGCCGCAAGACACGCCTTGAGAGTGAACCCGAAGCCCAGCCCTCCGATCAGGACTCGGGCGCCCCGTTTGCCCTTCAAATGCGCGCACCCCAGCTCCGCCAGTTTCTCCTCGGACCCGTGCTGGCGCGTCGACATGAGCGTATAGCCATCCACTCGAATGGTATATTCCCCATCGTGCTCATGGAGCGAGATCGACTTGCCGTCGGCTGTGAGCGCTTTATCGAGCGTTACCCATTTCTTCAAACGTAGACCTTTCTCGAAAACCAAGCCGTCGCTACCAGCGTAGCGCCGGCGCGACCGTGATTTCGGATTCGGGGGAGCGCCGGGTATAACTCGAGTTATACTGAGGCAATGAAGACCGCCGTCTCGCTGCCCGAGGATCTTTTCCGCCTGGCCGAAGCAGCCGCCCGTCGCCTCCGCGTTTCGCGAAGCCAGTTGTATGCTAACGCGATCGCGGAGTTTCTGGAGCGCCAGGATAGCAGCTCGATTACCGAACGCCTGAATGACGTGTATTCGCGGCGCCCGGCGAAAGTGGATCTCGGATTGCACCGCGCCCAACTGAAATCGCTCGAAAAGGAAGCCTGGTAGGGATGGGTGAGATTCAGCGGGGAGAGGTCTGGTGGGCGGATCTTCCCGAGCCTCGCCGCTCCGAGCCTGGATACAGGCGGCCGGTGCTGGTGGTCCAGGCAGACTCCTTTAACGCCAGCCGGATTCAAACTGCGATCGTAGCCGCGATCACCGGCAACCTGCAACTTGCCGACGCCCCTGGGAATGTCCTGCTGCCTGCGCGCTCGGCGGGCCTTCCCCGCGATTCCGTGGTGAATGTCTCCCAACTGCTGACCCTCGACCGCGGCTTTCTCACGGAGCACGCCGGCACGCTGCCGGCGCGTCTGCTGCGCTCGGTCGATGAAGGCCTGCGCACTGTCCTCCAGCTCTAGCAGCGCTCCGTTATCGTTCCGAGGCCGCCTCGCCGGGATGCACGGCAGCGCCTCAGCGTCCAGCCGAGCACGCGCGGGAAATGCGGTTTAATAGGCAAGTACCGGAGGTGTTTTGAAACAGGTTCTCATCCTCGCCTTCCTCGCATCCGCCGCTCTGGCGCAGAGCAATCCCGCGGCGCAGGCGGCCCGCCAGTGGCGCCAGCAGCACGAGCGCGCCATTATCGACGAGTTCATCGCGCTGCTCGCGATTCCCGACGTTACCCGCGACCGCGACAACATCGAGCGTAATGCCGACGCCATCGCGCGCATGCTGGAGCGGCGCGGGGTTGCGGCAAGGCTCGTTACCGTGCCCGGCTCGAACCCGGTGGTCTTCGGTGAAATCCGCACCCCCGGCGCCTCGCGCACTATCGTCTTTTATGCCCACTACGACGGCCAGCCGCTTGACCCGAAGGAGTGGGCTACTCCGCCGTTCGAGCCCGTGCTGCGCGACAAGCCCTTCCAGGACGGCGGCAAGCCCATTCCGCTTCCCGCCGCCGGTCAGCCCTTCGATCCGGAATGGCGCCTGTACGCCCGTGGATCGGGCGACGACAAAGCACCCATTGCCGCCATGCTGACCGCGCTCGACGCCATCCGCGCGGCGGGAATCAAGACCCGCTCCAACATCAAGTTCGCTTTTGAGGGCGAGGAGGAAGGCGGCTCGCCGAACCTGGAGAAGATCCTGGACGCCAACCGCGAACTGTTTGCCGGCGACCTGTGGCTGATGTGCGACGGCCCGGTTTACCAGACGGGCCAGCAACAGATTGTCTTCGGCGCCCGCGGCGACACCGGGCTCGATATTACTCTCTACGGCCCGCGCTATGAGTTGCACAGCGGACACTACGGAAACTGGGCTTTGAACCCGGCCATGATGCTGGCGCAATTGCTTGCCTCGATGAAGAATGCCCAGGGCCGTGTGACAATCGACCATTTCTACGACGGCATTACCCCGCTGACCCCGCTCGAAAAGCGCGCCATCGCCCAAGCGCCCGAAATCGACCCCGGCTTAATGCGCGAGTTCTGGCTGGGGTCGACCGAGGGCGCGCCCGCCAGGCTGAATGAACTGGTCACCCTGCCCGCGCTGAACGTCCGCGGCATGGCCAGCTCGCGCATCGGCAACCAAGCTTCCAACGTGATCCCCGCCACGGCCACGGCGTCGCTCGATATTCGCCTGGTGCCCGGTATGGATGCGCGCCAGACCACCAGCCGGGTGGTCGACCACATTCGCAAGCAGGGATTCTTCGTGGTGGATAAGGAGCCGGACGCCGACCTGCGGCGGTCTCATCCAAAAGTGGCCTTCGTAGTGGTGCGCGGCGGCGACAATGCCGTACGCACGCCCATGGACCTGCCGATTGCCCAGGAAACGATCCGCGTGGTCGAAAGCGCGCGCGGCCCGGTTGTGAAACTCCCCAACATGGGCGGGAGCCTGCCGCTCACCAGCATCGTGCGCCCGCTCGGTACCCACGTGATCGTGGTTCCGATCGCCAATCACGACGACAATCAGCACAGCTTCAACGAGAATCTCCGCCTGCAAAATCTCTGGGACGGTATTGAGCTGATGGCCGCGTTGCTGACGATGTAGGGTGGGACTTTCTTGAAGTCGGACACATGATAAGCTCATTCACTATGAGATCAATTACGAAAGGCAAGAATTACCATACAATCCAGCGGCGTCTGTGGTCGATGGGCGTGCTGACGTTCTTCGCCCTGGCCAGTGCTTTTGCTCAAAACACGGCCATCGACTTCAAGGAGGGCATGCCTTTTAGCAATGGGTATGTGGCGGGCAATACCCTCTACGTCGCAGGCCAGCAAGGGCCCGACTCGAACGGCAAAGTCACCGGGACCGATATCACTCTGCAAACTACAAATACGATTGCCGCCATCGAAAAAATAGTCAAGAAAGCGGGCTTTCAGATGAGCGACATCACATCCGTGACCGTTTATGTCACGGACTTGAACGATGTCCCCAAAATGAACGATGTCTACAAGAAGCTCATGCCAAACCCCAAACCAGCGCGAGCCACCGTACAGGTTGCGGGTTTGATCGGCGGGGCAAAGATCGAGATTTCCGCCATCGCCGTCAAGCACTAGGGTCAACGATACGCTTACCGCAAGTGCGGCACTATATTCTCCGGCGACCGCTCCCTCACGGTCGCGGCTCGGAAACGCGCGAAACCGAGCCGCGACCGCGAGGGAGCGGTTGCCGGATACGTTGCCGTAATTGCGTAAGCGAGTACTTAGCTCCGGTGTTCGTAATCACCGCGACGTATTCCGTTGCCGAGTGGGACAGGCCTCCTGGCCTGTCACTCGCCGAAAGAGCCGCTTCGCGACAGGCCGGGAGGTCTGTTCCACTAAAGTCCTACTTATAGCGCACCCCGTGCTTGATCACCATATCCACGTTCTGCAACAGATCCACATACCGCAGCACATCGCCCCGGACCGCGATCATGTCGGCGTACTTCCCGGCAGTCACTGTCCCCACTTCGCCGTCGACTTTCATCGCGACCGCCGGCCAGTAAGTCGCCGCGCGGATCGCGTCCATGGGATCGACCCCCATCACTCGCACCCAGACGTCGATCTCGTTCCACGTCGTCTGCGTGTGGAACTGCGCGGGCACGCCGCTATCGGTTCCGATCAACAGCACCGCGCCCGACTGCCGTAGCTGTTCGAACTTCCGCTTGAGCGTCGGCTTACGCGGGGGGACCATCCTGTAATAGTCGAGCTGATCCACGTGCCGCAGCGACTCCCGAATGTCGGTGACAATCGCCGGCGGCAACCCCTCCTGCCAGCGCGGATCGTCGATCCGTTCCGGATGATCGCGAATGTAGTCGTAATTCCACAAGACCTGAACGGTCGGAGTCCAGAATAGCGGCGCCATGTTCCCGCGCGCCGCCCGCTCATGCAGTTTCTCGACGATATCGGGCGGATACTCGGGCGCCGTGGCAAGCCCGGTGTGCTCGAAATCGTCCACCCCGGCCTCCAGCCCGAAGCGAATCTCGTTGGGCCGATGCGCGTGCGCCACCACTTGCAATTTGTCCTGGTGCGCCTCATCCACGATCGCCGCGATTTCCTCGCGCGACATCTCGTCCTGGTCGATCAGCTTGATGCAATCCACTCCCGCCGCGGCCAGTTTGCGCACCTTCGCCCGCCCATCGTCGGCTCCGTGCACTCCCCAGCGAAAATATTCCGTTCCCGGATACGCCTCGTGCTCCAGAAACGGACCGGATACATACAGGGTCGCGCCCGGAATCCTGCCCGCGCGGATCCCGTCGCGCACATGAATGCTCGCCTCCAGAGGCCCGCCCAGATCGCGCGCGCTCGTCACCCCCGCCATGAGAAGTTGCTTTGCCGAAGCCGGCATGATCACCGATTCCATCTGCGGCGGATAGGTTTTGTCCCAGTGCTCGTAATCGGAATGGCCGCTGAGCATGGTGTGGACGTGCATGTCCCACAATCCCGGCAGCACGCTCATTCCGGCGGTGGAAATCACCTGGGCGTCCGGTGGCACGCTCAGCGTTCCCAACTGGCCCACGGCGCTGATCTTTTCGCCGTCGATGAGGATCACGCTGTTCGGAATCGGCGGTCCGCCGTATCCGTCGATCAGGGTACCGCCGACCAGTGCTTTCCTTTGTGCCGCCGCCGCAAGAGCGAACGCGAGCAGAATGCAAATACGCCAGGTCATCGGAAGATTATAACCGATGGGGATCGCCCGGACTTTCCCGGCCCGGTTTGTCGGGGTGACTGCGGAACCACCCCTAGCGAATCGTGTCCGTGCATGGGGAAGATGTTTGCCTCGGCTGCGGAGGAACGAAAGGCACGCAGACTCGCATTACTACCTCAAGGGTTTCGCCGTTCATTAGGGTGGTGGGGCTGTAGACCCATTGCAGCACCGCATCCTCTGCGGCAACGACCAGGGCCGGATGGCCGCTGATGCGCTGAACGCTCACCACATGCCCATCCTTTCCAATATCGACTGCCAGCCAAACCGCGCCCTGAATCCCGTTCTTTTTGGGCAACCACCGGATAAACGGGCTCAACCCTCGATACCAGATAAGCCTGCTGAATCATCGACCCTCTGATTCGCCGCGCGCCCTGATGGGGCGCATGGTCAATTTCCCGCACAAACGAATCCAGCGCGCGATCGAATTCGCCTCGTCGTACCCGCGGAACCCTCGTGTAGCCAACATTTGGTGGGAAGAGAACTGCGAGGCTGACGCTCTTGCCGGTCACCTTCCTTGGCTTAAAGTTGTCCTCACGCCAGCAGCGTTCAGAGCCGATTTGCCCCACCCTGATTGTTTTCGTCGCCAACTCTTTCGAAGAAGTGAGCTTGTGGTCTGAGTCCTGAAACATGGGTACTCGGTACATGCCGCCCGATTGCAGGACTATGGTTGCCCCGTCGGCGTAGCGGAGCGTCGTCACAGTTCCTTCCCGATAATCGTCCGTTTCGATCGCAAAACCCGTCGGAACGGTCAGGCGACCGATGATGTGGTCACGGTTCTGCCAAACAAACTCGTTCCCTGGTGTGGCTTGCGGCGCAAAGAGGGCCGCGAAGGTGGCAATGATCGGAACCGCGCGAGTCATGGCGTCAATTCATTCCGACACCGCTTCTCCGGGAATTGTTCCTGAACGTCCTGTCTGACTCTAGGTTTATCGGAAACAGTGCGCGCAGTACCTCGGCGCTCCAGCTTCGGCTCACAAGAACCGGTTCGCCGCGCCAAATCAAATCGTCCCTGGCGTGATCTGCGCCCAAGAAGCCCGAAGGTTACATAGACCCCTGTCTGCCAACCCGCCTGCCGCTGCGACGATCCAGGTGGGACAGACCATCGTCTTTCGTGGTCTGTCGGCCCTCGCCAAAAGCAGCCTGACAGACGACAGAAAACGATCGTCTGTCCACGTCTGTCCACGTCTGTCCCACAGGCTCAATCGTGTCGCAACGCTTCCATCGGCTGGATCCGGGTAGCGGAACGGGCCGGCAGGAAACAGGCGGCTATGGTGGCTGCGATGAGTACGGCGGGAACCGAAACGAATAGGAGCGGGCCGGCCGTGCCCATTCCTTGCATACGGTCCGCGAGCAGGCGGCTGGCCAGCAGACTCAGGCCCAGTCCCACGGCGAGGCCAATCGCCAGCACGCGGCCGGCGGCGAGCAGCACCAGGCGCAGAACATCGTGCGGCTCGGCGCCGAGCGCCATGCGGATGCCAAACTCGCGCGTTCGGTGCGCCACCGAATACGACACCACGCTGAAGACGCCGCCCGCGGCCAGCAGCATGCCGATGCCGCCGAACACGCTAAATAGAAAAGTAGTAAACGTCTGATAAGCGGTGGCTGTGTCGAGCCAGCCTTCCAGCGTCCGGGTCAGCGTAATCGGCTGATTCTTGTCGACAGCCCGAACCGCGTCCCTGGCCAGGCCGGCCAACGCGTTGGGGTCTCCCTTGGTCCGCGCAATGATGAACGTATTGGGCAGCACCAGGGTCGAATAGGGGATGAACATGGCCGCCCGCGCCGGCTCGCTCAGGCCGCGATTTCGCGCCGACCCCACCACGCCGACGATCTCGAAGGAGTTGTTGAACCGCGGTGCTTTCAGGATCTGCGGAGGAATCTTCTGATTGAAGATATCCACCTGGAGGTGATGGCCCAGCGGGTCTTTCCCGTCGGCGAAATCGCGCTTCACCATGTCTTCGCTGATTACCGCGACCGGCCGCGCCTCCAAGATGTCGGCCTCGGTCAGGTCGCGTCCCCGCAACAGCTTGGTTCCCACCGCGGCGAAGTATCCGTCCTCCACCAGATTCAGACTGACCTCGGAAGCCTGGTCGGCTGCTCGGCCGTCGAACATCGCCTTTGTGTTAAAGCCGTTGTATGGGGGCGTGCCGGTGGCGCTCACCGCCGCCGCTTCCACTTGCGGGGCGCGCCGCAGGCGGGTCACGATGTCGTGATAGAGGGCCACGCGCGGAGCCCACTGGGTATAGTGCCCTTCGCTCAGCGGCATCAGAAACGTGAGTGCATGCCGCGGCTCGTATCCCAGGCTCTGATTCTGCAAGGCGACCAGGCCGCGGACCGCCAGGCCGGCTCCGGTCAGCAATACCAGCGACAGGGTGATCTCGGCAACCATGAGCGCGTCGTGGAGTCGCCGGCGGCGCGCCCCGGTTCCCCGGCCGGTGTCGCGCAAGGTCTCGGCCTGCGTCTCCGCCGACGAGTGCACCGCCGGGGCCAGTCCGAAAATGGCGCCGGTCAAAACCGATACCCCCAGCGCGAACCACAGCACCGGCCAGTTCAGCGCGATCGCGGCCTCGTGCGGAATGGAATATTCCGGCATCAGCGCAATCACCGCGCGCACCCCCACATAAGCCAGCCCCACACCGAAGACACCGCCGGTTAGCCCCAGCAGGACGCTTTCGGTCAGGAGTTGGCGAATCAGGCGTCCCCGGGTGGCGCCGATGGAGATGCGAATCGCCATTTCGCCCTCGCGTGTGGCGGCGCGGGCCAGCAGCAGGTTCGCCACGTTGCCGCAGCCGATCAGCAGCAGCAGGGTCACCGCCCCGAACAGGGCCAGCAGGGTGTTTGCGAACTTGCCCAGAATGTCCTCGTTCACGTTGACGAACTTCACCTTGAAATCGCCTTCCGGATACATGTAGGGCGGCAATTGCCTGCGGTACTCTTCAAGGATCGGCCGAAACTCGGCGTCGATCTGGCTCTGGCTCACGCCCGGCCTGATCCGGTACACGAGGTTGACAGTGTCTAGCGTACTCGGCCGCATATCCATGGGCACGTACGCGTCCACGTCCATCCAGGTGAACCGGATGGGCAGCACGCCGATAACCGTGTACACGGCGTCGTTCAGCCGCACCTGGCGGCCCAGTATGTCGGGCCGGCCCTGGAACGATTGTTGCCAGAACTTATAACTCAGCACCGCGACCGGCGCCGGCGCAGTCCCGGGGCGCGCATCCGCGGTAGTGAACGCACGGCCAAGTTGCGGCGGCACGCCGAAGAACTCGAAGAAATTCGGGGAGCAGGCCCCTCGCACCACCACTTCCGCCAACCCGGTTCCGGTCATCACCACCTCGTTCCTGTCGATGGCAACCGCATCTTCCATGGAACGCAGGCGCGATTTCAGGTCGAGATACTGCGCCTTCGAGTAGCCGAAACTCCGGTCGCTGTATTTCTTTCCGTTTAGAAACAAAAAGCCGATGCGGTCCGGCGCGCGGTAGGGATAAGGGTCGATCAGAACCGCGTAAACCACGCTGAAAATAGCCGTGGTGGCGCCGATCCCGAGGGCGATGGAAAGCGCGGCCACGGCGGTAAAGCCCGGCTTCGAGAGCAGCATTCGGACGCCGTAGCGGACGTCTTGCGCAAGCCGATCCAAGAACTCTGGCATACAGCCTTCGACGAACTCAGCGGCCGGTTTGTTCCGGTGCTTGCAGGGAATTTCGGGACTACGGCCACATATTAAGCAACCGCTCCCTGACGGTCGCGGCTCGGTTTGATGCCGTCAGGGAGCGGTTGCCCGGAAATACGTTGGCGATCCTATGAACGCCTGCTTCCGGTCGGGTCTCGGACTCGTGGCCGGGCAATTTCGGCGTTACGGGGCTTGAATTGGGCTTAGGAACAGTGCAGAATCACAAGTGGGGATTCCAATAGGGTTATCCCGCACCGGTCCGTCCGTGCCCACGGACGCGGGCCGCGGCTCCGGCGCGAATTCGCTTTTCGCTTGACATGACTCGGGTCACCCGAGCGGCAGGGAGCCCGAAAATTGCGAACGCTGTACAGAAGAGGAGAACCTTGTGGCCGATAGTACTTTGTCGCGCCGATTATTCATGTCAGCCGCGGCGGCAGTTCCGGCAGCGCCGGTCTTGCTCGCTTCGGACCGAATCGCGGTATTCGATCCGCCGCCCGCCCGGATCCGAATCGTGACGGCGACGGCCTCGTCGGTAGTCCCACCCCCGAAGTACTCGGCGGCGGAGATTCAGCAGATCCAGTCCCAGGGAAAGGACGTTCGGCTCACGGTGCCGGCGAGCGCCGGCGAATTGAACGAACTGCTGCCCCAGGCCGACGTCGTTTTCGGCGCGATGAACGCGGAGATGCTGGCCAAGGCCAAGAACTTGCGCTGGATGCAGGCCACCGAAGCGGGCATGGAGAAAGTGCTGTTTCCGGAACTGATCAAGAGTAATGTGGTGGTGACCAACATGGCGCGGGTGTTCGCGCCGGCCATCTCGGAGACGGCCATCGGGCTGTTGCTGAGCCTGACGCGCGGGCTCAATCAGTATTACTTTCCCCAGTTCCAGAAGCGGAAGTGGAATTCGGAGCGGAACCTGGTGGAAGTGGATGGAATGACCATGGGGATAGTCGGCATGGGCGGGATTGGTCAAGCCACGGCCATGCGCGCGCACTATGGCTTCAACATGCGGATACTGGGTACGGACGCCAAGCCCATGGCCAAGCCGATCTTCGTGGACACGCTGCGGGATCCGGCGTGGTTCATGGAGATGGTCCCGCAAGTGGACATACTGGTAAGCGCGGCGCCCTCGACGAAGGAAACCGAGGGGATGTTCAATGAGAAAGTGTTCCGGGTCATGAAGAAGACAGGTTACTTCATCAACCTGTCGCGGGGCGCGCTGGTGGACGAGAACGCGCTCGCCCAGGCGCTGAAGGAAGGCTGGATCGCGGGCGCCGGGCTGGACCCCTCCGCCACGGAGCCGTTGCCATCGACATCCTCACTCTGGGATTGCCCGAACCTGACGATCACCTGCCACAGCGCCGGATTCGCGCCGCAACGCCAGATCCGCCTGGTGGGGCTGCTGGCCGACAATGTGCGGCGTTACTCGAGCGGCCTGCCTTTGATCAACGTGGTGGACAAACAGCGTGGTTACTGACAGGCGAGGAGATGGGTGGAGGGCGTGCGCGAAGAGGCGCCCGGAGTGCTGAAATAGTTTTGGCGCCCGCCGCCGTGCGGGCGAGGAGGTCATGGGCCCATGGCAGTTACGCGCAGATCTTTCTTTGCCCGCGCGGGGGCGATCGCCACCGCTCAGGGGCTGGCTTTGCAGGCGCAGCAGAAGCCGCCGGTCGACGTGGGGGCGGTTCCGCAGGCGCAGGGTGGGAAGGCGCAGGATCCCCGCATGGCAACCGCTAATGTCGCCAAATTGTTCCCGTACACGAGTCGCCGCGCCGAGGTTGCCCTGATCAAGGGTGACAGCCGGCGCAAGAACGTGTACGAAGCGCTGACCGCGATCGACGACCGGATCCGGCCCGCGCTGAAGGCCAGGAAGTACGTTCTCATCAAACCCAACGGCCTCGACCCGTCGCGGCAACTGATTTCCACCCAAGCCGATACCGTGCACGGAATCCTCGATTACCTGGCTCCCCGTTTCAAAGGCCCGGTGGTGGTGGCCGAGTGCTCCGGCAATCCGTCCAGGCAGATTCTCAGCGATTTCGGTTGGAGCAAGCTGTTCGCCGAGCACAAACCTCTCGACATCAAGCTCGAAGTTCCCAACGAGGACGAGGGCCGCTACGAGCTGATGTACGGGATCGACTACGACATTCACCTGCTTCCCATCCGGTTGGGAGCTCGATTCGTGGACCCGGATGCTTTCGTGATTTCGGCCGCAGTGATGAAGACGCACAACATGGTGGTGGCAACCATGTCCATCAAGAACATGGTCATGGGGGCGCCTCTGTCTCCGCCTCCCGGGCAAAAGCGGCCATTGGGGGAAAGCGAGAAGCGCAAATTTCACGTGGGCATCCGGGCGGGCAACTACAACATGTATCTGGCCATTGGGCGGATGATGCACAACTGGGGAGTGGGGGTGGTCGACGCGTACGAGGGCATGGAGGGGAACGGCCCGGTTTCGGGCACCCCGGTGCCGCATCGCATCGCCCTCGCCTCGACGGATTTTCTGGCGGTGGACCGGGTGGGGCTGGAGTGCATGGGAATCGACGCCAGTTGGCCCGGCTATCTGAACTACGCTTACCAGGGGGGCCTGGGCCAATACGACTTGGGCAAGATCGACGTGGTCGGCGCCAAAATCGCCGACGTGCAACGGAAGTACGGGCTGAATGCCGATGTAGACCGGATGCTGGAGTGGCGAGGTCCCATGCTGGACCTGCCGCCGAACTTGGGTTACAATCGGCGTCCGCTGGTGGAAGATCTCTCCGCTTACGCTTGATGCCGGCGGCATCGGCTGGGCAAGTCCTGAAAGGAAACGCGTATCAAATGACGAGAACGTCACCGATAAGATGGGCAATCAGTTCGCTTTTGGCCGTTGTGCTGCTAAGCGTCCTGGCGGTAGCGCAACAGCAGGGTCAGGGGCAGGGCGCCATGAAACCCAAGCTGTATAACACGGCCAAGCAGAAGCTGCTGGATGGCAAAAAAGTCTTCAGCTTCACGCAATCGAAAATGGATATCCCCGGCTACTGCGAGGCGGCCAAGCATTACGATTACACCTGGTTTGAAATGCAGCACAGCACCCTCGAGTTCAAAGACATCGAGGCGATGATCGCGGCGTGTCCGCACGTAGCCGCCACTCCCATGGTCCGGTTGCCGGACGCGCAGGAGTGGCACATCCAGCACGCCACCGACATCGGTGCGCTGGGCGTCGTGGTGCCGACCGTGGACGACGTGGACAGGGCGCGGGAAGCGGCCAAGTGGGCGCGTTACCCCCCGGTGGCGCGGCGCAGCACCGGCCAGGGACAGATGCGCACCATCTGGGGCATCAACGGGATCGATTACGCCAAGACGGCCAATGACAATATGCTGGTGGTGATCATGATCGAGACGCCCACCGGCGTGGCGAACGCCTACGACATCGCATCGGTGCCCGGCGTGGACGTGGTCATCGTCGGTAACAACGATCTGAGCGTGTTTTCGGGATTTCCCCAATCGGACCCGCGCTACGCGCTGCTGATCAATAAGATTCACGACGACGTGCTGCGGGCCGGGAAGATCTTCGGCGAGGCCAATGCGAATTACGCCACAGGCCCGTACAGCAAGGATGCTTATTTCTTCCAGAACGGTCCCTCGAACGATGGCTGGAAGCCCCCCACGGGCGGAAACGTTAACGCCCCGCCGCCGGGAGAACGGTAACTGACGGTCCCAAAAGCCCGTCAGGTGTAGACTTAGATTAGGTGTGGGCGATGTCCCATGCCCTTGTTGGGACATCGCTTGCCTAATCTGCTGTTCTCCGTCTTCCTCCTCGCCCTCCCACTCTTCGCCCAGGAAGAGGCCGATGTTCTCCGTGCGCGGATGGAGGTACAGCGCGTCGAAGCCCTGGTAACTTCCGGTGTCGCACCCCCTATCGAGCTGGAAAAAGCCCGCGCCGCTCTCGTCGACGCCCAGGACACCGTCATCCTTCGACAGAGCGTCTCCAGCCCCGATCTCACCGAAAAGCAAGGCGACGAGTTGATCGCCGCCGCCAGCCGCCTCTTCGATCGCCGCAAGCTCGCCTTCGACGATGCCGAAAAACAGGTCAAATCCGGCATTGCCCCCCAAATGTCCCTCGACACTTCCCTGCGCGATTTGGAATTCGCCCGCAAACAGTACGACTTGGCCGAAGCGCGCGCCCGCCTGGCTCGTGAACTGGCGCGCAGCGCTGAAGTCGAAGCCGCCCTCGCCGCCCGCCTCGCCGAATCCCGCCCGCTATCGCCCGACGTGGCCGAGCGTTTCGATGGCAACGGCATCTTCACTGCCGAAATCTTCCAGCGCACCAATGCCGCCTTCGAGGCCGAGTTCTCGAAGCCGCTTCCCGTTTCCGCCATGGGCCAGACCGAAACCCACCGCGAAATGGGCTTCGATCACCGCGGCCGCGTCGATGTAGCCCTCCAACCCGATCAACCCGAAGGCCAGTGGCTCATCGGCTATCTCACCCTCCATCGCATCCCCTTTTTCGCCTTCCACGAGGCCCTCCCCGGCATAGCCACCGGCGCCCACATCCACCTTGGCACCGCGAGCACCCGCTTAACCACCCGATGATGGATGGGACCGGAGGACTAATAATAAAACCAGCATCTTGGGAGAGTTGATACTATATAAGGATGCTGAAACCGGCTCTCATCTGCTGCCCCGTGGCGGCCTTGATGACCGTGCTCGCGTGGTCGGCTGCCCCGGCGCCGCAACTGCAGAAGAAGACCGTCGCGCCCAAGGCGCCCGCAACTCAAGCGAGAACCGTAGCCCACAAAGCCCCCGCAGCCCAGGTAAAGGCCCCAGTTTCAGTCCATAAGACCATAGCCAACTCCACCGCAAGAGCCGGCGCCACCACCGCAAAAGCCGGCGCTGGCCGCCCCATCGTTCGCCGCACCGGGACCAGACAGGTTCGCACCGCGGCCGCGTGGCGTCCCCGTCAGGTGGTGCCCTCGCCGGAACGCTACAAGGAGATTCAGGATGCCCTGGCTTCCCGCGGCTATCTCCAGCCCGATCAGGCCACCGGCGTATGGGACCAGAATTCCGTGGATGCTCTCAAACGCTTCCAGGATGAGCAAAAATTGGAATCCTCCGGAAAACTCAATTCTCTTTCTCTGATCGCCCTCGGCCTCGGTCCCAAGCACGACAACCTCCCCGCCAGGCCGGTAGCCGATCCGGGGCCTGCCCAAGTTCAGTAAGTCGCCCAGCCCCATCTGTTTGTATCTTCTTTGCTTACATCGCTGAGAGTGAGCCGTGGTATTCTGGCGGTCGCCTGTACCACCGAGGAGGCAAAGGAGGCCGTATGTGCCTGGCCGTTCCCGGCCGTGTGGAAGAGATTTACGAGGGCTTCGGCTCCCGCATGGCAAGAGTCGACTTTGGCGGCGTGGTGAAAGAGGTTTGCCTGGCCTACGTCCCTGAGATCGGCGTCGGCGACTACACCATCGTCCACGTCGGTTTCGCCATTTCCAGAATCGACGAAGCGCAGGCCCGCGAGACCCTCGACATGTTCCGCCAATTAGGCCTGCTCGACGAAGAGCTCGGCGAAGCGGAAAAGTAAAGCTCTCCATGAAGTACCTCACCGAATTTCGCGATGGCGCCATCGCCCGCAAACTCGCTGATGAAATCCGTCGCACCGCGACCCGCCCCTGGAAGATCATGGAGGTCTGCGGCGGCCAGACGCACTCTATCATTCGCCATGGCATCGATCAGTTGTTGCCCTCCTCGCTCCAACTCGTGCACGGTCCCGGCTGCCCCGTCTGCGTCACGCCGCTCGAGCTGATCGACCGTGCCCTCGCCATCGCCGCCCTCCCCAGCGTCGTCTTCTGTTCCTTCGGCGACATGCTGCGCGTCCCCGGCAGCGAAAAAGACCTGTTCCGCGTCAAATCCGAAGGTGGCGACGTCCGCATCGTCTATTCGCCGCTCGATGCCGTCAATCTCGCCCGCCGGAATCCCTCCAAGGAAGTCGTCTTTTTCGGCGTGGGCTTCGAAACCACCGCGCCCGCCAACGCGATGGCCATCCACCTGGCAAAAAACGAAGGGCTGCGCAATTTTTCCATGCTGGTGTCGCACGTGCTCGTGCCGCCCGCCATCGAGGCCATCATGCAATCGCCCTTGAACCAGGTGCAGGCGTTCCTCGCCGCCGGCCACGTCTGCAGCGTGATGGGCTACTGGCAATATCCGCCGCTGGCGGAGCGCTTTCACGTCCCCATCGTGGTCACCGGTTTCGAGCCGCTCGATCTGCTGGAGGGCATCCGCCGCGCCGTTCACCAGCTTGAATCGGGGCGAGCCGAAGTCGAGAACGCCTACGCGCGCGTGGTCACATTCGAAGGCAACCGCCCCGCGCAGGCGCTCCTGAGCCAGGTTTTCGAAGTCACCGACCGCGCCTGGCGCGGCATCGGCGTCATCCCGCAAAGCGGCTGGCGTCTCAGCCCGGCCTATCGCGATTTCGATGCCGAGCTGCGTTTCGAGGTTACGGGCATTCACACCCATGAGTCGCCTCTGTGCCGCTCGGGCGACGTGCTTCGCGGCGCCATCAAGCCCACCGATTGCCCCGCTTTCGGCAACCAATGCACCCCGCGCCACCCGCTCGGTGCCACCATGGTGTCGAGCGAAGGAGCCTGCGCCGCCTATTTCAACTACGGCCGCTTTCTTTCCGCCGATGAGCTGACGCATGCCTGACGCGCCCGATTTTTCCGTTTGGTCCTGCCCCCTGCCGCTGCGCGATTATCCCAACATCGTGATCGGCCACGGCGGCGGTGGCAAGCTTTCCGCCGAGCTGGTCGAGCACCTGTTCCTGCCCGCCTTCCGCAACACGGCTCTGGCCGATCTCGGCGATGCAGCCCTCCTCGATGTACCCTCCGGCCGATTGGCGTTTTCCACCGACAGCTTCGTGGTGCGCCCGCTGTTTTTCCCCGGCGGCTCCATCGGCGATCTCTCCGTCAATGGCACGGTCAACGATCTGGCCGTATCCGGCGCGCGTCCCCTTTATCTCAGCGCCGGCTTCATTCTGGAAGAAGGTTTCCCGCTCGCCGAGCTGGCCCGCATCGTCGATCATATGGCCGCCGCCGCCCGCTCGGCCGGCGTCACCATCGCCACCGGCGATACCAAGGTGGTCGAGAAGGGCCACGGCGATGGCTGCTACATCAATACCGCCGGCATCGGCGTCGTCATCGATGGCATCGACGTCGGCCCTTCCCTCGCCCGCCCCGGCGACGCCATTCTGGTCAGCGGTTTTCTCGGCGACCATGGCATGGCGATTATGAGCGTCCGCGAAGGGCTGGAATTCGAAACCGCCATCGAGAGCGATTGCGCCCCGCTCCACGAAATGACCGCGGCCATTTTCAAAGCCGCCGGCCCAGCCGTTCACGCGATGCGCGACCCCACCCGCGGCGGCTTGGCATCCACCCTCAACGAAATCGCCCATGCCTCGAAGGTCGGCATCGCCATCGACGAAACTGCGCTACCCATTCGCCCCGAAGTTCAATCCGCCTGCGAATTGCTCGGCCTCGACCCGGTCTACGTCGCCAACGAGGGCAAGCTGGTGGCCGTGGTCGAAGCCGCCGCCGCCTCAGCCGTCCTCGAAGCCATGCGCCGCCATCCCAAAGGCCGCGGCGCCGCCATCGTCGGCCGTGTCACGAAGGAGCACCCCGGCCTAGTCGTCGCGCGCACCGCCCTCGGCGCCAAACGCGTCATCCCGATGCAGATCGGGGAACAATTGCCGCGGATTTGCTGACCCGCGTTTCAGACGCCCATCGGTCATCGGCGATGGACTGAGCGGTTAAGACATCGCGGGACGAGTCCTTCGCCTAATTGAGATCGCCGGCCCAACCATAAGGCGTCAGCGTCCGACGAGACTTTCGCTGCGTGACCATCTCGAAACCTTTCGCATTCCTGGGGATCGAATCGTCGAATAACAGCGCCGTCGAATGCGGGCCGGCGGCCCAAGCCATGAATGCATACATGTCCAAACCTCGTGCGATTAGACCCTTCCGATCCTGTATTACGTCAACAGTAATGACTGCATGGGGAGCGCCCAACCCAATAAGCGCCGACCGGACAGGCTCCCAGTCGAGTTGCTCCCAGGCGGGATTGGACCCAATTCGCTGGCCCAACATATCCACCTTCGGCGGGTAATCCCAGGCTTTCTTCCAATATTTGGCATCTCTGGATAATGCCCAACCGATCCACAGTGCCAGCGATGCTTTGCGTGTCATCGCAGGGATGCTGACTTCCAAAGGCGGCATTTCCTTCATGAACGAAGTGGAAAGGACCGCTTCCGTCAGCCGCTTGGCGCCATCCACGGTCAGTTCACCGCCAGACCGAAGTTGAATCTTCGTACCTTCATAATTCACCCGGTTAAGGGTCGGCTCCCACTGCGCTTCATACAGAAGCCATGTCAAAAGCGCAATGTTATAAGAGATTCCTTCGAACAGACTAGCCGTGTACTCCTCGGGGGTGATGTCGGACGGCACAAAAACATCGCTAGCTGTTGCCGCGGGATTCAGCGCCTCAACCAATCTTTTGTTCAGCGGGCCGACGGCTTGCTGAATTAGCAGCCATTTGAGCACGTCCTTTTTCACATCTTCGGCAACTTTCGAACCGTCGTAAAACGCCTTAGCGGCGGACCTGGCAACAGCACCGGCAACTCCTCCCGCAACGCCGACCGTAAGCACCGAGAGAAGAAATGACATCGCAGCTTCGTCAGCTTTCCTGTGCGCCTCCTGAGCGACCTTTACTCCCGTTAGAACGTTCTGGTTTGTTTTGTACGCAGTGGCGTACGCTTGCGAAGTTACCCATCCGTAATGCGTCCAAAACTTATCAGCCAGATTGACGGATGCCGCCAGTTTTTCGATGTACTCCTTGGCAGTTGGCACTTTACTCCTTTCCCCATGCAATCCCTCATTGGGATAAGCGAAAAGCGAGAAAAGTATTTCAAGGCCCTTTCCAGCACCGGCGCAGCAGTCTGCCGCTGCCCTGCCGCAATTCACCGATTCGGACAGTAGCCTGAGACAGCGTTCGGGAAGCCGGTCAAGCAGTGCTAGGCGGCAGAGCCAGGTTCGTGTTTACGACGGACCAAAGGATTCTCCTTTGCCCCGGATTTGCCGACGGTTGAGCAGCCGCTCGGCACGCGGCGAGTTCGCAGTTTTCAAAAAGCTAGTTGACATGGAAACTGTTTCCATATAAACTAATATCCATGAAAGACGCCAAGGTGCCCGATCCGACCGTCAGCGACCTGAAAGAGCACGTGGGATTCTGGCTGCGCTTCGTCTCCAATCACGTCTCGCACGCTTTTGCCCGCAAGCTCCTGGCCAGCGGAGCGACCGTGGCCGAGTGGGTGGTGATGCGGGAGATGTTCGACGGCGGGGAGACTTCGCCGGGCGTTCTGGCGGAGCGGATTGGGATGACGCGCGGCGGCGTCTCCAAGCTGGTGGATCGGCTCGTGAGCAAGAAGCTGATCACCCGCCGGGAACAAAGCGACGACCGCCGCTTCCAGTCGATTGCGCTGACGGCGGCAGGGCGGCGACTGCTCCCGCAACTGGCCGCACTGGCCGACCGGAACGACGAGGAGTTCTTTCATCCCCTCTCAACCGGAGAGCGTGCGGCGCTGATTGCAATGATGAAGAAGCTCGTGCGGGCGCACGGCCTCGAGACACTACCAACCGAGTAAAGGAGAAAAAATGAGCAAGCAGGTAATTCACGAACTGGCGATCGCAACACAGCAAGGCAAGTTGACCTTCCCTCAGGTCGTCAAAGGGCTGCTCGAAGCCGGGGTGGAATCGTACCTCGTAGACTTCGCGGCAAAGCAGAAGACTCACTACCTAACGGACGGAACCACGCACACGGTGCCCATGATCCTGGACCCTGGCCGGGTAGCGGCCGAGCTCGACAGTGCCGGCTTGGTGGCGGCAATTCGTGGCGCCCAGGCAGACACGGTGCGGTACCCCGAGTTTGTGAAGCGGTCGACCGCCGCGGGTGTGATTGGCTATTGGGCGTTCCTGACGGGCAAAAGGGTGATCTACTTCGGCCGGAAAGGCGAACAGCACATCGAGGAGTTCCCGAAGCCGCGGGCGTGAGCAAGATTGGATCATGCCCAAGCATCGGATCTGAACCAAAGAAAGGAAACACGATGACTATAACTACGGCTTCCGCGACCTTGTCTGTTCAAATTGGCTGCCCCGCGGCAGAAGCTTACCGATTCGTCGCCGATCCCACCACAATGCCGCGGTGGGCTATCCACAATGTCAAATCGATCCGGCCCGTGGGGCAAAACGAGTGGGAGATTCAAACGCCTCGCGGTCCCGGAAAACTGGTTCCGCGCTATGACCGGGCGTCCGGTATCCTCGACCACGAGTTCGTCGATCCGAAGGAAGGATCGTGGCAAGTCTCCGCCCGGATTGTGCCGGCGGGAGCGCACGATTCTGTCTACATGATCACGCTGGTCAAGCCTCCCTCCATGCCCGAAGAGGCATTCAGGCGAGGTCTGCCGCTCGTCGAAGAGGAACTGCGGACGATAAGGCGTATCCTCCAGCGGCAAGAGTGATGACACGGGTACCCGCGTTTCCGCCTGCCCACTCCTGCTGAATAGGCGCTAGGATGTTCCCATGCGAACCCCGTTTTGCTTCGCCGCCTTTGCGATCTGCTTCGCTCTCGAAGCCCAGACCCAGAATCCGCCGCCCGCGCCGGCGTCGCTGCCCAGGGTGACCGCCGGCATCCCGGTGAATTACGACGAGGCGCTCGTCGGAACCTATCAGCTTCCCGATCCGCTGAAGATGGCCAATGGCAAACAGGTGCGCGACGCCCGCACCTGGACTGAAAAGCGCCGGCCCGAAATCGTCCGCCTCTTCGAAGAAAATCAATATGGCCGCTCTCCCGCTCGTCCGGCCGACATGACCTTCGACGTCTTCGATACCGGCACGCCGGCGATGGATGGAAAGGCCATCCGCAAACAGGTCACGATCTACTTTTCGAAGGACAAGAACGGCCCCAAGGAAGACCTGGTCGTCTACGTCCCGGCGGGCGCATCGAAACCGGTACCGCTGCTTCTGTGCATCGATTTTTCCCCCAACGCCGGCACCTTCGACGATGCCGGCATCAAGCTGGGCGAGATCTGGAACCGCGACCATAAGCGAGTGCCCGCCGAGCGCGGCAGCGGCATGTTTCACATGAAGATCGACAACCTGCTGGCCGCCGGCTACGGCGTCGCCGCCATCTACTACGGCGACATCGAGCCGGATTTCCTCGGCGGCTTGCCCTTCGGCGTGCGCGCTCTTTACCTCAAGCCGGGCAAGACGGAACCGGCGCCGGACGAATGGGGCGCCATCGCCGCCTGGGGCTGGGGAATGAGCCGCGCCATGGATTATCTCGAAACCGACAAGGCCGTCGATCCGAGGCGCGTCGGCATTTACGGCGTTTCCCGGTTAGGCAAGACGGTGATGTGGGCGGGGGCGCGCGATACCCGCTTCGCCCTGGTGATCGCCAGTTGTTCGGGCGAAGGCGGCGCGGCGCTGAGCCGCCGCAACTATGGCGAAACCATCGCCCACCTCACCGCGCCCGACCGTTTCCCGTATCAGTTCTGTGCCAACTACGCCCGCTACGCCGCCCACGTGGACCAATTGCCGGTGGACGCCAATATGCTTGTGGCGCTGATGGCGCCGCGGCCGGTGCTGTTGCAGACTGGAACCACCGACTATTGGTCCGATCCGAAGGGAGAGTTCCTGGCGGCCGTGGCGGCCGAACCGGTCTTTCGCCTCTTAGGCAAACAAGGTCTGGGCACCAGCCAAATGCCCGCCGCCGGCCAGCCCATTTTCCACACCATCGGCTACTACATGCACGATGGCCCCCACGGCACCATGCCCGGGGATTGGAAATACTTCCTCGAGTTCATGGATATGCATCTCAAGGGCGGTCAATAATCACTGCGGCAACCGCTCCCTGGCGGTCGCGACTCGGTAGGCGGCTGCAAACGAGCGGTGCCCGTAACCGAGCCGCGACCGCAAGGGAGCGGTTGCCGACGACGGGGAACGGCGTTCCCTCCTAGCCCCCCAAAAACAACGCCCGCCCCTTCCGCAATGGAAAGGACGGGCGTTGGTGCGATCCGGGTTACCGGTGGATCAGAAGTAGAACTTGCCGACTACCTGCATATTGCGCTCGCCTTCGGAACTGCGAATCTGTCCGAATAATGTAGACGCAATCGATTGCGATGCCGGGCTGTAGAAGATCGGCGTGTTGGTCAGGCCGAACGCCTCGCCGCGCAGTTCGAAGTATCGGCGCTCGGTGAGGTGGAACTGCTTGGCAATCGAGAGATCCAGGCGGGTTTCGCCCGTACCCCGCTCGGTGCCGACGCCGGCATCGCCAAAAGTGTGTAACGCCGGAGTTGTGTACGCGGAAACATCCAACCAACTGACGCCTGGACCGATTTGGTGCGGATCGTGCGGCGTGCCGATCACCTGGGCGCGGTAACTGCGCGCGCCGGTGCCGGACGGATCGCTCGACAATTTAATGGTCCACGGCAAGCCCGTGTGATAGGTGAAGATGCCGCCCAGTTGCCAGCCACCCAGAACCGCATCGACGCCCTTGTTCCAGTGCGCGCCCATCTTGCGGCCCCGGCCGAACGGCAGTTCATATACGAAGGAGGGAACCAGGTTGAACTTCTCGTCGAAATACGTCGGGCCGAATTCGGACTGCTGGTTGAAGAGGTTCTGCCAGTAAGCCGATTGGCTGCCGGCCTGTGCGCCCTGGCCATAGTAGCCGATCGAATCGGACATGCCGCGCGACCAGGTGAAGGCCACCTGGTAACTCAGGCCGATGCTGAAGCGCTTGTGCATGGTGGCCTGCAGGGCATTGTATTTCTGTTTGGCGCAGGAGCAGGTGCCGGAGATCTGGCCGATCTCGCTACGCAGCACGGGATTGCCCGAAAGGTACGGACCCGACACCACGGCGCCGTTCACGATCTCGTTCTGGAAATACGGCATGGCAACCATCAGGTGGGTGCCATGCTGGCCCACATAACCGACGGTGAGAACGTTGCCTCCTTTGAATTCGTACTCGGAGGTGACATTCCACTGCTGCACGATGGCGGGCCGAACGTCCGGATCCCACAGGCGGATGGTGGCGCCGGCGTAGGGATTCTTGGGATTCAGGATGGAAAGCCCCTGGTCGAGCGTGCTGCCCGGCATTTCGTATTGGGTTCCCGCAATGTTGTAGTTGTCTTCGAATTCCTGTTCGTAGGGCGGGTTCAGGGTCAGCCTGAGGTTGGTCCCGGTGCCCTCCAGGTAGGAAGAAATGGTGTACGAACCGCGGAAGACCAGCTTCTTGCTGAGTATGTCGGGCGTATAGGCGAAGCCGATGCGCGGTTGAAAGTCCTTCTTGAAGGCGTTATAAAGTGCGCGGTTGCTTTCCACCAGCGGCGCCGGTCCAGGCGGCGCGGCGAGGCCCGAAGGCAGCGGCGCGGCCAGTTCCAACTGTCCGGAGAACATGCCGAAGTTGGCCTGCCGGTTCTCCACTTCCACCCACGGCGTGTGGTATTCCCAGCGCAGGCCGAGGTTCAGGGTCAGAGTATTGGTGGCGCGCCAGTCGTCCTGGAAATACAAGCCCCAGATGGTAGACCGTTGTCCCCATGTGCCCGATTGCAGGCCGCGGCCAACGTCGTCGGGAAGACCCATCATGAAATCGGCCTCGCCCAGCAGCGTTCCGGCCGGGTTGACGGCGTTCTGCGTGCTAAAGCGGCCGTCGAAAGCGATATAGCCGGTGCGTCCGTTATTGCCCGCGTAGAATATGTTCAGCCATTCCCGCAGAGCCTGTCCGCCGAACTTCATCATGTGCCGCCCTCGAATCAGGGTCATGTTGTCGGCGTAGTGGAAGGTGGTATTGGCGAAGACTTGCTGCGCGCCGATATTGGCGTTGCCGATACTGCTGACATAGGTCATGCCCTGGAGGCTCAGCAGGCCGGGTCCGGCGGCCGCGATGCCGGCGTTGAGGGCGATGTTGCCCAGCCCCTTGTCGGCGCCGCCATTGTAATTCAAGACGTTATTCACTCCAAAGCGAGCTTCGTTTACCAGCGTGGGGCTGAACGTGTGCGTCCAGTTGATCACCTCGTTCTGGAACGGCGAGAGACTGAAACTGTTGTAGAACAATGGGAAATTGTTAACGCCGGGGTTGCTCTGCATGCCATGCGAAAGGCGGAAACTGGCGTAGTCGTTGTCCTTGGGTTTCCAATCGAGTTTCAAATCGCCCTGGTCCGTGCCGATATAGCTGGCGGAGCTGTAGCTGTAATTGGTGGTAGTGACGGTAGTCGTTTGCGGCAACGGATAGAGCGCGGCGTTGTTCATTAGCTTGACCGCCGCCGGGCTCAGCAGGCCGGTGGGAATCTGGTTGTTCGGAAGCGGCACGCGGAGGCCAGTGGTGGGGTCGGCCGAGCCGGGGTTGTAGAGTTGAAGGACCTTTCCGATCGAGAAGGGCCCGGTGGCGCTCAACAACGAGGAGAAATCGCCATTACGCCATGGGGTCGGCATTACCGTCGCCGCGGTGAGGGCGGGCGGACTGGCTTGCCGAAGACCCTGATAATCGGCGAAGAAGAACAGCTTATCCTTAAAGATGCGGCCGCCGACGGTGCCACCGAACTGGTTCCAGCGCAGGGCCGGTTTGGGCAGGTTCTCCCAGTTGCGCGCCCAATTGTTGGCGTTCAGCTTGTCGTTGCGGAAATACTCGAATACATCGCCGTGAAACTGGTTGGTGCCGGACTTGATCACCACATTGATGATGCCGCCCTCGAAATTGCCGAATTCGGCCGACGCGTTACTGGTGATCAGCTTGAACTCTTCGATGGCGTCGGGATTGGGCTGGTAGGCCACAAGGTTGTCGGACGTGTAGTTATTGTCCACCCCATCGAGCAGGAAGTTATTGGCCTCCTCGCGATTGCCATTCACGTACGGGCGACCGCCGCCGGCGCCCCGCAGGCCGCTGTTGAAGCTGCCCGGATCGGGATTGGTCACGCCGGCAGTCAAGAGCGTCAAGGCAACCGGGTTGCGGCTGATCAGCGGCGTGTTGGCGATCAGATCCGACGAAATCACCGCGCCTACCTGCGTGGTATCCGTCTGCAGCAGGGGCGCTTCACCGGTGACGGAAACGTTTTCGGTGATCGAGCCCACCTGCATGGCGACATCGACACGGGCCCTCTGGTTGACTTCGAGAGCAACCTCGTCATTGACATAAGTCTTGAAGCCGGCGGCTTCTATCTTCAGTTCATACCTGCCGATGGGTACGCGCGGAAACGCGTAGATGCCGTCGACATTTGTCGTCGTGGGCCATAAGGTATCGCGGTCCAAGTCCTTCGCTGTGACTTTGGCACCGACGATCGAGCCTCCGGATGGATCGGTGACGCGACCGGTAATCCCGGCGCTAACCTCCTGCGCATACGCCGACGCGATGCTCAGGCACGTAATCCCCGCAATCGTAAACCATGCTTTTCCAACCATACCGACCCCTTTCAGCCAGTAATCCGCGGCCCCAAATCCGGCAACCGGAAAGGTCCGCGGCCCTGCATTCCTGTGTGGATTTTTCTCCCCGTTCTCGATCTCCGCGGGGAACGCCGAAGCGCACCCTGGGCTCCGATTTCCGTGCGACAGAGCACCGACTACGTTTCAAAAGACCTTGACTAGATGAATAAGAGTATGCAGTTATATGATTATAATGTCAATGGGTTCGCTCGACAAGAATTTGCCGTCGCCGCTCTACCACCAGTTGGAGTGCGTTTTGCGGCGCGCGATCGAGAGCGGCGAATACGAAGCGGGCCAGCAACTTCCCAACGAAGGCCAATTGGCGCAATGCTTTGCAGTTAGTAAAATCACCGTCCGGCAGGCCCTGCACGGGCTGGCCAACCACGGCTACGTACGGCGCGAGCAGGGCCGGGGCACTTTCGTATCGAAATTGAAGCTGGATCAGGGGCCGCACGAACTGCTCGGCTTCAACGAAGAGATGCAACGGCGGCACCTGGCGCCGGCTACCAAGGTTCTGAAGCTCGACGTCACCAAGGCGGACGTAGCTATCGCCGGGCCGCTCGAACTGGAACCGGGGGCAAACGTGGTGCGGCTGAAGCGCCTGCGCCTGGCCGACGGCGAGCCGATGGGTGTTCAGACCGCCCATGTGCCCAGCGCGCTGGCGCCCGGTCTCGAAAACGAAAGTTTTGAGGACCGATCCCTTTACGACGTGTTGCGCAGCCGGGGGCTTTGGCCGGTGCGCGCGCGGGAAACCTATATCGCCAGCGTGGCGGACCACACCGCCGCCAAACTGCTGCGCATTTGCCCCGGCGCACCTGTATTCGCCGCCGAACGCATTACCTTCCTGGCCAATGGCAAGCCATTCGAATTCGTGACCAGCGTGATGCGCGGAGACCGCTATAGCATCGTGCTGGACCTGGCCGTCGATAGCGGGCACCAGGGCGTTCGCTACGCCGCGCAGGTGGCGCGCGGAAAATAAGCGGCCCGAGCTCCGCACATTGTCACCCCGGCATTCTAGGTGGCCAAGGGAAAGTGCCTGGCCCAGGGGTGGGACAGACGATCGTTTTTGGTCGTCTGTCAGGCTGTTACGGCCTGGCGAGGAGCCGACAGACCGCGAAAAACGATGGTCTGTCCCACCATCCCCGCGCTTTGGTCGCGCAGCCGCCGCGCTAGCCGGCGGTCTCCAGCACCGGAGCGAATGGGCTCACCAGGTTCTCGGCGCCATCGAACTCGAAATCCACCACGGCCTCAACTTCTGCCAGCGGGTTGGCTTCAATAGCGGGCCGCAGATTCTCGCTGATGGCCAGCCGGCCGAGCTCCATGGTATTCCGGATCCAGGCGAAGGTGACCTCGGCGGGGTCGAGCCTGCCGACCGTGGGTACGATGCGCTCCAGGCATTCCCGATCGGTGGGGAAATGGATGGGGGTGCGAATGGCGGCCGGAGTATTGGCGGTGAGGGAGTTGATCCAGGTGGGTTCCCAATCGATGCGGTTCACCAGCCGGTCGGTGACCACATCGGCCATGCCCAGGCCCACGCCGCTGTTATAGGTCAGCTCGCTCAGGTCGCGCAGGAAGATTCGCTCGAAGCGGGGGGTATCGGGCCAGGGGTTGTAGGCGCCGACCGGGTTGCGGTTGGCCACCTTGGTATCGAACCCGGCGCCGGAGATATTCTTGCCGATCTCGTCCAGGATCAGGATATCGGCGTCGACCGGAATGCGCGCCATCCAGGATTTCACCAGTGCCAGGTTCTCTTCCTCGCGCTGCTCCATCGCTTCCACCGGCACGGGGTCCAGCCTGGCGGTATTGTGCCAGGCGTCTTCCAGGACGGCGAGCCCGCCCAAAATCCTGCCCGAGCCCAGAACCTGGCGTCCGACGGTGCGGATGACGTGTTCCAGGCCCAGCCTGTAAGCGTAAGCGTGGTAGCGCTGGGCGCCGGCGAACTTGCCGAGACCGATCGCCATCATCTTGAAGAGACCGCTTTCAATCTTGCCGGCGAAATCGGTATGCCACTTCACGCGCCCCACCAGCATGACGCCGTCCGATTCGTAGGCCGCCCGGTCCATGAACGCTTCGATGCCGTCGGAAGTCTTGCCCAGCGACACCACCTCCAATTGGCTGACGATGGGGCATCCCATTTCAGGTTCGGTGATGCCGTAATGAGCCAGCACGTCGGCCTGCCCGGCGGCGGAAGCGGCTCCGTGGCTGCCCATGGCCGGGAACAGGAACGGCCGCATGCCGGCGTCTTTCCAGTAGTCGACCACATTGCGAATGATGGTGGCGATGTTATGAATTCCGCGGCTGCCCACGCCGATCGCCACCCGCGATCCCGGTTTCAGGCGCGAGGCAAAACCGGCCACGGATAATTGACGGCGGACTTCGCCGCCAACGTCGGCAATGCGCCGGTCGGGAAACTTCTGACGGACAATCATCAAACGCGGCAGTTGCATAGCGATTTCATTTTAACCGGGATTGGGCGCCGCAAGGAACCGCCGATTGAGAATGCGTGAAGAGAATATGGCACCCCATGGGCGCGAAGTGCGGCACGTGGGGCGGGCAATTTGCCCGCAGCCGCCTTTTCAGGCGGCTCTTCGAAGCGTGGCGAGTTTTCCCGCCCGACGAGAGCCGGCTAAAGCCGGCTGCGGCAAGAATTAGCTGCCCCACAATTACACCCTGCCCTGCGCCCACGTACGCTCGGGATTCAAACTGATTTTTGCACATGAATCGGAATCTCGGCGCTGCAGGCGGAGCGCCTGCGCCACGAAAGCAGGGGGGGCGACTTCGGGGTCGCCTGTACGAAGGGCAGTTTAAAGAAACTCTCCGGCGAGCCTACGACGATGCGTCCCACTCGGATTCGAGCAGGCGCGAGTATTCCCCGGAGGCGTAGATTTGAAAGCGATACTGACCGGGTTCGGCGGGCGGCTCCTCCGGCGCGGATTCAAGGAATGTGCGGTACACCGCGTCGGTATAACGATGATAATTGGAGAGGAACTCCAAGCCCAACTGTGCCGCCACCGGCGGTTGGGTGAAGAGGCAGTGGAGGCCGATGGCGCGCCTGAAAATAGCGGCGTAATCGACCACTCCCCACTGGATCAGCTTGTCGCGTACCGGTTGGGGTGTTTCGGAGACGAGGACGCGAGCCAGGCGCTGGGGTTGGAGCGGGTTTCTGCCGCGCACCGGCGGACGGCTGCAACTTTCCACGCATTGATCGATCCAGCGGAACAGATCCTTGCCGAGAAAGAACAGCATGCGGAGCTCGGTGTAGCGGCCGGCCAGCACTTTGGATTTCAAGGTCTCCTCGTCCGACCCGTCGGTCGGCAGCAGGCCAGTGAGCATCAATGCGGCCCTGGAGTTATCGAGCAGCGATTGGGGAGATACCCGTTCATTAAATGGGTGAAGAATCAACGGAGGAAGGTCCCAGGTAACGGCGTCCTGCGGCGAGACTCCCCGCGTCGAGCTTTCGAATGGCATGTTACTCCGGCGTTGCTCCGGCTGGTTCGGCGATTCCATTAGTTTCTATCCGGCCTGCTTACTTGATTATATTCCCGGCGTTGCCGGAGACGATGGAGGTAAGAGTACTAAGTTTCCCAAGAGAGCTGGCAACCAAGGGCGGTAAGAATCTGTCAGAAATAGGCGTTTCCATTACCGGCAACCGTTCCCTGAGAACCTGTGAAAGAATTGAATTCGAGCCACAGATGAACATTAGAAGATGGGGCCATTCGCGCAGGAATCGCAGGTCAATTCGTGGCGGACAGGCCGGACGCCTCTTCCAGCCAAGTTGGGTGATATGACCCTCATTTCAAGCGCGCATTCACCGGTACCCACTATTCTCACCCGAATTAATTAGAATGAGAGCCCCTAAAGTATTACTAAGGTTAGGGGTCCCCTTTTGGGGTCGTACGTGCTGGTCCCTTTGGGTTTTCTTGGCGCTCCATTTCCCGCGGCCTGCGGCAGGTGATGTTCCGTGGTCTTACATGCCCGCTAGGTTCATAAAGAGGTTCGCGACACGGCACTATGCCATTGCCGCTTTGGCCGTGGCTGCCGCGGTAGGCCTACGGCTGTCTCTCGACCCTCTGCTCGGCGCTCAGGCCCCGTATATAACCTTTATCGCCGCAGTCCTGGCCGCGGCCCGGCTGGGGGGCCGCGCGTCCGGCTTGGCCGCCACCGTGTTAAGCGTCCTCAGCATCTTGTATTTGTTCCTGGAGCCGCGTTTCTCATTTGTGGTGGCGCACCCCACCGATCTCGTGGGACTGGGCCTGTTTGCCGTGATTGGTATCGCCATCAGCCTTCTGGAGGCGCCCGGCTCTTTTTCCGGGAGGCTTGGTGCAGACCGGCTGGAGCGAACGGGCGCCGATCCGGTTGGGACGCCCCTGTTGCGGCGGGTTGCCACGGTCGCCGCCGCCGCGGTGGCATTAGGTATTCTGGCCTCCTTGCTTTGGAATGGCTTGCAGCGCTCCACGAACGCCGAACGGTGGATCGAGCACACGTACCAGGTGCTCAACGCGGCCAGCTCTGTGCGATCGTACCTGGAGCGCGCTCAAACGTCCCAGCGCGGATATCTGCTTACCGGAAGCGACCAGTATCTCGAAGCATACCAGTCGGCCATCGCTTCCGAACGGCAGGTGCGAGCCACTCTCCGCCTCCTGACCGCCGATAACCCAGTCGAACAGGCTCGCCTGGACGAGTTCGACCAGCTATTGCGGACCAGGCTGGATATGCTGGCCGGTGCAATCGAGCTGCGCAGGCAGCAGGGAACGGCGGCCGTCGCCGACCTGGTCCGCGCCAACCGCGGCAAGGAAAGGGGGGATCAACTGAGGGCCATCCTGGACGCCGTGGATAACGAAGAGCGCCGGCTCCTCCACAGCCGCGCCATGGCCGCCAGCGCGGCCGACTCGCGCACCCGCTGGATTCTGGGGTTGGGCAGTGGATCCCTGGTGCTTCTGCTGATCCTGGCGGGTGGTGCCATCGAGCGCCATATCCACGAGCGCAACCAGGCGGAAGTGGTGCTGGCCCGCCAGTCCCGGCTGATAGACCTTTCCCACGACGCCATCATCACGGCTGACGGCAACCGCGTCATCACCGGATGGAACTCCGGCGCGCAAGAGATGTACGGCTGGGCGGAGAAAGAAGCGGTGGGCCAGACGATGCATGAACTCCTGCACACCAGCTCGTCGACCCCTATCGCGGAGGTGGACCGGATTCTGGCTCGGGAAGGCCGCTGGCATGGAGAGCTGGCCCACACCCGTTCCGACGGGCGGCAAATCGCGGTCGAAAGCCGCCAGGTTCTCCAGCGCGACGATGCGGGCCAGCCGGCTGGATACCTCGAAATCAATCGCGACATTACCGAACGCAAGCAGGCCGAGGAGGCCCTCCGCGAGAGCGAATCCGAGCAACGCCGGCAGCGCGAGTTTCTGGCCCGCCTTCTCGCCAGTGCGCCTTATGGCATCTCGGTTTGCAAAGGGCGCGACCTCGTGTTCGAGATGGTCAATCCGGCGTACCAGGCAATGGTCGGGCCTGAAGTTCAATTCGTTGGACGACCTTACCGGGAAGCGTTCCCGCAAGCCGCCGCCGCGGGCGCCGAAGCGAGGCTCCAGCAGGTGATCGAGACCGGTGAGCCTTGGATTGTGGAACGCTTCGGAGCGCCTATCCCAGGTAAGCCCAACGCCATATGGGATGGCCAGGTCGTGCGCTTGCCCTCCGCCGCGGGCGACGAACCATCGATCCTGGCGATTGTGTGGGATGTGACCGAGCAAGCGGCGACTGAAGAGGCGCTGCGGCTTGCCCACGAAAAGCTCGCGGGCATCCTGGAGAGCCTCGGCGACGGGTTCGTCGCCTGCGACCGCGAGTGGCGCTATACGTACGTAAATGCCGCGGCGGAGCGTCTGCAAGGGCGCAAGCGCGAGGAGTTGCTGGGCCAGGACATGCGCGTGCTCTATCCCGACGCAACCGCCTTCCTGGTCCGATACGAGCGCGCAATTGCAGAGCAGGTCAGCCTGACCTTCGAGGATTATTATGCGCCCCTGAAGATGTGGACTGAGGTAAGTGTCCACCCGTCGGCGGACGGTATGTCGCAGTTTTTCCGGGACGTTACCCAACGCAAGCGGACGGAGGAGGCGCTGCGGGAAAGCCGGTCGAAGCTGGAGGCGGCGTTGGCCAGCATGACCGAGGCTGTCTTCATTTCCGACGCCGAGGGGCGGTTTATCCATATCAACGACGCGTTCGCGACGTTCCACCGGTTCTCGACTAAGGAGGAATGCGCCAAGACCCTTGCCGAGTACCCCGCCATTCTGGATGTGTTCCTTCCGGACGGAACCCCGGCGCCGCTGGAGATGTGGGCGGTGCCGCGCGCCCTGCGGGGCGAAGTGGCCACCAGCGCCGAATACACTTTGCGGCGCAAAGACACCGGCGAAACCTGGATTGGAAGTTACAGCTTCGGCCCCATTCGGGACCCGGACGGTCGGATCGCCGGGTCGGTGGTTGTGGCGCGCGACATTACGGACCGCAAGCGGACGGAAGAGGAGATTCGCCGGCTCAATACCGAACTGGAACAGCGCGTCCGCGATCGCACCTCTCAGCTCGAAGCCTCCAACAAGGAGCTGGAGGCGTTCGCCTACTCGGTATCCCACGACTTGCGCGCGCCGCTGCGGGGCATAGACGGCTGGACGTTGGCATTAATCGAGGACTATTGCAGCCAGTGCGAGAAGTACAAAGGAAAAGGCCGCGAGTACCTGGACCGCGTCCGTTCCGAGACCCAGCGCATGGGGCACCTGATTGACGATATGCTGCAGCTTTCCCGCATTACCCGCGCGGAGATGCATCGCCACGCGGTGGACCTGAGCCGGGCCGCCGAATCGATCGCCGCCAGGCTCCGTGAGGCCAATCCGCAACGGGACCTGGAATTCGCGATCCGGCCGGCGCTGACGGCTTTCGGTGACGCCCGCCTGCTCGAAGTTGCATTGACCAACCTACTCGAAAACGCGGTGAAGTTCACCGGACCGTGCGCGCATGCGCGCATTGAGTTTGGAACCGCTAACTACGAGGGGCAGACCGCGTTCGTGGTTCGCGACAATGGCGTGGGTTTTGACATGGCTTACGCCGGTACGCTTTTCGGCGCTTTTCAGCGCCTGCACAGCGATTCCGAATTCCCCGGCACCGGCATCGGTCTGGCTACCGTGCAGCGCGTGATTCACCGTCACGGCGGCCGTATTTGGGCCGAAGCCGAGCCAGACCTGGGAGCCAGCTTTTATTTCACCATTGGAGCCGAGAAGTGAACGATCGGAAAGTGATTCTGCTCATTGAAGACAACTCCAGCGATGTCGATCTCACCAGGCGGGCCCTGGAAAAGGGCCGCATAGCCAACGAAGTGGTGGTCGCCAGGGACGGCAAGCAAGCCCTGGATTATCTGTGGGGCGAAGGCGCCCACGCCGGCCGCGACGTCTCCGATTTGCCCGCCGTGACGCTGCTCGACCTCAAGCTGCCCAAGGTGCCCGGCTTGGAGGTGCTCCGCCGCGTTCGCGCGGATGCCAGAACCCGGCGCCTGCCGGTGGTGATCCTCACTTCTTCCAAGGAGGAACAGGATCTCGCCGCCGGCTACGATCTGGGCGCCAACAGCTACATCCGTAAACCTGTGGATTTCGAGCAGTTTACGCAAGCCATCGCGCATCTGGGCCTATACTGGCTGGTGTGGAATGAGCCGCCGCCGAAAGTAAAGCAAGCTTGATAAGTAGTCGCTGTATGAGTAAAGCTTTAAGCCTCCTCCAGGTGGAAGATTCCGAGAGCGATGCAACGCTGATCGTTCGCCTCCTCAAAAACGCCGGCTATGACGTGCATGCGGAGCGGGTGGAAACAGCTCCGCAAATGCGGGCCGCGCTGGAAAAGCGGGCCTGGGATGCGATCATTGCCGACTATCATTTACCCCAGTTCGACGCTCCCTCGGCCTTGGCGGTCCTGCGCGAGACCGAACTGGATATTCCCTTCATCGTCGTCTCCGGAGCCGTGGGCGAGGACCGTGCGGTGGCCATGATGAAAGCAGGCGCCCACGACTATGTGTTGAAGAGCAGCCTGACGCGGCTGGTACCCGCCGTGGAACGCGAAATCCAGGAGGCTACGGTCCGGCGGGAGCGCAAGGCCGCCGATGAGGCGCTGCGCCTCGCGCGCCAGGAAACCGAGCGCGGCCATCGGCTTCTGGATGCCGTCTTCACCGCGCAAATGGATGCGGTTGTTGTATACGACACGGCGGGCATTGCCATTCACGCCAATCCCGCGGCTTCCGCCATTTTCGGGTTCGATCCCACCGGAATGGCAAACGCCGCCATCCTGGAAAAGCTTAAGCTTGCCGCCGGGCCCCAAGAGAGCGCCACCCGGCGGGCCCTGGCGGGCGAAACAGTGGTCGGCGTGGAGCAGCGGGGCGAAGGACGGACCTTCGAAAGCTCCTCTTCGCCCATGCGCGATGCCGGCGGCCAAATCACCGGCGCCGTCACCATCGCGCGCGATATCAGCGAAAAAAAGCGCGACGAGCAGCGCTTGCAGCAGGCCCAGAAGCTCGAAAGCATCGCCTTGCTGGCCGGAGGGATTGCCCACGATTTCAATAATATTCTGACCGTAGTGGCCGGCAACATCACTCTGGCTTTGGAAGATTCCTGCCCCGATTGCGAAGCCAGGTCGGTGCTGCCGGCCGCGCTGGAATCGGTGCAGCGGGCGGCCTGCCTGACACGCCAGTTGCTTGCCTATGCGGGCAAAGGCGCCTTCATTCGCAAGCCCGTCTCCGTCTCCGGCGTCGGCGAGCAGGCCGTCGCCATTCTGCTTCCGTCACTACCGGAGAGGATCCGGCTGCGCACCGATTTCGCCGCGGATCTCCCGCCCTTGCTGATGGATCCCGGCCAACTGGAGCAAATGTTTTCGAACCTGATTCTGAACGCGGTGGAGGCGATCCCCGACGGGCGATCCGGAAACGTCACCGTCCGCACCGCGTTCGAAAACAATTCCGTATCGATCGAGGTCTCCGATGACGGATGCGGCATGGACGCGGAAACCCAGAAGCGGATCTTCGACCCGTTCTTTAGCAGCAAATTTCCAGGCCGGGGCCTGGGTCTGGCCGCGGTGGAGGGAATCGTCCGCTCGCTCGACGGCCGGATTGTGGTCGATAGCGCGGTCGGGGCAGGCACTCGCATGGCGGTGGTTCTGCCTGTTTCCCAAGCTGCCGAGCCTGCGCCCGCCGCGCCCGCGCCCGTTGCGGCCTCCGGCGGATACGGCACCGTCCTGATCGTCGACGATGAGCCGATGATCCGCAAAATGGCCGCCGCTTTGCTAAAAAGACGGGGCATCCCGGTGCTCGAAGCCGGCAGCGGCACCGAAGCCATCGAGCGCCTCACCAGCGAGGGGGGCGCCGTGCGCGCCATTCTGCTGGACATGGCCATGCCCGGAATGCCCGGAGACCAGGCTTTGCCTATCATTCGCAAACTGCGCCCGGACGTCCGCGTGATCGTCAGCAGCGGTTTTCAGGATCGCGACGTGCAAGAGCGCTTCAGCAACATCGAGGCGTGCAGCTTCCTGCCCAAGCCTTACACCCGCGAGCAACTGCTGGCGGAGATCCTTCCCGCCGTGAGCCGTTACGAGAGGGCCACATGAGTCAACCGTTGCGCGTTCTCTTGATCGAAGACTCGGATAGCGACGCGGCGCTGATCGTGTGGCATCTGAAAAACGCCGGTTACGACGTTGCCGCGAGCCGCGTCGAAACCGCCGGCGAGCTGCGCGCGGCGTTGGCCGATCCGGCATACGACGTCATTGTCGCCGACCATCGCCTGCCGCATTTCGACGCCCCCTCCGCTCTGGCCATGGTGCGCGAAAGCGGCCACGATATCCCGTTCCTGGTGGTTTCCGGCACCATCGGCGAAGAACGCGCGGTGGCCATGATGAAAGCCGGCGCGCACGACTATGTGATGAAGAGCAATCTGACGCGTCTGGCTCCCGCCGTAGCGAGGGAGATTGGGGACGCCCTGGCCCGGCGGGAACTCCGCGCCGCCGAGGCCGAGCGCCAGCGGCTGGAGGCGCAGTTCCATCGGGCCCAGAAGATGGAAAGCATCGGACGGCTGGCCGGCGCGGTGGCGCACGATTTCAACAATCTGCTGACCGTGATCGCCGGGTACGCCCGCATGGGAATGAGCCAGGTGCATCCGGCCGACGACTTGCACGAAGCGTTTACCCAAATCGACGAAGCGGCCAAGCGGGCAGCCGACCTGGCTCGCCGCCTGCTGATCTTCAGCCAGCCCCAGCGCGCCGAGCCGCGGGACGTGGTCCTGAATGAACTGGTGCGCAATTTCGAGAAGATGCTGGCGCGTGTCCTCGGCGAAGGGATTCAACTCGAACTATCGCTCGATCCTGGCGCCGGAGTCCTTCACGCCGACCCCGGACAGATCGACCAGGTCCTGATGAACCTGGCCGTCAACGCCCGGGATGCCATGCCCGAGGGCGGCCGGCTGAGAATCGAGACCGCGTCGATTCCGGCCACCCGCCAGATCCAGATCGGCGTAAGCGACACCGGCATCGGCATGTCTCCCGAGGTGATGACGCGCATCTTCGAGCCGTTCTTCACTACGAAACCGGAGGGAAAGGGCACGGGACTGGGTCTGGCGACTGTTTATGGAATCGTAAAGCAGGCCCAGGGTGCCATCGAGGTGGCAAGCGAGCCCGGCAAAGGCACCACCTTTACCTTGCGCTTCCCGGCCGTGACGCCTCAACCGATTGACTGCCCTGCGTCATAATGCCACCAAAAACTCCCCGGGCCCGCGCCGTTTCAGAAATACAATTTGAGGCCGAATTGAATCTGCCGCGCCACCGCCGAGGATGCGGCCAGCAGGCCGAAACTCGAGTTTCCAATGGTCAATTCCGGACTGTTCGCCGCCGGCAGAAAAAACGCCGGCGTATTGCTGATATTGAACGCCTCGGCGCGAAATTGCAGCCGCACCCGTTCCCGGATCGCGAAGTTTCTGAATACCGAGAAATCCAGATTCCTGGTCCCCGGTCCGCGCCCCGCTCGCCGTGCCAGATCGCCAAACTCCGTAATCGGCGTCCCCTTGACATTGATCGCTTGCCCGGGTTCGGTAAAAGCCGCCGGATTGAACCACCCATTAGGGCCCGGATTCGGTACATAGGGCGATACCCCCGTGACGGCGTTGGGGAGATTGTAAGTGGTGAATAACTGGCCGGACGACGAATTGGGAGTCCGGATGTCGGTGGGAAAACCGCTCTCCAGAGTCAGAATTCCGTTAGCCGCCCAGCCGCCCAGAACCGCCCGCAATACCCCCGAGTCATGCGCCCAACGCTTCCCCGCGCCGAAGGGCAGCTCGTAACCCACGCTCGCCACGAAAACGTTCGGCAGATCTAACGGAGCGTAGGATTTCTCCTTGTGCAGGTTCCAGCTATCCAGCGGATTAGTGGTGCCGCCGTTCTGGCTGAAAGAGCTGTTTCCGCCCGTGCCGTTGGCCTCCAGGTTCTTCGCCCGCGTATAATTCAGCAGGAAATTCAAACCCGCCGTCAGCCGCTTTTCGGCCCGAAGGTTCAGAGCGTTGTAGAAGTTGTTGCCCGCCGACGAATCCATCACCACCTGGTTTCCCACGTTGGGAAACTTACGGCAGGCCTGAGTCGTGCAACCGGCCATGCCCACGGCCCAGGGAATCTGATTGAGATTGACACGGCTGGTCAGGTGATTGCCGCGCTCGGCCGAGTAAGTCGCTTCCAAAACAAGACTCTTGGTGGCCTGATACTGAAGGCCCAGATTCCACTCATAAAGCTGCGCCGGGCGGCTGTTGTTGAAATCCGCCGTGCGGATCAGCAAGCCCAGGCTATTCTGTGGCGTGAACGAACTCAGATCCGGGGACATCGGCCCGACCTGAATCGGCGTGTTCAGATTAATGGGAGGCGCCAACGTGCTGGTGGCACTCACCGACGGCGTAATCACCGTGGGCGCATTCGGCGGATTCGCGCCAAATACGGTTGACTGCTGATTCGGGGATCGCGGCCCGTAAAAAAATCCCGTACCGCCCCGTACGGTCAAGCGGCTGGAAGGGCTGTAAGCAAAGCCCAGCCGCGGGGCGAAGTCTAAGTGGTGGCCTTTCACGATCGAGTCGGAATAGCCGCTTTGCCCGGGCAGAACGAACTCCCCCGTGGCGGCGTCAAACAGCGCACCTTTGTTCTTGGCGTCCACCGGCTGCGTAAAAAGCTCGTAACGAACCCCCAGGTTGATCGTCAGGTGCGAGCTCAGCTTCCAATCGTCCTGGACATACACTCCGGCGTATATGTCGCGGAGACGGGCCCAGTCGAGTAACTGCGTCCCGGTAAGTTGCGCCGGATCGCCGAGTAAGAAGTCGGCTAACGGCGCGCCCGAGTTCGGCGAGTTGGAAGATGACGTGAAAATGGGTCCAAAAACCGTCTCGCCCCCTCCATAGACGGTGTCGAAACGGTCCCTGCGGATATCGCCTCCTATCTTGATCGAGTGGTTGCCTCTGTTCCAGGAAAGGTCGTCGGCGCCCTCGAACAGGTTCTCGATGTTCAGGTTTGGCGTCGCCGAGCCGATGAGTTGAAACTCGTTCGTTCCACCGGTGTTCTGGCCTGAGGATGAGAACAGGATTTGCGGATATGCCAGCACCGGAAAGGGGTACATGGCGACCCCGTTCTGGCTCGCAAACGTCACTCCCTGGCTTAAGTCCAAAGGCTCCTGGTTCCCGTTGTGCCGCGAATATCCGAAACGCGCTTCGTTCACGAGGTTCGGCGTAAACACTTCGACGTCGTTCAAGGTGCCGCTGACGGAATTGTTGATGCCGTCCGTGCCGCCGCCCAAAAACCCGTTAAAGTTTCCCGGACTGGTGTTCGATTGAATGGCGCGGGAAATGCGGCCGAACAAAGTGTTCTTTTCGCTGAACTGATGGTCGATCCGGACGTCGAATTGATCGCTATCGAAAGGCTGGCTGCCGGAAAACAGATAATTGCGCGAGAGCGCCGTGGCCGAGCCGAAATTCGGTTGCGGCAGAAGATTGAGCGTAGCTACCGCGCCGGCATTCAGGCGGGACGCGGGAATCTGATTGCCCGGGAACGGCGTGCTGACCACTGTGCCGTTGGCGGCCAACTGTCTCGCCGCCGGGTCGAAGATCGTGTAAGGATAGCTGGAAAAATTGCCGTTGCGAAACGAATCGGGCGGAATGTCTTCAATCGTCGACGAGGCCGAAGTAACTCTTCGCAAGCCTTCATAGTCCACGAAGAAGAACGTCTTGTTTCGGCCGTTGTAAACTTTGGGAATTACAATTGGGCCGCCCAGCGTACAACCGAATTGATTCTGCTTATACGGCTGCTTGGCTGCCCCCGCGGCATTGGAAAAGAAATTGTTGGAGTCCATGTCGTCGTTGCGCAGAAACTCCCAGCAATCGCCGTTCGCCGTATTGGTTCCGGATTTGGTCGTGGCGCTGACGATGGTTCCGGCCGAGCGGCCAAACTCGGCGCTGTAGTTGTTGGTTTTGACTTTAAACTCGAAAATGGCGTCCACCGAGGGCGTGTAGTTAATGCCGGTCACACCGATTCCGCCGGCCGTAGCCATGGTGTTATTGTCGATGCCGTCCAGCAGAATGTCGTTATTTTGGAACCGTCCTCCTCCCGCGACAAAGGGGAGATTCGAGGCAACCCCTTTTACCGGCGCCGAGTTGCCCGAAAGCAGCCCCAGCGTCCAGACGTCCCGGCCGTTGAGCGGCATATCCATGATTTTCGTGTTATCGATCACCTGGCCGAGAGACGAAGTCACACTATCCAGCAGCGGAGCGGCGGCCGTGACTTCGACCGATTGCTGCACCACGCCCGGCTCCAGCGTCACCGGGAGCCGAAGCGTCTGATCCACCGCCAGAGTGATGGCGGTGTACTGCTGGCTCTTGAACCCGTTCGCGGTCACCGTAACCGAGTAGGTCCCGCGCTGCAGGTAAGGTGCGTTGAAGTCGCCCCGTTCATTGGTAACTGTCTCCCGGCGCTCTCCCGTCTGGGTTTCGAGAATGCTCACCTTCGCTCCCACGATGGCGGCGTCCGACGCATCGTGAACATAGCCCGTGATTGTACCCGTCGATACCTGCGCAAAGACGGAGTAACTGCCGATCAAACACAGCGCTGCGTAGCGAAAATACTTCCGTATCATTTCCCCCCCACCTTTCTGTTATGGCTTCATAGCCCGACCCCTAATCGAGCACCACCAACTCGTAATCGACGAGCCGGGGCACCGTAAACTCGCTATAGGCCCCGGCGGAGCGCACCGCCAGCGCACCCGGCCGGCGGACGGTTCGCGCCGACCGGAAATTGCCCGCAATCCGCACGTGGATCGCGTCCATCGGAACCGGCGCAAAATATCCGGTCTCGGAGTGGCCGCTCAGGTTGACCAGGTGCAGCAGCGTGCGCCCGCCCTGCCGCATCAGGCTCATTTCCACCAGCCGGTGCGCGTCGGTCAGAATCTGCCGCCGCGGCTCCAGCCGGTCGAAGAGGTCGCGAAACAGTCCGGCGTGGGCCGGCAGGCTGAGCCGGTAGTACAGCTCGCCCAGGTTCCAAGGAATCCATACCACCATGCCTTTCCCGGCGCGCTCGCTCATCAGGGCGGGTATATCGGTATCGTGCATGTCGATATGCACGAACTCCGGCGGGCCGATCAGGGAAGGCGGAATCAGCGTCAGCGCGCGCTCCCCGCCCGTCTTCACCGTTGTGAACGGGCCGTTGAGCAGCAACAGATCGGTGTCCTTCAGAGACGGAAACGCGGCATGATCGCGAATCCGGATGTAGCCCTTCACGTCGCTCTCGGTCCGCTCCACCGGAGCCACCTCGAATTCGGGCGCGGTCGCGCTCGCGATCAGCACTTTGCCCCCGCCTTCCGCGTACTGCCGCAGCGCGGCGGGCGCCCAATCGGTGGCGATCGCGACGTCGAAATCGCGCTTGCCCATCCAGTCCAGGTTGTCGGAGACGGCGAAGGGAATGTGCTCCTCGCTCAACAGGCGAAACATGCCGCGGTACGCGTCCTGGCTATAGGTGCGGCCGGTGCCCGCCGGGGAGCCGAGCAGCACCACCCGCGCGGCGCTGGATTGATGAACATAATACCGCTCGTTAGCCGCCGCCCAGCGAAAAATCGGCTTCACCGCTTCCAGCGCCTGGCGATCCTCCAGATCGAGCGTCCCGTTCACCTCGAAGGTGAGCGCGCCGCCGTGCGCCAGGTTTTGCCAGCTCCGCAGCGCAATCTCCTCCCGCGGTACGGTGGCGAAGCGCCACCAATAATCCACGAACTGCATGTTCAGGTTCACGGCCATCTTGCCGGGCTGGCTGTTGCGTGCGCGGTTCACGTTATCGCTGGCCGAATAGGGCCAAAGCGGCAGCGGCCGTGCCACCGCCGTGTTCGATTCCGACATGATGCCGTCGGTCGATTCCTGGACGTAATTGAAATAGCCCGCTTGCGGCCGCTTTTCGCGGATCAGCCCGCCGATGGCCGCCGCGACCTCCCGCGAAGAGCGGAACATGAACTTCCGGTAATCGTCGTCCGGCGTTTCCGGAATCTCCTGGTGGAACTGCTCACGGTAGAGGCGCCGGCATTGGTCGCAGTGGCACAAGCCCACGTAACGGCCGCCATAATCCCGCGACTGGTTGCCGAACATGTTGAAGAACAGGCCGTCCACGTCGTATTTTTCCAGCGCCTCCGCCAGAATCTTCATCGCCTGGACGCGATAGTAGCCGCCATTGATGCAGGTCGAATAGAGCCCGTTGTAAATCACCGGCTCGCCATTCGCCTGGCGGAAAAACCATTCCGGGTGGGCGTCGAAAACCGCCTTTCGCGTCTTGCTGAAATCGAAGCGGCCCACCACGCGGATCTTGCGCGCGTGCGCTTCCTTGAGGACATCGCCGAACATGTCGCGCCCCGGCGGCAGCTCCGGGCTGGGATAGTGAAATGGGGCGGTGGTCGGATAATAGGCGGCAATGCCGCCCATTCCCTCGAGCAGTACGTTGGCCCGCATATCCGCCAACTCCCCGATCAGCCGCCCCGCGTCGAGCCCCGCGTCGGTCTGCCGCAGATTGGTCTGCACCCACCGGATCGGCTCGCGCATCCACCAGCCTTCCTGGGCGGATGCGGATACGGCCAGAATTCCCAGCATCGCGAGCGCTTGCTTCGGCATAAGGGGAGCTTCTACCTCCGTGGCAACCGAATGTTGCAGCCAGTATACATCGAGTCGGCCATCCGCGGACGGAATGGTACTAGACACGTGGTTCTGATTCGGACATTGAAGTCCGAAGCTTGTAGAATGGGACATGCGTTCCCTGAAGTGGAGTACATCGCACGCCGTGTTTGTCGCGGAAATCGATGACGAACACAAGGAGATCTTCGAGGCGGTCTCCCATCTCCAAACGGCCCTCTCCAGCCCTGGTCCGCCGCCGGAGATCCCCAAACTGACCGAGCGCCTGATCGCTTGCATCGTAGGGCATTTCGCTCACGAGGAACGGCTGATGCGCGCCGCCCGGTATGGCTCACTAAACTGGCATAAACAGCAACATGACGCGGCCAAGCGGAGGGTCGAACAATTCGTCATCCAGATTGAACAGGGGGATCCCAAAGCCGGAGTAGAGCTAGTCGAGTACCTGACGGCCTGGCTCCGCGATCACACCCGCCTGGCAGATCGAATGATGGGGGCCTTCCTCCGCAACCACCGGCGCGTCTGCAAAATGACCTTTCGGGCCGGTACCAAACCGGTGGAGTCGCGCGCCTGGGTCGACGCCAACGGCGAAAGATTCGACCCGCTCTCAAAATAAAATCTCGACGATTGCGGGATCGCTCCGGCGACTCCTTCCGTTATATTGGTTGTACTCGGGCCAGGCGTTCTCTGGCTCTGGTTGAGAATCCGGAGGGGATATGTATCGTTTCGCCAGGTTGATCTTGATAACCGCCGGAGTTTCGATGGCGCAAGAGGGAACGCGCGTTTATATCGCCCACTGCCAGCAGTGTCACGATCAAAACAGCGATGCGCATGCTCCGTTGGCCGAAGCGTTGGCGTCCAAACCCTGGGAGGCCATCCTCAAATCGCTTGAAACCGGCGCCATGCGGGCCCAGGGAGCGCTACTCACACCCGAAGAGCGTCGCGCGGTGGCGCGCTATCTGGGGAAAGCCGGACCCTCCGTCGTCCCGGCGATGACCGGATATTGTCCTGCCGGCGCCAAACCCAAGTTCGGCAATTCCGCCTGGAACGGTTGGAGCCCGGATGAACGGAATACGCGCTATCAACCGGCCAAGGCGGCAGGTCTGACAGCGGAGCAGGTTCCGTCTCTCAAACTCAAATGGGCCTTTGGGTTCCCGGATACGATAACGGCCTATGGCCAGCCTACCGTTGTGGGTGGGCGGGTCTACACGGGTAGCAACGATGGCACCGTGTACGCGATCGATGCCGAGACCGGCTGCCTCTATTGGACCTACCAGGCAAAAGCCATGGTTCGCGACGCGGTGATCATTGGTCCTGGCTCGCGTGCCTACTTTGGCGACCTCGAGTCCAATTTCTATGCGCTGGACGCCGACACCGGGAAGGTCATTTGGTGGAAGAAGCTGGACGACCAGGCGTTCACCCGCATCACGGGTACAGCCAAGCTCGACGACGGCCGCCTTTACGTGCCCATCGCGTCGCAGGAAGAGAACGCCGGCGCCAATCCTTTCTATTCCTGCTGCACGTTCCGCGGCAATATCGTCGCCCTGAAGGCCAGCGATGGCTCCCTCATTTGGAAATCCTTTACGGTTCCCGAGGCCAAGCCCACCTGGAAAAGCCCGGCGGGCATTCAGTTTTACGGGCCGTCGGGCGCGACGATCTGGTCTTCGCCCACGCTCGATCTGAAGCGGAAACTGTTGTACGTCGCCACAGGCAACGGGTATTCCGATCCGGACATAGATACCGCCGACGCCATTATTGCCATGGACATGGCGACCGGGGCGATTCGTTGGACCCGGCAGGCCTCTCCGGACATGTTCAATTGGGATTGCGGCGGCAGAGGCGCGCAAGGGCCGCAAAAGGGAAATTGTCCCGAAAAAGCCGGCACGGACGTGGATTTCGGGGCCTCGCCCATTCTTGTGGATCTCGATGACGGCCGCCAGATGATTCTCGCCGGCCAGAAATCGGCCGTCGTCTGGGGATTCGATCCGGACCGGCAGGGTGAGACCGTGTGGCAGACGCGCATCGGCAAAGGCGGCCCGGGCGGCGGGATTCAATGGGGAATCGCCTATAGTCCCGCCGATAGGCTGGTATTCGCGCCTTTGGCCGATTCGGTTCGCGGCGATCCACTTGCGGGAGGAGGGCTCTTCGCCCTGGATGCGGCGACGGGCAAGCTTGTCTGGCATACCCCGCCGCCAAAGCCGTCGTGCGCGGGCCGGCGTGGTTGTTCGGGCGCCCAACGTTCGCCTCCCACTGTCATTCCGGGGGTGGTTTTCTCCCCGTCCATGGACGGCCACATCCGCGCGTTTCAAATCAAGACCGGCGCAATCGTTTGGGACTACGATGCCGTCAGGGACTACACCACCGTCAATGGCATTCCCGGCCGGGGTGGATCGTTCAGCTCCACCGGCCCCGTGGTCGTGGATGGTCTGCTTTATGTGAACTCCGGCTACTCGAGCATGCCAGGTAATGTCTTGCTCGCGTTTAGCGTCAAATAAACGGTTCGCTAGCAGGGCACGAGTCCGAGCCGCAACCTTTAGGATCTGTGAAAAATCACAAATCGCAGGCGGAACCGCCTGCGCCACCAAAGCAGGTGCATGTTTTCAATGGTGGGGCGGTTCCGCCTGTCCAGCGCGTTTCGGAGAGACGCACTTTCATGGCGCGCTACAATTCTAGTCAGCGGCAGCACAAGCGTAGCTGTCAAGGAGGGGCAATGAGCATTTCACGACGCGAATTCATCGGAACCGCGGCGGCTGCCGGTATGGCGGCCGGCGCGCCAGCCGGTACCGGCAATACGCCGCTGCCTGCGCGTGTTTTAGGCAGGACGGGCGCGCAAGTATCGATTTTGGCATTCGGCGCCGGCAGCCGCTTCCTGAGTTATACCGAAGAAGACCAGGCCGTGGCCGCGCTCACCCGGGCGCTCGACCTGGGCATCACCTACATCGATACCTCCGACGACTACGGCAGCGAACATTTGTCCGAGCGGCGCGTCGGAATCGCCATCAAGGGACGCCGCGACAAGCTCTTTCTGGCCACCAAGCTGACCAGCCGCGACGGCAACCAGTCCCAGCGCATCGTGGAAAAGAGCCTCAAGGCGCTGCAGGTGGACCGCCTGGATCTGCTGCACATCCACTCGCTCACCACCGCCGAAGACCTGGCGAAGATTGAAGCCAAGGGCGGACCGCTCGATCAGATACTGAAACTGCGCGAGCAGAAAGTGACCCGCTTCATCGGTATCACCAGCCACGCCGATCCGGCAGTGCTCCAGACGGCCCTGGAGCGGCACGACTTCGACTGCACCCAGATGGCGCTCAACGCCGGCACCGTGTCCATGATGGGCGGCCAGCATGGCATGGTTCCCGATCCGGGTGTCAGGTCCAGTTTCGAAACCCTGGCCCTGCCGGTGGCCATCCGCAAAAAGATGGGAGTGCTGGCGATCAAGGCCTTCGCACAGGAAGCGCTGATCGGCCAGGCCCCCGTGGAAAAGCTGCTCTACTACACGCTCTCGCTACCGGTGACCGCGGCCGTGGTAGGCATGCCCAAGCTGGAGCATATCGACCACAATGCGCGGCTCGCGAGCGCGTTCAAGCCGCTGCCCGCCGGGGAGATGCGGCGGATTTCGGGCATGCTGTCGGAGAAGAACAAGCAGGCGCTGGATCGCTTCTTCCTGCATCACGTGGACGGGTAGCGGCGCGATTTCCGGGCCCTACCCGTGCGTGTGCTTCATCCCCGTGCCCGGCGCATCCACATATTCCAGCAGTGTCATGAATCCGTAATCCATGTGGATCTGCATGTGGCAATGAAACAGCGACGGGCCGGGGTGGTTCGCCACCAGGTGCACTTCCACTTGCGTCCGCGGCTGCACGTTCACCACGTCTTTCAGTATCCCCGCCGTCGGCTTGCCGGCCACGCTGACTAACTCGAAGGAGTGACGGTGTAAGTGTATCGGGTGGGCGTCGTCGCTTCGATTATCGAAAATCAGCCGGTATTTTCCGTTGGTCCGCACGCGGATGGGATCGGTCTTGGGGTATTCCTTGCCGTTGATGGTCCAATGGTCTACCCAGCGGTTGCCGGCCCACTTGTTCTTGAACACCAGCGGAATCCGCTCGTCCGGTTCGGGCGCCATCCCGCCGCCGCCGAATTGGGTGTAATCCCAGGTCGGGTTGGGTGGCGCGGCCCACTGCGGCTCGCCTGACCGGCCGGCGTACTCCACCACGATCCCGAGGCCCAGCTTGCGCGCTTTCTCGTCCACCTCGCCGAGCGTCCATACGCCCGGTCGATCCATCTCGACTATGGCGTCGATTCGCTCCGCCGCCGCCAGTTCCAACACGTCGACCTCGCGCGGCGCCGGCACCGGGTTGCCGTCGAGAGCGATTACCTGGAAGCGGTGCCCCGCCAGCGCCAGCCGGTGGGCCATGGTGGCATTCGCGTTGAGGATGCGGAACAGCACCCGCTCGCCCGGCTTCACCCGAACCGGCTCGCCGCCGCCCAGCGCATGGCCGTTGACGGTGAAAGCGCCATAGTTCACTTCGAGCGTGCCTTCGCTGCCTTCTCCAGGGCCGCCCATCGGGGCCAGGTACGGATTCCAGCCGTGCAGCGCGAGCGAAACCTCCTGGTCGTAGCGCCCGGGTTCGGACTTTGGCACGATCTGCAGAAACCCGAATTGGCCGGTGTAGGTGGCGCGATGCAGATCGCGGCCAGCGTAGATATGGGAATGATACCAGCGCGTGCCGGCCGGCTCCGGGGTGAAGGTGATCGTCCGGCGGCTGTGCGGCGGCACGAACGGCGTCCCCTCTTCGGCGGATCCGTCCACTTCGGGCGGAGTGAACAGCCCGTGCCAGTGCACCAGCTCCGGAATCGCGGTGTCGTTGTACACCGCGGCGGTAACCGGCCGCCCCTCGTCAAGCCGTAGCGGCGCCCCGGGAAACGAGCCGTTGTAGCCGGTGGTCTTGACGAACCGCTTGGGCGCGATCTCCACTTCCACCGCGCCGATGCGCAGGGTGAAATCCACCGGCCCCTCGGCCGGCTGGCCAACCAGCGTGCGTCCGCCCGCCGCCGCCATGGCCGCCAGGAAGCCGCGGCGGTTCAAGTGGAAACCTCCTGCCCTTCAATCGAATCCGGCATGCGGCTTCATTATAAAGCGCGGCAAGGCGGGTCGATGCCTGCCCCGGCAACCGGAGCAACCGGGGCAACCTCAAACGCGGCCGATCCCAGCGAAGGGGTGCTTAACCGACTTGGGGGAATTAGCTCCCGGCAACCGCTCCCTGACGGTCGCGGCTCGGCAAGTGACAGCAAACACGCAATGTCCGTAACCGAAGCCGCGACCGTAAGGGAGCGGTTGCCGCGCCTAAACTGCGAAATCCCAGATCGATTAAGCACCCCAGCGGGGGGCCGAGGGAACTTGGTCTCGCGCGCCGCATGCTATGCTGCTTGCTTTCGTTGCCGAATGCGCCGCCCGCGCAGGGGTGAATGCCAATGTCCTTTGTCCACGACGACTTCCTGTTAAGATCCGCCTCGGCCCGCCGTCTGTATCACGAATTCGCCGAAGACCAGCCCATTCTGGATTACCATTGCCACCTGCCGCCCCAGGACGTCGCCCGAAACCGCCGCTTCGGCAATCTGTTCGAAATCTGGCTGGAAGGCGACCACTACAAGTGGCGGGCCATGCGCGCCAATGGCGTCGACGAAACTTATTGCACGGGCGATGTTCCACCCTACGAAAAGTTCCTTGCCTGGGCCCGCACCGTTCCCTTCACGGTGCGCAATCCGCTCTATCATTGGACCCACCTGGAACTGAAACGCTATTTCGGCATCGATGAGCTGCTGGATGAATCGAGCGCCGCGCGCATCTGGAATGCCGCCAACGAACAGCTCGCCACCGAGGCTTTGAGCGCCCACGGGATCCTGGCGAAATTCCACGTCCGCGCCCTCTGCACCACCGACGACCCCACCGACGACCTCGCCCATCATAAGACCATTGCCGCCTCCGGACTCAAGACCAAAGTCTTTCCCTGCTTCCGTCCCGATAAGGCCCTCAACGTCCACCTGCCCGAGCTGTTCAATCCTTGGGTGGACCGCCTGGCCGCCGTTAGCAATATCGAGATCGGCAAGTTCAGCGAATTCATGGCCGCCCTCAAGCAACGCCACGACTTCTTCCACCAGATGGGCGGGCGGCTCTCCGACCACGGTCTGAACCAGGCCTTCGCCGACTTTCCGGGCGAAGCCGAAGCCGCCGCTATCTTTGCCAATGCCCGCTACGGCCAGGCCGCCTCGCCGGCCGAATACACCCGCTTCGCTTCCTATCTGATGCTGGAATTCGGCCGCTGGGACGCCGAAAAGGGCTGGACCAAACAGCTTCACCTCGGCGCGCGCCGGAGCAACAATACCCGCCGCTTACACCAGCTCGGGCCGGACACCGGCTTCGATTCCATCGGCGATTGGCCCCAGGTCGACGCCTTGGCCCAATACCTGGACCGGCTCGACCAGGACAATGCCCTGCCCAAAACCGTCCTCTATAATCTGAACCCCGCCGACGACTACGCCCTGGCCACCATGATCGGTAACTTCCAGGACGGCTCGGTCGCGGGCAAGATCCAATTCGGCTCCGGCTGGTGGTTCCTCGACCAGAAGGAAGCCATGACGTGGCAGATGAATGCCCTGTCCAACTGCGGCTTGATCTCGCGCTTCATCGGCATGCTCACCGATTCCCGCTCTTTCATGTCTTACCCGCGGCACGAATATTTCCGCCGCGTGCTCTCGAACCTGTTCGGAGACGACATGGAGAGTGGCGAGCTTCCCGACAGCTTCGAACTGGTCGGCCCCATCGTCCGTAACATCTGCTACGCCAACGCCCACCGGTTCCTTGGCCTGGACGTCGACTGAGTTACTGCCCGGCCACCGTGCCGCTGCTGGAGCTGGCGGCATTCGTCGTGGCGCTCGCAATCTGCCAGATGTTGTGCAGACCACCCGTCACACCCAGAATAATCAGCAGCCCAGCCACCGCGATTCCAGCCGTAATCAAACAGTACTCGGAGAGATTTTGCGCTTGTTCGTCCTTGAGAAAGTCCCCGATGCTCGCCTGGACCGATACGGCCATATCTTTATTCTTCCGCTCCGAGCCTTACACGATTACTACCACTTTAGATATCGGCTATTGGTAAATACTCCAAGCGCGGCCGATTGATAGCGGTCTCAGCTCTCCCGCGCCGTGCCATTAACCTTAGTTGGTTATCGAATGTTACCGATGTCCCGCTGACAAAGCGCTTAGTACTTATATGGTGCGCCGGCAAATTGATTTCCGCAGTGTCCTGGGGGACAGTTAGGATGAATGCGGCGGGACTTCTGGACACCGAGAGCCGGAGCGTATGTCTGTCTGTTGGGTTCGTTCCTGGCGTGGTCGATTTGGTCGGCGGTGGCGCCGGGGCGACCCTACAGCCTGGCTCTGGCGCCGCCCCTGTTCTATGCGATCTGCCGTTCCTACCGCATGTATGTGCGCCGCTGCGAGGAGGGCCGCCTGAACCGGGACGAGATCGAGACTTTGCATTCCGGTACCATCGAAGCCCTCTCGCTGGCGCTCCACGCCAAAGACCCGGAGACTCGCGGCCATCTGGGGCGTGTCCGCGTCTATGCGGTCGAACTGGCGCGGGAAATGGGTGTCCGCGGCCGGGAACTGGAGTGCTTGCAGGCGGCCGCCCTGCTGCACGACATCGGTAAACTCGCCCTGCCGGAGAGAATCGCCTCCAAGCCGGGCAAGCTTACGCCGGATGAATTCGAAAAGGTAAAAGCGCACCCATTGGTGGGCGCCGAGATTCTGGAGCGGGCCGGCTTCGATCCCATGGTACCGGCCATCGTGCGCGCGCACCATGAACGATGGGACGGCAGCGGGTATCCGGACGGGCTCGGCGGCAACCGGATCCCTCTGGGCGCGCGGATCCTTTCGGCGGTGGACGCGCTCGACGCGCTCTCGAGCGACCGCCGGTATCGAAAAGCTCTGCCTCTCGAGGAAGCGATGCGCGAGGTCGCCATCCGGGCGGGCGCCAGTTTCGACCCCGACGTGGTGGACCTGCTGGCGCGGCGGTATGAGGAGTTGGAACGCAAAGTTGCCCGGCAAGCCCCGCCCTGCGCCGGCCTCTCGCTGGATGTTCGCGTGGACCGCGCCGCGGAGCCTGCCGCCGGCTTCGAAGCAGCGCCATCGCGGCAGACATAAAGCAGCCCGGACTAGAATGAATCGGAAGAGAGAATATCGCCGCCATGGCAATCTGCACCATACTTTGTGGCACGCTACCTGGGACTGAGTGCGAGGCTCTACGATGGCTCGTTTCAGGATTGGAGCAGACGCTTCGAACTGCCCGTGGTCTCGCCGGCAATGCGATGATCCTTGCTAACCTATTCATGGAATCGGTGAGATGACTGCTTTTCGCGACATACGACGGGCCGACAGGGCGCTGACCAAGGACCAGGCGCGTGAAATTCTGGCTCGGGCGGAGCACGGCGTGCTGGCTACGGTGGGAGCCGATGGATGGCCTTATGCGGTCCCGGTGAACCACGTGCTGTCGGAGAACGTGCTCTACATTCACTGCGCCTTGGAGGGCCATAAACTGGAGAACATCGCTCATGAAGAGCGGGTTTCCTTCTGCGCCGTGGCGGGTGCCACGGTGTTGCCGGCCAAGCTATCCACCCTCTATGAGAGCGCCGTCGTATTCGGCCGCGCGGCGCTGGTGACAGATCCCACGGAGAAACGACGGGCGCTGGAACTTCTGGCCGTCCGTTTCTGCGGGGCGCTGTCGCCCGAGGCGGAAAAGGCTATCGCCACTTCCGGCTCCCGCACAGCCGTGGTGCGCATCCGCCTGGAACAAATCGCCGGCAAGGCGCATCGTCCCGCCTGCGGAAACGTCTAGGGAAGATATTGGATATCGAATTTGCGGTTCGTAATGAACAGAACCGTGACGTCGCTCTCCGCCGTGGCTCCATGCTCCATCTCGATTCCGGCGGGAAACCAAACGAAATGACCGGGCCCGAAGCTTCCGTCGTGCGTGACCAACGTTCCCTCGAGCACGTACATGCCGTGCGCGCAGGTATGGACGTGGCGGGTGTTGATGACGCCCTTCGGATAGCGGACGACCCGAATCTCGGCTCCGGTTTCGGGATCTTCGATCAGATTCTTGCGGTAGAGCGTCTCACCGAGATGCTCGTTCCAGCGTTCCTCCCAGGGAAGCGCGGCAGTGTCAATGACGGTCATAGGATCGAGTTTCATTGTGTCAGATCGGTGGTAGCCGGCGCAAACGTTGCGGATGCCCCCTGGGGATGACGGTGCCGCGATTTGCAATCCCCCGCAAGTCGATCTATTATGGGATATTCTAGTCTGATATTCCCTTAAATGGAGCTAAGCCATGAGATTCAACGACAACGCTTTGAGTATCGGCCGAACGCCGCTGGTAAAACTGAACCGGATCGTCGACGGGAATCAAGCCACGGTACTGGCCAAAATCGAAGGCCGTAATCCCTCCTATTCGGTTAAGTGTCGCATCGGCGCATCGATGGTGTGGGACGCCGAAGCGCGCGGCGTACTCGCACCGGGCAAGGAACTGATTGAGCCGACCAGCGGGAACACGGGAATCGCGCTGGCCTTCGTGGCGGCGGCCAAGGGCTACGCCATCACGCTCACCATGCCGGAAACCATGTCGCTGGAACGGCGCAAGGTGCTGGCCGCTTTTGGCGCGCGCCTGGTGTTGACCGAGGGCCCGGCCGGCATGAAGGGCGCCATTGCGAAAGCCGAGGAAATCTACCGCTCCGACCCCGATCACTATGTCCTGCTGCAGCAATTTCAGAACCCCGCCAACCCGGACATCCATTTCCGGACCACCGGGCCGGAGATCTGGGACGATACCGAGGGCCAGATAGACGTTCTGGTCAGCGGAATCGGCACCGGCGGGACCATCACCGGGGTTTCGCGCTACATCAAGAACGTAAGGGGCAGAGCCATTGTCGCGGTCGGCGTGGAACCCGCGGCCAGTCCGGTGATTACGCAACATCTGCGCGGCGAAGCGCTGAAGCCGGGCCCGCATAAGATCCAGGGAATTGGAGCCGGTATCATCCCGGGTACGCTGGACCTCTCCGTGGTAGACCGCGTGGAAACGGTTTCCAACGAAGAGTCGGTTGAGACGGCGCGCCGGCTGGCTCGCGAGGAAGGAATTCTTTCGGGCATTTCGAGCGGGGCCGCCGCTGCCGTAGCCGCCCGCCTGGCCCGCCAGCCTGAATTCCACGGCAAAACCATTGTCGTGGTGCTGCCCGATTCCGGTGAGCGATATCTGACTTCGATACTTTTCGAAGGAATCGTGTAATCCCGGTTCGGCTTTCGGGAAGCCGACCGTTGCGCGCCCCCTAAGTTTTCAGCTCTCGGAACCGTGCGTGCGCAGGTGGGTCAGGTGTTTATAGCGCGGGTCACGCGGGTCTGTCCGTAACGCCTCGGCTTCCCTGAGATAGTCCGCGACATTGGTGCGCTGGTATAGCTTGCGGTCCTCGCCGATGGGACAGACCTTGAGGCAGACGCCGCAGGGCCAGCGCGATTGCGATACCAGGATCTGATGGTGCCTGGTGCAAGCCACCGCGTCGAACTCCGCCGCCAGTTTTCCGGGGTTCGCCGTAAGCGCCTTGGCCGGGCAGAGCCTGCCGCACAATGCGCACTTCTTGCAAAGGTGCTTCTCGATAACCGGGTCGCCTTCGATTTCGGCGGTGGTGAAGAGGGAAACGTAGCGGGCACGCGGACCGTACTGGGGATTGATCAGGTTATGGCTGAAGCCGATGGTCCCCAGACCCGCGTATTTGCCGGCGTAAACATGGCTGAACGACGCTGGCATCTTCTTTAACAGGATCTTCAGGTTGCCGTAGCCGTCGCGAGGGATGGGAATGGAGGCAAACCCCCGCCCGTTGAGGAATAGCGAAAGGCGAAACGCAATTTGATCCAGCAGCACGTTGCTGGCGTTGTACATCTCCTGGTAATTGATGGATGGGGTGCTTTCCACAATCGGCAGGAGCATGGGCACACCCACTACCACGACCGTCTTCGCCAGTTGCCAGATCGCTTCGGGACGGTATTCCGGCGGCACTTCTCCGGCATCGGCCCAACGAGCCACCGGAGCGAACCCGACCAAGTTGCCGCCAAGCCGGAGCACTTCATCGGCGATTTCGTCCTTCAGATTCGATTCAATACGCGGCTTGGGCGAAGCGAGCGCGAGGCTTGGTTTCATAGTAAACCCACCGGAATATCCACAATTGTAGCATTTGGGGGAGTTAGTTTCCGGTAACCGTCCCTTACGGTCGCGGCTCGGTAAGTGACTGCAAACACGCGGTGTCCGTAACCGAAGCCGCGACCGTCAAGGGAGCGGTTGCCGGGACTCAACTGTGAAATCCCCAGATCGGTTAAGCACCTCCGAGCCTGGGACACATGGCGCATTGGCATCCTCAGACATATACTGAGACGTGATGCCCGAAGACACTATAAAACCCCCTACCGGCCGGCGGCAGATCGCGCGAGCCGCCGCGCTCGGCGGAGCATGGTTGGCCATGAAGCGGGGGATGGGCGCCGCGCCGGTGGTTGAGGACACCGTTATCAACGTTCGCCAGTTCGGAGCCAAAGGCGATGGAACCAGCGACGACACCAAGGCGATCCAAAGCGCGATTGACGCCGCGGCCGCGCGCGGCGGCGCCGTGTTCGTGCCTCCCGGCATCTATCGAAGCGCGGAACTGCAAATGCGCCCCCACGTAGCGCTCACCGGCGTTCCGGCGTGGGATTACGAGCACGGATTCGGCTCCGTGATCCGGCTGGCGGATGGACGCGCCGGGTGCCTGCTCAACATCACCGGCGCGTTTGGCGCGACCATCGACGGAGTCTCCCTCGATGGCGGCAAACTGGGCGACGGCGTGCACGGCGTCTGGCTCAACAAGCCGGATTACGGCAAGCAGGAAGACACGTTTCGTATCGAACGGTCCCAGATCGCCAATTTCACTGGCGACGGCGTGCGCCTGACGCGCGCCTGGTGTTTCTCCATCCGCCATTCGATGATCGCCTACAACGCCGGCGACGGCATTTCGCTACGAGGGTGGGACGGGTTCTTCCTCGATAATTGGCTTTCCGGAAACCGCGGCGCCGGCTTTGCCGCGCGCGACGAGAACGCCTCGTGTACGTTCACCGGGAATCGGATCGAGTGGAACCGCGAGGGAATTTTGATTGTCGGCGGTAACGGCTACAACATTACCGGGAACTTTTTCGATCGCGCGGGAACTTGCGGGCTGGCTATATTGGGCGGGGAGCAGATGAGCATCACCGGCAACTTCGTTAAGCGCAGCGGAAAGATTGCGAAACCCGGCACATATGATTCCTCCCAGATTCGGCTGGAGCGCGCGCGAGGGGTCACTTGCTGCGGCAACAATCTCGTGGTCGGCCGCGACGATAACAGCGCCGGCATCTGGTCGCCCTCGTACGGCATCGTTTACAAAGAGCTGCAACATTGTGTCATCAGCAACAACGTTTTGCACGACGGTGCGATCCAGCAACTGATCGTGGATCTAGGCGGCCACGGCGAGGGAGCCGTGGTGAAGGATAACCCGGGGTGCCTTTCGGGGCACGGCGCGTGAGGGATTCTCGATGCCAAGAGACAAGCGGGTAAGTAGGCGCGCACCTGAGAAGCTCAGCCGCGTAGGGAGGGACGTTGTGGAAGGCTTGAAGGAAGCCACCGCGCACGTTCGGGGCGAGGTCTCTCTGCGAGAATACGAGTACGACGTGCCGGGCCCGGTAGATGTGAAAGCGATTCGCGCGAAGTCGGGCCTATCGCAATCTCAGTTTGCGCGCCGCTTTGGATTCAGTGTTCGCACATTGCAGGATTGGGAGCTTGGCCGGGCGAAACCGCCGAGCGCTGTCCGCGCTTATCTCATGGTGATCGATCGTTTCCCGGAGGCGGTGGAAAAGGCGCTGTTGGGAGCGGCGTGAAATACTCTCTCGCGATCCGCTGGGAGCTGGCCCCTGTTGCGATCCGTTAAAATCGCATCGATGGCCGCGATTGACATTGACGAGCTTTTCGACCGGACTTTGCAGGGCGACTACGACGACGATGCGCCCTGGGGGGCGGTGAACGCATTGCGCCGGATTGGAACGCGGCAGGTATTCGAGAAGGCGGCTGAGTGGTTCAGCGTTGCTTGCGCCCTGGGCTCGTTACCTAACGATGCGCTGAGTGTCGCCACCCTCCTCACTCTAATGGAAGATGCCGATGAGGATGTGCGCGACTGGGCCACGTTCGGGCTTGGAGTTCTCGGGGATGAAGATTCCGCCGAAATCCGCGATGCGCTCTATTTGAGGCTGAACGGCTCAAACGCGGACGTACGCGAGGAAGCTCTAATCGGACTTGCCAAGCGACACGACACGCGCGGTCTTGCAACGCTCCTCAAAGCTCTGGAACAGCCCACAATTACCGACCGCATCGTGGAAGCCGCTTACACGATCCTGGGGATGGACACCGACCGGGAGGATTGGTCTCGACAAGACTATACGGACACCCTGCGCGAACGGTTTCGCGTGTAGAGCCACAAGGGGCATGGCATTACCCCTGCGCCGGAATTTCGGCCAGGCTGGTCCTCCTGCTCCTAAGGTGACCAGGGGCCGGCTTGGCTTGGGAGCCCATGGCTTAGCCCAATGGGCTACTTTCTGGCGCCTTTACGGCCATTTGCGGAAACCTGACAGCCGGTCCTTCGCGATTCCAATCGTACTACCTTCCCGCACGTGTCGAGAATCTCGCGAGACCTCAAAGTGCGATGGCTTCTCCCACCCGGACGCGTGCATCAGAGGCCGAGGGCCTGACGCACTTCGGCTTTCGCGGCGGCGAATTCCTGTTGGAACTTCGGGTTGCCAATCATGTTGCCCATAATCAGCTCGGCGGCTTCTTTGCTCCCCTGAAGGTCGGCTGCATAATGATCGCCGCACACGACGCGGTTGTGCGCGTATTCGTCGGCGCGGGCGCGTATGAGTTCGCTCTTTTCCGGAACCATCATGCTGAGGACGAGGGCGCTCAGATAGCCGATGGTGCCATGACCGCTGGGGTAGGAATTCCTGGGGCCGCCGGGCTTGGCGCCGCAGACGGACTTGATATTCGGATCGAGATCATACGGGCGCGGTTCCTGGAAGAACTTCTTCGCCGCGGAGACGACCATGCCCTGATCGTTATCCATATCGGCCCACAGTCGGGCGGTGGCGGGCATGGATTCCCGGGTGAACTTGTCGCCGAGTACGCTCGCGATGGCGAAGAGGTTTTCGTGCTCGTTGTCCCACTTGGCGCGTTCGATCTCTTGCGGGGTGGCGGAGCGATGGATGGCGTAGATTTCGCCGATGGCCTGGGACATTTTTTTCGAGTCGAGCGCGGGCGGCGGAGCCATCAATACCACGGCGTCGACCAATGCGGGTGAGATAAAGATGGGGGTTTTGGGGGCTTTGGCCGGGACTTGGCCAAACAGCGATCCGGCCAGGAAGCCGGAGAGAATGATAGTGCGCGTTAGTTTGAGGATATTCATAGGCCGAGCTTACTCAGGGTAGCGGGGAAGAGGTGAAGGCATTATGACAGAGAGGTCAAAAAGGCAATACAATTCTGAGAGTTTCCTTTTGCGGCTACGAAATTCGAGATCAGCGCGATTCCAGAAGCAAGAAGTCATAGCGAAGCCGGAGAATTGGATGCCCAACAGTCAAAAGGAGCAAAAGGCAATGTGCAAGACGCATCTCGTGCCACCGGCCTTGGTGCACTCATCAATCGCCTTTCGCTGCGCGTCTCTCTGATCGGTGGAGACTCCCAAACCGGCGAAATCCCGATCCGCCGCAAGTGCCCCGCACTGCTTGTTAAAGGCTGCGCGCAAAACGCAGGCCCTGCCGCGCTGGGAACAGGTGTTCATGGCCTCTTTCTCCGCGCCGGGCCGATCACTCTTGCCCATCGACCATCCAGCGCCCATATCCGCCGTGCTGTAGGCGATGGCGCCCCAGGATGTCGCTTTGGGCGGCGCCGGCGGATATGCCCTACCCGCGCCGGCCGCCGAACACGCGGATAGGTTAGTCAAACATTTGCCCCAACTCTGCTGGCATACAGACGTGGCATTCGCTTCTGCGTCCTTCTCGCTGTAGCCCGTCGCCGCCTCATAATGCTGGGCCCCGGTCGCTACCGCCAGCGCGGCACACGTGTACTGGTATCGGAACACGATCTTGCAGTTAGTCCCGATTTTGCTGCAGGAGGCTAGGGCGTCCCGATCGGCCTCGTCCTGAGTCTGTCTGGCCCAGGAGATCCCCTCGGCTCCGTGCGTGCCAAAGGCGACGGCGCCGTAGGGCTTAGGTGGCTCTTTTTTGCAGTTGCTAGCGCAGGTGTCGACGCATCCCTGTCTGACAATTTCAGGAACGCCGCTGCAACTGTTCTGGCAACTCTCAAAGCAGGTCTGCCCGCGCACCAGTTGTGGCGTCAAGCCGAACGCGAAGCCAAGCGACAAACCGAAGATCATCCAACGAGGCTTCCAGGCCGCCTTCCCATCGAACGCGCCCGGAGTGGACTGTCGATTCATGAGAAGCCATCCTTCCGGTACACAGTATACCCCCCAAAGGATTTGCAGGGGCGATTCGTCCGTTATTGCGGACGCGGTGGTTTTGCCTTGTTGTTCGATGGGTTCTGTTCTCCCTTGTTCCGGTCCGGCCGGTAACGGCCGGGCTGCGAGCGAAGGTCCGGGCTGCGGATTGCCGGCATTCTGGCATACCGCTCCATTCGGGCAGGAGGCAGCGGGTTCGCACGAGTGCGTGCGCCACAAAACGCAAGGGGTTCCGACCGGGTGGAAATGCACAGAGGCGCCGGCTATTTCCAGGCGCCGCCGCGGGCTGTGCGCTTCAGGTATTGGCCGCGGCCGGGCTTACCTAGGAACTCGCCATTATCGACGATCACTTCGCCGCGGGAAATTACGGTTCTTGCGTTGCCTTTCACTTCGTAGCCTTCGAACATGGAATAGTCGACGCGCATGTGGTGCGTCTGGGCGCTGATGGTGTAGAGGGCGGCCGGGTCCCAGAGGACGACGTCGGCATCGCTGCCGGGGGCGATTTCGCCTTTTCTCGGATACATGCCGAAAATGCGGGCGGGCGTGGTGGACGTGATCTCGACGAAGCGGTTCAGGGAAATCTTGCCGGCGTTGACGCCATGGTGGTAGATCAACTGGAGGCGGTTTTCGATGCCGGGACCGCCGTTGGGGATCTTGGTGAAATCGTCTTTGCCGAGGATTTTTTGGTCGGCGAAGCAGAAGGGGCAATGATCGGTGGAGACTACTTGCAGGTGATCGTCTTTCAGACCGTCCCAGAGTTTGGGCTGGTGCTCCTTGGGGCGGAGGGGCGGGGTGAAGACGTACTTGGCACCTTCGAAATTGGGACGTTCAAGCTCCTCGATGGAGAGCAGCAGGTACTGCGGGCAGGTTTCGGCGAACGCCGGCACGCCGCGGTCTCGGGCTTCGCGCACCTGGTTGAGGGCATCTTCCGACGACAGGTGGACGATGTAGACCGGTGCGCCGGCGATTTCGGCCAGGGCGATGGCGCGGTGGACGGCTTCGGCTTCGGCGCGGGGCGGACGGGTGAGGGCGTGATAGATGGGAGCGGTTTTGCCTTCGGCCAGGGCGCGGGCGATAATCACGTCGATGACGCTGCCGTTTTCGGCGTGCATGCAGATGAGGGCGCCGTTTTTGGCGGTCTGCGAAAGGGCCTTGAAGATGGTGCCGTCGTCGACCATCAGCACGTTGGGATAGGCCATGAAGAGCTTGAAGCTGGCCACGCCTTCGGCGACCACGTCATCCATATCTTCTAGGCCGGCACCGCCGAGGTCGGTAACGATCATGTGCAGGCCGTAATCGATCGCGGCTTTGCCTTCAGCTTTCTTCCACCAGGTATCTAGGGCGTCGCGCATGCGGGTGCCGCGGGCCTGAATGGCGAAATCCACCAGGCTGGTGGTGCCGCCGAACGCGGCCGCGCGCGTGCCGGTAAGGAAATCGTCGGCCGAGGTGGTGCCGCCGAAGGGCATGTCGAGGTGGGTATGGGCATCGATGCCGCCGGGGAGGACGTAGAGGCCGGCGGCGTCGATAACGCGGTCGACACCTTCGACGGGCAATCCGGCGCGGACCTCTTTAATGCGCTCGCCTTCGATCAGGACATCGGCGGGACGGGTCTCGGTGGCAGTGACGACCGTGCCGTTGCGGATCAGGGTGCTAGTGGGCATTTTTCAGGCAGCTCCAAAAGGCCGATTGACAAGCGGCCGGCAGGTTGACAACCTGCCCCACAGTTGCGGGTTGACAGGCCAGGAGGCCTGTCCCACGATCAGGCATGGGACTCGGTCCTCTGGTGCCAGGATTCAGACTGCTTACCGACGGGGACTTGTTCCATGGTGATGGCGCCGGGGGCGGGGCAAACCAGCCAGCACAGGTTGCAGCCGACGCATTCCTCTTCATCCACGTGGGGAATGCGCTCGGGCGGGGTGGTGGAGGGCGCGGCGTGGGGTGTGCCCAGTTTGGCGATTGGAGTGACGGCGATGCGCGCACGGCTGGCGGCTTCCAAATCGGCGGGTTTGATGTGCGCGTAGTGAGCCGCGTCGAGGTGAATGCACTGGTGCGCGCCATCCCAGCAGGCGATATAGCAGAGCTCGCATCCGATGCACTTGTCGGCGTGGATGCGGGCCACGATTTTGTAGTTGAGGTCGAGGTGCTTCCACTCGGTGATCTTGGCGAGGGCGCGGCCGCGGAAATCGCCGATGGTGGCGAAGCCCTTTTCATCCATCCAGTTGGATAGGCCGTCGATCATATCTTCGACGATGCGATAGCCGTAGTGCATGACGGCGGTGCAAACCTGGACGGTGCCGCAGCCGAGCAGCATGAATTCGGCTGCTTCGCGCCAGCCGCCGATACCGCCGATGCCGGAAATCGGCAGGCCGACCTCGGGGTCGGAGGCCACCCGCTCGACCAGGTGCAGGGCGATGGGTTTCACCGCCGGACCGCAGTAGCCGCCATGGGAGGAGAGCCCGCCCACGTCCGGGCGCGGCGTGAAAGTATCGAGGTCGATGCCGGTGATCGAGTTGATGGTATTGATGGCGCTGAGGGCGTCGGCCCCGCCGCGTTTGGCGGCGCGCGCGACGGCGCGGATATCGGTGATATTGGGGGTGAGTTTGACCAGCACGGGAGCGCGCGCGACTTCCTTCGCCCACTCGGTGATCAGGCACGCGTATTCGGGCACCTGGCCCACGGCGGAGCCCATGCCGCGTTCGCTCATGCCGTGCGGGCAGCCGAAGTTGAGCTCCAGGCCGTCGGCGCCGGCGTCTTCACTGCGTTTGACGATGTCGTGCCAGGCTTCGCGTTTGGATTCCACCATGAGCGAAGCGATGACGGCATGTTTGGGATAGCGCTTCTTCACGTCGGCGATTTCGCGCAGGTTGACTTCAATGGGGCGGTCGCTGATGAGCTCGATGTTGTTGAGCCCCATCATGCGCTGGCCGGCCCAATCCACCGAGGAGTAGCGCGAGGATACGTTGACGATGGGGTCGCCGATAGTCTTCCAGACGGCGCCGCCCCAGCCGGCGTCGAAGGCGCGCATGACCTGCTCGCCGCAATTGGTAGGCGGTCCGGAAGCCAGCCAGAAAGGGTTGGGGCAGCGGATACCGGCGAAGTTGGTGGTGAGATTAGCCATGCCGGGCCCCCAGGCGGGCGATCATGCCAGCCGCGGCGCGTTTCCCGTCGGCCACCGCATCGACCACTTCGCGGCCTCCGTTGACGCAATCGCCGCCGGCAAAATAGCGGGGATTGCCCGTTTGGCCGGTGGCGCGTTCCACCACGATCACGCCGCCCGACACCTCGAGGCCCTGTTTGTGTTCGAGCAAGCCGGTGAGGCGCGATTGTCCCAGGGCGGGGATGAGCATATCGCAGGCGCATTCGAAAAAGACACCGGGGACGGGCAAGACCTTGCGGCGCCCGCCGGCATGGGTACCCGACAGGCTGGTTTCCTGGAACTTGACACCGGTGACGCGGCCATCGCGGCCGAAGATTTCGACCGGTTGGGCGAGCCAATGGAAACGGACGCCCTCCAGCTTGGCGTGCGCGAATTCGAAGCCGAAGGCGGGCATTTCGCGCTCGGTGCGGCGATAGAAAATATGGACCTCCTCGGCGCCCAGGCGGCGCGCGGCGTTGGCGGCATCGATGGCGGTATTGCCGGCTCCGATCACGACCACTCTTTTGCCCACGGCGAAATCCGCGGCGGTTTTGTAGCGTTCGATGAAATGCAGTGCATCGATGACGCCGCGCAGGTCCTCGCCGGGAATATCGAGCCGCTCCATGGCGCCCAATCCCATGCCGAGAAAGACGAGGGCGAACTCTTCCTCGATGGCCTCCAGGGAAACGGAAACGCCGACGTCGGCCTGGCGGAATTCGACTCCCAGGGAGCGAACCATCTCCACCTCTCTGAGGCTGTCGGACGGGCGCAGCTTGTATTCGGCGACGCCGTAGGTGTTGAGGCCGCCGGGAAAGGCGCGGTTGTCGAATACGGCGACCGGATAGCCGTGGCGGCGCAACTCGGCGGCGCAAGCGAGCGATGCCGGGCCGCCGCCGATGCACGCCGCCTTTTGAGTTCGATCCGCGACGGGAGGAACCGGGAAGGGGGCGGCGACGCCGCCCGAAGCGGCATAGAAGGCGTCCATGGCGTAGCGCTGGAGGCGGCCGATCTCGATGGGCTTCTTATTGTAACGGTGCAGCACGCAGGCGCCTTCGCAGAGCACGTCGACCGGGCAGACGCGGGAGCAGCTCAGGCCCAGAATGTTGGCATCGAGAATGGTCGATGCCGAGCCGCGCAGGTTGCCGGAGGCGATTTTCTTGATGAAGCGCGGCACATCGATGTGGGTGGGGCAGGCGCCGGTACATGGGGCGTCGAAGCAGAACAGGCAGCGGTTGGCTTCGGCAATGGCCGACTGTGGATCGAGGGGCGGATGCAACTCGGGGAACTGCTCGAGATTGCGCGGAACGGCCGGCGCCGGGCGCAAGGAGGCCGATGCATGGCTCATCGCGCGCTCCCGGCCACGGCGGCGGTCGCGGCTGCCAGGCTCTTGTCCAGAAGCTGGATAAACTGGTCGACGTCGGAGCGGCCGACGTTCATGGGCGGGGAGATCCGCAGCACATTACCATACATGCCGCCCTTTCCGAGAATGATGCGGTTCTCGCGGGCGGCTTCGAGAGCCAGGGCGGTTTCGGCGGGCGCGGGGGTTTTGCTCCGGCGGTCGGTCACCAGTTCCAGCGCGGCCATTAAGCCCATGCCGCGCACTTCGCCGATGATTTCGTGCTTATCTTTCAGTTCGGCCAGGCGGCCGTGCAGATAGGCGCCGGTTTCGGTGCAGTTGGTGAGCAGGTCCTGCTCTTCGATAAAATCGATGACGGCTTTGGCGGCGGTGCAGGTGACGGGGTTGCCGCCGAAGGTGGAGATGGTGAGGCCCTTGACGGCGTCGGCCACTTCGGGTTTGGCCACGGTAAGGCCGATGGGGCTGCCGTTGGCCAGCCCCTTGGCGGCGGTGATGATATCGGGCACGACGCCATACTGTTCGATGCCGAACCACTTGCCGCCGGTGCGTCCCCAGCCGGTCTGGACTTCGTCGCTGATGAAGATGCCGCCGTAGTTGCGGACCACCTTTTCGACGATCCGGAAATACTCCCTGGGCGGGGTGATGAAGCCGCCGACGCCCTGGATGGGCTCGGCGATAAAGCCAGCGATGCGGCCGGAAGTGGAGCTGCGGATCAGCTCCTCGATATCGGCGGCGCAGCGGACTTCGCAATCGGGATATTTCAGGCCGAAGGGGCAGCGGTAGCAATACGCGTTGTGGGCGTGGACCACGCCGGCCTGCGGCGGGCCGAGGCGCCAGGAACCGACGCCGGTGAGGGACATGGCCATCGACGAGCGCCCGTGATAGGAGTGGCGCAGGGCCACGATTTCGGTGTTGCCGGTATAGCAGCGGGCGGCGAGGATGGCGGTTTCGTTGGCTTCGGTGCCGCTACAGGTAAAGAACGATTTGGTGAGTTGGCCGCCGCCCGGCGTGATGGAGGCGATTTTCTTGGCCAGGGCCGCTTGCGGCTCATTGGCGAAAAGGGTGGAAACGTGCTGCAGGGTGTCGATCTGTTGGTGAAGCCTGGCGTTCACCTGGTCGTTCGAGTGGCCTACGCTCACCGTAACGATGCCGCCGAAGAAATCCAGGTATTGATTGCCATCGGCGTCCCAAAGGTATTGGTTCTTGGCGCGAGCCACTACCAGTGGCTCCTTATAATAATGAAAGACGGCGGGGAACAGGAATTCCTGGTTGGCCAGGATGATTTCGTTTTTCGTCATTTCACCAGCCTCGGTCTCCAGCCTTCCCGGATGAAAAAACCACCGCGTCCCGGCAAGGGCTGCAGGCGTCAGGGAATTAGGCCATTATGCAGGGTTTGAGGGTGAGGCGCAAGGGGAGGGAAGGGCAGTCTTAGAGCCGATCTGGATTGCCGGTGGCTTGGCGGTGCACCGCAAGTAACTGCTTGGCGAGAAGGCCTGTCATCAGGGCTTCCATCTCGCTCAGGTCAATGCGACCGTCGGCCCAAGCTGTATCGGCTGCCTGTGATGCCCGATAATACGGTCCACGTTCCGCGGCAATGGACTCCGGAATCGTAGGCGTACCAGGAATCCGGAACCCCAAACGAGCGCACAGAACGAGATACGAAACCGCCCTGGCCGTTCTGCCGTTCCCCCCGAAGAATGGATGGATCCAGTTCACCCTCCACATCAGGTATGACGCCAAGTGGATCGGACCGCGGCTCCAGTTTTGGTTGACGTAGAGGCACATCCCATCCACAAGGGAGGGGACCTCGGCGTGGTTTGGGGGGTGGTGATCCACGCCGGCGATCATGACGGGGCCGCTGCGGAGTTACCCGCACACGTATAAATCTGGTTCACGGCTAGCCGCTGGAGCTCCAGCACGATCACCGGAGTCAGGATTGACTCTGGCCCCCACTCATCGATGTAGTTAAGCACGGCCAGAAACTGGATAGCACCGTTCCTGGACTCCAGTTGGCGCTTTTCTTCCCCCGTGCGATACAGGCCGGGCACTTAAGTGCGCGGGAACCGCGTGTCGTCGGCGGTCAAGGACGTTACAGCCCGGTCAACATCCTCGCGGGTTATCGACTCGTTTTCAAAATGAGTGTTGCCGTAGGCGAAGCTCCGGATCTGAGCGTCGCATTCGGCTGCCGTCATTTGATGTTTGCGCGCCAATTCGATGAGTAGCTCAAGATCAGTGGGCATAACGACTCTAATTCTATATATACAGACGCGCCGTGGCTAGCCGGTGTGGGTAGTTTTTTCGTGTTTTCCACAGAAACCACCGCATTTCCATGTGGCCTCGGCCCAGAACCGTACCACATATGGGGTTGCACCCTTGAAGGATAGTGCCTTTGGGCTCCGCCGGAGATCTCAGCGAGCCAGCGCATGTTTCACGGCGCGCCAGGGTTTCGAGTCGCCGCGTTTAAGTTGCGCCTCGCCGCGGCGCACGACCTTCGCTTCCTCGGGCGTCAGGGTGTCGCCGGAATCCCGTTTAGGAAGAATGGAAACGATGCCACCGCTCACCTTGAATTCGAGCTTGTCCCCGCTCTTGAAACCCGCCAGCCGGCGAACGGAGGGAGGGACGACAATCGGCATTTTGCTTTTGACGGTAACGGTCATGTTGACACTACGGTCGACGTGCGACCCTGTTCTCAGTGTAGGGCGACGGGCGGGGCTCGTCAATGCCGGGGATAGGCATGCAAAACGCTTCCAAAACCGGAGTACACCATCCCGCTCCGGCTGTGACATAATGTCTTTCTGCCAAAAGTAGAGATGCGGAGTTCGGCTAGGCGACGGCTTCAGGGCGGGCTTCGCTGTGGGCGACAAAGGGGAAATGAGCGGGCCGGAATGGAGTAGGAGAGCGGTTTTGATGGGCGCTGCCGCGCTGCCGGCGGCGGGGATCGTCGCGGCCCAGGCGCGGCCGAAGCGGATTGTGATTTCGAGCGCCAACATGAACGACGGCGGTCTGCATTGCTGCGCCAAGGCGATGGAGGTGATCGCGGGCGGTGGCGACACGCTCGACGCGGTGATTGCGGGAGTCAATATCGTGGAGCTCGACCCGCGCGATCACAGCGTGGGCTACGGCGGGCTGCCCAACGAAGACGGCGTGGTGGAGCTGGACGCGAGCGTGGTGCACGGCCCCAGCCGGCGCATGGGCGCGGTGGGGGCGCTGCAGAATATCAAGACGCCGTCGCAGGTGGCGCAGCGCGTGATGCAGGACACCGACCACATGATGCTGGTGGGAGCGGGGGCGCTGAAATTCGCCAAAGCGGAGGGTTTCAAGGAAGAGGATATTTTCACCGACGAAGCGCGCGCGGCCTGGCTGATGTGGAAACGCGCGCTGCGCGACGCGAACGGGCATAGCAACTGGGGGCCGGGCGTGGATGCGCCGCCGGAGGCGCGCAAAACGGCGGTGATTCGGGAAGTCCAACGGAGGTTTCCCCAGATCGGCGAAGAGACGCTGGCCGAGCTGTGGGATTACGCCATCCATCCGCCGCACGGCACCATCAATTGCATTGCCTTGAACGAGAAGGGCGAGATGTCGGCGGTGACCACCACCAGCGGGATGGCCTGGAAGCTGGCCGGGCGGCTGGGGGATTCGCCGATCGTGGGCGGCGGGCTGTGGCTCGATCAGGACATCGGGGGGGCGGGCTCGACCGGACGAGGAGAAGAGAATCTTCGCGTGTGCGGCGCGCATCTGATTGTGGAGAACATGCACCACGGATTGCCGCCTAAGGAGGCCGCGATCGAGGCGTTGAAGCGCGTGGCGCGCAATTTCGACAACGACCGGAAGCGTCTGGAAGCCATCGATTTGCACTTTTACGTACTGCGTAAGGATGGGGAATACTGCGGCGCTTCGCTCTGGGACAGGCCGTCGGTCGAGACACGGCGAAAGGCGCAGTTGGCGGTGTGTACGGCCGAAGGCAGCCGGCACGAGGATGCGGTGTATCTGCTGGAACGTTCTTAAAATTGTAGGAATTTACAGCACTAATTGGATCTAAGTTGGGACCCCGGGTCGTTTACAATGGAAAAACGCCGGAGCGAAGGCTGTTGCCGCGCCGAGTTAGCCGGGCGCAGGCAACAAGCGGGAGTCTCCGGGTTTCAAGCTGTCTGACACAAACAATGCGAAGGCACAACTCTCGGTCACTGGGATTCAGCCCGATCTAAAACTATGTCCCAGATATTCAATCGCAGTTCCAATGCGTTGGCGCGGATTAGCATCTTCGGCGTGGTGTTCCTGATCGCGTTCGCCGGCTGGGCGTTCGACACTTTGAACCGCTCCGGTTATATGACGCGGCAGGGCGAGGTACGTGAGCAGCCGGTGCCGTTCAGCCATGCGCACCACGTGGGCGCGCTCGGCATCGACTGCCGGTATTGCCATACAACGGTGGAGACTTCCGGGTTCGCCAACATTCCACCGATCAAGACTTGCATGAACTGCCATTCGCAGATCTGGAAGACCAGTCCCACGCTGGAACCGGTGCGGGAGGCCTTTCGCACCGGCGGCACGATTCGCTGGACGCGGGTTTACGACCTGCCCGACTTCGTGTATTTCAATCACAGCATTCACGTGAACAAAGGAGTGGGGTGCGAGACCTGCCACGGGCGGATCGATAAGATGGCGCTGACAGCGCAGCATCCGACGCTGCAGATGTCGTGGTGTCTCGATTGCCACCGCAACCCGGAGAAATATGTAAGACCGCGCGAGTCGATCACCACCATGGGTTATGAGCCGGCCGGGAACCAGGGAGAGATCGGGACCCGCCTGGTAGCGGAATACAAGATACAGGACGCGCGAACACTGACCAGTTGTTCCACTTGTCACCGATGAGCCAAACACCAAAAAAGCTGGATGTAGCCGCGGCGCGGGCGCGGTTGAACGGGACTCGCGGGCGCGAATTCTGGCGCAACCTGGAGGAACTGGCGGGGACGCCGGAATTCCAGGACCTGATCGAGCGGGAATTTCCGCGGCAGGCGATCGGCTGGGGCGAGGACGAAAGCCCGGTCGAAGGCCGCCGCAATTTTCTAAAACTGATGGGGGCGTCGCTGGCGCTGGGTGGCCTGGCTGCCTGCACCCGCCAGCCCACCGAACAGATCGCGCCCTATACCAAGCAACCGGAAGAACTGATTCCCGGCAAGCCGTTGTTCTTCGCCTCCACCATGACGCTTTCGGGAGTCGGCACGGGTGTACTGGTGGAGAGCCACGAAGGGCGCCCGACCAAGATCGAAGGCAATCCGGAACACCCGGCTTCGCTGGGGGCGTGCGATCCGTACACCCAAGCGTCGGTGCTGGGGTTGTACGATCCCGACCGCGCGCGAGTGGTCTCGCACCAGGGCGAGGTGCGGTCCTGGAGCTACTTCTATAATTTTCTGGCCGGTCTATTGGAACAGCAGAAACCGGCTGGAGGCGCGGGCATTCGGATTCTGACCGAGACCATCACCTCGCCGACCCTGGCCGCGCAGTTCGAGGCGGTGAAGAAGTTCTACCCGGCGGCGAAGTGGCACCAATGGGAGCCTGCCGGAGCGCACAGCGCGCGCGCCGGCTCCCAGTTGGCATTCGGCCAACCGGTGAATACGTATTACAACCTGGAAAACGCCAACGTCATCGTCGCCATCGATTCCGATTTTCTGTCTTCCGGACCGGGCTGGCTGCGCTATACGCGGCAATTTTCGGCCGGCCGGCGGGTCGGGGCCGGACGGAATACCATGAACCGGTTGTACGTGGCGGAGCCCATGCCTACGCCCACGGGCAGCAAGGCGGACCATCGCCTGCCGCTGCGCGCCACCGATATCGAGGAATTCGCCTGGGCGCTGGCTGCCGGGATGGGCTTGGCCAGCGGGCCGAAAAACGGCGACAACCACGACGTTTTCAAGTGGATCGGCGGCATCGCGGGCGACCTGGGGCGCAATCGCGGCGCCAGCGTAATCATCGCCGGCGATCAACAGCCGCCCGTCGTGCACGCCCTGGTGCACGCCATGAACGATCACCTGGGCAACATCGGCAAGACGGTATTCTACACCGACCCCATCGAAGTGGGCTCGAACGACCAAGTAGCTTCGCTCGAAGACCTGGTGAAGGACCTGGATGCGGGCTCGGTGGAGCTGCTGCTGATTCTGGGCGGCAATCCGGCCTTCAACGGACCGGTGGAACTGGGGCTCCGCGACCGGCTCGCGAAGGCCCGTAATCGCGTGCATTTAAGCCTGTATGAAGACGAGACTTCGGAAATCTGCGAGTGGAGGCTGCCGGAGGTCCATTACCTGGAGGGCTGGGGTGACGCGCGCGCTTTCGATGGCACGGTCTCGCTGCAGCAGCCGCTGATTCTGCCGCTCTACGATGGGCGCTCAGCGGCGCAACTGCTGCAGATGCTCACCGACGCGCCGGAAAGAAGCGACTACGAGATCGTCAAGGGCTACTGGGCGGGAGTTCACAAAGGCGCGGACTTTGAGGCCTGGTGGCGGCGGTCGGTGCACGACGGGGTGATGGCGGATTCGGCGCTGCCGGCCAAGACCTTCCCTATCAAATTCGCGGGCATCTCCGAGCCGGCGCAGAAGCCCAAGCTGCATGGCACGCTGGAAATCCTGTTCCGCCCCGACCCGGCGATCTATGATGGCCGATTCGCCAATAACGCGTGGCTGCAGGAGCTACCCAAGCCGATCACCAAGCTGACCTGGGACAACGCGGCGATCATGAGCCAGGCCACCGCGCACCAGCTTGGGGTGGAACCGTCGAACATGCTGAACCTGGGCATGGACGGCGTGCCGCTGGTGGAACTAACCTACCAGGGCCGCAGCCTGCGCGCGCCGGTGTTCGTGCAGCCCGGCCACGTGGATGGCGCCGTCACCTTGCACCTGGGCTACGGCCGCACCAAGGCGGGCCAGGTGGCCAAAGGCATGGGCTTCAATCCGTACGGCCTGCGCACCGCCAAAGCGCTGTGGCACGACGTGGGGATGACTGCCAAGAAGACCGACGGCCTCTACCTGCTGGCGAATACCCAGAACGACCACGTGCTCGACACCGATCGCCACCTGGTTCACCAGGGCGGCCTGGCGGAATACCTGAAGGACCCGGAAGCGGTTCACGCCGGCGTGGAAACGCCGCCGCCGGGCCTGACGATCTATCCGGGGTGGGATTACAAGGGCTATGCCTGGGGCATGGCGATCGACCTGAACGCGTGTACCGGCTGCAGCGCCTGCGTGGTGGCGTGCCAGGCGGAAAACAATATCGCCGTGGTGGGGAAGGACCAGGTGAGGCGCGGCCGCGCCATGCACTGGATCCGCGTGGATTCCTATTACAGCGGCTCGGCGAACGATCCGGCCGTGTATAACCAGCCGGTGCCCTGCCAGCAATGCGAAGACGCTCCCTGCGAGCTGGTCTGCCCGGTGCAGGCCACCACCCACAGCTCCGAGGGGCTCAACGACATGGTTTACAACCGCTGCGTGGGCACCCGCTATTGCTCCAACAACTGCCCGTATAAGGTGCGGCGGTTCAATTTCTACCTTTTCTCCGATTACGAAACGCCCAGCCTGAAGCTGCTGCGCAACCCCGACGTGTCCGTGCGCAGCCGCGGCGTGATGGAAAAATGCACCTACTGCGTGCAGCGCATCAACGCCGCCAAGATCGAGGCCGAAGAGGAGAATCGCAAGGTCCGGGAAGGCGAAATCCAAACCGCCTGCCAGGCCACCTGTCCGGCCGAAGCGATCGTGTTCGGTAATTTGAACGATCCCGCCAGCCGGGTGGCGAAATTGAAGGCCGACAAACGCAACTACTCGCTGCTGGGCGATTTGAATACGCGGCCCCGTACGACTTACCTGGCGAGCCTGCGCAATCCCAATCCGGACATTGAGGTTTAGGGCGCGAACATGGCGGAAGAACAAAACGTGGTAATGGAAAGACCGGAACCGCACGAGATCATCGCGCCCGGCTATACGTTCAGCAGCATCACCGACCAGATCGCCAGCGTGGTGCAAACCAAGCGCACCCCGCCGTTCTGGTTCCTGGGTTTCGGGTTGGGGCTGGCGCTGCTCGGCGTTTTTGCGATCTCAACGACCCTGCTGTTCATCCTGGGGCCCGGTATCTGGGGGCTGCGGACGCCGGTAATGTGGGGATTCGCCATCACTAATTTCGTCTGGTGGATCGGTATCGGCCACGCGGGAACGCTGATTTCGGCGATTTTGTTGCTGTTGAACCAGAAATGGCGCAACTCCATCAACCGGTTCGCGGAGGCCATGACGTTGTTCGCGGTGGCGTGCGCGGGCATGTTTCCAATTCTGCACCTGGGGCGCCCGTGGCTGGCATTCTGGCTGTTCCCGTATCCCGATACGATGGGTATCGAGCCCAACTTTCGCAGCCCGCTGGTGTGGGACGTGTTCGCGGTATCGACGTACGCCACCATTTCGGCGGTGTTCTGGTTTGTCGGCTTGATTCCCGACCTGGCGACGCTGCGCGACCGCGCCGGGAATAAAATCGCGCGCGTGATTTACGGACTGCTGGCGATGGGCTGGCGCGGCTCGGCGAAGCACTGGAGCGTTTACGAGACGGCTTCGCTGCTGCTGGCCGGTCTGGCCACGCCGCTGGTGCTTTCGGTGCACACGGTGGTGAGCTTCGACTTCACCGTGGCAATCGTTCCCGGCTGGCACAGCACCTTCTTCCCCCCGTACTTCGTGGCGGGCGCGATTTATTCCGGCTTTGCCATGGTGCTGGTGCTGGCCATTCCGCTGCGCTCGGTTTATGGCCTGGAAGGGCTGATCACCGACAAGCACCTGGATAATTGCGGCAAGGTGATGCTGGCGACCGGCCTGATCGTGGCATACGCCTATATCCTGGAAGCGTTCACCGGCTGGTACAGCGGCAATATCTTCGAGGCCGCGGCCATTCACCATCGCATGACCGGGCCGTACATGAGCTCTTACTGGAGCCTGGTGGCGTGTAACATCATCGCGCCGCAGTTGCTCTGGTTCAAGAGGATCCGGAACACGCCGGCGCTGCTGTTCCTGTCTTCGATGGTGGTGCTGTGCGGCATGTGGCTGGAGCGGTTCGTGATTATCGTCAGCAGCCTGGCGCAGGATTTTGTCACGTCTTCGTGGGGCATCTTCCACGCCACGCGTTGGGACTGGGGCGTTTTCCTCGGCACCATCGGCCTGTTCCTGACGTTGTTTTTCCTGTTCATCCGCGGATTGCCCATGATCTCCATTTTTGAAGTGCGCACGCTGCTGCCGCACGCCAAGGTGGACAAGGAGGTGGCGGAATGAGTGAACCTTCCGCGAGCGGTCACGCCACGGCCGAAAGCGCTCCGGCCTACGGGCTGATCGCCGAATTCCAGACTCCCAACGCGCTGGTGAAAGCGGCCCGCGCAGCGCGCGAGAAAGGCTACCGCAAGCTGGACGCGTACACCCCGTTTCCGATCGAAGAGTTGACCGACGCGCTCCACTTGCATCACAACCGTCTGCCCCTGCTGGTGCTACTGGGAGGGCTCACGGGCGGCGCGCTCGGCTATCTGCTGCAGTACTTCGTCACGGTGATCTATTACCCGATCAACGTGGGCGGCCGGCCGCTCCATAGCTGGCCGGAGTATTTTGTCATCACCTTCGAATGCACGATTCTATTTGCCGGTTTGACGACCGTGTTGGGCCTGTTGGGCCTGTGCGGCTTGCCGATGCCGTATCACCCGGTGTTCAATGCCAAGCGGTTCGCGCTGGCATCGCGCGACCGGTTCTTTCTGTGCATCGAATCGGAGGACCCGCTGTTCGAACGCCAGAAGACGGCCCAGTTCCTGGAGAGCCTGGATGCTAAAGAGGTGTCCGAAGTTGCGCACTAAGGATCAGTGCAGGATTAACTTCACCGTGGCGCACGCACTCGTGCGTGCCGCGTCGAGTCTCAGCTCGACGCTTCTTCGCTCCGTGGCAGCGGGCGTCGGCAGGGGCATCCGGTGGGACAGACGATCGTTTTTTGTCGTCTGTCGGGCCGTTGCGGACTGGCCAGGGCATGACAGACCACGAAAAACGATGGTCTGTCCCACCACCGTTGTCTGGGGCGTTGTCCTGCTGGCGCTGGCCGCGACTGTGGGTTGCCGGTCGGACATGCAGGATCAGCCCAAATATACTCCGCTGCGGCCCAGCACATTCTTCGAGGACGGCCGGTCCCAGCGTCCGCTGATCGAGGGGACGATACCGCGCGGCCACCTGGACGACGACGCTGCCTTCTATACCGGCAAGGGGCCTGACGGCAAGACATTCCTGGAAACCTTCCCGTTCCCGGTGACCCGCCAGGTGATCGAACGGGGCCAGAACCGCTTCAATGTTTATTGCTCTCCGTGCCACGGCCGGCTGGGATTCGGCGACGGCAAAATCGTGCGGCGCGGCTATAAGCATCCGCCTTCGTACCATAGCGACCGGCTGCGGCAAGTGCAGGCCGGCTACATCTTCGACGTGATCACCAACGGATTCGGGGCCATGCAGGATTATGCCGCCCAGGTTGCGCCGGCGGACCGCTGGGCGATTGTCTCCTACATCCGGACTTTGCAACTGAGCGAGAACGGCACACTCAACGATGTGCCTCCCGACGCGCGCGGGCAGCTCTCCCAGGGAGGTGCGCAGTGACGGCGCAAACCAGCGTCGATTTCCGGGTTTCCGATGGGCTCCGTTCCGACCTGGGGCGCTGGCGAACGCGGGCGCTGATCGTGGGCGTCATCGGCATGCTGGCAATGGCCGCCGGACTGCTGGTTTTCCATCAGCCTTTCCAGTTCTACCAGTCGTACCTTTGGGCGTTCCTCTTTGTGCTGGGCTTGGCTGTCGGACCGCTGGCCTGGCTGATGCTGCAATACCTGACCGGCGGCGCGTGGGGGGTGGTCATTCGCCGCCCCGCCGAAGCCGCCGCGCGCACTTTGCCGCTGGTGCTGGTGCTGTTCCTGCCCATCATCATCGGGATTCCCAACCTGTATCCGTGGGCGCACCCGGCGGTGGTCGCCGCCGACCGCGTGCTGACCCACCAGGCGCCGTATTTGAACTACCGATTTTTCCTGTTGCGCGCGTTGGTGTATTTCTTCGGCTGGATGTTCCTGTCGTACTATTTCAACCGCTGGTCGCTGGTGGAAGACCGCGACGGGCCGGCCAAAGCTCATGGCAAGATGTCCTTCCTGGCCGGGCCCGGAGTAATTTTCTGGTCGCTGAGCGTCACCTTCATGTCCATCGATTGGGTGCTGTCGCTGCACTCGCAGTGGTTCTCGACCATGTTCGGACTGCTCTTCATGGTGGGCCAGGGCCTGACCTCGATGGCGTTTCTGATCGCCCTGCTGGTGGCGCTCCAGGCGCGCGCGCCGATGTCGCAGGTGCTCACCAAGCGTCACTTCCACGACCTGGGCAAGCTGATGTTCGCGCTGACCATGGTGTGGGCGTACTTCTCCTATTCGCAATTTCTGATCATCTGGACCGGCAATCTGCCCGAGGAGATTCCCTGGTACCTGTCGCGCACTAACGGCGGTTGGGGGTACATCGCGATGGGGCTGGTGCTGTTCCACTTTGCGCTGCCGTTTTCCCTCCTGCTGTCGCGCGACCTGAAACGGAATGCCAAGCTGCTGCGCAACGTGGCGATTTTCGTGCTGTTCATGCGCATGGTGGACCTGTTCTGGCAGGTGACGCCTTACTTCTACGGCAGCGCGTTCCACCTGAGTTGGATGGATATTGCCGCTCCGGCCGGGCTGATCGGAATCTGGCTGGCGTATTTTTTCATCCAACTAGAGAAGCGGCCGTTGATGCCGTTGCACGAGCCGAACCTGGAGGAGGCTCTGAATCATGGCCGCGAATAAACCGGATCATCCGCATGGCGCACCGGAGGCGGAGCACCTTAATCTGGACAATCCCGCCGACCGTCATGAGCGGCGCGATGTCAATGTCCTGGCGGTAAGCAAGTTCGGAATTGGACTGGCGCTGCTGTGTATCGCGTCTTTCGCCATCGTGGTGGGAGTTTTCCGCTATTTGGAGCACGTCACCAGCGGCGTACCGACCGGCAAGCAAAACGTGGTCGCCGGCGAGGGGCAGCGTCCCCCGGCTCCGCAGTTGGAGGAAACCCCCGCGCTCGATCTGGCGCGTGAACGCGCCGCCGAAGAAGAACTGCTGCACACCTACGGCTGGATCGACAAGCCGGCCGGCGTGGTGAGGCTGCCGATCGAACGCGCCATCGAACTGATGTCCCAGCGCGGATTGCCGTCGCGGCCCGCGCCTCCGCCCGCGAGCGAAGTGAGCGTCCCCACCGAAGCTGGCCTTGGCGCCAAAGTGCAACAGCCGGGCGGACCGTTGGCGCCGGAATTAGGAGGCAAATGATGCAGATCACCGTGGGGCAGACCATCGTTTTTCGTGGTCTGCCCAGCCGGCCTTCTTTCGATGCTGGCGGAGCGCGCTGTGTAGGGCAGACCACAAGAAACGATGGTCTGCCCCACGGAAGTACCGCCGGAAAGCTTTGTGCATCCCTCTTGCTGGCTGCCTTGGCGGCTCTGGCTCAGCCCGGCCAGCCCGCTCCGGCGCAGCCCAGCTACAGCTTGCAGGATTCCAATTTGAGGCCCGCCTTGCCGGGCGCCCTCGCCGGCGTGAGCATCGAGCAACGGCTGAACCAGCAGGTCCCGCTGGACGTCGATTTCCGCGACGAGGCCGGCCGCGTCCTGCCGCTATCCAGCTTCTTCGCCGACGGCAAGCCGGTCATCCTCGCCCTGGTCTACTATCGCTGCCCCATGCTCTGCACCGAGATCCTGACCGGCCTCGAGAGCGCGCTGAAGGCGGTTTCGCTCGATGCCGGAAAGGATTTTCACGTCGTCAGCATCAGCTTCGACCCGAAAGATACCCCGGAGCTGGCCGCGGCCAAGAAGCAGATGTACGTGAAACGGTACAAGCGCCCGAATTCGGCCAACGGCTGGCACTTCCTCACCGGTGACGAGGCCAATATCAAGGCGTTTACCGATGCCGTCGGCTTCCATTACAAATATGACCCGGCGACCGAGCAATTCGCCCATGCCAGCGCCATCATGATCCTCACTCCGGAGGGCCGCATTTCGAAATACTTCTACGGGGTGGATTATTCGCCGCGCGATCTGAGGCTGGGCCTGGTGGAAGCTTCCCAGGAAAAGATTGGCACGCCGGTGGATGAGATTTTGCTGTATTGCTATCATTACGATCCCACTACGGGAAAGTACGGCGCCATCGCGATCAACATTCTGCGCGGCGCCGCCGGCGCCTTCGTTCTGGTGGGCGGAGCTGTCCTGCTGGTGTTCTTCCGGCGGGACGCGCGCGCGCGGAACGGCCGGGTGCAAACGGATTCTGCGCGATGAAAATACCTCTTTTCCCGGAACAGGCGTCCACCTTCGCTCCCGATGTGGACCACCTCTACTTCTATCTGGTTGCCGTGTCGGTGTTCTTTACGATACTGATTTTCGCCTCGATCTTCTTTCTGGCGATCAAGTACCGGAAGCGCGCGGGGAACGACGGCGTGCCGAAGGCGGTGCACACCGGCATTGCCCTCGAAATCGTCTGGTCCGTAATTCCGTTTGGGCTGTCCATGGTGATGTTCGGGTGGGGCGCGGAGATTTTCTTCCGCGAGAGCCGTCCGCCCCAGAACGCACTGTCTATCTATGTGGTCGCCAAACAGTGGATGTGGAAGTTAGAGCACATGGAGGGGCAGCGCGAGATCAACGAGCTTCACATCCCGGTGGGCCGGCCCATCCGTCTCACCATGACGTCTGAGGACGTGATCCACTCCTTTTATGTGCCGGCGTTCCGCACCAAGCAGGACGTGGTGCCGGGCCGCTACTCCACTACCTGGTTCACTCCCACCCAGACCGGCAAGTATCATCTGTTCTGCGCCGAATATTGCGGCACCAAGCATTCCGGCATGACCGGATGGGTCTACGTGCTGTCGCCGGAGGATTACCAGGATTGGCTGAGCGGCGGCAAGAAGACCGGGACCCTGGCGGAGCGCGGCGAGAAGCTGTTCAACGACCTGGCCTGCTCCAATTGCCACAAGCCCGACAATTCCGGCCGCTGCCCGACCCTGGTGAATGTGTTCGGTTCCAACGTCAAGCTGGTCGGCGGCACAACGGCGAAAGCGGACGAAGCCTACATCCGGGAATCCATTCTGCGTCCCGACGCCAAGGTAGTCTTCGGCTACCAGCCGCTAATGCCGACCTTCCAGGGCCAGGTCACCGAGGAAGACGTGCTGGAACTGGTGGAATACGTGAAGTCGCTGACGCCCAAACCGCTGGCTCCCGCGCCGGCGGCGGATAACAAGGCGCAGGCATCCAATCGGTAAAGAAATATGACGACTCCGGTTGCACAGGAACAAGAAAATTATCTGACTAACAGTTACGGTCTGAAGTCGTGGCTGTTGACCAAGGACCACAAACGGATCGCCCTGCTGTACATGGCCACGATCACGCTGTTTTTCTTTATCGGTGGCGCCTTCGCCACGCTCATCCGCGTCGAGTTGCTCACCCCGCAGGGCGACCTGGTATCGTCGGACATCTATAACCGGCTGTTCACCATGCACGGAATCATGATGATCTTCTTCTTCCTGATTCCGTCCATTCCGGCCACGCTCGGCAACTTTCTGATACCGATGATGATCGGCGCGCGCGATCTGGCCTTCCCGCGCATCAACC
>PLRS01000035.1:144956-214747 GCA_003164035.1 Bryobacterales bacterium | reverse complement strand
TGAGGGCGCGCGGGTCGCGGGGTTTCGGTGCGGATGCGTTGGGTTGGTCTGACATGAGTGAACCTCCGACTATACTGTACGATTCGGGTTGGGGGTAGAAGAGGGGCGAGGGCTGTAAGTGGTTGAAGGGATTGCGAGAATTTTGTTGCGTTTGCTGTGATTCCACTACACGGCCCCTGCGGGGCCGTCACCGGGACGAATGAAAAGACGCTTCGCGCCGGGCGATTTAATTATCGAGCCTGGCTGGGGTGTTCCGGGCGGAACTCGTTGAGATGGCGGGGCTTCGAGGCTGGTATTTTTCGTAGGATCGGGGAATCGCGACACCCGCAAAGAGGCGCTGCAGGCGAAAACGCCTGCTTCACGAAAGCGGCCAATTGCGGGGCAGACCACGAGAAACGATGGTCTGCCCCACGGCGGAATCGTCGGGGGGCGCGAAGGGGTTGAACGGTAGGGGTAGGGAGCGCGAGGTGCGAAAGTCGGGTTAGTTGGACTTGACAGGCTGCCCGCGGTTACTTTGCGGCTTCCCGTTCCGCCTTGGCGAGTTCCTCGATACGGCCCCATTGGGATTGCGGCAGGCGGCCGGCGGCTTTCAGAGCGGCGTAGATTTTGAGGGCGGCGGCGTATTCGGCCGCGGCCTGGGGATGGTCTTTCAGCTCCAGCCAGGCTTGGGCGGCATCTTGATGGACATCGGCCATGTCGCGCCGGGTGGTCCAGGAGGCTTGCGGGTTAGCGGTCAGGTGTTCGAACAGCGCGGTGGCGAGCCGGTATTGCGCGATCGCTTCGGCCGGTTTCCCCAGGTGTTGGAACTGAACTCCGATCTTCCAGGTGCTGACGGCGACGCCCGCGGCCGCGCGGAAGTTGTGCGGGTCGGCATCGGCGGCCATCTGGCGGAGATCGAGGGCGCGGCGATACTCTTCGAGAGCTTGGGCGTAGTCGCCGGCGCGGCCGGCAACCCAGCCCAGGTCGCTGTCGTCGTAGGACAGGTCGAGAGCCACGCGCATGTCGGAGGGGCTGATGGCCCAGCGGCGCTCGTCGATCGCTCGCGCCGTTTCGTACTGTTTGCGGGCATCGGCCAGGCGTCCGGTGACGCCGTACAAGGCGGCCAGGCGCTTGGCCGCTACGGCCAGGAAGCGGACGCTCGCTTCGTCGCCGGGGCGGGCCCGCTCCACTTTTTGCGCCAGTTCCAACTGGCGTTCGCGCAAGGGGATGGCATCGGCGTAGCGTTGCTGGTCGGTGAGGCGGTCCGCCAGCGTACTTAGAGCCACCCCGGCCTCTCCCATCGCCGGCGGATCGTTGGGCCGTTGGCGCAGGCCCTCCTCGGCAACCTGTAGATTTCGCCGCGAAAGCTGCATGGCAAGATCGAAGCGGCCGTTGGCTGCGTAGGTGCCGGCCAGGTCCGCCTCCACGCGCAGGTATTCGTGACGTATACCGGCGTCGTCCGGGTAGCGGGCGCGCAGCCGCTCCAGAATATCGGCGGACTTCCGCAAACTCACCGCCGCGGCGGCGGTATTGCCCAAATTGGAATCGGCGAGGTTGCCTTCCACGTCGCCGATGCGTTCATACCCCAGGGCGATTTCGCGGGACAGGCCGGCGTTATTGCCGGCCTCGCGGGAGAGCCGCTCCAGGTAATCCAGAGCCTGGCGCACCAGCAGCTCGCGCGCGGGAGTGGAGCCGGGCAGCCGGGCGATGGCGTCGTGAAGATCGAACATGACCGCGTGCGCCAGTCCGCGCACGTCGTTGAAGCGGCGTTCGGCGCGGCGGGCCTCCCACCACGCCGTTCCCGCAAAAGCCAGAATCAGGCCCAGGCCGGCCGCGCCGGCCGGAATCGCCACCCGGTGCCGGCGCCACCATTTCCCGGCGCGGTAGAGAAAGGTGGCGCGCCGGGCCATAATCGGCTGGCCGTCCAGGTAGCGGCGCACGTCGGCAGCGAAATCCGCGACCGAGGAGTAGCGCGCCGCCGCGTCCTTCGCCAGGGCTTTGGACACGATATTTTCCAGGTCGCCGCGCAGCACTTTGCCGAGCCGGCGGTCTACCGCCTGGCTCAACGGCAGAGGCTCCTGTTCACACACCGCCCGGGCGATTTCGAGCAGCGATCCGGTGGTCAACCGGTACGGCCGGCGTTTGGAAAGCAATTCGTAGAGAATCACGCCCAGCGAGTAGACGTCGCCCGACACGGTATAAGGCTGCCCCAGCACCTGCTCCGGGCTGGCGTATGCGGGAGTCATGGGCAGGGGGCCGGCTTGGGTGATTTCGGGGGAGGATTCGGGCCAATCCAAGGCGCGGCTCAAACCGAAGTCCAGGAGCTTGGTTTGCCTATCGCCGTTTACCAGGATATTTCCCGGCTTCAGGTCGCGGTGTACGATCAGCCGCTGGTGGGCGTAGGAGACGGCATCGCAGATCTCGAGAAACAAACGCAGGCGGGCCGCGACGTCCAGGCCGCCGCGCTCGCAATGGTCCGCCAGCGGCAAGCCCTCGACGTACTCCATGATGAAGTAGGGCTGGCCGGATTCGGTGGCACCGCCATCGAGCAGGCGGGCGATGCCGGGATGCTCCAGTTGAGCCAGAATGCCGCGCTCGCGGCGGAAGCGCCGCACCGCGTCCGGGTCGTGCCGGCCGCCGGTGATGAGCTTGATGGCGACCTGCTTTCGGTACTCGCCGTCGGCGCGCTCGCCCAGGTATACCACGCCCATTCCTCCGCGGCCGATTTCGCGAACGACGCGGTAGGCTCCGATCGCCTCGGGCGGCGGGTCCTCGCGCAACAAGTTTCCTGGAATGGCGGCAGAATGGAAAGCCTCGGAGGCGCGCGATTCCTGCGCCAGCAGGCTCTGCACGTTGCGCTTTAGATCGTCATCCGGGCCGCACAACCGGTCCACCACCGCCAGGCGCTGGGAACTCTCCGCCTCCAGCGCACCGGAAAGCACGGTCTTGATCTGCGCCCATCGCTCCGCGTCCATGGCCCTCAGGCGCCTTCCATCCGCCGCATTAACCAGAGGCGGGCGGTCACCCATTCCCGCTTCACGGTAGCTTGCGAAATGCCTAACACCTCGGCGGTCTCCTCCACGGTCAAACCGCCGAAGTAGCGCAATTCCACCACTTTTCCCTGCCGGGGATCGAGCTGGCTGAGCGCGTCGAGCGACCGGTTCAGCTCCAGCACGCCGACCTCGTGGGCGGCGGCAAGATCGAGCACGTCCTCGAGCGCGATGGCCTTCCCATAAGCCTCCCGCTTGGCGGCATTGCGCGCTTCGGCATAGTTGATCAGGATGCGACGCATCAGGGTCGCGGCCACGCCCAGAAAGTGGGCGCGGTTGCGCCAGTCGGTAACCCGCTGGTCCACCAGGCGGATATAGGCCTCATGCACCAGCGCCGTGGGCTGTAGCGTGTGGTTGGGCCGTTCGGAGGCCAGGTAGTGGCGGGCGAGACGCCGCAACTCTTCGTAGAGGGCCGGGGTCAATTCGTCCAGCGCGTTCTTGTTGCCGCCTCCCCAGTCCTCCAGCAGTTCGGTAAAGTCCCGCGGCGTACCCAGGCCGGCCTCCACGAAGTTTCATTCTAGCGCGGAAAGACCGGAAGCTGTCCGGACAGGCTGGGAGGTCTGTCACTGGAAGAGTGCACAAATTCCGGAGACAGGCCAGGAGGCCTGTCCCACTAGAACAATCCGGCCAGCGCCGCCTTGCCTCCGACCCACACGCACCAGGGCAGGAATATGGCAAAAAACGAGCCGCCGAAGGAAAGCTTGCGGCCGCCCGCGGCTTTGAAGCCGATCGCCATCAGCACGATGATCCACAACGAGAACAGGTCCAGCGAGGTGGCCAGCGAGTACAGGGACTTGGAAGTAGTCAGCGGGTCCATGAAAGCGCCGGGGTTGAATGCCAGGGGATTCTGCGCGTTGAATTCATCGGGGTTTTTCAACTGCAGCACGACGATGAGCAAAATCCCGGAGATGATTCCCGGCAGATTGGAGTAGGCCACCACGGCGAAAGCCTGCTTGAATTTCACCGGCGCCGAAAGAATGCCGGCGAAGATTCCCAGCAGTACTCCGGCGACCACCAGATAATAAATCGGGATTCCCACGATCGGGCCGATATAGCTGGTGATGCTCGCGATCTTAACCCCCGTCTCGATGCCCTGTTGGCGCTGCTGCGGGGTCATGTTTTGCGCCCGGGAACTGGTGTCGATGGAATGGCTTACGATGCGCTCCCAGCCGACGCGTTGCGACATCTGGAAGACCGCAACCAGGCTGATCAGAATCACCACCAGCATGGGAACGAGCCAGCGCGGCCGGGCCGCGATATCCGCGAACGTCTTCCCCGGCTCGAAGAAGACGCCGGTCAGGCGAGAGAACTCGCTCAATCCAGCGGGAGCCGGCTCGACGGCCGGTGCATTTTCGGGTGTCATATCAGGGCGATTGTACTCCTTTCGGGAACAAACTGGCTAGGGTATACGTAAATCGCCATTTGGAGGTTCCCGATGCGCTCTAGCTTACTTTTGCCCTTGCTGACGATTCCGATTCTGTGTCTGGCCGGTTGCGACATTGAAGACTGGGGCGACATGGAACGGGTGACAAGGGATTTCCACTATACGTACCCGATGCATGCCGGCGCCAAGCTGTCTTTGGAGACATTCAACGGCAGCGTGGAAATCAGCGGCTCCGACAGGGACACCGTGGACATCCTCGGCGCCAAGTACGGTCCCACCCCGGAGGCTGCCGACGCTCTGCGGGTGGACATCGACCACACCCCCGATTCCGTCACGATACGGGCAGTCCGGCCGACCGAGCGGCGCAACAACCAGGGCGCGCGCTTCACCCTGCTCGTGCCCAAGAACGCGATCCTGGAGCGCGTCACCGCCACCAACGGCTCCATCCACGTCACCGGTATCGCCGGGCAGGCGCATCTGCACACGTCCAACGGCTCCATCCACGCCATGGACCTGAAAGGAGACTTGGGCGTAGAAACTACGAATGGAGCGGTGGAGTTGGACCTGATCGAAGGCGCCGTCCATGCGCACACCTCGAATGGCCATATCCATGCCGAGCGGCTGCGCGGCTCTCTGGACGCCACCACGTCCAACGGCGGCATCCGCGCGGCCATCGACCGGGCCGGCGGCGAAGTCCGCGCGGAAACCAGCAACGGCACGGTGGAACTCACTCTGCCCTCCGGGTTTCGATCCGACGTTCGAGCGCATACGACGAATAGTTCGATCACGCTGCACCTGCCGGACGACGTCAACGCGCGCGTGGACGCGCACACCACCAACGGATCCATTTCTTCCGATTTCGAATTCCGCGTGCAGGGCGAGATCAGCAAGAACCGCCTGGCGGGAACCATCGGCGCGGGCGGCCCGTTGTTCGATCTGAACACCAACAATGGATCCATCCGGCTGCTGCGGTAGGGCTGCCCCACGGTAAAGTGTAGGAGAGCGCCAGCAGATGTCATACGACGCCATCCTATTACTCTCCTTCGGGGGACCGGAGAAGCGTGAAGACGTAATTCCGTTCCTCGAAAACGTGCTGCGCGGGCGGAACGTGCCTCGCGAGCGGATGCTCGAAGTCGCCGAACATTATTACCATTTCGGCGGGCGCAGCCCCATCAACGGCTATTGCCGCGAGTTATTGGCGGCCATGCGCGCGAGCTTACCCCTGCCGGTCTATTGGGGCAACCGGAACTGGCAACCGCTGCTGGCCGAGACGATGCGGGAAATGGCTCGGGATGGTGTGCGCCGCGCTTTGGCGCTGGCGACCTCCGCCTATTCGGGCTATTCGGGCTGCCGCCAGTACCTGGAAAACATCGAAGCCGCGCGGCGCGAGGTGGGCGCCAACGCTCCGGTGGTGGACAAGATACCGCCGTTCTGTTCCCATCCGCTGTTCGTGGAGGCCGACGCCGAACGCGTGCGGGAAGCGATGGAGCGGATTGCCGAAGCCGGCCGGCCGGCGGCGCGCGTGGTTTACACGGCGCACAGCATTCCGGTGGCGATGGCGGCGGCGTCGGAGTACGAGGGCCAGATTCGCGCCGCGGCGGGCGCTGTCTCCGCGCGGTTGGGCATCGCCGCCTGGGACGTGGCGTGGCAGAGCCGCAGCGGGCCGCCGTCGCAGCCCTGGCTCGAGCCTGACATCCTGACGCACCTGCGGGCATTGGCCGCCGAAGGCGTGAAAGACGTGCTGGTCGCGCCCATCGGATTCCTTTCCGACCACATGGAAGTTCTCTACGACCTGGACGTGGAAGCCGCCAATCTCTGCTCCGGCCTGGGATTACGAATGACCCGCGCCGGAACCGCCGGCCTCCACCCCACCCTGTTGCGCATGATTGGCGAATTGGTGCGAGAAGCGATGGCCTCGCCCGAACCTACGGGGTGCCCGGCCGGCTGCTGCCCGCCTCCGCAGCGGCCGATGGCGGCCAGCCGGCGTTGACATTTGCCACGCCGTTTCATCGGTGCCCGCTTCACGGGGCGCATGGAAAAACCCTATCGCGTGTCCATCAACGCTCGAAGGTCTTCCACGCTGAGCTGGCAATCCCGGAGGATCTTGTGCAGCAGCCCGGGCCCCAGCGTCTCGCCCGAGTGCACGGGGACCACAGTGCTTCGGCCGTCCCCGTGACGAAGAAAGTGATGGCTACCCCGGACCCGAACGGCTTGAAAACCTTCCCGCATCAAAGCGGCGATCAGCTCAGGCCCGGTGATCCTTGGGTTCCGGCTCATGCCGCAATGGTGATGCGTTGAATGCCGATGAATTCAAGGCTCTGCTCCGGCGCGCCCTCCACTTCGAGACACAGTTCGATTGCCTCGCGGATGCGCAGCGTCACCTCGTCGAGGGACCGCGCCTGCGTGTGACATCCCGAGAGCTGCGGGACTGACGCAACATAGTACCCCTCCTCGTCGCGCTCTATGACGACATCGAACTGGCGTGGCAATGGACTGTCCTCGGTATCTATTTTACGCTATCCCCTGTCAGGGCATTCTTGAATTCGCAGTCTTCCTGGAGGCTCCGCCGGCTCTATGTCCCCTGCCTCTTCGCATTCACGAAACCCATTTCCTTCTTGGGAATGCCCGGCGTGAGTCCGCAGTGCCCCCCTTCTATCCCAGGCCGCCAATCCTCACAACCGCTTTCCGCGGGCGGCTTGTCCGGCAAGGAGAAACGTGCTCGGATACAGACCCGTGCCGCAGAGCTTGAACGTTCCGAAATCCTTGAACCAGCCGCCGTCGGGCACGTCGGGGTCTTGGGTCTTCCATTCCTCCAATTCGAACAGATCTTCCTCGGAGATCCGCCCGCTCCTTCGCGCGATCGCGCAAGTGGGCCCACTTCTCTCTGGGCAGCCGTTCCCACTGAATCTTGGGCATGCTTCAACGGCCGAGTATCAACGTGCGGAATTCATCGACCAATCGATCCTGCAGTTTCGGGTCGTTGTTGGCGAGGTTCTCCTTCAATCTATCGAAGAACTCGCGCTTGCGGTTCTCCTGGTTCTCGAGGCCCAAACGGACGAGCGCCGCGATCGCCTTGCTCATACTCGTGTCGACCGTCGCGGCGTACCGCTGTACTTGACCCGCGAGACTGGGGGCCAAGCCGACGGTATAACGCGACGCAACCTTGGGGCGACGATTCTTTCCGGATTTCTGAGCGGCGCGCCGGCTGCGCTCGGTTGTCGTCTCGGAATGAGGCATGTACCATCAGGATGCCTCAATGCGATGCAAATTGGCAAGCTGTGGCCTGAAGGGCCAGCGACATGGCAACGTCCCGTCTGTCCCCCGGCCTCCCCCCGTCTGTCCCCCGGCCTCCCCGATTTTGGAAATCCGACCCAGGCAAGCGCTCCCTAACGGTCGCGGCTCGGTAAGTGGCTAAAATTCGCGGCGCCTGTAACCGAGCCGCGACCTCCAGGGAGCGCTTGCCGCGCCTAAACCACCAACCCTCCAGATCGGTTAAGCACCCGCCGCCTGGATATCCATCCTACGTCCCCTGCCTCTTGGCCCTGACGAAATCCATTTCCTGCTGCTTGGGAATGCCGGGCTCGAAGCAGCGGCGGCAGCGGGCTTCGTACATATCGGCGGCGCCGACTACGATCAGGTCGTCGGAGCCGCGCAGGCGCTGGGTGTGCTTGGCGGGGTTGCCGCAACGCACGCAAATGGCCAGGGTCTTGGTGATGGATTCGGCGTGCGCCAGCAGGTCCGGCACGGGGGCGAAGGGGCGGCCGAGGTAATCGGTGTCGAGCCCGGCCACGATCACCTGCTTGCCGCTGTCGGCCAGGCGTTGCGCTACCTCGATCAGTTGCGGGCCCATGAAATTGGCCTCGTCGATGCCCACTACTTCCGAACGCCAGTCGATGCGCTCCACGATTTCCGCCGCCGATGCCACCACCTGGGAGTGCAACCGCGAGTCGCCGTGGGAAACGATTTCGTCGCTCGAATAGCGGTCGTCGATGGCCGGCTTGAACACTTCCACCCGTTTGCGCGCGATCATGGCACGGCGCAAGCGGCGGATCAGCTCCTCGCTTTTGCCCGAAAACATGGGACCGCAGATGACCTCGATCCAGCCGACGTTGCCGGTGATAATGTCCATGAACCGATCAGCATAGCAGAGAAGCCAGGAAGCTGAAGTCGGAAGCCAGAAGTCGGAAGTCAAGAATAAGCCCGTGCCGCCGCGCCCGCTCGCCGAGGCCGCCTTCTTGACTTCTGACTTCTTGACTTCTGACTTCTGGGTCCTCTTTTTAGTACAATTCGACTCAAACGTGAAACCTATCGAACAGCAGGACCCTCGCCTGATGCGGAACATGTTTCGCACCATCGCGCCGCGGTACGATTTCATCACCCGCGCCTTTTCCTACGGCATGGATAAAAGCTGGAAGCGGCTGGGCGTGGCGCGCGCCCGCTTGCCGAAAGCGGCGCTGGTGCTGGACCTGGCCTCCGGCACCGGCGATTTTTCCCTCCTGGTGGGAAAACAATGTCCCGGCGCGCGCTCCGTGGCGGTCGACATCACCGAGCGCATGCTGGTGTTGGCTATGGAGCGCGGCGTCGAGCGCGCGGCCTGCGGCGATGCCGGAGCGCTGCCCTTCGCCGACGGCACTTTCGATGGCGTGTTCGTGGGCTACGGCCTCCGCAATTTTCCCGACCTGGCCGAAGCCGTGCGCGAAATCGAGCGCGTCACCCGGCCGGGAGGTCTGCTGGTGAGCCTGGATTTCTTTCTGCCCGCCAACCGCATGCTGCGCCGCCTGTACCTGGCTTACCTGTACGCGCAAGGAGTGTTCTGGGGCTACGTGCTGCATGGCCGCCCGCGCATCTACACATATATTCCCGATTCGCTGGCCAGCTTTATTTCCATCGACGATTTTTCCTCGCTGCTGCGCCGCTCCGGGTACGCCAGCGTGGACGCGCGCCGTTACCTGATGGGCGGCATCGGCCTGCATTGGGCCGCCAAAGCGTGAAGGCGTTCCCATGAAAGACAAACTCCAGCCCCGCGACTTCCGCTTCATCTCCATTTGCCTGGTTCTGGCCGCGGCAGCCACCTGGTTTTCTTTCGGCAATTTCTACCGCGCCTTCCCGGAAGCGTCCATCGATTTTCGCGTCGACCGCGACCAGGCCGGCCAGCGCGCCGCCGGCTTTCTGGCGCGCCTGGGCTATCGGCTGGACGGCTATCGCGACGTCTCCGCTTTCCGTTACGACGACAGTGCCAAGACCTTCCTGGAACGCGAGGTTGGCCTGGAGCGCGCCAACCAGATCATGGCCGACCGGCTGCACCTCTGGCGCTGGGAGCACCGCTGGTTCCGGCCGCAGCAGAAGGAAGAGTTTCGCGCCGCGGCCGCGACCAGCGGCGAGCCTGTTGCATTCGAGCACGTCATTGCCGAAGATGCGGCCCGCGGCGCCATGTCCGCGGACGAGGCGCGCTCCCGCGCGGAGAATTTTCTGCGCACCGTGATGGGCCGCGATCCGGCTTCGCTCGAATTCGTCGAGGTTGGCGAGCAGGCGCGGCCCCACCGCGTCGACCGCGTCTTCACCTGGAAGGTGCGCGGTTTCGATCTGCACGAGGCCACCCACCGCGTGGAAGTCACCATGCTGGGCGACGAGGTGGGTGCCTGCCGCGACTACCTCAAAATCCCCGAACAATGGACCCGGGACTACCAGCGCCTGCGCTCCGGCAACGAAACCGCGAGTAACATCGATGCGGCCGCGATGCTGGCACTGGCCGCCGGCCTGATCGTTGTCATTGTGCAGCGCGTCCGCCGCCAGGATATCCGCTGGCGCCGCGCCATGTGGGTTGCCGGCATTGGCATGGTGCTGGCGTTCGGCGCCGAGCTGAACCAGTTTCCGCTGGCGGAATTCGATTACCCCACCACCGATTCGTTCGCCAGCTTCGCCTCCCGCCAGGTGTTCGAAGCCCTGCTGGCCGCGCTCGGCACGGGCGGCTTGCTGTTCGTGCTGGCGGCGGGCGCCGAGCCGGTGTATCGCCAGGCCTTCGGCGGGCAGGTTTCGCTGGGCAACCTGTTTGGCCCGCGCGGTCTGCGCACGCGGCGGTTCTTTCTGGGCTCGATCCTGGGCGCCACGCTCTGCACCGTATTCATCGCCTATCAGACCGCGTTCTACATCGTTGCCTATCGCCACGGCGCGTGGTCGCCCGCCGATGTGCCCTACGATGACATGTTGAACACCCGCTTCCCGTGGCTGTTCGTAGCCTTCGGCGGATATTTCCCGGCCGTCTCGGAAGAATTTCTGTTTCGCATGTTCGCCATTCCCTTCCTGCGCAAGCTGGTGCGCTGGCTGCCGCTGGCGGTGGTGTTGGCCGCGTTCCTATGGGGCTTCGGGCACGCCGGATATCCGCAGCAGCCGTTCTATATTCGCGGCGTGGAAGTGGGCATCGGCGGGGTGGCGCTGGGAATCGTCATGCTGCGCTGGGGCATTCTGCCGACGCTGGTCTGGCACTACTCGGTGGACGCCATGTACAGCGCCATGCTGCTGGTGCGCTCGCACAACCTATATCTGCGGCTTTCCGGCGCGGCGGCCGCGGGGTTGGTGGTATTGCCGATCGCGGTGGCGCTGGTCGCCTACTTCCGCCGCGGAGGATTCGAGCCGGTTACCGGACTGCTGAATGCCGATGAGCCGGCGCCGCCGGAACCCGAGCCGGCCGCCGCCGCTCCCTCCGCGGCCGAGGTTTCCGCGTACCGTCCGCTGTCGCGAAATGTGCGCGTGGCCGCCGCCGCGCTGCTGCTGGCCGGTTTGGCCGCCCTGGCCATTCCCGTGGCGCACTTCGGCGATTCACCGGTCTACAAGCTCACCGGGGAGGAGGCCCGCGCCGCCGCCGATGGCTTTTTACGGGCGCAACAGCTCGATCCCGCCCGCTTTCGCACCGTCACCTCTCCCGACGCGCATTGGGACGATCGCGACAGCCTGGCGGCCAGGTTCTTCCTGGAACACGAACCGGTTTCGATCGCCGCCGCGCGCTTCGATCGCTATCGCCCCATCCAGCACTGGGTGACGCGCTATTACCGGCCGCTCGATCAGGAAGAGTTGCTGGTTTCGGTCGACCCCGCAACCGGGCGCCCGCTGGGTTTTCAGCACGTCATACCCGAGGACCGCCCCGGCGCCGACCTGGGCGACGATGCCGCCCGCGCCATCGCCCAGACGTTTGTTGCCTCCGAGGGTTTCGACACCGGCTCCATGGACCTGAAAGAGAGCGGCTCGGAAAAGAAGAAGGCCCGCCGCGACCACGCCATTGTCTGGGAAGCCCGCGCCGGCGACCCGCGCAACCTCGCCGGCGTGCGCTACCGCGTGGAGGTATCGGTTGCCGGCGACCGCGTTGCCGGATGGCGAGCGTACTGGCACGTTCCGGAAAGCTATGAGCGCGCCCGGTCGCAAAAGAACTGGATCGCGATCGTACTCGCCATTCTGCGGATCGCGGTGCCGGTGTCGCTGGTGGTGGCGGGCATCTGGCTGCTGGTCGAAAACATCCGCCGCGGCCTGGTAGCGTGGGGAACGGTGATACGCATCGCGCTGCCGGCGACCTTGCTCACGGCGGTTTCCGCGTTGCTCCTGCTCGGCCAGTCGTATCGTAACTATCCCACTTCGGTTTCGCTCCAGGTCTTTCAGGCGATGACCGTGACCGGGCTGGTCATCGCCGTTATCGGATCGTTTCTCGGGCTGGGTGCGGCGGTCGCCCTGGTAACATCCGCCTTCCCCGAATGCCTTGATTCCATGCGGCGCCCGGCGCGGCGCTTGCTCGGTCCGGATGCGCTGGCGGCTCTTGCCGCGGCGGTGGGACTGGCGTTTCTGGTGGCGCGCGCCGTGGCTCTGCTGCAGGATCGCTTTCACGCCCAGGCCCTGTTCGATCCCACCGCGCCGGCCTTGATCGCGAGCGCCGCGCCCGCCGTCAGCGCGCTGGCGAGCGCGCTCGTTTCCACTCTGATGCGCTCGGCCGCTCTCGCCGTGATCGTGTTGCTGATTCGCCGCTGGCGCCGATACTGGCCGGCCATCGTAATGCTCCTGGTATTCGCCGCCCTGCCGGAGGATGTGCGCACTCCTGGCGAATTCGCGCTCTCCTACGCCGCCGGCCTCGCCACCGCCGCTGCCGCCACGTTCTTCTGTTTCCGCATCGCGCGCGGCAACGCGCTGGCGTATGCCCTCGCGCTGTGGACCATGGCCCTTCGCGGCCCGCTCACCGAGCTGTTCTCCAACCCCGCGCACGGATTGCCCGCGCAGGGCGCGATCGTGGCTTTGATCCTGGCTGCATCCCTCGTTTTCGTCGCCGCACCGAGTGGAGCGTCCACGAAATAGGTGGGCAGGTGCGCGAAGGGAAGAGCCGCCTGGAGAGGCGGCTGCAGCCATGATTGGCTGCCCCACAGCGCAGCATAGCCGCAACCAAGAGCGCCGGGATGAGTCCCGGCGTGGCAGACCGAGGTTCCGCGCCACGAAAAAGTCGTTGCGGCCACGCGCCGCGACGCGGGCCCGCGCCAGGAGAGACAATAGGGTTTCAGAACGGAAACTCCGATATGAAAGTAATTGCGTTTAACGGCAGTGCGAGAAAAGGCGGCAACACCGCGATCCTGCTCCGCTACGTGCTCGGCGAAGTGGAGAAGGAAGGCATCGAGACCGAACTGGTGGAGCTCAGCGGATCGAAGATCCATGGGTGCCTGGCGTGCCGCGAGTGCTCGAAGAAGAAAGACGGGCGATGTTCGCAGCGCAACGACGAGGGGAACGCCTATATCGAGAAAATGGCGGCGGCGGACGGCATCCTGCTCGGTTCGCCGACCTACGTGACCGACGTTTCGCCGGAGATCAAGGCGCTGATCGACCGCGCCTGCATGGTCGGCAACGCCAATGGCGGCATGTTTCGCCGCAAGGTGGGAGCGGGAGTGATCGCGGTGCGAAGGGCCGGAGCCATGCACGCGTTCGACACCCTCAACCACTTTTTCCTGATCAGCGAGATGATCATCCCCGGATCGTCCTACTGGAATATCGGGATCGGGCGCGAGATCGGCGAGGTGGAAAAGGACGAAGAAGGTATCCGCACCATGAAAGTGCTGGGGCGGAACATGGCGTGGCTGCTGAAGAAGTTGGGATCCTAAACATTCGTTCCTTACAGCTCTCAATCAGGACGTTGAGATTATCATCCGCAATAAGCCACGGACTCGTCGGCCGGGGCGGGTTTTTGTGACGGCATCGGTCGTCGGCGGTCAGCCAACACCGCGGCCAATCGCGGCTCCTTGAGGCGCGTTGCGCGGGCACGCCCCGCGCTGACCGCTCTACCCCGCCAGCGCTTCCGCCAAATGCGGCTGATAGGTGCAGCGCGGATCTTCGGCCTGATAGTCTCCCGTGAACGCGTAGGCGCGCGACCGCGAACCGCCGCAGATTTTGCGGTACTCGCACAGGCCGCACTTGCCGCCGCGATGGTCGGTATCGCGCAGGTCGCGGAACAGCTCGGAGTTGCGATAGACGTCGGTCAGGCGGTCGCGCAAGACGTTGCCGCCGCTCAGCGGGAGGAAGCCCGAAGGAAAGACCTCACCGGTATGCGAAACGAACACGAATCCTTTGCCATCGCTCACGCCCGAGGTGCGCCAAGCCACGCCCTTGGCGCTTTCGTTTTCCGTGATTCCATGCTCGGCTTTGGCGCGCTGCGCCACGTAGCGGCGATAGTGCATGGCTTCGGTGGTCTTGACGCCGAACGGGGCGGTCTTCGAAAGCTGGTACATGAACTCGAAGACTTTTTCGTACTCTTCGGCGGTCAGGTCGTCGTTTTCCAGAGCGCGGCCGGTCACGATCAGGAAGAACAGGCTCCACATCTTCGAGCGCACTTCCTGGACGATCTCCGCCATTTCCTCGAGCCGCGCCATATTCCGCTTGGTCACCGTAGTCTGGAATTGCGTATCGAGACCGATGTCGCGGGCATGGCGAAGCGCGAACATGGCCCGGTCGAAGGTGCCGGGGATGCCGCGGAATTCGTCGTGGGTGGCGGCGTCCGGCCCATCCAGGCTGATCGCCATGCGCGATACGCCGGCTTGCTGAAATCCGTCGATAGCCTTGGCAGTCAACAGCGGGGTGGCGCTGGGGGTGACGTTGGTGCGCAGGCCGATGCTGGCCGAGTAGCGTAGCAGCTCGAACAGGTCCGGGCGCTTGAGCGGATCGCCGCCAGTGAAGACCATCAGCGGCGGTTCACCCGGCTGGAAGGGGTGGCCACCCCCATGAGCCGGTTTGGCGGCAGCGCTAGCGTCCCCGAAACTGCGAATCTCATCCAGCAGCCGGTAACCCTGCTCGGTCGTGAGCTCCCGCGGATGCCGATCCGACTGGGCCGAAGCGCGGCAATGGACGCAAGCCAGATCGCAAGCCTGAGTCACTTCCCAAATGACCAGCATCGGCGCTTGATCGAAGTTCATGAATTCCCCCCGCCAGGAAGAAACTGACAAGCATTTTCAATTCCACACCCAGGTCAAGGAATACGTAGCAAAATTAGACAATACTAAGACCCAAAAAACAAAATTGGGGCAAATCGCCCAGCTTGCCCCAGCTCCGAGGGGGCTGCTCGTAAAGCCGCGCAAGATGGATGTCAGCAATTGCCGGATATTTGTCCAGTGAGCAGCGAGGGCGGGCCGAGCCGGCCTGGGAACCCTTGTTGAACTAAGCAATGGCGTTCGCGGACGACCTGCTGAAGCAGGCTTATCACTTGGCCAACCGGGAGAGCGGCGAGCCCAAACAGGCGAGTCTTCGCCGAGCCGTATCGACCGCGTACTACGCGCTGTTTCATCTTCTGATCGATGAGGCGGTTGGGAATTGGGTCGTGGCACGCCGGCGCTAGCTCCCACTCACTCATACCGCAAACACACGATCGGATCGAGGTTCGCCGCCCGGTTGGCCGGATAGTATCCGAAGAACAGCCCCACGCCGACCGAAATCGAAAAGCCCAGCATGACCCACAAGGGCGAAACAAACGCCGGAATCGCGGGCAGCGCCGTTCTTACCGCGAAGGCGATCAACGCGCCGCACAAGATCCCGATCACCCCGCCGATGCACGAAAGCGTGATTGCTTCCAGCAGGAACTGCACCCGGATATCGGCCTTGCGGGCGCCCACGGCTTTGCGGACTCCGATCTCGCCGGTGCGCTCCGTCACCGAGATCAACATGATGTTCATGACGCCGATGCCGCCCACCAGCAGGCCGACGCCGCTGATGATGCCGGTGAGCAGAACCATGGCGCCGGTGAGCTGGTCCCACAAGGAGCTGAGAAAGTCGGGCGTGGTGATCTCGAAGTCGTTGTCGGCGCGATGCGGCACGTGGCGTTTTCGCCGCAGGGCTTCTTCCACCTGCCCCCTCACCGTATCGAGCGAAAAGCCGTCCTTGCCGGCCACCGCGATGAAGCGCTCCTTCACATCCGGAAAATTCTTGCGGAAATTGCTCATCGGGATGCAGGCGAACTGGTCCACCCCGAAAGCCGAAAACAGCCCTTCGTCGGGTTGGAACACGCCCGCCACCTCGTACAGCCGTCCGTTCAGCCGCACCGATTTGCCCAGCGGATCGAGCGAGGGAAAGAGCGAATCGGCGATGGAGCGCCCGATTACCACCACGTTGCGCGCGTGCTCCTCGTCGAAAGGCGAAATGAACCGCCCCTCGGCCATGGCGAACAGGGGGAAAGTGTCGATGTAGTGCGGCTGCACGCCGCGCAGGAAGAAACGCTCCACGTGTTCGCCGCCGTATCGAAGCTCATCCGTCATATCGTTGAGGTTGATCCGATTGGCGAACACCGTCGCGTACGAAACCGCGGGACTGGACGCTTCGATAAAAGCCGCATCCTCCTCTTCCAGATATTTTCTGACGCGGATCTTGGCCGGCAGCCGGGCGGTATTCTGCATGGCGGGGATGCGGGTGATGAAGAGCGTGTTCGAACCCAGGCGCGACACGCGGTCCTTGATCTCGCCATTCAGCCCGTCGACGATGGAAGCGACCGCGATCACGGTCGTCACTCCGATCACGATTCCGAGGATGGTCAGGCCGGAGCGCACCTTGCGGGTTCGCAGCGTATCGAGCGCCACCGACAGGTTTTCAAATACCTCCTGCCGCGTCATCCCGTCTCCGTTCGCAGCGCGGTGACCGGATCGAGACCGGCCGCTTTCCGCGCCGGATAGATGCCGAAGAACAGCCCGATGGTGGAGCTGATGACCAGGCCCAGCAGCGCGACCCAGGTTTTCACCGATGCCGGAAACGAGGTCAGCGTCCGCAGCGCCAGCGCGCAGGCGAAGCCGATGGCGATGCCGATCGCCCCTCCAATCAGGCATTGCAGCAGGCTTTCCGCCAGAAACTGGTGCAGGATATCGGACTTGGTCGCGCCCATGGCACGGCGTATGCCGATCTCGCGCGTCCGCTGGGTGACGCTGACCAGCATCACGTTCATGATGACAATTCCGCCCACCACCGCGGAGATCGAGCTCACCATCACGAAGACCGCGAAGAACGAGCCGCTGATGCTCTGCCACAACGCGATATAGCTTTGCGATGTGCCGATGAAAAAACTATCTTCCTTGCCCGGCGGGTCGTGACGGCGCGACCGCAGGATCACGCGCGCCTCGTCCTGGGCGGCATTGAAATTTTTCTCCCCGCCCGAAGCTTTGATTTCGAGCGTCAGGCTGGTTCGCGAACCCCGCACCTTCAGGTAGGTCGTCATCGGAATGATGACGAAATTGTCCTGGTCCTGGCCCAGCACCGAGCCCAGCTTTTGAAACGTGCCGATGACCGTGAATTCCAGGCTCCCGGTACGGATCGTGCTCCCGATCGGATTGTCATGGGGAAAGAACTGATCGACCAGCGAGGCGCCGATGAGGCACACATACGCCGCGTGCCGGTCTTCGCCGGGGGTGAAATAACGCCCCAGGTCCAGCGTGCGCGTGTCGATATCGATCATGTTGGGCGTGTAGCCGATGATGGCGGTGTCGTCGGTCTGTTTGTTCTTGTACTGCAGCGAAAGAGTATCGTTGGCGGATGCGCCCACCGCTTCGCACGCCTTGCACAGTTCGGCTACGGCGTGGTAATCGGCGATATCGATATTCTTGTTCTTGAGCGACTTCACGACCACGGTGAAATCCACCACGGCGAACGGGGTTTTAGCCACGCGGAACACGTTCGTCCCCAGGTTGGCGATCTTCTGTTCCACATAGAGATTCGCCCCCTGCACCAGAGTCATCACCGTAATCAGGGTGGCCACGCCCATGGTCAGGCCAAGCATCGTCAATACGGCGCGCAGCTTGTGCGCCCTGACGGCCTCGACCGCCAACCGCAGATTGTCTCCCGCGCCGACCATGGGTATCTATACTTAAAGTGCCTTTCCCGGTTAGTCTAACCCGGTGTCGGACCACGCTCGGGCTTATGCTCCCATAAATGCAACTTAGTCGGCAACCGGAACGCCATCGAGTACACTGGGGAGTCGTGCAGGAAATCGCCGAGCTGGAAACTGACGCCGCGGTGCTCAGCTATCTGCGGGGGCCAGATGTGCCCCTCCTCAACCTAACGCTCTCCCAGGCTCTCGCCGAAACTGCCGGGAAGTTCCCCGATCGTGACGGACTGGTGGTGTGTCATGAACAAGTACGCCTCACCTGGAGCGAGCTGGACCGCGAAGTGACGCGGGTGGCCCGTGGCCTAGCCGGTCTGGGGCTGCGGCCGGGCGACCGCGCCGGCATCTGGGCAAGCAACTGCCTCGAGTGGGTGCTCCTCCAATATGCCGCGCCGCGAGCGGGTGTCGTCCTGGTGAATGTCAATCCCGCTTACCGGTCTCACGAACTGCGCTACGTGCTGGCCAAGTCGCGAATCCGCGCCCTGTTCCTGCGGGAGAAGGATTCGCGGGCCGACTACCGCGAAATCCTGGCGGAGTCCCGCAATGGCGACCGGCTGCCCCTCGATCACATCGTCTGGCTGGGCACAGGTTCGTGGCAAGCCATGATCGACGGTGGTACCGATTTCCCCAAAAATGCCGCCGCGCCGGACGACGCAGTCAACATCCAATACACCTCCGGCACCACCGGCTCCCCCAAAGGCGCCATGCTCACCCATCGCAACCTGCTCAATAACGGCATGGGCATGGGCAGGGGGATGAAGATGACCGAGAAGGACCGGATCTGCGCGCCGGTGCCTCTGTACCATTGTTTCGGGTCGGTGATCGGATCGATGGTGTCGGTGACATCGGGAGCCGCGCTGATTCTGCCCTGTGCCCAGTTCGACGCGCTGGCTACGCTCGAGGCCGTCCACCGCGAGCGCGCCACCGCGCTCTATGGCGTCCCGGCCATGTATATCGCCGAGATGGAGCATCCCGAATTCGCCCGCTACGACTTGACGTCGCTGCGCACCGGCGTGATGGCCGGGTCGCCCTGTCCCATCGAGATCATGCGGCGGGTGGTGGAGCGCATGCACATGCCCGAGATCACCATCGTGTATGGGCAAACGGAGTCGTCGCCCGGCATCACCATGTCGCGGGCCGACGATCCGCTGGAGCTGCGCGTCACCACCGTGGGAACCGCGCTGCCTAATACCGAAATTCAGATTGTCGATCCGAAGACTCACCGCCGCCTGCCGATAGGAGAGCAGGGCGAGCTGTGTACTCGCGGCTACCTCGTCATGAAGGGCTACGACGACGATCCTCAATCCACCGCCGAAGCCATCGACAGCGAGGGCTGGCTGCACACCGGCGACCTGGCGGCGATGCGGCCCGACGGCTACTTCAGCTTTAAAGGACGCGCCAAGGAAACCATCATTCGCGGCGGCGAAAACATCTATCCGCGCGAAGTGGAAGACTTCCTCCACACGCATCCCAAAATCGCCGACGTGTACGTGGTGGGATTGCCCGACGCGAAGCTGGGCGAAACCGTGCTGGCCTGGATCAAGCTGTACAACGGCCAGGAGGCCACCGTCGAGGAGATCCGCGATTTCTGCCGCGGCAAGATCGCGTATTTCAAGATCCCTCAGTTCATCCGTTTCGTGGATGAGTTCCCCATGACGGTGAGCAAGAAGGTGCAGAAGTTTCTGATGCGGGAGCAGGAGATTTGCGAGCGCGGCCTCGAGGAAGTGGCGCGGCAGGCCACGGCGTAGCGGCGGTGCTGCCGGGCAACCGCTCCCTTACGGTCGCGGCTCCGACTCCGGCTGCACCCAGATCAATATCCCCGGCCCTCGAACCAGAAATGCCGTGGATGCGTCCTGCACTTCCAGCGGGATGTTCAGGTACGACGACGTGGAGGAAACCTGAATCCGCACTTGGGCGAGACTCGAGACCGACCCGGGCAGCGTGTCTGTTGCCAGCACGGTCGCGGTGGCCTGGTACGGATAAAGAGGCGCCGCACTGGGACTAACCGCGGTTAGCGAGGAGCTGACCATTCCCGTCACCTGCGCCGGAACGGTCACGCCCAGGCCGTTCAGGAAGATCGTGACCGCCGAGTCTGCCGCGGCCGGATTGGTGCAACTGTTGAGCGTCCCGTCCGCATTGAACGCCAAAGGCTGCAGTCCGGCAATGCTTTGGCCATTACAGGCGGCCGCATCGAAGACCGGTTGGCTGAAACTGCCCGGCCACACGAAAACGCTCGGTTGGCGTTCCACCACGGCCAGAATATACGACTCCGAAACCGCCGGCGAAACGAACAGGCTCGACACCTCAATCGTCACCTGGCTCTGACCGGCGATCTCGTACGGCACTTGCAGATTGATCTGAGTCGCGGAGGTATAAAGAATCGGCGCGGCGATATCGTTGAACGTGACCGTGACTCCGTTGAAAGTGGGAGGAAATCCGTTGGGCGGGTACGCGGGCTCGGCTGGCGCGAGATCGGTACCGTACAGCGTCAGCAACTGTCCCGGCGCCACGCTGACGATTTTGGCGTTATCGGCGCTATCGGCAATGGCCGCGACGCGGCCCAGCGTGGAGAAACTCGCGCTCGCCAGTGGGGAGGCGAAGATCGCGGTGCCGTCGGCGCGAACGGCGAGTCCGCCCGCGTCGGTGCTGGACGGCAATAACTGCGTCGGCGAAAGGGTCGAGCCGTCCGGGCTCAAGCGCGCCACGAAGTTGAGCGGGTTGGTGAACGTCGGCCGCGAGGCGACCGGTGTCATCCAAAGCCCGGGCAGATCGGTGGAATAAGCCAGGCCGGCGAACAGAATATTTCCGTTCGCGTCCACTGCCATCCCGGCGATGTTGTCGCCCGAGGCGCAGGAGCCCGATCCCAATGCAACTACAACGCAGCCGGAGCCGGCGAAAAACGTCGACCACAGCAAGCCGGTACCCGATCCGTTCAATTTGGTCACATACCCGGCCGATTGCGGCGGAAAGAAATCCAATGCCGCCGATTGCGGCTCGGGACTGGCGGCATACTCCGGCTGATAGCCTCTGCCCGTGGTGGGATAATCCGGCGAATTGGTGGTGCCGGCGACGATGGCGTTGCCCGACGAATCCACCGCGATCCCGCGCGGAGTTGCCCCCCAGGTGCCTGAAACGTAGGTTGCGTAGAGCAACTGAGTGCCCGTCGGATCGATTTTCGCGATGTGCTGATACGTGCATGGAAACGCGCCGAAGAAGCCCAGGGAATCGCATGTAAGCTGGGATGAGCTTGTCTGGAAGGCTCCGGAAGTGGTTGGCGCTAGCGGACCGGCGAACGATCCGGCTGCATAGATGTTGCCCCGCGCATCCAACGCGATGGCATCGCCGCCGAATCCGTTGATCGCGACCAGCGCCGCCGTTCCCGCCGGATTGAGTTCGATGACAAACGCTGTGTTGTAGCTCGCGCTCGTAGCTCCCGTAATGGCCCCCGGGGTAGTGGGCAATGCGCCGCTAAGAGAGCCGGTGATGAACGCGTGCCCCGCCGTATCGACCGCGATGGCATTGCCCGTGGTGGATGCCGATCCCCCGATGTAGGTGGAATAAACCACCGTGCCCTTTGGGCTCAATTTGACGGCAAACGCCTGGTTGGCGACCGATTCCGCCGTCTGCATCGCGCCCGGCGTGGTAGGGAAGTCAGGCGAAGAAGTCGTTCCCGTGACATATACCGAATTGTCCGGGCCGAGCGCCATGGCCACGACTTGATCGGCGTCGGATCCCTGCAGCACGGTCCACCAGAGAATCTGCGAACCGTCCGGCGAGAGCTTGCCGACGAACGCGTGCGCGGGCGCGTTGGGATCTTGAGGGTTCAGGACGAACTCGCCGCCCACGTAAATGTTCCCGGAGGCGTCCGCCTGAACCGCATTGGTGTAAGTGTTGGCCGGCAGCGGAGGCAGCGATTGCACGCCCTGGCTGAAAGCGTGATTCGCGGAAAGAAGAAGCGCGAGCAAGAATCCGCGGCGCATGACCTTAGTTTATATCCCCTATGCGGTATCGTTTGATCCGACTAATCGGGTATAATGATACCGATGCTGGAGCCACGCCATATCGGAGAGATCCTGGGCGGAGACCGCGTTTTGGACAAACCGGCGACATCTATTTTGGAGTTGAACGACGCCGTCGAACGTGGCTTGCCCAAGGGGGCCCTTCGCAACGTGGCGCGGCGCGTTTTCTCCGGTGCTACCGAGCAGCGCGCCCTGATGCATCGGATCGTCCCCGAGGCGACCTACAAACGGCGGAGGGAACGGCTCAGTCCGGCGGAAAGCGAACGCACGGAGCGGTTGGCCCGCGTTGTCGCCATGGCCGAGGACGTCTGGCAGGATCGCGAGGCGGCGCGGCGCTTTTTGACCACCCCCCATGCGGAGATCGGCGGCAAAACGCCCCTCGATGCCGCGCTGACGGAGTTGGGCGCAAGGCAGGCCGAAGAGGTCATGGCCCGCATCGTTTATGGGCTTCCGGCGTAGCGGCTCGCTACGGGCGTTCCGCATCGCCGATATGAGGCATGCCATCGTCGACGGCAGCGGCGCGATGCTGCATGGGGCACGCTGGAATTCTCACGGACGGCGCGTGATCTACGCCGCCGAAACCTATGCGGGTGCATTACTCGAGATCCTGGTGCACGCCTCCGGCAACGTGCCCCCAAATCAGGGTTATGTCGAGATCGAGATTCCGGCCGGTTTGCCCATCGAAGAAATCGCCGCGGACGATCTGCCGCACTGGGATTCACCCTCCTTTGAGGCCGCCCGCGCATTTGGCGACCGGTGGTATGACGAGCGGCGTACCGCCGTGCTGATGGTGCCGTCCGTGGTGACGCTGGTAGAGCGCAACGTCCTTATCAATCAGGAACATCCCGATTTTGCCCGCATCCGGGCGAGCCGGCCATTGCCGGTGCGTTGGGATGCGCGCCTCTGGACCAGGCCGTAGCACCGATCTGCAACCGCCAGGGAGCGGTTGCCGCGCCTGAACTGCCAAATCCCTAGATCGGTCAAAGACCCGCCGTAGCGCACCCGCGCCCAGACCCGCGCGCGTGGTCCTACAATGAGCATTCGGTTCGACGAGAGTTCGAAAGGACGGTGCCATGAAGCACAGTTTCAGTCTTGCGGCGCAATGCCTGATCTTCAGTTCGCTGGGGTTGGCCCAGCCCCCTGCTCCGGCAGGCCGGGGCGGACGCGGCTTCCCTCCGCCTCAGCCGCCATCGTATGAGGTGCGCGCCGACCGGACCGTAGTCTTCCGGCTGCGAGCCCCCGATGCCACCAGCGTGAAGCTGAACGGCGATTTTCTCGCCGCGCCGCCGCCCGTGGAGGGTGCGCCACCGGCTCCCGCCGTAGCGGAGATGACAAAAGGCGACGACGGCTTTTGGACCGTCACGGTCGGCCCGCTCCGTCCCGCCGTCTACAACTACACGTTCACCGTTAACGGCGTCCGCGCCATCGACCCGACGAACCCTATGGTGAAACTGGGCGACCGCTCCTCCGAATCCATGTTCGAAGTGCCCGCCGATAAGCCCGCCGTCTACGATATCCAGCCGGTCCCGCACGGAACCGTTCACATCGACTGGTACCAATCGGCCTCGCTTGGCGTGCCGCGCAGCATGTATGTGTACACGCCGCCCGGGTACGAACAAGGAAAGTCGAAGCTGCCCGTGCTGTATCTGCTGCACGGATCGGGAGACACCGAGGCGGGCTGGGTATCGGTCGGGCGCGCCAACCTGATTCTCGACAACCTGATTGCCGCCGGTACCGCCAAACCGATGATCGTGGTGATGCCTTACGGCCGTCCGCTGGCGGCGGTGATGCTGGTTCCGTCCGCTGGACGCGGGCCTCAAAACGCCAACGACCTGTTCGCCGACGACCTGCTGAAGGACGTCATCCCCAACGTCGAGAAACTCTATCGCGCCTCCGCCAAACCCGACGACCGCGCCATTGCCGGTCTTTCCATGGGCGGCGGCCAGGCCTTGCAGATCGGCCTCGCCCATCTCGACACCTTCCACTACATCGGCGCTTTCAGCGCGGCCGCGCGCGGCAACCCGGAAGAAGCCTTCAAGGATTTCTTCGCCGACCCGGCCGCGGCCAACAGGAAACTGAAGCTGTTCTACATCGCGTGCGGTAAGGCGGACGGCCTGTTTCCGGGGTCGCAAGCGCTCTCCGACGCGCTCGAAAAGCACCAGATCAAACACCAGTTCGCGCCCTCGGAAGAAGGCCACGTGTGGCGCAACTGGCGCGACTACCTGGCGAGCTTCGCGCCGCAACTGTTCCGATAGCAAGGAGGTCTGGCTGCGCCCTTCTGCCGCCACGCCCTCCTTCTGTCTGGCGGCGCGCTCGTACTTGTAATACGCGCCCGGCATCTTCGACGGCAGGGGCGATTCCTGCGAGCGCGGAGCGACGCGGGAGAGCACTCGCGTATTCGCCTGCGGTCGCTACTGGTGTGTCTGGGAGCCTCTTCGCCGCTCCTTCGCCGTAGGCCTTTTCCCCGAGGCCTTCGGCCCCGCTTTGATCTTCAGAATGCCAATCACGTCGCACCGACCAAGTTCGTTTTTTTCGTGCAGGTTTTACCTCCTTTTCCCATTCTTAGGCGGCTTCAAAACGTAGTGCGCGTCTGGATCGCGCTCCTTCTGCGTATCGTGAACGTGATCAAGAACATCCTTCTCGGCCAGTCGGTTCAGAAGGCGCTTTGCCGACTTCCAGCTTCTCCCGGTAAGGCGCTGCAGTTGGCTGACGTTGACGCTTCCGTGTTCAGCGGCGAAATTAATGGCCCGATGCTCGTCCTGTCCAAGTTCCGGTATGAGTTCTTTGCTCACGAGCGTGCTCGCATCGAAGTCAATCCAGACTCTCCGCTGCTTGATGTTATTGCGAAGGGTCACTCTGACTGCTGCGTGGCCGCTCTGCTTCTGCTCGAATTCGGGAACCGGAAGATTCATCGTGGCCATCGTATCCCGGATACGTCGTGTGCCCTCGTTCGCGCATTTCACGAAATCAAGATAGTACATTGCATTCATCAGGTGGGGATTCCGAGGATGATGAGAGTCGTAGATGTTCTCGGGAGTAACGAAAGGCGGGAAGGGACCGGGGCTTTCGATGACTAGCCGGTCGTCGAACATCTTCACGAAAATGTTCATGTTCCTCAGACCGTAAGAACGGTGGACGCACGCATTAACGACGGCTTCGTACCAGGCCGCCTTGGGATACTCGGGTGCTGTGTAGAACTTCCCGTCTGGCCCGAGACGAGAAAACTCCCGCAATTGGGACTCGATCAGCCTTTCGGCGCCCACTATTAGGGTCGGCACGCATCCCTCGACCCATCTGTCCTTTACTGCGTTGAATTTCTCGCCGGTTCCCTCCCACTCCCCGTCAAAACGAAGAAATCGGATTTTGCAGCCGGGAAACTCCAGGCCAGGGTCGAGGGAGAAAAGAAGAGCGCAGGCGACATTAGGCGTGAATTTTGATTTCCGCCTCTTGCCCAGCCTTCTCTGCTCGAGTATTTCCTCGTCCGTATGGGATCCCAGGTGACCGGCCAACCGGATCGCGTCCGTAAACTTGCGTATGAGTGCGACGTCGAATCCGTCAGGGTAGGGGAGCCTGCTGGGCTCCTGTTCGAGGTCGGTCTGGCCCTTGTCTATTTGGAGTTCCCGCACTTCCTGCGGCGTTAGTTTCTTTCGCGACTCCCCTAGCCGGGTAAACGCATTGCCGGAAACGGTCTCCACAACCTTGGAATCGTGGTAATAGATTCGAAAGATGAGGAGGAAATCCCTCCGCCCAGCAGCGTTCAGGACAGCGATTCTCTTACAGGCGTACCGAGCCTCTGGACAGTAAACCTGGCCCGTCCGCTCCAGCTCATTGAGTTGACTCGTGGAAAGGCTGGAGCATCCAGATATAACGCCGTCATTTTCGATGCCAACCACAATGACTCCGCCATCTGGCGCGGAGTTCGCCCATACCGAGAAGTAGTCACCAAGGGCGCTCGCGTGAATCCCCGCAGATTTTCGCTCGATGCGCCGGTCTTCCTCCAGGCGTTTCAGAAGATCTTGGTTTATGGACAAGTATATTTCGTCTGGCGTCATGAGCGGATCGGGCTTCATGAAGTCCAATTCGAACTGGCGATCCCTATTCACTTCGTCCGGTGAAGGATAATCTCGACGGGCCATGGGGTTCGAAGGGGGGGGTTCGAACCCCCCTTCGAACCATTCTACCCCCGCGACTAGGTCATTGTCGCCCTTTTCCGCTCGGGAATCACCGCAACCCCGCTCGGCGAGGAAACCTCGTGGCCTGATCTGGCTGGGCCGGCTCCGGAGACTCGCTTCGGCGAGCGGCACGTGAAAGACGCCCGCTAGCGGTTGACCGTTTTCCCCACCGGCCCGATCCCCGGCCCCGAAACCTCCGCTGTTTGCGTGCTACATTGTCCTTCGGAGCCTTATGCCTCTCACGCGCGAAAAATTGCAGTTGATGAGCGCTTCGGAAATCGACCGGACGCTGGTCCGGCTGGCCCACGAGATTCTGGAAAAGACCGCCGACCTCGACCAGCTCGCTTTTATCGGCATCCGCCGCCGCGGCGTTCCGCTTGCCCAGCGTCTTGCCAGAAAAATCGAAGCCCTCGAAAAGCGCAAGGTGCCGGTCGGAATTCTCGATATCAATTTGTATCGCGACGATCTCACCACCGTGGACGTCAAACCCGTGGTCAGCGCCACCGATATCCAGTTCCCGGTGCAGGGCAAGGACATCGTGCTGATGGACGACGTGCTCTACACCGGACGCACCATCCGCGCCGCCCTGGACGCCCTGTTCGATCACGGGCGCCCATCGCGCGTACGCCTGCTGGCGCTGATCGACCGCGGTCACCGCGAGTTGCCCATCGAAGCCCAGTTCGTCGGCCGGGTGGTGCAGACCAGCTCCGTCGAAATCATCGAAGTGAAGTTCCAGGAGGTCGACAGTATGGAAAAAGTGCTGTTGGTGGAAAGGGCCGCCGCCGGGCCGGCCTGAAGCGAAAACAATGCCTGCCGGATTGCTGGGAATCGAAGAGCTGGACCGCGCCGCCATCGATGCCTTGCTGGCGCGGGCCAAGGACTTTCAGCCGCTGCAGAGCCAGTCCCTGAAGAAGCTCGATACGCTGCGCGGCAAGATGATCGTCAACCTGTTTTTCGAAGCTTCCACCCGCACCCGGACCAGCTTCGAAATCGCCGCTAAGCGCCTGGGCGCGGACGCCATTTCGATTACCGCCGCCGGCTCCAGCGTGAGCAAGGGCGAATCCTTGGTGGATACTTTGAATACCCTCGCGGCGATGCGCCCGGACGCCATCGTGATGCGCCATGCCGCTTCCGGCGCTCCGCATTTTCTGGCGCGCCATCTGCCCACCCCCATCATCAACGCCGGCGACGGCACCCACGAACATCCCACCCAGGCCCTGCTCGACGCGCGCACCATCCTCGACCGCCTGGGCCGCCTGGAAGGCTTGCGGGTCGCCATCATCGGCGATATCGCCCACAGCCGCGTGGCCCGTTCCAATGTGTACCTGCTTTCCCGCTTCGGCGCCGAGATCGTGCTCTGCGGCCCCGCTTCCCTGCTGCCGCCCGAGCTGGCCCAATTGGCGCCCGGGGTGCGCCTCACCGGCGATATCCGCGATGCCATCCGCGACGCCAACGTCATCATGATGCTCCGCGTGCAGCTCGAGCGCCAGCACGAAGCGTCGTTTCCCGCCAGCGAGTATTTCACCTTCTACGGCCTGCGCCTGGAACACCTGGACCTAGCCAGGCCGGACGCTATCGTCATGCACCCCGGCCCCATCAACCGCGGCCGCGAGCTGTCGAGCGAAGTGGCCGATTTCCAGCGCTCGGTGATCCTCAACCAGGTCGAGAACGGCGTCGCCGTCCGTATGGCGGTGCTCGAAAAGGTGATCGGCTAACCATGTCCATCGTGGTCAAGAACGGAAGGGTGATCGACCCGGCCTCGGGTACCGACCGCGTCGCGGATCTGCTCATCGTCGATGGCCTTATCGCCGGTGTGGCGCCCCATCTCTCTTCTCCCCGCGCCGAAATCTTCGATGCCACCGGCCTGGTGGTGGCGCCCGGCTTCCTCGACATGCACGTGCACCTGCGCCAGCCCGGCTTCGAGCACGCCGAAACCATCGAAAGCGGCTCGCGCGCGGCCGCCGCCGGGGGGTTCACTTCCATCTGTTGCATGCCCAATACCAAGCCGGTGAACGATTCGGCCACGGTCACCAGCTACATCGTGGAGCATGGCCGCCGCCACGCCGTGGTCAACGTGCATCCTATCGGTGCCATCACCAAGGGCAGCGCCGGCACGGAGCTGGCCGCCATCGGCGCAATGAAAGCCGCCGGCGCCGTGGCCATTTCCGACGACGGCCTGCCGGTCATGAACGCCCGCGTCATGCGCCGCGCCATGGAGTTTGCCCGCTCCTACGGCCTGCCCGTCATCGAGCACTGCGAAGACCTGAACCTGAGCGCAGGCGGCGATATGCACGAAGGCGTACGCTCGGTCCGCTGGGGACTGCGCGGCATTCCCTCCGCCGCCGAAGACGTGATGGTGGCCCGCGACCTGCTGCTGGCCGAGCTCACCGGCGCCCAATATCACGTGGCCCACATCTCCACTCGCCGCGCTGTAGCCATGGTCGCCGCGGCGCGCCAGCGCGGCTTGCCCGTCACCGCCGAAGCCACTCCCCACCATTTCTCCCTCGCCGACGACGACATGGAGCCCTACGACAGCAACTATAAGATGAAGCCGCCGCTGCGCTCCTCGGGCGACCGTGAAGCCGTCATCGAGGGCATCGTTTCCGGCGCCATCACCGCCATCGCCACCGATCACGCCCCCCACCCCGGCAGTGAAAAGATGCAGGAGTTCGAGCGCTGCCCCTTCGGCATCATCGGCCTCGAAACCGCCATCGCGCTCTCCCTGGAAGCCCTTGTCCATCCCGGCCGCATTTCCCTCGCCCGCATGGTGGAGCTGTTTACTACCGGCCCCGAATCGGTGGTCCACCTGGGCCGCGGCACGCTCGAACCCGGCGCCACCGCCGACGTCGCCATTTTCAGCACCGACCTCGAATGGACCTACGACGTGAACCAGTCCTTCTCCCGCAGCCGCAATTCCCCCTTCCACAACCGCACCTTCCGCGGCGGCCCCGTGGCCACCATCGTCAACGGGGAGTTCGTGTGGAAGCGGTAGAGATGCCAATCGCGACTGGGTTGGCGTAAAGTACCATGCCTTGCGATAATGGGGCGAAAGACGCCGTCATGCGGATCACGCTAGAACTACCCGAGGACATCGCACAGGGACTCGAATCCAGGTGGAAGGACCTGCCTCGTGCGGCGCTCGAAAGCCTTGCACTTGAAGCGTACCGGTCGCGGGCACTTACGGCGGCTCAGTTGCGCCGGCTGCTTGGCTTCGAAACGCGAATGCAGGTGGATGCCTTTTTGAAGGAACACGAAGTTTACGACTTCACGGCGGCCGATTTCGACCAGGATCGGGAAACGCTTCGCCAACTCCGAGCGGGCGGGACTCAGTTCTGAGCCGGCTCTCGACATGGTTGTCATCGCGGACACTTCGCCTATCAACTACCTCGTTCAGATCGGCCAGATCGATCTCCTGGCGCGGCTCTACCCCCGAATTCTTGTTCCATCTGCCGTTTTGGCGGAACTGATGCATCCACTCGCTCCGAAGCCTGTGCGAGACTGGGCGGGCGATGCGCCGAAGTGGCTGGAGGTTCTTAGCCCTAAGAACAACCTGACGATCTCGCACCTTGACCTGGGGGAATGCGAGGCGATTGCTCTTGCAACTGAAATTCATGCCGATCTGCTGCTCATTGATGAGCTGGCCGGACGGCGGGAGGCCGTGGGCCGGGGGCTGAAAATCGCCGGCACCCTCTCCGTTCTCGATGAGGCTGACCAAGCCGGGCTCGTCAGTTTTGACCAGGCCGTCGCTGAGCTGCGGAAAACCAGCTTCCGCGTGTCCCAAGCCGTCCTCTCAGAGATCATGCGAAAGCGATCTCGGTGATCGCGCATCCGCCCTCCGAATCCCACTCCCTACAGATCCGCCATGGCCTCCATTGGAGAGATCCGGGCGGCGCGGCGGGATGGCAGTAGACAGGCGACAAGGGATACGACGCCGATGACTGCAGCGGCGGCGGCAAAGGTTGCAACGTGAAGAGGCGGCACTTGAAACAGTAGCGTCCGCATGGCTCGGCCGGTCAGCCATGCTCCCGCCATGCCGAGTATTTCGCCGGCCACCAGGAGGCGCAGGGCGAGAGCGAGAAACTGGCTGCGTATCTGGTCCGGCCGCGCACCTAACGCCATGCGCACGCCGATCTCCCGGCGGCGCTGCACCACGGCGTAGCTCAGAACACCATAGGTGCCGACCGCAACCAGGAGTACGGCGATCAGCGAGAAGATACCCGCGAGCATTGCCGGTGCGCGCTGCGCCACCAGACTGTCGGCGATACGGGTATCCATGGACCGGAGGTCGTTCACCGGCAGTTCGGGGTCGATTTGCCGAACCAGTTTTTGTAGCGCCGGCCCGAGCAATTCCGGCCGAAGGCTGGTGCGGACGACAAGGAAAAGGCCATCGTCGGTGCGCAAGGCGTAAGGATAGTAAACCGCCCCCTGGGCCGCCTGGTCGGTCAGTCCCGCTTGTTTCACCGCACCGACAACGCCCACGACGGTGAACGCTTGGGCATCGGTTGTGGCTTCGCCGCCCGCGAAAAGGTGCTGGCCAAGAGCGCTGCCGTGGGGCCAGTAATACCGCGCGAAGTCCTCGTCCACGACGCAGACCCGCGATGACCGGCGGGAATCGTCCGCCGTCAGGAAACGTCCTTCCAGCAGGGAGAAGCCCATGGCGGCGAAGTAGTCGCCATCGACTCCATAGGAGTAATTCCCTCGCGCCGATTCGCCAGGCCGGCGAACGTGGCCCTTCACCGTGGCGGCGCTCTTGCCGCTGTTACCGCTTAGAGGCACATTGTTGACCACTCCGGCGGCCGACGCTCCGGGTTGGCGGGAGATCTCCTTCAAGAGCCGGTCGTTGAATGCCAGGCGAGCCGGCCAGCTCGAGTACTTGTTCCACGGCACCGAGATTTGCGCGGTCAGCACATGGTCCGGCCGGAAGCCGGGAGAGACCGCCATGGCCCGCTCCAGGCTTAGCCCCAACAGGCCCGCTCCGCTCAACAGAACCGTCGCCAGCGCAATCTGCGCCACGATAAAGCCATGGCGCAGGCTTTGAGCGGCGCGGCTGGTTGTTCCGCCGCGGGTCTCCGATTGGATCGCGCCTGTCACATGGCCCCGGAGGTTGAACCACGCGATGGGCACCGCCAGCGCGAGTCCCATCGCCATGGCTCCGAGCACCGCGATCGATGCCAGGCGGGCGTCGAAGGCGATGTGACTCCCCAAAGGTAACCGGTCGGCCCCGAACGCACTCAACAGGCGGATGCCGCCCGCCCCGGCGGCCAGCCCGAGTAAGCCTCCGGCCAATGTCAGCAGTGTGGTCTCGACGATCGCCTCGCCGATCACGTGCAGCCGGCTCGCGCCCAACGCCTGTCGGACGGCGATTTCCTTTACCCGGCTGCTGGCCCGGATCAAGAGCAGGTTCGTCAGGTTGACCGCGCCGATCAACAACAGGGCGAACGCGCCCGCCTGCGTCCACAACAGGGCGGAGCGGATGCTTTGAACGTGGTCCGCGTGAAGCGGCGCCACAACCGAACGAAAGCCGGCGTCGGCCAGCATTTTAGCCATTGGATCGTACGCCTCCAGCGTGGCATTCTGCGCGTCGATCTGGGCCTGTGCCTGTTCGAAAGTCGCGCCCGGTTTGAGGCGGGCAATCATATGCTTGGAGTTCCCACCCGAATGCCGCTGCGCGGAACCACGATCTTCAGGGCTCGACGAGAAAGGAAAGTACACGCGCGCTTCCGAGGAGAGGAAGCGAAAGCCCGGCGGCAGGACGCCGACCACGGTGTTCCCAATTCCGTCCACGCGGAGCTGCCTGCCGATTACATGAGGGTCGGCATGGAAATGCTGCCGCCAGCAGGCGTCGGTGAGAATCGCGACTTTGTCGGTTTGAGGCGAGGTTTCCTCGTCCGTGAAACTGCGTCCCATCGCCGGACCGGTCCCCAGCGTCGAGAAAAAATCCGGAGATACCCGCGCGATCCGCTCGCGTTCGGTCGCGCCGGCCTCGCCCAGAACCGCCGTGCCGTAACGATAGATGGCCACCCCGGAGAAGGCGGGAATCCGGCCGCGGCGTTCGTAGTAATTGGCGATCGAGGAACCGTCGCGGTCGACGCCCGCCTTGGGATACGTATTGAAGATGGTGACCAGACGGCCGGCCTCGGGAAACGGCAGCGGGCGGAGCAGGACCGAGTCGACCGCCGCAAAGATCGTCAGGTTCGCGCCGATGCATACTGCCAGCGTCGCCAGGGCGGCAGCCGTGAATTGGGGTGTCTTGCGCAGCAATCGGGCGGCATGGCGCAGTTGCCTGAGCAGTTCGTCGACTGGGCGGAGCCCGCGTGCTTCGCGACACTCTTCCTCGACGCTGTTCAAGCTGCCGAACTCGATGCGCGCCCGCCGCGCCGCTTCTCGCGATGGCACGCCGGAGCGCACCAGGTCGTCGGTGTATTGCTCGATATGAAACCGCAACTCCTCGGTCATGCCCTGTTCGAAATCGCGACGGGACTTGAGCGCGCGGAACAGCGAGCGAAGGCGTTTCAGCACGTCACACCTCCCCCGGTGTAGTGTTCAACGCCGCGGTAATCGCCGACGCCAGCCGGTTCCATCCGGCTGTTTCCTCCCGCAGGCGACGCCGTCCGGCGCCGGTTAAGGTGTAATACTTGGCCCGGCGGTTATTCTCGCTTACGCCCCATTCGGCGGCGATCAGTTCCTGGTGCTCTAACCGGTAAAGCGCCGGGTACAAGGACCCTTGAGGGATCTCCAGCGCGTCGCCTGAAATCTGCTGGATGCGCTGCAATACGCCGTATCCGTGCAGGGGTTCTAGCGATACTGCCTTCAGAATCAGCATGTCGAGCGTCCCCGGCAGCAGTTCCGCGGTTTTGCCCACGAATCGTTCCTCCTAGTCTAACTAGGAGTATATTCGATCTCTCCTAGTTTGACAAGAGGAGTGCGGGCGTTCGGATTTGCGAGAATGGTCCTGCCCGGGGACGTACCGTTTACATGTGAGCAACCGCTCCCTGACGGTCGCGGCTCGGTTTCGCACCTTTCCGAGCCGCGACCGTTAGGGAGCGGTTGCTTAGATACCAAGGCAAAGGAATTAACCCGGACCCTGGCTCGGAACCGTTACGGGAGGCGCCCACGGGGCGAAGCCGCGCACTTTGAGTTGTCGCGTGAAAACCTGCGTACCGTCGGTGACGTAGAGGACATCGAAATGTTCTCCGGCAAAGCAGAGGCTGCGCACCGGTCCGCAGGGTGTGGGCAGGGGCAGGATGGCGCGCACGCGGCCGTTCTGGTCGCAGACCTGGATGCCCATGCGGGTGGCAACATAGAGATTACCGTGCGTGTCGACGGCAAGATCCTCCGCCCCGCTGTCGTTGGGAATATCCGTCATGTGCAGCCAGTAGTATGGTTGTTTGCCGCTGAAGGAGCCGTCGGGCTGAACTACATAGCTATAGATCCATTTCGTGGTTTTTTCGGCAACGTAGAACAGAGAGCCGTCGGGCGATAAGGCAACTCCGGAGGCGGAAGCAAGTCCCCGATCGGCCACTTTCTTTTCGCCGCTGCCGATCCGCCAGACGCGGCTGGGCATATCGCTGTGCGCGCCCGGTTCGCTCACGTAGATGGTGCCATCGTGGGTCACCACGATACCGCTGGCTGCGATGCCTTCGGCAACCGTCCGGCTATGGCCCTGCGGATTCAGTGCGATGATCTTCCGCTCGGTGGGGACCACCCCGTACAGGTTTCCGTCCGGTCCAAAGGCCTCGCCCGCGACAGCGCCTCCTTCCCGGAGGAAGACGGCCGGCTTGCCGTCGACGCCGATTCGATAAATCCTGGCCGCAACAGGTTCGCTCAGGTAGACCTCGCCCTTGGCGTCGGCGGCTAGCCCGGCCGCACCCCGAAAAGACTGAGGTATTTTCCGCCATGGCTCGCCGGGCAACGTGATTTCCTGGAGCGTGCTGTTGTGCGATACGCCGCTTTGGATTGGCGCCGGATAGTCGCGCCAGAGCCAGCGCATCACATCGGGAAAGATTACCTGTCCCGGGCGGCCGTCATGCCCGTGCGTGCCCCACGCGTGAGCCACGTCATAGCCGGAGAACGTCAACGCCGACTCCATGTTCAGATTGGCATCGTACCAGGAACCAAATAGCGGGTTCCAGGCGTCGGTCGAGCCGTCTTCCAGGAAAATGCGGATCGGCTTGGGATCGGTCTTGCGAATCAGGGCGGGATATTCGTTGCCGCCGCGCATCGCGACAAAGGTGCCTATGACGGAGTAGACGCGTGTGAACTGGTCGGGCCGGCGCCAGACAAGCGTGAAGGAGCCGATACCGCCCGTGCTGCCGCCGGTAGCGGCATGGTCGTTGCCGCTCGAGGAGAGCCGAATCGGCCGGCCATCGTGAGTCTTCAACTTCTGCACGGCCGGAAGCAGTTCGTCGATCACAAATTCCGGAAAATGATCGTTCAGGCTGTCGAACTCGTAGGACCGGTTGAAGCGGAATGCGGCCCGTTTAGGCGTCCCGGCCGGGTCTTTCCAGATCGTTCCCGGAACAATTCCGATGCCAATCATGACCGGAATTTCCCCCCTGGCAATGAGGTTGTCGAGCACGGTGCCCTCATAAGCCCCAAGGCCATCGAGTTTGACCAGGAGGCAGGCTGGCTTGGCGGGATCGTACTGGGCGGGCACGTAAACCTCGAAGCCGTTTTCCGTGCCCGGATAGATTTTCGAATCGGCGATTGTGCCCTGGAGGAATTCGCCGTGCGGAACGTTGCCGTCGGGCTTGCCTTCATCGGGAGGGAAAGGGCCCGAAAGTTCGCTCTGGATCTTCTCTACGAGCGCTTTTGCGTCTACCGGACGGGGTGCCTGCGCCAGCGCAATTGAAAGCGTGGCGGCGAGCAGGGCGGGCAACAACGTTAGGCGACGGAGGCGAAGCACGACATTTTGAGGATAAACCGCACCGCTTGTCGAATTCAACATGGATCGGGCTGTCTATGCTGAAGTGTATCCCCGTTCGCCAGGTTCCGGCCAGCGGACCGGCGCGCACCAGCCACGACACCGTCAGGAATCGAAACAACCATGCCAAATCCTGGAGCGCGACGTGGCGCACGCACTCCTGCGTGCCGTGTCGAGACTCCTCTCGACACCCGTTTGGGTACGGTACGCCGGGCGTCGGCAAGAGTGCCGACGCGGCACGCACAAGTGCGTGCGCCACGCCGAAATGGCACGGTTATTTTTCGGCGGGCCGTTAATATAGGTAGTCCACAATTCTGCGCAGCCATGAGGCGGGGCCTTTGGCCGAGGGACTTTCGGCCGTGGCGGGCAATTCCCACTCCTGGGAGGCGGCGATCAGTTCCACCACGCACTCGTTGACGGCATTGCGCTCGCCGCGGCCGATGGCGGAGCTGTCGCGCTGCTGCGGCGCGTGTTCTCCCAGGCTGGCTTTCAGTAGCGGCACCCAGGGGTCGCGAAGCCCGTATTTGAAGCACAGGCCGCGGGCACGCGGCGTCATGGCTTCGAGGCGACGGCGGCTCTCCAGATACTTTTGCCACTCTTCCCGCAGGTCGGCGCTGACGATGCCGGTGCGGCCCGGCATGCGGTAGTATTTTCGATACCCCGCCTCCCAGGCGTCAACGGCTCTCAGGAACGCGCGCAGGACTTCCCTTAGCTCCAGGGCGAATTGGCGATCGGAAACGGGGGTGTGGCTCTGCTGCATGCTTCCCGCCGGGCTTTTCCGACGATAGCAGAACCGCTTGCGGCGGTTCAATGGGCTGCAGGTCGTGGGGAAGTCCGCGCCCGCAGACCGCTCCCTGACGGTCGCGGCTCGGTAAGTGATTGAAAACAAGCGGCGCCTGTAACCGAGCCGCGACCGTCAGGGAGCGGTTGCCGCGCCTTAACCGCGAAATCCCCACATCGGTTTGGCGCGCCAGCACCGATCGCTTCTCGACAAAAAAAGCGGGCGAACCAGAGAGGATTCGCCCGCCCCAGACCTGAAAATTCAATTGTCAGGCCGCCGAAAGAACAGTTCGAACTTCAGAAATACAGCTTCAGCGCCATCTGGATGATGCGCGGGCTTCCGAACGACGTCACCTGGCCGAAGGTGCTGCTGGTGATGCTGGCGGTCGGGTTGCTCCAGTTGGCGTGGTTCAGGATATTGAAGAAGTCGGAGCGGAACTCGAGCTTCCAGCGTTCTTTAAGGTTGAACCGCCGGCTCATGGCCATGTCCCATTGAATACCGCCGGGGCCATAAACGGCGTTACGGCCCACGTTTCCGAACGCAGCGGTCGCGGCGGTCGAAGCAACGCAGTTGGGCGATAGGGTTGAAGTGCCCACATTGTTAATCGACGACGCGCATATAAACGCGCTCGGGTTAAACCAGAACGGACCGGTAGCGGGCGCGGGCTTTTGGTAAACCTGTGTCGGCTCGATCACATCCGGGCGGTCCAGGAGCTGGCCGCTGAGCGAAATATCCTTGCCGCCATCGGTGAGCTGGATCGGGTTGCCGGTGTTAAAGCTGATAATCGGCGAAATCTGCCAATCCTTGGTGATCCCCTTGGCAAACCCACCGCCGAAACCGGGGCTCGAGGCGACCAGCGTAGCGACGAAGACCTGCCGGTGGTCGTAGCCGCAATTGCCGCGCTCGCCTTCGGCGCGGTTGAGCGGATTCTGGTATATGGTTCCCGCCAATTCACCGGCGAAATCCCAGGAGCTGCTGCAATGGCTCCAGGTATAGTTGGTCCGCAGCGTGTAATGCTGAGCGAACTGGTGCTGGGCGGAAAGGAACATGGCGTGATACTCGGAATTTCCGCCGGAGTCGGTCTGCTGGATCTCGCCGTAGTATTGTCCGAGCGTGGGGTTGACCAGATTCGTCAGGCGGCGGGCGTTGGCGTTGGAGGCGCTGGGCGCGGCGCCGTTGACGACCGCGGTGGGAATGGAGTAGTTGACGTCCACCGATCCCCAGATATCCCGGCCGGCGTTGCCCAGGTAATTCGCTTGCACCACCCAGTCCTTGGCAATCTGCCGCTGATAGCTGATGTTCCACTGCATCATGTAGGTGACCGGCAGATTCGGCGGAATGCTAACGTAGGTGCCCGCCACCGGGAAAACGGCGGCGCCCGGGAACGGATCGCCTGCTTTGCCGTTCAAGCTGTACCCGTTGAAGGGATTGGAGAACAGGTCGGTACCCACGCCAAACTCATTGCTGTTGATGGTGAGCGAAGAGACGTAGGGCGAGTTGGTGGTCCAGCGCTCGGGATAGAACGCCTCGATGGTATCGTGCATCAGCACGAAGCCCGCGCGGATGGTCTGCTTGCCGTCGCCCCTGGGGTCCCACACCATGCCAAGGCGTGGTGAGAAGGTCGCCCAATGGGATTTGGTGAACGCATTGCCATACGGATCCTGGGCTTTGTCTGTAGAGAAGATCAGTCCCGCGGGCGCGTTGGTATACCGCGGGTCCGCGGTGTGCCAGCCCTGCAGGAACAGCGGCCAACTGAACTGGTTGCCGCGGCTGTATTTATCGTACGCCGGTAACGACGGTTCCCAACGGATGCCGTAATTGACGCTGAAGTGCTGGGTGGCGTGGAAAGAATCCTGCACGTAGGCGGCGAAGGGCTTCTGGCGGAGGTAGTCGGAAATCACGTTGCCGTCGGTCAAGCCCGAGAATTGGCCGGTCAGCAGGTCCGCCAGGCCGTCACCGGTGTAGGTGCCGTTGAAGGTGAACTGGCCGTTGGCCTGCTGATAGTTGTAGGAGTTGAACTGGTCCTCGCGGCCGTCGAAACCGAAGGCGATCTGATGGCGGCCGCGGATGAGGGTGAAGTCGTCCGCCAACTGGTAGGTGTTGATATCGAAATTCGCCAACGCACAGGTGCCGCAACCAACCGAGAAACCGCCGCCGGAATAGCCGCTGACGGCGAGCTGGGTGTAATTGGAAGCGTTGATGAACATGTTGACGCCAAGATCCGCCGGGCTGAACAGGTTGGGCGGAGCCGAACGGTTGTTACGCCGCCGGTCGAAAGTGAGGTGGATGGAGTTAACCGCCGTGGGACTCACCGTGTAGGTTTCGCCGACGGTCATGGTCTGGGAACGATCCCAGTTGGCCGGCGCCGCCAGAGTGGTCAGGGCGTTGTTGTTCTGGAAGACAGCCTCGCCGTAGTAATCGTAAATATAGTAACGGCCAAAGAAGATGTTCTTTGCGCTGATGTTGTAATCGATGCGGCCAATCCATTGGTCGTCGGGGTTATTGGAGGGATCGCCGTAAGTATAGTTCCCGCAAGGATTGGTGGAGGCGGGGAAATAGGTGGAGGCGAGCTTCAGCCCGGCCGGATCGAAGGTGGAAATGGGAATCTGGTTATTGGGATAGGGCGTGCCTTGTGGATTTTTCAGTGCCCTGGCTGCGGAAAGGCAGCCGCCGTTGGACTTGGCCCCATCCACCGCGCTGAAGTCACCCGACAAGGTTGCCGCGGTGGGATCGTAGGCAGTGGTGCCGACCGGGTTGCTGCGCTGTCTGGTTCCCTGATAACCGCCGAAGAAGAACAGCTTGTCTCTGATGATTCGTCCTCCGGCCGTGCCGCCGAACTGGTTGCGCTTCAGCGAGTCGCGGATCGGCTGTGAACTGGCTACACCCCTGGGGCGCGCGTTCAGGTCCCCGTTGCGCAGGAAATCGAATAAGTCGCCATGGAAGCCATTGCTGCCCGACTTGGTCACGATGTTGACCACGCCGCCCGGATGCAGTCCGTATTGGGCGGGCAGGCTGCTGGTCATGACGTTGAATTCGGCAATCATATCGGGGACCGGAATGGGCAGGTTCACGTTGCTGAAAGCGTCGTTGTTGTCGCCGCCATCGAGCAGGTAGTTGACGCCATTGGCTGCGCCGCCGGCCACCGAATACGAGGTGGAGCCGTTGGACCCCTGAATGTTCTTGCTGCCCGTCAGGTCGCCTCCGTTAAGAGTCATGGTGTTGGTGGCATAACCGGAAATGGCCAGCAGTTGTGTCGGATTGCGCCCATTGAGCGGCAGGTCGACCATGCGTTCGGCATCGACGAGCTGGGAGATGGAGTTCTCCTTGGTTTCCACCTGAGCGGCGTTGGCGGTGACCTGAATGCTCTCGGACGTGGCGCCAACCTCCAGCACGACCGACTGGGTGCGGTTATTGCCCGCGTCCAGGATGATACCTCTCTGGATGTAAGTCTTGAAGCCTCTATAACTGACTTCGAGCTGATAATTGCCAGCCGGCAGGTTGGGGAATTGGTAGCGGCCAGTGACATCGGTGGAAGCCAGGTGTACCTGGTCTCGATCCACCTCAGTGGCCTTGACTTGAGCGCCGGCGACCGCCTGGCCGCTCGGATCGGTGACGTAGCCGTCGATCTGGGCTACGGCCACCTGCTGGGCCCTGGCGGCTGGCGCCGCCAAAAAGCCGGTTACCGCAAGGGCAAGCAAAATAGCTGCCGCCTTGCACCTAAGATCTGCAAAGACCCCACAACGCAACATGACATCTCCTTGGAAGCCAAGCTTTAATGACCACGGAACCTCTAAAAACCCTGGCCTTATTGTCCGCTCAAGGTGAGCGGAATTCAAGCCCTTAAATGTCTTGATTAAGTACCTGGTGTAGAATAACCCGGTGTCCAGGAGGATTCAAAGCCAATTTCCTAAACGGTGCTTTTAGTTTTTCTAAATTTACCGGTAATGCCCGCCGAAAATCGCTAGCCGGCCGATGGAAGCGTCCCCAGATAGTTGCCGTAACCCACAATCATGGTGGAAGCTACTAGTACTAACAGGCTGAGAGCCAGCCGGCTTTTGGTGCGCAGGCTGGCCCCCCGCCATTCGTGCAGAGCGATACCCCAGAGACTGCTGAAGATGATGATGCTGGCCATGTGCAGCGTCCAACTGGAGAACTTATAGGCTCCCATCTGGGTTTCGCCCATGGTGTAGAAGAAGAACTGGAAATACCAGGTGGTTCCGGCCAGCGCGGCAAAGAGGTAGTTGGCCGCCAGCGGCACTGGCGAGCGCCCGGCGTCCCGCAAAGTGGAGCTGAAATACTCATAACCGCTGCGATTGCGAAGATGTAAAATCGAGCACCAGACGAAGTTGGTGGTAAAACCGCCGGCAAGCACCACCACCAGAATCGGCAAGCCCTGCCACAGGGTGCTGGTGCCGTGCCGCAGGGTGATCTGGCGGATTTCGGCGCCGGCATCGAGCCCGTAGGACATACAGGCGCTCATGACGCCTGAAAACGTCGCTACCAGCACTCCCTTCTTGAGGCTGAATTCCTTGATCACGGCGGTCTTTTCCTCGGCCGACATTTCGCGCTCCTTGGAAACTCCCGCCAGACCGGCCAGGGCAATGCCCACCATGCACACCACGATGCCCGCCAGGATGACCTGCCCGGAGCGGGTGTGCAGCACATGCCCGAACTGGCCGTGGAAAACAGGCGGCATCAAGGTGCCGAACGCGGCGCAGTAGCCCAGCACCATCGCCATTCCCAGCGACATCCCCAGGTACCGCATGGTGAGGCCGAAAGTCAGCCCACCGAAACCCCACAAAATGCCGAAAAAATAGACCCAGAAAAGAGTGTTCCAGGAGGTTTCGTGCAGTACGGCCATCAGGTCGCTGGTCATGTGCGAGCCCAGTACCCAGGGCACCACGATCCAACTGAATACACCGCCCACCAGCCAGTAGGTCTCCCAGGACCACTTCTTCACGAAGCGAAAGGGTACATAGAAACTGCCGGAGGCCAGGCCTCCCAGCCAATGAAAAACTACTCCGAGTGCGGGATTTGCGATCATGAGTTCGGTCCGGATAGGAAACCGTTATTGTAGGGCTGGTACGCTTCGCCACCTAATTTTTTTTCCTGTCGCGACTACCCACTGTTGCGATGAATGTTTTCTAACATTAACGGGGGTTCAGGTCCGCAACTGGCCGGCTGCGGATTTCGTTCTTAGAAATAGGAGGACCGTGATGAAACGGAAATGGATGGCCGGAGCATTCTTGATTGGGAGCGCGCTCATGACCGCATGCGCGGGAGGAGCCGCCGTGGTAGTGGAAGGGCCGCCGCCGCCCCGCTATGGGGTGGTGGGCGTGGCGCCAAGGCCGGGTTATGTGTGGGTCGAAGGGTTCTGGGACCTGCGCGGCTCGCGGTGGGAATGGGCGCAAGGTCATTGGATGCGTCCCCCGCGCGCCCGGGCCGCGTGGGTTGCGCCGGAATGGCGGCACGAGGGCAGCCGCTGGCGCTTCCACAAAGGCTACTGGAGATAACCCAGGTCTCGGCATGACGAACGGGGCGGGCGATGGCGTCCTGCCCCGTGGAGTGCAAAAAGCACCGGCGACAAGATCGCCGGCGCTACTGCCGGGACTTCAATCCGTTCCGGCGTCTCCCTTTTTGTACTTGGCCAGAGGATTTTCGGGCTCGACCACTCCCGGCCACTTGATCATGAGGACCAGCGCCGCGATAGTCGCCGCCAGGAACACGGCCAGTACAATAAACGAGTACGGCGCGTATTTGACGATCCAATCCCCGGCCCCGCCCAGCCTCTGAAGCAGCGGATCCCGGATCTTGGGGATCATGAACACGAAGATGATGAGAAACGCAATGGTTGCCCACATGATGGTACCAGGACGTATGGTACCACAAGCGGCGGCCGTTCCCTCCCGAACCATCTGCTACCATGGCGTTTGCCAAGGAGGCGCTTCTATGTCGAAACAGGAAGAAGCTGGTCTGATTCTGAAGTTGTACGAGTTGCGCCGTGAGGAAACCATGCGAAAAGCTCGCAACTGGTATTTTACGGAATTCAATCCCGAGTCGATGGACGATTACACCAAGGCCCTGTTCGGCGAACATAGCGGCCACCTGCGCATGGTGACGAGCTACTGGGAAATGGCGGCGGCACTGGTCAACCACGGCGCCATCAGCATGGAGCTGTTCAACGACACCAATGGCGAGCACCTGGGCGTATTCTCCAAGATCGAGCCGCTGCTCGGCCAACTCAGAACCGTTTTATCTCCGCAAGCGTTCGTCAACCTGGAAAAGCTGATCGACAACACTCCGGGAGGGCGCGAGAAAGTCGCCGCGTTTCGCCAGCGCATGCTTGCCGTTCGCGCGCAGATGAAGGCGCAACAGGACGCCGCCGCGAAAACCGCCTGAAGCGGCGCTACCCGATCACCAGTTCGGCCGGCGCTCCCGGTTCGCATCCGACAGCCTTTGCGGCCGAGGCTTGATTTACCGAAACTTCCAGGTATCCGGAACTGCCGGCGATGGCGAACAACTCCGCGGGGCCGCATTCGGCGTAAGTGCGGGCCAGGACGCTGACTTCGCGCGGGCCCAGGCGGAGGGCAAAGCTGCGCATTTCGAGATCGGGGAAGTCGGCCGCTTCGAAGTTGGTGACGATGTTGCCGAACCGGTCGATATGCAGCACCAGTCCGGTCCAGGTGCGCTTGCCGGTGCGCTGCGGCTTCCACGAGGAGGACTTCAGGTGGTCGTGGATGAGCTTGCCGACGCGGGCGGCGGGGATGCCGGCGGCGATGTGGGCGGCCACGGGCGCGAAGATGTCGCGGCCGTGGAAAGTGCGGCTCACCGGCTGGCGGAAATAGCGGTCGGCGGAAATCAGCCGCGCCTTGTGCTTCTCGCGGTTATACACCATCGACAGCACGCCATTGTCGGGGCCGATGAAATACTGGCCGGCAGCCTCGATAAGGATGGGGCGGCGAGCCGAACCGACGCCGGGGTCCACCACCACGACGTGAACGGTCTTAGGCGGAAAATAACGGTACGCCTGCGCCACAAGATAGGCGCCCTCGGCGATTTGATAGGGCTTCACCTGATGGCTGATGTCGACCATGCGGGCACGGGGACAGATGCCAAGAATGACGCCTTTCATGGCGGCCACGTAGTGATCGGCCGCGCCGAAATCGGTGGTCAAGGTAAGGATGGGTTGAGCCATTGCTAAAATGAAGGGCAGTGCAGCGTTTCTACTTCGACCACAATGCCACCACGCCGGTCGCTCCGGAGGTTCTCGACACCCTGGCGGAGTGCGCCGGTCAAGTGTATGGTAACGCCTCGAGCATCCACCATTTCGGGCAGATGGCGAAACAGCGTCTGGAGGCGGCGCGGCGGCAGGTGGCGCGGCTGATCGGCGCCCATCCGGCGGAGATCGTGTTCACCAGCGGCGGCACGGAAGCCGATAACCTGGCGATTCTGGGTACGGCGCACCTGGCGGGAACGCCGGGCCACGTTATCACCACGGCCATCGAACACCCGGCTGTGCTGGGGGCCTGCGAGGCGCTGGAGCGGGAAGGATACGAGGTTACCCGCGTGCCGGTGAGCGCTGCGGGAGTGGCGGATCCCGACGACGTGCGGCGCGCGCTGCGGCCCTCCACCAGGCTGATCTCGGCCATGCACGCCAACAACGAGCTGGGCACGCTGCAGCCGGTGGCTGCTATCGCCGCGGTAGCACGCGACGCCGGGGTACCGCTGCACGTGGATGGAGTGCAGGCGCTGGGCAAAGTGCCGGTGGACGTGAACGAACTGGGCGTAGACCTGTACAGCATGAGCGGGCACAAGCTTTATGCGCCCAAGGGAGTGGGCGCGTTGTATGTGCGCAAGGGAACGCGCCTGGCGCCGATCGCTTTCGGCGGGCACCACGAGCGCGACCGGCGGCCGGGCACGGAGAACGTTCCGGGAATCGCCGCCTTTGGGCGCGCCGCGGAACTGGCCGGCGCGCGGCTGGCGGCGGATGGCGAACGGCTGGCGCAGTTACGCGATCGACTGGAAGCGGCCGTCCTGGGCCGCGTGGAGGGCACCGGAGTGAATGGCGCAAGGGATGGGCGCGTGCCCAACACCAGCAATTTATATTTCGACGCAGTGGACGGCGAAGCTATGGTGATCGCCCTCGATTTGCGCGGATTCGCGGTTTCCACTGGATCGGCGTGCTCGTCAGGGGCGGTCACGCCTTCGCACGTGCTCACGGCGATCGGCCTCGGCGCCGATCGGGCTCGTTCGAGCCTGCGCTTTTCGCTGGGCCACGACAATACTGAAGAGCAGGTGGATGCGCTGGTGGAGGCGATCGAGGCATCGGTGGCGCACCTGCGCCGGATTTCGGTGCATGCCTGATAGCACGTCCAGTGCTCCCATTGCGGTAGCCATGAGCGGCGGCGTGGACAGTTCCACCGTGGCCGCCATGCTCGCCCGCGACGGGCGCGCCGTGATCGGTCTGACCATGCAGCTCTGGAACCAGCGGCGCCTGCCGGAACTGGCGGGCGACGGGGCTAGCGGACGCTGCTGCTCGCTCGACGACGTCTACGACGCGCGGCGTGTAGCCGAGCGGATCGGCATCCCGTATTACGTGGTCAATTTCGAGCGCCAGTTCGAAGAACAGGTGGTCAAGCCCTTTGTCGACGAGTACCTGGCGGGCCGCACGCCCATCCCCTGCACGCTGTGCAACAACTACATCAAGTTCGACCGTTTTCTGGAAATGGCCGATTCGGTGGGCGCCGGACAGATCGCCACCGGACATTACGCCCGCATTCAATATGACCGCCGGACGGGCCGCTACCAGTTGTTGCGCGGCGTGGACCAGTCCAAGGACCAGACGTATTTTCTGTTCGGCTTGACCCAGCCGCAACTGGCGCGCACGCTGTTTCCCCTCGGCGGTTTGAACAAGCCGCAAGTGCGCGAACTGGCGAGTTCGCTGGGGCTGGAGGTTGCCGAAAAGCCCGACAGCCAGGAAATTTGTTTCGTGCCCAACGGCGACTACGCCGCGTTTCTGAGCGCGTACATGAAGGAGACCGGCGTGGAGCCGGCGCGGACGGAAGGCGAAATCGTCACCGCGGATGGCCGCAGCCTGGGCCGGCACGCCGGCGTCCACCATTTTACCGTGGGGCAGCGGCGCGGCCTGGGCGTGGCTACCGGCGAACCGTTGTACGTGATCGCCACCGATCCCGAATCGCAGCGCGTGGTGGTGGGCGGCAACGACGCCCTGTTGCGGGGGTCGTTTTTCGCCAGGGACGTCAACTGGGTTTCGATCGCGGGCGCGTCCGAGCCGGTTGCCGCAACGGTCAAGATCCGCAATAAGCACGCTGCCGCACCCGCTCGCCTCTTGCCCACCGGCGACGAGGCGCGCGTCGAAGTGGTCTTCGAACAGCCGCAACGCGCCGTGACGCCAGGGCAGGCCGCGGTGTTCTACTCCGGCGACGTGGTGCTGGGCGGCGGCTGGATCGAGTGATGGGCGGCGACGGAGCGAGGGTGCTTAACCGACGTGGGCATTTCGCAGCTTAGGCATCGGCAACCGCTCCCTAGCGGTCGCGGCTCGGTTACGAGCTCCGCGGGTTTGCAGTCACTTACCGAGCCGCGACCGCCAGGGAGCGGTTGCCGGAATGGATTTCCCCGGGCCGGTTAGCTACCAGTGAGGCGGCTTGGTAAAATGGCGCAACGGAGAACTATGAAAAAAGCCGCGTTGGCTCTGGTTGGGGCTATCTGTTTAATGACAATCGGCTGTTCCAACCAATCCCCGTCTCAGCCGGCCGCCCCAAAACAGACCGTCCCGCCGCAGCCCGTGACTGGCCAAAGCGGCCTATATAAGATGTTCCAGCTGGCGCGCTCGTGGGCGCCCGACGCACAGGTCCTGAAGCTTCAGAGCGTCCATCTGACCGAAGTTCCCGAAGTGCCGGACAAGGCCGGCGAATGGCAGGCGACTTTCGTATCCGCCAGCCGCGGCGCGGCCAAATCGTACACGTGGTCGGCCGTGGATGTGGAGCCCACCCTGCACCAAGGCACGTTTCCAGGATCGGAGGAACCGTACTCGGCTAAGCCTGGGTCGAGTCCATTTCCCATCGCAGCGGTGAAGATCGATACCGACGCCGCGCTGGCCAAGGCGAAGACCGAGGTGGCCGAGTACGCGAAGAAAAATCCCACCATGGCGATCACCTGGGTGCTGGAAAAGACGAATCGCTTCCCCGACCCGGCCTGGCGCGTGATTTGGGGCGAATCGCTGGGCGTATCGGGCGATTCCGTGTATATCGACGCCACCACGGGCGCCTATCTGGAGACGATGCACTGAGTGGGACAGGCCTCCCGGCCTGTCGGGAAGGTTGGGCTTCCCGAACCCGCAACTAGACAGGCCCGGAGGCCTGTCCCGCTTCCAGAATCGCGGCGATGGCGGTCTGCACGCTAGTGGCTCCGGCGGCGCAGAGGCTGGTTAGTTGATCGATGCCGGTCACGATGGCGACGGCATCGACGCCCGTTTCTTGCGGCAGATTCCGCCGCAGCAGGGCGACATCCTGGAGCACGGCATCCAATCCGCCGGGCACGGGGGCGAATCCGGTGCCGGTGGCGACGGCATCGGCTTGGGCCCGTTCGGCGGCGCGCGCGGCCACCACTTTCAGCTCATCGGTAAGATGCGCGCACTCGAGAATCGCCGTCAACCGGGCGCCGGAATTGTGACAGGCCTCGACGGCCTGGAGCAGCTCGGTTTGCACGTGCTGAAACTCGCGCGACCGCAATTGACCCGTTCCCACCACCAGGGCGATTTCCTTGGCGCCGCGCCGCACCAGGTCGCGGACCTCGTACAGTTTGGTAGCCGTATTCTGGGTTCCGTGCGGAAAACCGGCCACCACGGCCACGCGCGTGGTCGCGCCGGCCAACCCGCGCAGGGCCGCGTCGAGATCGCAGGGACGAACCAACACCGCTCCGAGCCGATGGGCCTTCGCCAACTCCAACCCGGCCCAGACCTCGGCGGTGCTCCACTCCGGTGCAACCAGCGGCAGCTCGATCCGTTCGGCGAATTCTTCGAAAGTGGCGGGCACCCGGCTGCTCTTACTTCTTCTTCCTGGTCGTGGAGGACCCAGCCGTGGGGCAATGATAGCCTAAGTCCTTGATCTTGGTGCAAGCTTGCGGCGCCACGTTGCTCTGCGGGAAGCGCTGGATGGTCTCCTTGAACTCGGCGTAAGCGTCGGTCCGGCGCGACATTTTCAGCAGGGTCAACCCCTTCTCATAGAGCGCTTCGGCGGTCTTGCTGTTGTCGGGGTACTTTTCGGTGACGGTGTCGAAATCGTTCAGGGCCTGGTCGTAGGTACCCTGCGAGAAGTGGATGGTGCCGATGAAGAATTGGGCGTTGGGAGCGAGATCGGTATTGCCGTAATACTTCAAATAGTCGCTGTATTCCTGCAAGGCGAGATCGAGCTTGCCGCCGGTGTGATCGCGGCGCGCGTTGTTGTAAAGATCGGTGGCGGGAAGAGGAGGCGCATCGGAAGCGCCGCCGGCGGTAGTGGGCCCCGCTCCCGGTGGCGGCGCCGCCGGCGCTTGCATCACTTTCACCGCGTTCCCTATATCCGTCAACTGCGCCTGCAACTTTTGCACCGAGCCGGCCAAATCGCCGACGGCCTGTTGCACGGTGCGAAAGTCGCTCGACAGGGAGTCCATGCGCGTGCTCAGGCCGACCACCGGAGCCACCACTTCGTTTCTTTGCGACCTGACCGAGTCCTGGAAACCGTTCTGCATGACGGCGATGCCGGTGTTGGCGCGGTTGGCGGCGTCCAGGGCCTGGCGCACCAACTCGGTCAGCGCGGACAATTGCCGGTCCTGGGCCTGCTGAAGCTGCTTGACCTGATCCTGCAACAGGGCCACGTCGCGCTGCAGCTCCATGGTTTCCTTGCTCGCTCCCCAAATGAGCGCTGGCGAGCCGACCAGAATCAACGCGCAAAGACGTCGGAACATACTATTTCTCCTCGATTCAACAAAGGGCGAACCGTCGGCAGTTCGCCCCGCAAGTACTCTCGACCACTATGGTACTACTGTGTGCCGCGCGAGCGCCGCTGACAGGCGAACCGCGACGCTCGGCAGCTTTGAAAAATCAAATTCCGGCCGCCGAAGAGCCGCCTGAAAGGCGGCTGCAGCCAGGATTGGCTGCCCCACATGGTCTTCCGCTTTATTGGCCGGCGGCGAAGTGTACGCGGCGGTTCTTCTGCCAGCAGGATTCGGTCGACTCGGTGCATTGCGGCCGCTCCTTGCCATAGCTGATGGTGTGGATCTTATCGGCCGGCACGCCGAGCTGAACCAGGAAATCGTGGGCCGCGCTGGCGCGGCGGTCTCCCAGCCCCAGGTTATATTCCGCCGATCCGCGCTCATCGCAGTGGCCTTCGATGACGATGGTAGCGGTGGGGAAATCGGTCAGAATGCTCTTCAACGCCGTGGCATCCTGCGTCAGCGTGCTCTGGGCGTCGCCGCGCAGGCTGGTGGAATCGTAGTCGAAGAACGCATCCTGCAATTCACTGCCGATCCGGCCCTCCATGGTCTTGGGGCTTTCGGCCGGCGGCGGAGGCGGCGGAGGAGGCGGAGGCGCCGTTACCGTCACCGTCACGGTGGCTGTCGACGTTCCACCCGCGCCGCTGGCGGTGAGCGTGTAGGTGGTGGAATCCTGCGGGAAGACCCGCCGGCTACCGGCGTTCTGCACCGCGCCGATGCTCTGGTCGATGGCAACGCTGGAAATATCGCCGCTCACCTCCCACCGCAGCGTGGAGGACTGCCCGCGCTGAATGGTGGTCGGCTCGGCGCTCAATTGGGTTACCGATGGGGCCGGCGGTTTCGCTGGCGCGGGTGCGACCGGGGTGGGAGCCGGAGGCGGTGGTGCCGCGACCGGTGCCTTCTTCTTACAGCCTGCCGCGAATACGGCCAAGCTCAGGCTCACACCTGCGATCAGAATCTTCTGTCTGCTGCTGCTCCACATGAACTTCTCCTCCTCATTTCACGCGAACTTCGGTCATACGGGCCGCGGCTGGGCGGGTTGGAACTATTTTCCCCATACCGGGCTGTAATTGTAACCCTGCGACGTCAACGCCTGAACGCCGCTGCCATCCGCCAGCATACTGTAGATCTGCTCGCGGCCGTTGCGCGTCGACATGAACGCCAGGTGCGTCCCGCCGGGGGCGAAAGTCGGGTTTTCGTTGCGCCCTTCGTCGTGGGTGAGTTGCACGTACTGGCGGCTGCCCACGTCCATGATAAACACGTTGAACTTGCCCTGTGCATAGCCCCGCGTCCAGGCGAACGCCACGTGCTGCCCGTCCGGGCTCCAGGCCGGATTGGACGCCTCGCCGGTGCCGTCGCTGAGCCGCTCGATATCGGTTCCATTCAGGCTCATCAGGTACATCTGCTCCGGGCCGGAGCGACCGGAGGAAAACAGGATGGTCTGGCCGGTTTTCGGATTCACCTTCGGCTCGGCATCGATGGAGCCGGGCGAGGTGACGGCCTGGAACCCGCTGCCGTCCATATTGGCGATGAAAATCCGGCAGCACACCCCCGCCGAAGAGGAATAAACGATCTGCTTGCCATCCGGGGTAAAGGAAGGCTGCCCGTTCATGGAAGCGATTTGATTATAGAATCGCAGGTCGCGCACCGGGTCGGTGGAGAACACGAAAATCCGCGGCTGGCCCTTGGTGTAACTGGTAAAGGCGATTTTGGCGCCATCCGGCGAGACCGACGGCTGAATGGTGAGCGAGTTGAAATGGGTGATCTGGCGCTGGTTGCGGCCATCGAAATCCATCACCCAGATTTCCTTGGGCGTCATGCGGGAGGCCTGGTGCACATAATAGATGTGCGTGCCGGCCAGCGATTGGGCGCCGAACAGCGCCAGAATATCGGCGGCGAACTGGTGGGCCAGGTCGCGCGCGCCTTTATCGTCGTTGCTGGGAGCCAGGTAGCGCTTCGAGATCATCTGGGCGTCGGTGGTATTGGGCCGCGTCAGGTCGAACAGGTTTCCGTAGAGCACCAGCACGCCGTTCTGCAGCGCCGTATAGCCGAAGGCCATGTAATTGGCGCTCACCGGCGGCCGCGACCAATCGGTCATCCAGAATCCGCCGCCATCGGGCGCCGTCACCATTTCCCCGCGGCGCGAACGGGGCGCCTGTACCGGCAACGGCGGCGTGCGCCAGTCGGAAACCTGCTGCGGCACCGACTTGGGATACCAACTGGACGCCACCACGGTGAGGAACCCGGAGTTGCGGATATCCCCCTGCAGCGTCTGGTTGAACGCGCCCATGAAAGTCTGCGCGTCGCCAGCGCCCCGCAGGTCGGGCAGGGCGATGCGCGGACGGTTACCGGCTTCCTTGCTGACGCCGACGTTAATATCCTGCGCCAGGAGCCAAACTGAGCCGCCCAGGGCCGCCAGTACATACGGAACGAGAAGAATTTTCCTCATCGAAGCCTCACTTCAGACTGAACCGCATTTGTACTTCCGCTTGGTTCTTGTTGAACTGCGCCGGCAGAGCGGGAAACGGAGCCGAATCGAGAATGGCGCGTTGCGCCGAAATATCCAGAGCGTCGTTGCCGCTTCGCTCGACCAGGCGCGGCTGGCCGGTAATCGATCCATCGCGCCGGATGACGAATGTCACTACCGCCACGTTGCTGATGCGGGAATCGAGGCCGGTGGTGCGCCAGTTCTGCCCCACCCGGTCGCACATCAGCTTGGCATACCAGCCGAACTGGTTGCCGAAGGGAGAATCGTTGCCCACCCCGATGCCGCCGCCGCCGTGCCGTGCGAACATGGGCGAGGAAAGCGCCGTACCCACGTCGCTGTAAAGCTGGTTGGGAACGTCGTGCTGCTCGGCCCGCCATTTGTTGGGCGCGGCCGCCACTTCCTTGTGCTTTTTCTCTTTGCGGGTTCGCCCTTTGAGCGCAATCGCATCCGCGTCGTCGTCGAGCGTCTTCGGCTGCGGCTTGGCTTTGGGAGGGGGCGTGGGTACGGCCGATTCGGTGTCGTTGGCTACCGGGTTCACCGGCCCCCTGTGGGGCGGCAGCGGAATGCTGTTGACCGGGTTCACCGCTACCGAGCCCATGCCGCCGCCGTGCGGATCGCCCCACTGTTCGGCCGCGCCGTGGAACAGGCTGACGCTTAGGATCGAGGCCGCGACGAGCGCGTGCAGCGCCACCGACCCGGCGAACCAGCGGGTGAGCGGGTCCTTCCGATCGAAGATATCGGCATTCGCGGACATTACGGCCGGCCCTGGGCTGCGCTATCCTCCGGCTGGGTCACCATGTTGACCTGGAATCCGGCCGCGCCCAGCGCAGCCGTCACCTGCGCGATCGGGTCCCAGATGGTCTGTTTGTCGGCGCGAACGTACACGCTCTTGGCCTTGCCGAAATTCAGGTGGAGGGTCGCCGGCAGGTCGTTGATGTTCACCGGCTTGCCGTTCAGGGTGATGACGGCGTCCTTGGTGATGGTCACCACCGGCATCTCCTGCGCCGTATCCTTCACGAATTTCGTTTTCGGCACGTCGACTTCAATGCCGAATTCCATGACGTGCGCGGTGAGCATGAAGATGATGAGCAACACCAGCACCACATCCACAAACGGGGTGATGTTGATTTCCGCCAGGGCTCCGCCGTATCGCTTGCGCGACCCCAGTCCGCCGCCGTTGCCGGAAAACGCCATCCCTTATTCTCCGAAGCTGCGTTCCGCCAGGTTCAGGAACTCCATGGCGAAATCTTCCATCCGCGTGCCGATTTCGCGAATCCGGGTTCCAAACAGGTTGTAGAATATGGCCGCCGGAATCGCCGCCGCCAGGCCTACCGCCGTGGCGACCAGCGCCAGCGAAATCCCCGGCCCGATGGTGCGCAGGCTGGTGCTGCCCTGCTGGCCCAGAGCCTCGAACGCGTTGATGATCCCCAGCACCGTGCCCAGCAGGCCGATAAAGGGGGTTACCGAGGCGGTGATGGCCAACCACTGCATGTTGCGTTCCAGCCGGCCCATTTCCTCGCTCACGCCCATTTGCAGCGAGCGTTCGAGGGCGGTGCGGTTGGTCACGCTGCCCTTCTTCTTGACCTGCCGCTCGACTTCTTCGTAGCCGAAGTCGAATACCGAAACCAGTGGCGAGGGCCGGTATTGCTCGCTGGCCACCATGACCGCCTCCAGGCCGTTGGCTTTGCGAAAAGCCCGCAGGAAGCGCGAATTGGAGTGCGCGGCGCCGCGCAGCGAGCTCCATTTGGAGAGGATCACGGTCCAGGAAAAAACCGAAAAACAGGCCAGAATCCCCAGCACAACGTCCTCGGCGGGGCCGTTGCGTTGGACCAGTTCGAGAATATCTAGTTGGAGTAAGAAGGCGATGGGAGTAGCGAAACTCAATTCGTCTCCTGTTTTCAATCTAGCACATAGACGCACGGGCTCCGGCGAAAGCCGACATTAAAACATGGTTATAATCGGCTGAGTCATGCTGCTCGAGCTGGTGGTGGAAAACTACGCCGTGGTCGAGCGCCTGCGCGTCAGCTTCCACAGCGGCTTAAATCTGTTGACGGGCGAGACCGGCAGCGGCAAGTCGATCGTGGTGGATGCTTTAGGCCTTCTGCTGGGCGCGCGCGCCTCTTCCGAGACGATTCGCACGGGCGAGGCGCGGGCGCGCGTAGCCGGCATTTTCGATGTGCGGAACCATACCGCGGTGCGCCGAGTGCTGGAGCCCGCCGGTCTGGAAGCCGAGGAGGGTGAGCTGCTGGTGGAGCGCGAAATTCTCTCCGGAGGCAGGTCGCGAGCCTACGTGGGCAGCCGTCCGGTGGCGGCGTCCTTGCTGAAGGAACTCGCCCCGTACCTGGCCGATATCCACGGGCAACACGATCAGCAGCTCCTGTTTTCACCCGATACGCAGCGTGCCATGCTGGACGCGTTCGCCGGCCACGGCGATTTGTTGGCCCAGCTCGAAACCACCTTCGGCCAGTGGCGCACGGCGGCCGGAGAGCTGGAGGAACTGGAGCGCTCCGAGCAGGAAAAGCTGCGTCTGCTGGATCTGTGGACCTTTCAGCGCAAGGAAATCGAAGCTGCCGCACTGGAGCCGGACGAGGATGCCACGCTCGAAAACCGGCGCCGCGTGCTGCAAAACGTGCAGCGGCTGGAAGAGGCCGCCCAGATCGCCTACGCCGCCGTTTACGACCGCCCCGAATCGGCCCTGGCGCAGAGCCGCACCGCCGCTCGCAAGCTGGACGAGTTGTGCCGCATCGACCAGTCGTTGTCGCCTTTGCGCGAGCACCTCCGTTCGGCCGAGCTGAGCCTCCAGGAAGCCGCCTACGGGTTGCGCGACTATCTCTCCCACCTGGATGCCGACCCGGCGCGGCTGGAAGAGATCGAAACGCGCCTGGCCTCCATCGACCGGCTGAAACGCAAGTACGGGGCCTCCATCCCCGACGTGCTGGCCTTCCTCGACCAGACCCGCGGCCAGATAGAAAAGCTGGAAAGCGCGGGCGTGCGCATGGAGGAGCTGCGCAAAGCCCGCAAGCGCCTGGCGGCCGATTATGAGAAACTCTCCGCCGAGCTGACCCGGTCCCGTGCCGCCGCGGCGCGCCGTCTGGAGAAGCGGGTGGAAGCCGAACTGGCCGAGCTCGCCATGGACCGCACCGTATTTCGCGTCTCCATGGAGCCGGCGGCCTGGTCGCCGGATGGCGCCGACGCGGTGGAATTCCTGGTTTCGCCCAACCGCGGCGAAGAGCCGCGCGCGCTGGAAAAAGTTGCCTCCGGCGGCGAAATCTCCCGCATTGCGCTGGCGCTGAAGACCTGTCTCGCCCCGGCCAAGTCGGCCTACCAACGCACCCTGGTCTTCGACGAAGTGGACGCCGGCGTCGGAGGCAGTGCGGCCGAAGGCGTGGGACGCCGCTTGAAGAAGCTCTCCCAAACCAACCAAGTCCTGTGCGTCACCCACCTGCCCCAGATCGCCGGTTTCGCCGACCACCACTATCGCGTCGAGAAGCTGGAATCGCGCGGCCGCACCATCGCCACCGTCGAGGAACTCGATAAGGAAGCCCGCACCCGCGAGGTCGGCCGAATGCTCTCCGGCCAAACCCTCACCCAGGAAGCCCTGAAGCACGCCGCGCAGTTGATCAAGCTGGGAGCGGGTTGAGGGTTTAATTTGACATTTCCCTAATTTAGATTTAGTCTAAATGCTGTGGCTGACGTGCTGGAACCGATTCGACATGGCATCCGCCTTTCGAAGCGCCGGTCTCAAGTCGACGCCGCAGCGCCTCGCCATGCTGCGGTACCTGTCGGATCAACCGGTGCACGCCATTTTCGATGTGAACTTCCATCCCCATCATCACTTTCTGTGCGAGGGGTGCGGCGCGGTTGAGGATATCGGATGGTTCGATCTTCCCGCCGCGGCTCGCGGCGCTTTAGGCGCCCGCCGGCTGCGGCACTTCGACATTGTTTTCCGCGGCTTATGCATAGCTTGCCTGGGCGCGGATAAGGTTCAAGGAGATTAGCGATGAGTCTGGCTGAGAGACAGTGCGTACCTTGCCGCGGCGGTGTGCCTCCGTTGGCCGGTAAAGAGCTCGAAACCCTGGCCGGCCAGGTGAGCGGTTGGACCGTGGCGAATGGCCATCATTTGGAAAAGAGCTATAAGTTTCCCGACTTTCTCACGGCGCTGGCTTTTGTCAACCGCGCCGGAGCGGTGGCCGAAGAGCAGGGTCACCATCCCGAACTGGGCCTGGGCTGGGGCCACGTAGACGTTCGGATCTGGACCCACAAGATCGATGGCTTGACCGAGAGCGATTTTATCTTGGCGGCTAAGCTGGACCAGTTGCCTTTGTAGCTGGAGTTCGAATCAGTCGTACCGGTTCAACAGATTCTCCCGGGTGGACGTCGTTCCTCCCGGGCAGACCGAGTGAGTCTGCATGCTTGGCTGGAATGCCGTTCCAGCCACTGTCTTTGGCCGTTTCGCCGAATAGCCCCTGTTGATCGATGGATAGCCGACCGAGCCGTGGCCGTTAGGGTGCGGTCGGCGTCACCTGCTATCGGTGTCGGCAAGCGATGTTTAGAGCATTCATATCGACTTAGGAGAAAGAAAAACATGTTAGGAGTAGGACAAAAGTTCCCCGCGTTTTCCCTGCAGGCGACCGTAAGCCTGGAGAAAGGGAAAGCATTCAAGACGATCACCGATCAGGACTACCCTGGTAAGTGGAAGGTTTACTTTTTCTGGCCGAAGGACTTTACCTTCGTTTGTCCGACCGAGATTGCGGCTTTCGGGAAGCTGAATCGGGAGTTCGAGGATCGGGATGCCCAAATCCTCGGCGGCAGCACGGATTCGGAATTTGTGCACCACGCCTGGCGCACGTATCACGCCGACCTGAAAAACCTGCCATTTCCGATGCTGGCCGATATAAAGCGGGAGTTGACCGCGGCTTTGGGAGTCCTCGACCCGGCCGAAGGCGTGGCCCAGCGCGCAACTTTTGTAGTGGACCCGGATAATGTGATTCGTTTCGTTTCCGTCAACGACCTTTCGGTGGGTCGCAATCCCCAGGAAGTCCTGCGCGTTCTGGACGCACTGCAGACCGATGAGCTTTGCCCCTGCAACTGGCAGAAGGGCGAGGAAGTGCTCGCAGTCGTAGTCTGACCGCGGCGTGCGACGAGGAACCGGAATCCATGTCCATCGAAACGCTACTAGAATCCTGCCCGAATTACGCCAAAGACCTGAAACTGAACCTCGGCACGCTTCTCCGCCAGCCGGAACTGAACGAGCAGCAGGTCTGGGGCTCGGCGGTAGCCGCGGCCATGGCGGGCCGCAACGCTACGGTGATCGGGGCGGTGCTGGAAGATGCCGGCGCCCACCTCAGCGAGCAAGCTCTATTCGCGGCCAAAGCGGCGGCGGCGGTAATGGGGATGAACAACATCTTCTACCGTTTTCGCCACTTCAGCTCCAATCCCAGGTACGCCGAAAGTCCCGCCCGGTTGCGCATGCAGATCATGCGCACGCACGGCGTGGACCCCACCGACTTTGAGCTGTGGTGCCTGGTGGCATCGGCGGTCAACGGTTGCGCTACCTGCGTCGATTCCCATGAAAAGGCGTTGCGCGAGCGCGGCATGACCGAGGAATCCATCATCGCCGCGATTCGCCTGGCATCGGTGGTCTCCGCTCTGTCGGGCGTCATGGCCGCCGAAGCCGCCGCCCCGGTTCCGGTAGAAACAGTGTAGGCCTTCGGAGTGGGGCGGACTATCTTCTTATGTAGTCTGCCCCGCTTACTGGTTTTGCCGATACTCCCGGTCGATGCGCTCCACGTATCGAATGGTTTCCGCGTAGGGGGGAATGCCCCGATATTTGTCCACCGCCGCGGGACCCGCATTGTACGCCGCCAGCGCGTGCCATAGGCCGTAATCGTATTGATTCAGAAGGTCCCGCAGATAGCGCGTGCCCGCATCCACGTTCTGCGCCGGATCGTATGGGTCTACGCCCAGGGCTTGCGCCGTTTCGGGCATCAACTGCATCAATCCGATGGCGCCCTTGGGCGAAACGGCCTGGGCCTGAAAACCGCTCTCGGCCGCCATCACGCTGCGCACCAACTGGCGCGGCAGGCCGTACTTATCGGCCGCGGCATCGGCCAGTTGCCTGGGTGAAAGCGCGGGCTTTGTGCCGGCGGCTTGTCCAGGTTCCACGGCCGGTTTGGCGGCCGCCGGCGCCGCTGGCAGACCGTCCGGCTCAAACGCGGTCACCATATTGGCATCGAGCTCGGTGAAGCCTTCGCCGACATAGAGCCTGACCTTGCCCGCGGCTGTTTCGTGCCGGTCCACGTGCATCCGGGCCCCGCTCGCGAACACGGCGAACTCGCCGCCCCAGAGGGAACAACCTGACAACACTAGTAATAAGGCTGCCAAACGCATGGCTTCTGTTATTGTGACGCATTCCGGCGCCGGTTCGTGCAGGCCATCTGATGGAGGCGAACACAGAGGAACGCCGGTAAAGAAACCAAGGGACTTATCTACGTTTATCGGCTCGAATTTGATTTTTCAACGCTCCCCGACCCGGCATAGCAGAGCGGCGGCAGGCAAGGGATTGCTATCCAGCTTCGCTGTCGCCGCGTCTAAGGGTAATTCGGGAGACTGGCCCTATGCAACGGATTCGTTTTGCCCTCCGCAGCCTGGCGAAATCGCCACTGCTCAGCTCGGTGGTGGTGCTGTCGTTGGGCCTCGGCATCGGCGTCAATACCGCCATTTTTTCGCTCCTCCACCAGGTGGTGCTAAGCGCGCTTCCAGTGCCCCATCCGGAACAACTGGTGCTTCTGACCTCGCCCGGCAATCTCAAGAACGGCAGCACCCGTTCCAACAATTCCGGTAGCTGGGATTACATCTTTAACTGGCGTGCTTTTCGCGAATTGGAAAAACATACCGAAGCGGCCGACGTGGCCGGCTTCTGCACAATGGCGAGTAACATCGCCTTTTCGCGCCAGACCGTCGCCGGGTCGACGATGCTGGTCTCCGGCCGCTATTTCCAGGTGGTCGGCGCGCAGCCCCTGCTGGGGCGCTTGATCGGCCCGGCAGACGACGTGCCCGGCGCAGGCAATCCGGTCGCTGTCGTGGATTATCGCTATTGGCGGGAGAAGTTGGGCGGTGAGCCTGACGTGCTCAACCAGACGGTCAAAGTCAACGGGCAGCCGTTCACCGTGGTCGGCATCGCCCCGCCGGGCTTCGTCGGTACCACGGTCGGCGCCGAGCCCGGCGTTTTTGTGCCCATGTCTTTTAAGCCGCATCTCACCGAGGGTTGGGACGGCACCGACAAGCTGGACGATTACTGGGTCTACCTGGTCGCCCGGCTCCGCCCGGGTGTCACGCGGGAACGCGCGGAAGCGGCATTGAACGGTCCTTATCATGGCGTGGTCGAAGAGATCGCGCGGAATGTCCGTGGGAAGGTGGAACAGTCGCCGGCCTTCCTGCAGCAGAAACTGTCTTTGAAGGATGGCAGCAAGGGGAACAGCGAGTTTCGCGACGACTACGCCTCGGCTCTTCGCATTCTGATTTTGGCTACCGCGCTGGTGCTGCTGATTGCCATGGCGAATGCCGCCAACCTGCTGCTGGCGCGGTCGGCGGAGCGGCGCCGCGAGTTAGCCATCCGCGCGGCCATGGGCGCAGGGCGCGGCGACCTGATGGCGCAATTCCTCACCGAAGCTTTGCTGCTGGCCGGAGCCGGTGGCGCGGCCGGTCTGGGCATCGCCGCGGCTACGTTGAAGCTGCTGCTGGCGTCCTGGGGCGGCGATTCTCGCGATTCCTTTGCCACCGTCGGCCTCAACTGGCCGGTACTCGGTTTCAGCCTGGGCCTCACCTTGCTCACCGGCCTTCTCTTCGGTCTCTATCCGGCTTGGGACGCCGCCCGCGCTTCGGTGGCCGCCGCGCTCAGCGATGAAACTGCCAAGTCGTCTTCCTCGCGCGGCGCTGTGCGGTTGCGCCAGGCGTTGGTCTGCGCGCAGGTCACTATCTCCATCATCCTGCTGGTTCCCACCGGTCTGTTCCTGAAGAGCCTGGTCAACCTGCTCCATGTCGATCTGGGAATTCGCACCGCCAACGTCATCGGCTTCCGTATCGATCCGTATTCCAACGGTTACACACCGGAGCAATCGCACTCCTTGTTCGAGCGCGCCGAAGCCCAATTGGCCGCCATCCCCGGAGTACGCAGCGTAGCTGCTTCCAGCGTGCCGCTGATCGGCGGCAGCAACTGGGGTACCAGCTTCAGTAAGGGCGGTATGGCGCCGGGCGCGCGCCGGCCGGGCTCGAAATACGACGAAGTGGGGCCGAGCTTCTTCTCCAAGGCCGGCATCCCGCTGATTGCCGGGCGAGAAATCCTGGACTCCGACACGGCCGCGGCGCCAAAAGTCGTGGTCGTGAACCAAACGTTTGTGAATCGATTCTTCGATGGCCGCAACCCCACCGGCCAGCACATCGGCTTCAGCAAGAACGGCGACCTGGATACCGAGATCGTCGGGGTGGTCAAGGACAGCCACTATTCCAGCGTGCGAGACGCCGCCCCGCCGGTCTTCTACCGGCCCTGGCGGCAGGATCCCAAGCTCTCTTCGATCTCATTCTACGTGCGATCCGAGCTGCCGTCAAAACAAATCGGTCCGCAAATCCGCGCCGTAATGCGCGCCATCGATCGCGACGTTCCGCTGATGGATTTCCGCACCCTCGAAGACCAGGTACATTACAACATCCGCTCCGACGAACTGGTCCTGCGGCTGGCATCCGCGTTCGCCGTGCTGGCAACTGCGCTGGCCATGCTTGGCCTGTACGGCGTGATGGCGCACGGCGTGGCGCGGCGCACCCACGAAATCGGCATTCGCATGGCTCTGGGAGCCGCGCCGGCTCGAATCCGCACCATGGTCCTGCGCGATCTCGTCTGGATTCTCGGTTTCGGCCTGGGGCTCGGCATTCCGGTTGCGCTCGCGTGTACCCGCCTCGTCGAAAGCCGGCTGTTCGGAGTTCGCGGCAGGGATGCGGCCATCGTTGCCGGCGCCGCCCTGCTGCTTTCGCTCACCGCCGTGGCTGCCGCCTATTGGCCCGCCCGCCGAGCGTCGAAAGTCAATCCGCTGGAAGCGCTGCGGTACGAATGAAGACGGGCTACCCCTAATCAAGATAAATGGCAAGTAAGCGGCAGCGGCCGGCGGCAATCGGATCCATCGACGCCACCTCTTGGCGTCTAGCCCTCGCGGGTGCAGTTCGGATTTATGAGGTTAAATCACGCCGCGGCTGATAGCTGCTGTGAACGGCGCTCCCGGAAATCCTCGAAACGCCCACTGATCCTGGCGCATAGCATTCTGCCTGCCAGCCCTTGCTCACGCCGCCACCGGGACGCTGATCGAGGCCAGTCAAGTCGTCGCAAAAAGCAGAGGCCCGACCGCCAGGTCCTCGTCAATCAAGGGCCAATGGATGCCATAACCGGAGGGCGAAAGCTCCGCTCGACTTCGTTCGACGAAGGACCTGGACGCAGTCGAGTGGAGGCTCTATGAACATACCGCCCACCTGCGCGAAATGGTCCCACGCGACGACTACCGAACCCTCTTCGAAACCTCGTGGCAGGACCGCGCCGCCGCGGCGGGTTGGGATCTGCGAATCGAGTAGCCCGAAGCCAAGGTACGGTTGCGTTTCCGGACGCGCCGGTCTGAGGGCCTCTGACCGATCCAGGGAAATCCGTTCCCGGCAACCGCTCCCTCGCGGTCGCGGCTCGGTTACTAGTGCCGCGTGTTTTCAGTCACTTACCGAGCCGCGACCGCGAGGGAGCGGTTGCCGCGCCTAATAAACTGCCAAATTTCCAGATTTGTTAGGCACTATTGGCCGTCGCCGAGGTACTCGTCCGCGCGATATGATGCCAACATCGTCATGATTCGCCAATTGTCGTTCGCACTCGTCGCCTCCATGATCGCGGTCTCCCTTGCCAGCGCGCAGCCGCCCCAGGTAAAGCCGCTGCGCATCGCCATTGCCGGGTTGAACCACGGCCACGTTACCGGCTTTCTGCGCAGCGCCGAGCGCCGCGCGGCGGATATTGTCATCGTCGCGGTTTGGGATCCCGAACCTGCGCTGCTGGCCAAATACGCCAAGTCGAACCACTTCGCCGAAAGCCAACTCTACACCGATCTCGACAAAATGCTCGACGCGGTGAAGCCGGAAGCCGTGGCAACCTTCACCGATACGTACTCGCACGCCGGCGTGGTGGAGGCGTGCGTTCCGCGCCACATTCCGGTGATGATGGAAAAACCACTGGCCGTGGATATGAAGCAGGCGCGCGCCATCCAGCAGGCGTCCCAACGCTACAGCACGCCCGTCATCGTCAATTACGAGACTACCTGGTACCGCAGCCACGGCGAGATTTGGACCCTGCTGCACGATCAAAAAGCCGCCGGCGACATCCGCCGGATGGTCGCCATGGATGGCCACCAGGGCCCGCGCGAGATTCACGTGCAGCCGGAGTTTTTCGCCTGGCTGAGCGACCCCGTCAGGAATGGCGCTGGCGCGCTGTTCGATTTCGGCTGCTATGGCGCCAACCTGATGACCTGGATGATGGACAACCAGCGGCCGCTGAAGGTGACGGCGCTGACGCAGACCGACAAGCCCGGCGTCTACGCGCACGTCGACGATGAAGCCACCGTGCTGCTCGAATACCCCAAAGCGCAGGGCGTCATTGAAGCGTCATGGAATTGGCCGGTGAGCCGCAAGGATTTCGAAGTCTACGGCGCCACCGGCTACGCCATCGCTACCGGCGGCGACAATCTGCGCTTGCGCCTGCCGGGTACGCAGGCCGAGGAGACCCGCACCCCGCCCGCGCTCCAGCCTCAGGAAGCCGATTCCATCTCGTACCTGATCGCCGTAGCGCGAGGACAGTTGAAACCGGCCGGCCTGTCGTCGCTCGAGAACAACATGATCGTCATCGAGATCCTCGACGCCGCGCGCGAATCGGCGCGCACGGGGCGGACGATTACACTGGAGCGGTAATTCGTGGGGCGGACCCCCTGGTCCGCACGGGACGCCATCGTCCCGCTCTTCTCCCGAGGAACTAAGCCCTTGCCACCCGCGACGAGCCGGCGCCCTCACCGAACCAGAGCGAAGCTGAGCGCCAGGGCAAGCGCCGCCGCCACCACGATCACGGGCGCCGCCCACAGGCCGAACATCACGATGCTTCCGGTGCGCACTTCTTTTCCCTCGCGCCGCGCCAGCGCGAGGACCAGCATAGTTGCCAGTGAGCCGAAAGGAGCGACGATCGGCCCCGCGTCGGCACCGACGAGCGCGGCGAGGATCGTGCCCGTATGGGCGTGCGAGTTCAAAAGCACGCTTCGCGCGATCAACGCCGCCGGCAGGTTGTTCATGATATTCGAGGCGAATCCGGCCGCGCCCGCGGCAGCGAGGAGCTTTTCGGGCGACCCCGGTCTCATACTCCGAAGCCAACCGGACGACACCCCGACGATGCCCAGGTTGTCGAGCGCCTGTACGGCGACGAAGAGCCCGGCCACGAAAGGGAACAGGTCCCACGAGAGCTCGCCCAGAGCCCGAAGGCGAACGCGTCCGGTCGCCGCGCCGGCGATCGCGAGCACCCCGCTACCCGCGAAGGCGATTGCGTAGGGCTCCAGCCTCGCGAGCGGCGCGAGAAAGTAACCGACGAGCACCACGGCGAGGACGGCCACGCAAACCAGGAAGCAGGTCCGATTCGGCACCGCGGCCGCCGCCTCCGGGATCGACTCGCCGTCGAAGCGGGCCGGCAGCTCGCGCCGGAAGTGCCAGCGCAGCAGAGCGTATGCGGCGGCGAGCGCGACAAGCTGCGGCGCGAGCATTCTCGACGCGAACGCCGCGAACGTCAGGTGGAAAGCATCGGCGAAGAGAATGTTGGTGAGATTGCTGATGGGGAGCGCCAGCGAGCCGACGTTCGCCACCAACGCACACAGTACGATGTACGGCGCCGCCGGGAGCTTGAGCCGCCTTACAACGGCGAGCACAACCGGAGTGAGCATGACCGCCGTGGTGTCGAGCGACAGGATCGCCGTGACGATCGCGCCCAGCACGAACGCGTTCCGGTAGAGAGAGCGCGCGTTTCCTTTCGCCATGCGAGCGCATCGAATCGCGGCCCAATCGAAAAAGCCGCTCTTGCCGACCAGGAGAGATAGCGCGAGCAGCGAGAGAAGAAAGAGAAGAGCGCTCTTCCCCGCAAGGATTGCGCCGATGGCCTGGCGCGGCGATACGAGGCCGAGAACGAGCATCGCCGCGGCTCCCAGCGCCGTCCACCAAGCCTCATTCCATCGCCGCGGGCGCACGATCACCAGCACGAGCATCGCCGCGAAAACCGCTAGCGTGACCACCATGCGCGCTGTGCCGCTCACTGGTTTGCCAGCCGTGTGTTGCGCGTTTCGGGCATGAAAAAATAGAGTATAGCGAACGCTGCCGCCGCCACCACCTTGCCGCCTTTCTCGCCGTCCTTTGCGCCACGGGCGAGGTCGTAGTCGATCTCGTCGGGTCTGATCACAAGCAGCGCGAGAACCGTGGGGACCGCCAGGGCCACGACGAAGAAGAAGATACTGCGGTTGGAAACCAGGTAGCCGAGAACCCCCATCGATACCGCGGCAATCACGTTACCCGCCGAGTTGAAGGTTTGGTTGCGGCCCTGGCGGACGTCGAATGCGGCGCGTCCGACGATGCCGAGAGACATCGCGCAGATGGCGGGGATGAAGACGCTGGACGTGCCGCCGATCAAGATCTGGGCGCCCATGACGGGCCAGAACCACGGAAACAGGGCGATCAGCAGCGCTCCCGCGGCCAGCGCGGCCACGGCCACGCCGACCAGCGCCCGCTTCGAGCGGACGGAGTCAACCAGCCCGCCAGCCGGCGTCTGGGTGAGAATGCCGGCGATCCCGCCGACCGTAAGCGCCAGCCCTACGCGCTCTTCGTTCCATTTATAGCTGGCCAGGTAAATGGCGAGGAACGGCCCCACCCCGGTCTGCACGTCGGCCAGGAGGAAATTCAGCCAGTCCAGGCCCCGCAGCGTTCGCCGCGAGGGGGATGGTGCGGTCATCCTTGGATTATCGCGCGTGACGCTATTGACACATATTTTAGTTTTAACTAAACTATCTACAAATGGAGTCCGCGGTATTCGAAGCAATCGCTTCGCCGCGCCGGCGCGAGATTCTGCGCCTGGTGTGGGATCAGGAGCAAACGGCGGGCGCAATCCACCGGGCGATGCCGGACGTAACTTTCGGGGCGGTTTCGCTGCAACTGCGGTCGCTGGTGGAGGCCGGCCTGGTGGAGGCGCGAGCCGAGCGGCGCAACCGATTCTACCGGGCTCGCCAGGAGGCCCTCGGCCCAGCCGCGGAGATTCTGGAGCGCATGTGGGACGACGCGTTATGGAAGCTGAAGTTGGCCGCCGAGCTGGAGGAAACGCGCCGGGGACCAAAACGGCGCCACCCCAGCCCCAGGAAAAGCCCGAAAAAAACAGATCGGTGAGGACTTATGCCGGAATTGCCATATCGCCTGGATCGAACCGTCGTGATCCACGCGACGCCCGAGACGGTTTTTCAGTTTTTCACGGATAGCGCGCGATGGGCCGGTTGGTGGGGTGCCGGCTCTACCATCGATGCCCAGCCGGGAGGCAGGGTGTACATCCGCCATCCCAACGGGGTGGAAACTCTGGGCGAGGTGTTGGAGGTTCGCCGTGCGGAGCGGATCGTATTCACCTACGGCTTCGCGAGCGGCAAGCCGATACCGCCCGGCAGCTCGCGCGTGACCATCCACCTGGAGCCGGACGAATCCGGTACGCGGCTTCATCTGCTGCATGAATTCGCCGAAGCCGGCCCACGCGACGAGCACGTTCAAGGCTGGCGCTTTCAGCTTTCCCTGTTCAGCAACGTAGTCGCGAACGAAGTGTTCGCCCATGCGGCCAGCGCCGTGGACGGGTGGTTCGGCGCCTGGGTCATCGCCGACGAACGAACCCGCGACGAAACCCTCGCCCGGATCGTCGCTCCTGAAATTCAGTTCCGCGACCGGTTCAGTCTGCTCGATGGCATCGCCGATCTGTCCGCTCACATTGGCGCGGCGCAGCGGTTCATGCCGGGCATCGTTTGGCGGCGCAACGGAAACGTCCGGCAATGCCAAGGCACCGTCCTGGCCGATTGGATTGCGGCGGGCGCCGACGGAAACCAGCGCATGAGCGGAACCAGCGTCTTTGTGTTCAGACCGGATGGACGAATCGATTCGGTGACAGGCTTCGCCAATCCATCGCCGGCTTAGAGCGGCGTTACCTTACGCCCCGACCGGCTGGATAGCCGCCAGCGACTTTTCGATATCTTCGGCGGGGTATTCGTAGTCCTGAAGCTGGCCGGTAAGGTAGTTTTCGTAAGCGCTCAGGTCGAAATGGCCATGGCCGCTGAGGCAGAACAGGATGGTGCGGGGGCGGCCCTCTTCGCGCGCGGCCAGAGCTTCGTCCACCGCGGCGCGGATGGCGTGGGAAGATTCCGGCGCGGGTATGATGGCTTCGGTGCGGGCGAATTGCAAGGCGGCCTCGAAGACCGGCAACTGCGGATAGGCCACGGCATCGATGTGGCCCAGCTTGCGCAGATGGCTGAGCAAGGGCGAAGCGCCGTGGTAGCGCAGGCCGCCGGCGTGGATTCCGGCCGGCATGAAATCGTGGCCCAGCGTGTACATTTTGACCAGCGGCGTCAGCTTGCCGGTATCGCCGTAGTCGTAGGCAAACACGCCTTTGGTGAGACTGGGGCAGGCGGAGGGTTCCACCGCCAAAATGCGCGGCCCCTTGCCGGCCAGTCGGTCGAGCACGTAGGGCAGCGCCAGGCCGCCGAAGTTGCTGCCGCCGCCGAAACAGCCGATCACCACTTCCGGCTCTTCGCCCGCCATCTGCATTTGCAGCTTGGCTTCCTGGCCGATCACGGTCTGGTGCAGCATGACGTGGTTGAGCACGCTGCCCAGCGAATAATTGGTGTCGGAGTGCGTGGCGGCGTCCTCCACCGCCTCGCTGATGGCGATGCCGAGGCTGCCCGCGGAATCGGGCGTGGCCGCCAGCACGGTGCGGCCGGCGTTGGTGTGATCGCTGGGGCTGGGGAAAACTTCCGCGCCCCACACGTGCATCATCATGCGGCGATATGGCTTTTGGTCGTAGCTCACGCGCACCATGTAGACAGTGCATTCCATGCCGAACAGGCGGCAGGCCAGCGCCAGCGCGCTGCCCCATTGCCCGGCGCCAGTTTCGGTGGCCAGGCGGCGGATGCCGGCGCGCTTGTTGTAGTACGCCTGCGGCACGGCGGTGTTCGGCTTGTGGCTGCCGGCCGGGCTGGTGCCTTCATACTTGTAATAGATGTGGGCCGGCGTATCGAGCGCCTTCTCGAGGCGCCGCGCGCGATAAAGCGGCGTGGGCCGCCAGAGCCGGTAGACGTCCATGACCTCGCCGGGAATGTCGATCTCGCGCTGAGGCGAGAATTCCTGCTCGATCAATTCCATCGGAAAGATCGGCGCCAGGTCCTCCGGGCCGATCGGCTTGCGCGTCCCCGGGTGGAGCGGCGGATCGGGCGGCTCCGGAAGCGACGGCAGCACGTTGACCCAAACCGAAGGGATCTGGCTTTCCGCCAGCAAGTATTTGGTGGTCTCAGACATGGAAGGCCCATTGTAATACAGGCGATGCCGGGACACGGATTCGGAGATTGATTTGCCGCAACGGTGTGTGGCCGGAGGAACCCGGTCCGCGACGGGCCCGACCTCAGTTCCGCCAACGCGGCCTCTCGGGCGTTTGGTGGACGGAAGGGGATTTCGCGACAGCTATCGCCCTGGATGCCTTGGCGGTGCCACCCCAAACGCGAATCAAGGTCCGGACAATCGATAGGGCTGCATCATGCTTTTCTGAGCGCGCCGAAAGTCTTCTTCGGTTGGAGTCGGTCCACGCGTGGCACTTCGTGCCATACTCTATGGTTGGAGGGAGGCTATGGCTACCTTCGTCCCGAACGACGAGCCTATAACCCAAATCAAAGGCACGGTGAGCGGCGGACCGGGACTTCTTTTCCTCGATACACCCCAAGATTTCGACGCGCTGATCGCGCTCTGCGCCGAATCAGACGGGCTCGGTCTGTCCAATGTTGGACGCTGGCTGCCCACATTTAATGCTTGGCTATCCTGGTCTCGAGATATTCCGATCCATGACATTCCGCGAAGAAATGAGCTCTCATTCGATGCTGTCGAACTAAAGCACCCGAACAATCTGACTCCTCTCGAGGGCTTCCAGCATGCAGTACGATGGGCCCGTGATGTCTATGCACAGGCCCTTGAATCAGATTATTTGCACTTTTTCGCATCGATCGGAGCGACACCGGATGGCCTTTCGTATTCCGGTCAGTCTCCAGCCATCGTATTTTTTGAGGGTTCGTTCAATATCGCCCTGACACCGTTCACTTCGGGTGGGTATCATCTGAAGTTAGGTACTTGGGTTGTCGGAGCCTGCGTGAAAGCCCTCTCGCTTCCTGCCGTCCAGCAAGAGGCGATTGCCGACGGATTACGCAAGGCGGCACGAAGTAGGGCGAAGTATCCTGCGATACCCGATCTCCGGACTGTGGAACTATCTGACGGATATAAGGGCCTCGTCGTGCTGATTCACGGCCTTTTCTCGACTGATCTCCTGACCTTCGACAGTCTGATTGACGCTTGGAGGACTCCGCCCGAAATAATACGTTACGGAGATGGGGACGAATCATCGTGGAAGTATTATGAGATGACAGATCATCTCCCAGGCTATTTGGGCGACTCGGCCAAAGAAGGACGGGTTAAGAGCGCGTTCGAGCGCACGCTGGATGAGTACTGCATTGCAGGATGGCCACACGATACCCTGGCAGGGATTCAGGAGAATGCAATAGAGTTGGCTTCCTTCTTGATAAGCCTGAATCCGAATGTCCCGGTAGTTTTCGTCTGTCATTCAAGAGGTGGGCTTGTTGCGCGGATGGTACTGAACATTCTCCAAACTCGGGAGCGAGGAGACTGGAACGATAAGATCAAGCTTTGTGTAACATTTGGCTCGCCACATTCCGGGGCCGCGTTGGCCCAACATCCGATGACACTCGCTGCTACATATTTGGCGGTCACGGCGAAGACTCGATCGGCAGTGTCGGTGGCCCGTGTTTTGGCGGCCTACCAATGGAGACAAGGTTTTGCTGGCATCGAGGATCTTGAGCCAGATGGAAAGTGTCTCTCGGCCCTGCGCGCCGATGAGATCAAATGTGCCGCGGCTGGCTCGCCGGCGCCCGAAATGATGATTTCCATAGGAAGCAACTATTCAGGTACTCACTGGTTGGTCCGCAATGCTATAAGTCTGCTGCCGAATGATCACAAACACGACTTGGTTGTGTCCACGAAATCCAGTATGCCTGTATTTATTAGTGATTGCCTTCAGACGACCTGCGCGCATCCAGACTACTTCGAGGCAGGCGAAATTACAAAGCAACACTTCAAGCACGTGATGGCCAAAATGAGGGAAGCGCTAGGTGTGAAGGCTAGAGTCATCGCCCGATCACAAGCGCCACAATGACCTATGTTCCGGAAGCTATCACTAGCCCGATCCAGCCCGATCCAGCCCGGAATACATAGCATATAGACGCTTGTCGGTGCGACTAAGAAGCGCGCTTGTGGGACGTCAGCCCGCGAGGCGGAGCGATTCCTGTTGATAGCAGCCCCTGGCACCAGCAATCTAGCCAGGAGGGCGCGAAACGTTCCGGGAAACTGCTCTCGCGGGGTCCGCTCATCCCAACTCCGCCAGTCAAGCCCTGCCCAAAGTCACCCACCCCGTTTCCCCGTCACCACCCTAACGCTTTTCTTGTGGGCGTCGAATCCGGTATAGCGACCGACAGTCGTTGGGTTCTCCTGTTTGAAGCTTCTGGGCCGGCTCCGCTAGGCCGGTCTCGGCATCGTGCCGGCTTACTGGAACACCGCCCGACAGACGACGAAAAGCGATCGTCCGTCCCACCTGTTACCCGGCCAGCGCACGCAGGTCTTCAATCCAGTAGTCGGGCTCGAACCGGGCCATGGCCTCAGGCTGGCCGTAGCCGTAGAGCACGGCGCAGGTCTTGACGCCGGCGGCGCGTCCGGCTTCCATATCGGCCGGCGAATCGCCCACCATGAGGCACTCTTCCGGCCTCGCTCCCAAGGCGGCGAGGGCGGCTTGAATGACGTCGGGCGCGGGCTTGGAAGGGAACCCGTCGGTGCCCTGGACGTGATCGAAGTGGCGGATCAGGCCGAATTTCTCCAGCACGAGGCGGGTAGTGGGCGTGCCTTTGGTAGTGGCCGTCGATTTACGGCCGCCGAGGGACCCGAGCGCCTCGGCCACGCCGGGAAACACGGTTGTCGCGGCGTGGCCGCGCCCCCAATAGGTAGTGCGGTACTCCTGCAGCAGTTCTTCGAGCCGTTCCGGGCCGGCATCGGGAAACACCTCGCCGAACAGCGCGTTGAGATGCAGCCCCACGTAGCTCTTGAGAAATTCGTAAGGCTGCGGCGGGGCGCCGTTCCGTTCCAGCACCTGGGCGATGGCGCCGCAAATATCGGCGGCGGAATCGAGCAGCGTGCCATCCACGTCGAACAGGTAAACCGGGTAAGCCGGGACCACTCCGGCGATTGCGTCGCGCCTCACGCCGGTTGGGGTGTTTCTCCTTCGGAAAGGCCGGGCAAGCGCCGGCCGCCTTCCGGCCGGATCACGTGCTGCGTGCGGCCCTCGGGGTTCTTCGGCTCAGGTGCGGCGAGCGGGGCCAGCGTCTCGCCGTTGATGATCTGCATCACCTCGGCGCCATCCAGGAGTTCGCGTTCCAGCAGGGCCTCGGCAATCGTCACCAACGCGTCGGAGCGTTCGTCGATGATATGGGAGGCCGTATCGTAGCCGCCCTGCACCACCTTCTTCACCTGCTCGTCGATGCGGATAGCGGTCTCTTCGCTGTAGTCGCGGTGCTGCGCAATCTCGCGCCCCAGGAAGATTTGTTCTTCCTTCTTGCCGAAACTGAGCGGGCCCAGTTCGCTCATACCCCACTCGCATACCATCTTGCGCGCCAGGTCGGTAGCGCGTTCGATGTCGTTGCCGGCGCCGGTGGTCATCTGGCGGATGTACTTCTCCTCCGCGATGCGGCCGCCCATCAAAATGGCAATCTCCGCCTCCAGGTAGTCCTTGCTGTAGGAATGCTTATCGTCCATGGGGAGCTGCATGGTGACGCCCAGCGCCATACCGCGCGGGATGATGGTGACCTTGTGGAGGGGATCGGCGTTGGGCAGCACCGCCGCCACCAGCGCGTGGCCGGCTTCGTGATAGGCGGTCATGCGCTTTTCCTTATCGCTCAGGATCATGGACCGGCGCTCGGCGCCCATCAGGATTTTATCCTTGGCGACCTCGAAATCCACCATCATGACGACCTTCCGGTTCTGCCGGGCGGCGTTGAGGGCGGCCTCGTTCACCACGTTGGCCAGATCGGCGCCGGCCAAACCCGGCGTGCCGCGCGCCAGCACGGACAAGTCCACGTTGTCGCCCAAAGGAACTTTCTTGGTATGCACGCGCAGAATGGCTTCCCGTCCCTGCACGTCGGGACGGCCCACCACCACGCGGCGGTCAAAACGGCCGGGGCGCAGCAGCGCCGGGTC
>PLRS01000035.1:0-144932 GCA_003164035.1 Bryobacterales bacterium | reverse complement strand
AGGGGGCGTTCTTCTTGCCCTGTTCAAAAAGGTCGCGTACGCGGCTTGCGCCTACGCCCACGAACATCTCCACGAAATCCGAGCCCGAAATGGAAAAGAACGGTACGCTCGCTTCGCCGGCAATAGCGCGGGCCATAAGCGTTTTACCCGTTCCCGGAGCCCCGATCAGCAGCACGCCCTTGGGAATCCGCCCGCCCAGCTTCTGAAACTTCTGCGGCTCGCGAAGGAATTCGATAATCTCCTGCAGCTCCTCCTTGGCTTCCTCCACCCCGGCCACGTCCTTAAAGGTCACCTTTTTCTGCTGGGTGGAATGCAGCCGGGCGCGGCTCTTGCCGAAGCTGAGCGCCTTATTCCCACCGCTTTGCATCTGGCGCATCATGAAAATCCAGAACGCCAGCACCACGATGAAGGGCGAGGCATTGACCAGGATCGAAACCCAGCCGCTCGAATTGGTGGGCTTCATGGTCACGTTCACGTTCTTCTCGTTCAGGGTCTTATATAGATCCGGGTAGTTCAGAGGAATCGTGGTGGCCAAACCCTGGTTACGGTTGGAATAATCGCCGTGCACTTCGTCGCCGGTGATGGTCACGTCCTTGATCTCGCCGGCCTGCACCTTGTTCAGGAACTCGGTGAAGGTGAGTGGGTCTTCCTTCTTCCCCTGGCCGGTCTTGACTACCGCGATCAGCATGACCGCCAGCGAGATCAATGCCACCCAGAAGATGATTGTCTTAACGTTCGAATTCACGAAACCTCCCTACTCGGCCCCAATACTGTTAGACGCACGACGCTGGAGTCCCGATTCCCGTTCTGCATCCTCCGGCGCAATTTCCCGGACCCGCAGTACCATTTGGCTGGTCCGAGTCGCCGCGGCCGCCACCGACGAACCGAAACGGCGCGTCCAGAGAATCGTGGACCCCTTGACGAGAACCGGCCACTCCCAACGCTCCCACACTGGAATTCGGTAACTTTCAAAGAGGGTTTTTAACTTCTCTTCGCCGGAACGCCCCGCGGGGTGATAACGGTCGCCTGGCAACCAGCTTCGCAGCTCCAGCGGACCGGACACCGAACGCCAGTCCAGGCAGTCCATTCCTTCATTATATACGCAATCGTCATTGCCAAAAGTTCCCCTGTTTTCAGCCAGTTCCAGGCAAATCGCAAAGTCCTCGCCGGGCCGGACCACACACGGGGGCACGGAAACCGCCAGCCGGTAGGCGGGCCGCGCGACGCGGCCGGGCGCAAAGCGCAACCAATCGAGCGAGCGCATCGCCTCCAGCCCGCGCGCCTCCACCCGCCCATGGCCTTGGGAAGCGCCGGCTAAATCCAGCATTGCCTGAATGTGGTCGAAGCCGATGCCGCGCAAATCGCCTTTCACCTCTTCCACCGCGCGGCGCACCAACCGCCGGGCGGCTGCCAGCGGCAATCCTGCCAACCGATCGGCTCCGACCACGATGGCGTCGCCCCGGCGGGTGAACAGCGCTTCCGCCAGCCGGCCGATTTCTTCCCGCCAGTAGCTTTCTTCGGCCAGCGCCCAATCGGCGGTGCGCGCCAGCGTGGCTTCGAGCGCCGGATTCCAATCGGCCGAAAGACGCGGCAAGAGCTGGTGGCGGATGCGGTTGCGGGCAAAGGCCGGATCCCGATTGCTCGAATCCTCGCGCCAGCCGATGCCGCAGCGCCGCAGCCATGCCCTGACCTCGCTTCGCTCCACGTCGATCAATGGGCGCACCAGGCCGCTGGCCGTGACCGGCCGGATGGCGGCCAGGCCGGCCGATCCCGCCCCACGCAGAAACCGGAACAGCACCGTCTCGGCCTGGTCCGAGCGCGTATGGCCGAGCGCCACCCGGTCCACCGCGCCGCTACCCATCTGCTGGCGAAAAAACCCCAGGCGTGCTTTTCGAGCGGCTTCCTCCAGGTTTCCATCCGCCGGCATTCGTGCCGTCTGAACGACCACGGGAAGACCCCAGGAAGCCGCCAGTTCGCGCACAAACTCAGCGTCCCCGCGCGATTCTTCGCCGCGCAACCCGTGGTCCAGATGCAAAACGCTCAGCCCTAGCCCGAAGCGCGGCGCCAGTTCGCGCAGCACCGCCGCCAGGCCCACCGAATCGGCCCCGCCCGAAACCGCAACGCCCACCTTCTGTCCCGATCGAAACATCCGGTAGCGCTCGATCGTGCGCCAAATGCGTTCCAGCAAAGTAAACACTATTGTAAGCCGTGCGCGTTTGTTCCCTCCAAACGCGTTGGCTGGTATCGCACGCTCGCACCAATCCCCGAACGTCCGCATACAAAACGACTGGCCGCCCATCGCCGCCCGTCCCCATTGACAGAAGCCAGGAGCCGGCACACAATATATATGGTATTAAGATCGGTCGGATCTCGTGTCTGGGCTTCTTTGTTGTGGCAGACAGGTTCTCTGCTCTCCGCGGGTGAGCCACACCCCAGATCGCTTACAGTATGAGGCTGAATGCAGTAAGGCCTCAATGTCGCCCTGAGTTTCGCATGGGCGGGACCCAAAACAGTCCCGCCGGGCCACTGAATCCGGAGTGCCCGTTTCCGTAGGCCCATCCATTGCGGCTTAGCGCCCCCGAAGGAAAGCGACCATGGCAGGCCAAGCAGCCAAGATGGTGCGTGAAACGAGTACCGCCGGTGAGCCCGGGAAAACAGCCCGAACTGTCAACCCGACTGAAAACGAAATCGCCACGGTTGCGTATCGATTGTGGCTGAATAGCGGCTGTCCCCCTGGGTCGGAATTGGAACATTGGCTCCGGGCGGAAGCGACCCTCAGAAACGCGCTCACCGCGAAGCGCGAAGATCCGTCCGGATGTCCATCGCCCCCCCGCCGCGCTACTGGCACGGGGTCCGAAATGGTGGCCAAGTTCGGATGGGAACGATGGGAGGGACATTGGGAAATATGGGAACGTGAATGGGGCGCCCGGTGGGTCTGGGATGTGCGCAGCCAGGGCGCTCGGGTTTCCAATCGAGCCCCTCTAACCCGTCAAGCCGCGGGAGCTTGAACTTCGACTGCACTGCTCCCGCTTCCGCGGCAACTCTCGCAGGTCCATATGCAGTTTCTGCACTCTGCGCGGGCGCACCCGTGCCTGTATTCATCGTTATCGAGGGTTGGCGCGACGATTGCACTTACCGACGGCCATGAGACAACGAATGACCCGTTTTTTGAATGCGGCCTTGCTGTGCGCCGCCCTTGTAGCCCCGATTGCAGTCGCTCCAATCACGTTGCGAGCTGAAAACGCCCGCACCTACCACGACAAGAAACACAACGACGATCATCAGTGGGACAGTCACGAAGATCAGGCGTATCGCGTGTACGTGACGCAGAACCACCGCAAGAATCGCGACTTCGCCAAGCTCAAAGTCAACGATCAACAGGCATACTGGGACTGGCGGCACGAACACTCGGACGCCCTGCTGAAGATAGACATTCATTAGCTCCGGATCGGTGCGATTTCGTGTTTCGGGCAACCGCTCCCCTACGGGGTGGTCGCCATCCGTCAATATCGGCAGCCCCAGCGGCGGCGAACTTGTGCCCCTTCGACAGCCTGCGTAGGTGCTCCTTAGAATAGCGATGGTCTGTCCTGGACAGAGCGCCGCTTTTCGTGGTCGGCCCTCGCCAGGCCGTAGCAGCCTGACAGACGCCAAAAGCATTCATCGAAATCGCCAACTGGCGCCTCCACTCGCCTGATCTCCGCGAGGCATTAGTTAGCCGCCGTTCGCCACAACTGCGCCTACCGCGCCTTTGAAACTCTCCGCAACATCCTCACCGATCCGAATTCCTCACCCGCTTTTCGCTGCGAGGACGGACTCCGACTGCATACGGTTCTCCCATCGGCCCATTAGTGCACAAGAATGCACAACCGCGAACAACACGAGTGGCGGCGATGGGCAACCGCCGCACCGGCCCAACCGTCCTGCACTACGATAGAAACAGCATGAGGACAACCTTTATTGCGTGGCTGGCGGGCTGGGCGCTGGCGTTCCCGGCGGGCGCGGCGGTGTTCGACGTGCGCGCCTACGGAGCCAAAGGCGACGGCAGGGCGCTGGACACGGCGGCGATCCAGAGGGCCATCGATGCAGCCGGCGCGGCCGGCGGCGGGCGGGTGGAATTCCCAGCCGGAACCTACCTTTCGGGGTCGATCCATCTGGCCAGCCACCTGACGCTGTATTTCGATTCGGGCGCCACGCTGGTGGCCACCGGTCAGGCCTCCGCCTACGAACCTGCGGAGCCGAACCAGTGGTCGCGCTTCCAGGATTTCGGACACAGCCACTTCCACAATTCGTTGATCTGGGGCGAGGGATTGGAGGACGTGAGCATTCTCGGTCCGGGGGTGATTTGGGGCAAAGGGCTGACGCGGGAAGCCAACCCGGGAGTGGGCAACAAGGCTATCGCGCTCAAGCTCTGCCGAAACGTGATCGTGCGCGACATTTCGATTCTGATGGCGGGGCATTTCGGCATCCTCGCCACGGGCGTGGATAATCTGACCATCGACAACGTCAAGATCGACACCAATCGCGACGGCATCGATATCGATTCCTGCCGCCACGTGCGCATCGCCAATGCCAGCGTCAACTCGCCTTGGGACGACGCCATCGTGCTGAAAGCCACCTACGCGCTGGGATTTTTCCGCGACACGGAAAACGTCACCATCGCCAATTGCGAAGTGAGCGGCTACGACCGCGGCACCTTTCTGAGCGGCCGCTACGAGCGCAACGACCCGGACGCGCCCGACCACGGCGGCGTCACCGGGCGGATCAAGCTGGGCACCGAATCGAGCGGGGGATTCAAGAACATCGCCATCTCGAATTGCGTCTTCGAGCGCAGCCGGGGACTGGCTCTGGAAAGCGAGGACGGCGGCGTATTGGAAGACGTGGTGGCGACGAACCTCACCATGCGGGACATCGTGAGCTCGCCGATTTTCATTCGCCTGGGCAGCCGGATGCGCTCGCCGGAGGGGACGCCGGTGGGGCAACTGCGGCGGGTCACCATCAGCAACGTGACGGTATCCGGCGCCGATGCGCGCTATGCGGCGATCGTGAGCGGCATACCGGGGCACCCGGTGGAAGACGTGCGGCTGAGCAATATCCGCATAACGTATCGGGGCGGAGGGACCCTCGAACAGGCGGGGCTGGAGCCGCCGGAGAAGGAAAGCGCTTATCCCGACCCCAATATGTTCGGCGTCACGCCGTCCTACGGATTCTACCTGCGGCACGTGAAGGGCATCGCCATGGACGGGGTGCGGGTGGAAACGGCGAAAGAAGATGCGCGGCCGGCTTTCTGGCTGTTCGACGTGGCGGGCGCGGACTTGCGCGATGTAACAGGTTCGAGGGCGGCGGGAGCGGGAATCTTCGCTCTGCGCGAGGTGACCGATTTCTGGTTCCACGCCTCGCCCGGCCTGGACGATATACGCTTGGATAAGGTGGTGGAGAAGACCGTTCTGCCGGCGGCGTTGCCAGGGCTGAGCAGGTGATTTGGTCACAGGCTAAAGCCTTGAGGCATTTACTGGTATTTCCCATGCTCTGCTGGCTGGCGGCCGTTCCGGCCCAAGCCTCCCGCGAGACCATTGCGTTCGACCTGAACTGGCGTTTCACCAGGGGCGACGTGAACGGCGCATCGGATCCGGGCTTCGCCGACGCCTCCTGGGAACGCGTCGATACGCCCCACGACTGGAGCATCTACGGCCCGTTCGACCCCGAAGCCCCGGCCGGCGGCGCGGGTGCGTTTTTGCCCTCGGGGGTGGGGTGGTACCGCAAGCATTTCACCCTGCGCGAAGAGCCCAACCGGCGGGTGTACCTGGAATTCGACGGCGTGATGGCCAATAGCGAAGTCTGGATCAACGGCTTTCGCCTGGGCAAGCGGCCGTACGGATATGTGAGCTTCGGGTATGAACTGACCGGACACGTGCTGCTGGACGGCCGTGAGAACGTGCTGGCGGTGCGGGTGGACGACCAGGCCCAGCCGGCTTCCCGCTGGTACCAGGGAGCGGGCATCTACCGGCACGTCCGGCTGGTCGTCGCCGAACCGGTTCACCTGCAGCGTTGGTCCACTTTCGTCACCACGCCGCGCATCGGCCCCGCGGCGGCGACCGTGCGCGTGAGCACGATCGTGGTCAACCAGGACGCGGTGCCGCGGTCGTTCTCGGTGGAATTGGAGTTATTTGCGCCGAACGGGCGGCGGGTGATCGATCGGGAAACGGTGGCCGCGACGCTGGGCACCAGGTCCTCGGCCACCGAGACGCGCGACCTGGAAGTGCCGCAGCCGGAGCTGTGGGACGTGGGCCACGCCGCCCTATACCGCCTGGTGACCCGCGTCAAGGCCGGCGCCCACGTGGTGGACGACGAGGAAACCCTGTTCGGGATTCGCGAGTTCCACTTCGACGCGGCCACGGGGTTCTGGCTGAACGGGCGAAACTTCAAATTGAAAGGCGCCTGCCTGCACGAGGACGGCGGCGCGGTGGGAATGGCGGTGCCGGCGGGGGTTTGGGAGCACCGGCTGCGGGCGCTGAAGGAAATCGGCGTGAATGCCATTCGTAGTGCGCACAATCCACCCGCGCCCGAGTTTCTGGATTTGTGCGATCGCATGGGCATTCTGGTGATGGATGAGATGTTCGATACCTGGACGGCGGCTAAGAATCCCTACGATTATCACCTGTACTTCCCCGACTGGTCGCAGCAGGATACGCGCGATACGGTGCTGCGCGACCGCAACCACCCAAGCGTGATTCTCTATAGCGCGGGCAACGAAATTCGCGACACCCCGCAGCAGGAGCTGGCGAAAAGCATTCTGAGCGGGCTGATAGAGGCATTTCACACCTACGATCCGACGCGGCCGGTGACCCAGGCGCTGTTCCGCCCGAACGTGAGCCACGATTACGAAGACGGCCTGGCCGACATGCTGGACGTGGTGGGGCAGAACTACCGCGAGGACGAGATTCTGGCTGCGCACCGGGCGAAGCCGACGCGCAAGATTCTGGGTACGGAGAACACTCACGACCGCGGGGCCTGGCTGGCGCTGCGCGACAACCCCGCCTACGCCGGCCAGTTTCTCTGGAGCGCGGCGGATTATCTGGGCGAGTCGCGCTCTTGGCCGCTGGTGGGAAGCCCATCGGGACTGCTGGACCGCACCGGCGCCATCAAACCGATCGGGTACGAGCGCATGAGCTGGTGGTCCGCCAAGCCCATGGTCTACGTGGCACGGCGAGTGGCGGGGCCAGTGGCGGCGGCGACCGATCCGGGCTATGAGAACGCCGCCCAGCAGGAGCGGCAGCGGCGCGCGGTCGAGACGCTCCGCTCCGATTGGACGCCCGCCGATCTGAGCGGCCACGACGAGAACGTGGAAGTGTATAGCAACTGCGACGAGGCGGAGCTGCTGCTGAACGGTCGCTCGCTGGGCTCGAAGCCGCTGGCCGCGGACGCTTCGGCCCGTACCTGGCAGGTGGGCTTCGAGGCGGGCAAGCTGGAAGCCATCGGCCGCGATAAGGGACAGGAGGTGGCGCGGGCGGAACTGCGCACCGCCGCTAAGCCGGCCCGCATCGAGCTCGAAACCGATCGCACCAGACTGGCCTCGGACTGGGAAAGCGTGGCGTTCGTCACCGCGCGGGTGGTGGACGAAAACGGCGTGCCGGTTCCCGCCGCTGACAACCTCATCGTCTTTGAAGCGCGGCTCCCGGGCTACATCATGGCGACCGATAGCGCCGACCTCAGCAGCCACGATCCCTTCCTGTCCTACGAACGCGTAGCGTACCAGGGTCGCGCGGTCGCTCTGGTGGTGGCGCGCGGCGCCGGCGAGATCGTGGTGACCGCCCGATCCGAGGGGCTCGCCGCCGGTTCGGTCACCATTATGGGCGAACGATGAGGACATTGGCGGCAGGGCTATGGCTTGGGCTGGCTGCATGCGCCGCATGCGCTGCGTGCGCCGCGGGGGCGGAGTTTCACCCGTCGGATTTCGGCGCCAGGGGCGACGGCAAAACGCTCGATACGGCGGCCATCCAGAAGACCATCGACGCCGCAGCTAAGCGCGGCGGCACGGTGGTGCTGGCCGGCGGCACCTACCTGAGCGGCGCGGTGTTTTTGAAGTCCGGCGTCAACCTGCGCATCGAGGAGGGCGCCACCTTGGTCGGCTCCCAACGCCTGGCGGATTATCCGATACTCGAAACCCGCGTGGCGGGGGTGGAGATGAAATGGCCAGCGGCCCTGATCAACGTTTACCAGCAGCACGACGTCTCTCTTTCCGGCAAGGGGATAGCGGATGGCGACGGCAAGGTCTGGTGGGACCTGTACTGGAAGATGCGGCGCGAGGATTACGAGCCCAAAGGCTTGCGTTGGGCGGTGGATTACGATTGCCAGCGGCCGCGCCTGATCCAGATCTACCGTTCCGAAAACGTGCGCGTGGAAGGGCTGACGCTGAAACGCTCGGGATTCTGGACCGTACACATCTGCTATTCGCGCCACGTGGCCGTGGAGGCCATCACGATCCGCAATAACGAAGGCGGACGCGGGCCGAGCACCGACGGGGTGGATATCGATTCATCGAACGGCATCACCGTGGCCAACTGCGATATCGAGTGCAACGACGACGCCATCTGCCTGAAAGCCGGGCGCGACGCCGACGGGCTGCGGGTGGCGAAGCCCACCGAAAACGTGACCATCCGCGACAATACCGTCCGCGCCGGCGCGGCCGGGGTGACCTTCGGCAGCGAAACCTCGGGCGGCATCGGCAACGTTCAGGTGCTGGGCGGACGCGTGCTGGCGGGCGTTCCCGTCGGCATCCTGTTCAAATCGGCCAGCACGCGCGGCGGCACGATCGACAACATTCGCATCCGCGACCTGGTCATGGAAGGGGTGGGAACCGTGTTCGCGGTCGCCTTCAACTGGAACCCCAGCTACAGCTACGCCAAGATTCCGGAAGGCATGAAGAACGTTCCCTCGTATTGGCGCGTGCTGGCCGAGCCGGTGCCGCCCGAAAAAGGCCTGCCGCATTTGCGCAACGTGGCCATCTCCGATATTCGCGCCACCGGCGCGCGCCAGGCGTTTTCGGTGGCGTCTTACAAGGACTCGCCGCTGGCGAATTTCAAGTTCGACGATTGGCAAATCGAGGTACGCTCGGCCGGCAGCATTCAGAACGCGGAAAACTGGGAGTTCACCGAGACCCAAATCCACACCGCCGACGGCAGCCGCGTCGCGGTGAAAGACTCCACCGGGGTGACCGGGTTGCCGTGAAGGGAATTCCCGGTTTAGGCGCGGCAACCGCTCTCTCACGGTCGCGGCTCGGTTGCGGGTGCCACGTGTTTTCAGTCACTTACCGAGCCGCGACCGTCAGGGAGCGGTGGCCCGGGGACTGGTCTAAGCACCTGCATCTACGGAGGCCGGCCGAACGTCCTGTTATGATTAAGAAGATCTCGCCTCATGATCGTTGAGTCTCGGACGGTAACCTTCGATTCGATTGCACTGGATTCGGGCGCCACGCTTGCGCCGGTGGAAGTGGCTTACGAGAGCTACGGCAAGCTGAACCCGGCCAGGTCCAACGCCATCCTGGTGCTGCACGCTTTTTCGGGCGATGCGCACGCCGCCGGCATCAGCCCGGAGACCGGCCAGCCGGGCTGGTGGGACAACATGATCGGGCCGGGCAAGGCCTTCGACACCAACCAGTATTTTGTGATCTGCAGCAACGTATTGGGCGGCTGCCGCGGCACCACCGGACCGTCGTCGCCCGACCCGGCCACCGGTCGCCCCTACGCCATGACGTTTCCGGTGATCACTATTTCCGACATGGTACGGCTGCAGAAAATGCTGATCGACCATCTGGAAATCCCGCGGCTGTTGGCGGTGACCGGGGGTTCGATGGGCGGCATGCAGGCGCTCGAATGGGCGGTGGCATATCCGGACCGGGTGGTGGCCGCCATCCCCATCGCGACTACCACCCGCCACAGCGCCCAGCAGATCGCGTTCAACGAGGTGGGCCGGCAGGCCATTATGGCCGACCCGGACTGGAACGGCGGCGACTACTACGGCAAGCGGCCGCCGGCGCGCGGCCTGGCGGTGGCGCGCATGGTCGGCCACATCACTTATATGAGCGACGATTCCATGCGCGAAAAATTCGGCCGGCGGCTGCGGGACAAGGAAACCTTCAGCTTCGGGTTCGACGTGGATTTCGAGGTGGAAAGCTATCTGCGCTACCGCGGCAGCCAATTCGTCGGCCGCTTCGACGCCAACTCCTATCTCTATATCACCAAGGCCATGGATTACTTCGATCTCACCAACGGGCACGGCTCGCTGGCGCAGGCGCTGGCCGCTACCGGGGCGCGCTTCCTGGCGATCAGTTTTACCTCCGACTGGCTGTATCCCAGCTACCAGTCGCAGGAAGTGGTGCGGGCGCTGCGCTCGCGCAACTGCGACGTGGCCTACGTGGAGCTGGAATCGAATTACGGGCACGACGCGTTCCTGGTGGACGTGACCGGCCAGACCGACCTGGTACGCGGATTTCTGGCCAGCACTCTCGAGAGAGTCGGATGACGACCACGGCGCGGACGCCTTTGAAGCCCGCATTCGTACGCGATCTGCTGGGCCGCGGCGACTACGCCATCATCGGCGAGATCGTGCCGGATGGCGCCAAGGTGCTCGACCTCGGCTGCGGCGAAGCCGAGTTGTTGGAGTGGTTGGCCGTTCACAAGGGCGTGGACGCGCGCGGCGTGGAAATCTCGGGGGAGAAGGTGAAACGCGCCATCGCCCGCGGCGTTTCCGTGTTTCAGGGCGATATTAATGAGGGCCTGGCGGATTATCCCGACGGCGCTTTCGACTACGTGATTCTGTCCCAGACTTTGCAGGAAACCCTGCACCCACGCCAGGTGCTGCACGAGATGGCGCGGGTGGGGCGCCACGTGATCGTGGCCTTTCCCAATTTCGGCCATTGGCGCGTGCGGCTTTCCATGCTCACCAGCGGCCGGGCCCCGCGCACTTCCCTGTTTCCCTACGCCTGGTACGAATCGCCCAATATTCACTTCCTCACCGTACTGGATTTCGAGGAACTGGCCGATCTGGAGACTTTGGAGGTGGAGCGGCGCTATTTCCTTTCCGGACATCGCAAGGTCACCTGGATGCCCAACCTCGCCGCCGAATTAGCCGTATTTCTGCTGCGGGCGCCCAGGGCCTGAGTCGCATCGCACGGTTGAGCAAACCGCTCCCTCGGGGTCGCGGCTCGGTTACGAGTGCCGCGTGTTTCCAGTTGCTTACCGAGCCGCGACCGCCAGGGAGCGGTTTCCGAACGGATTCCCCAAGATCGGTTAAGCACCACAAAGCCCTTGCGCTTCTACATATCCCATGTTAGATATGTAGAAGACGGAGGTATTGCCGATGCAGCCCAAATCCGACCTTCCGCAAGGCACCCTGGACTTACTGATTCTGAAAATTGTCGCGCTCGGGCCGGTGCATGGATACGCCATTGCGCAACGGCTGCAGCAGGTTTCGCGCGACGTGGTACAGGTGCCGCAAGGTTCGCTCTATCCGGCCCTGCACCGCCTGGAAAACCGGGGGCTTCTGGCGGCGGATTGGGACCGGACCGAAACTGGACGCGAGGCCAAGTTCTATCGCCTGACGCGGAAAGGGAAGGCGCAGCTTGAAACCGAAGCCGCGAGCTGGCTGCGGCTGACCGAGGCCGTCGGCTTCATCCTCAATATGTCCGAGGGAGGGGCGAAATGAGGTGGTGGCAGCGGCTGCGGCGCCGGAGTCAAATGGAAGACCAGCTCGAAAAGGAACTGCGCTTCCATCTGGACCAGCACACGGCGGACCTGATGGCGCGCGGCCTCAGTCCCGAACAAGCGCGGCGGCTGGCGCGGCAGGCTTTGGGCGGACCCGACCAGGTGAAGGAGCAATGCCGCGATGCCCGCGGGACGCGCTGGCTGGAGGACCTGTGGCAGGACCTCCGCTACAGCCTCCGCACGCTGCGTCAGCGGCCCGGGTTCACGTCGGTAGCGCTGCTGACTCTCGGTTTGGGCACTGGGGCGACGACCGTCATCTACACCGTGATCGACGGCGTACTGCTCCGGCCGCTGGCTTACGCCGAACCCGGCCGGCTGGTGGCGCTCCAGGAACAGACGGATTGGAGCACGCAGTGGGGCAACCAGTGGGCATTCACGTATCCGAATTTCGTCGATTGCAGGAACGGTAGCCTCGCGCTCGCCATGGCGGGCTGGCGATACACCGGAGGCACGCTGACGGCGGACGGAAAAGCCGAGTACGTCGACGGGCGGGAAATCTCGGCGGAGCTGTTTTCCATCCTGGGCGTTACGCTGGCGCGCGGCCGCGCCTTTCGACCCGAGGAAGACCGCACCGGTGCGGCGCCGGTTGCCATTATCAGCGCGGCTTTATCGCAACGGCTCTACGCCGGGAATGCGGCGGCCATCGGCGCCCCGCTGACGTTCGACGGGAAGGCCTACACAGTGGTCGGGATTGCGCCTCCGGATTTCCGGCTGGATGGGGAATCGGACGTGTTTACGCCGATCGGCCAAAGCGCCGATCCCGCCATGAAGAACCGCGAGGCGCACCGGGCTGTGGCATGGGCGCGGCTACGGGCCGGCGCCACGCTGGCCCAGGCGCAGGCGGAGTTGGCGGCGATTGGCCGGCGTCTGGCGGCCCAATACCCGGCGTCGAACAAAGGGCGGACGTTCGTGGCGCAGCCGCTTCGTCCCGACGTGGGCGATGTGCGGTCCACGCTCTGGCTGCTGCTGGGCGCGGTGAGCCTGGTGCTTTTGATCGCCTGCGTGAATGTGGCCAGCCTGCTGCTGGCGCGAGCGGTATCGCGCGACCGCGAGCTTGCCCTGCGCGTGGCGCTGGGGGCGGGCCGGGGCCGGTTGGCGCGCCAATGCCTGACGGAAAGCGCGGTGCTGGGGCTGGGAGGGGGGCTCGTCGGCATTTTGATGGCGGCCATTGGGATCCGGCCGTTTGTGGCGATCTGGCCCGGGAATTTGCCGCGCGTGGAACAAGTGCAGCTCGATTGGCGGGTGTTGCTGGTTGCGCTGGCCGTATCGGGTGGGTGCGGTCTTCTTTTCGGGTTGGCTCCGGCCCTGCGCGCTCCGGCGCGCGAACTGGAACGGACGCTCCGCGCCGGCGCGCGGGCGGTTTCGGGAAGCTCCCGGCGGCTGCACGGCGCTTTTGTAGCCTCCGAGATCGCCCTGGCGCTGGTGCTGCTGGTTTGTGCCGGCACGCTCGGGCGAACCCTTCTGCGGCTGTCGTGGCTCGATCCGGGAGTGGACATTCGCAACGTACTGACCGCCCGCATGGCGCTTTCGCCGGCCACCCTCCCCGACCCGGGGCGGACGCGCGCCGCATGGCGGGACGTGCTGGATCGCGCCCGCGGCGTCCCGGGAGTGCAATCCGTCGCCCTGGTCGATACCGTCCCGATGCGGGAAGGCAATAACGAGATCGGCTATTGGACCACGCCGGCGGAGCCGCCGGAGAACCAACAGCCGCTGGTGTCGGCAACCAGCGTGACGCCGGATTATCTGAAAGTCATGGGCGTTCCGCTGCGCCAGGGCCGATTCTTTGACGACAGGGACCGCCTGGGCAACGAAGGCGTGGTCGTGATCGACGAAGTGATGGCGGAGGAGGCTTTCCACGGGCAAGACCCCCTGGGCAAGCACCTCTGGATCGGCTTGGGCTCGGACCCGGCGCGGGTGATTGGCGTGGTGGGCCACGTCCGGTACTGGGGCTTGGCTGGCGACGACACGGCGCGGGTGCGGGCGCAGCTCTACTATCCTTTTGCCCAGGTGCCGGATCACCTCGTGCGCCGATGGTCGGAGCTGATGTCGATTGCGGTCCGGACCGGCATTCCACCGGCGAATGTGCTGGCGCCGCTGCGGCGGGAGTTGCGCGGGGCTACCGGCGACCAGGTTCTCTACGAGGTCCATACGCTGGAGCGGCTGGCGCACGATTCGCTCGCCCGGCAGCGCTTTCTGATGTTGTTGTTCGGCATCTTCGCCGGACTGGCGCTGACGCTGGCGTCGATCGGAATTTATGGGGTGCTGGCCTACCTCACCGGGAGGCGGGTGCCGGAAATCGGCATGCGGATGGCGCTCGGGGCCAGCGGCGGCGACGTGTTGCGGCTGGTGTTGCGGCAGAGCCTTGGAATGATCTTTCTGGGGGTCGCGGCCGGCGCCGGCGCCGCCTGGGCAGCCGGGCGAGTGCTGCAGCGCCTGGTGGAAGGAGTCGAGCCGGCCGGGCCAGCGGCTTTCGCGGTGACGATCGCCGTGCTGGTGGCGGCTGCCCTTTTTGCGAGCTTTCTGCCCGCCCGCCGCGCCAGCCGAGTGGACCCGGTAAAGGCTTTGCGGCAAGAGTAGCAGCTCAAACTTCTAGTGGAGTGTCCACGAAATAGGTGGGCAGGTGCGTGAAGGGAAGAGCCGCCTGAAAGGCGGCTGCAGCCATGATTGGCTGCCCCACAGCGCAGCATGGACGCAACCAAGAGCACCGGGAGGGGGTTCCGGCGTGGGTCGCGGCCACGAAGAAGACCCGGCGGTGGAGTTTGACGAACCGCAAAAAAAATTCAAGAACGGCCGTTTAGGGCCGATAAGACGGGTGGAACTGTAATATGACGAGTCTTTCCACGTCTTTAGACGGGATGAACCAGGCTGTCAGCAGCCTGAACTCAACCGCCAATCGAATCGCGCAAACCGGCTCTACTCCGGCCGGTTCTGCAAACTCGAACTCCAACTCAAACGCCATCGGCGGCGATACCGTCAGCCTCAGTAGCGACGCTGTTTCGCTGATGAACGCCGGCAACAACTTCGACGCCAACGCCAAAACTGCCCAGGTGAGCGACCAGACGACGCGCTACGCGCTCGATATGTTCGCCTGAGCGGCTACAACTTGGGCGCGTAATAGCCCGTGCGGGCACGGACGATCAGGTCTTTGCGGCCCTTCACGCGAAGCTGGATGGGGTGCCAGAGGCCATCGGTCACAAGCGGCTCGGGCCGGTACAGAATGTTGTATTGGTGGCGCAGCTCGTTCGATATATTCTCGAACGACTGGGCCATGTCCTCCACCTTGAACGGGAAAAAGGCGCGGCCGCCGGTTTCGGCGGCGAAGTACTTTAGAATCTTGTCGCCGTCGGTTTCCGCGCCGCTCGAATTGGTGGAAATGGGATAGAGAACCACATCGGCTTTTTGCGCCATCTCGAGAGCCTGGTCGCGGGTGTAGTAGCTCTCGTTATCGTCGCCATCGCTGACGATCACGATGGCGCGCCGGAACTTGGTTCTAGGCTGGTCGAGCGACAATTTATCGCGGCAGGCGAAATAAATAGCGTCGTATAGAGCCGTGCCTCCGCCGGGGTGGAGGCCGCGGATGCCGGCTTCCAGCTTGCCCAGCTCATCGCCCAGATCGGCGACCAGCTCCGGCCGCTCGTCAAAACGTACCAGCAGGGCTTTGTCCACGCGGGTGCGCATGGTGCTCCTGAGGAATTCGATGGCGGCGTCCTGCTCGAAACGGAAGCGGTCCCGAATGCTGTTGCTGGTATCGATGAGGATTCCCAGGCGAAGCGGCAGGTCGCTCTCGGCGGTGAATTCCTGGATGACCTGATGCTGGCGGTTCTCGATGATTTCGAAATCGTCCTTGGTCAGATCGGTGATGAAGCGGCCGCGCTTGTCCTGCACCGTGAACAGCAGGCTGACGCGCGTCACGTCGACCAGAATGCGCGTGGGCTCGTCGGACGCGGGAGCCGGCTGCTGGGGCGGCGGCTGTTGTTGCCCGAACAAGCCGGCCACCAGCACACACCCGGCACACCAGCCTACCCAACGTTTCATACGTAGCGATTATAGCGTGCGGCTTGCGCGCCGGTTTAGGCGGCGGGCGGCAGGTTTATGATACAGCCAACCGCTCCCTTTGCGGTCGCGGCTCGGTAAGTGATTGAAGACACGCAGTACCCGTAACCGAGCCGCGACCGCGAGAGAGCGGTTGCCGCGCTTAGGCCGCGAAATCCCCAGATCGGTTAAGCACTTTGGAATCAGATAGCCGGCGTCAGGCTTTCCATCCACTGTTCGAGCTCGGGGGGGAGCGGCGAAACCAGGGTCATTTCGCGGCCGTCGGAGGGGAGGGTGAAGCGGATGCGGTGGGCATGCAGGAAATAGCGGCCCAAGGCGGGACTTTCCTCGACTTGGGCGGGGGCGCCGTAGAGCGTGTCTCCGGCGACGGGATGGCCGATACTGGCCAGGTGCACGCGGATCTGGTGGGTGCGGCCAGTGCCGATACGGACCTCCAGCAGGGTAAAGTTCGGGAAACGGCGCAATACCCGGTACTCGCTCCAGGCGGCACGGCCGGAGTCGAGCCTGGCGGTCATACGAATGCGGCGCACGGGGTCGCGGGCAATGGGGCGCTCGATGCGGCCGCGGTCGGCCGGGACGCGGCCATGGACCAGCGCCAGGTACACCTTTTCCACGCGCCTCGCGGCAAACTGCTCGGCCAGGCCGCGGTGCGCCGCGTCGTTCTTGGCTACCAGCAACACCCCGCTAGTGAAACGGTCCAGGCGGTGAACGATGCCGGGGCGCAAGGGGCCGCCGACGGCGGAAAGGGAGCGGAAACGGCCGAGCAAGGCGTTGACCAGCGTCCCGGAGTGTACGCCGGCGCCAGCGTGCACGACCATGCCAGCGGGTTTATCGATGGCTACCAAGTCCTTGTCCTCGTATAGGATAGCCAGCGGAATCTGTTCCGGAGAGGCGGATAAAGGAGGGCGCTCGGCGGGTTCGACGGCGATAGGTTCGCCGGAGTGAATCTGGTACGAGGCGCGGCGAGGGCAGCCATTCACCAGAACGCGCCCGGTCTTGATCCAATCCTGAACCAATGCCCGGCTTTCGCCGGGATAGCGGTCATGCACGACCCGGTCCAAACGGCGGCCGGCGTCGCGATCTTCAGCGAGGAATTGCACGAAATCACGCTACCGCCTGACAGGCCAGGAGGCCTGTCCTACCGGGAATCCGGAGGAACCGCCGCCGCAGCCACGGGCTGGCCCTGTCTGGCCCCGGACTCCTCCGGTGGATGCGGCGCTTCCGCCGCCAATCCACGGCGGTCGTAGAACTGCACCCGGCAGAAACAACAGTGATGCAGATGGCCGCCGGCTCTGCGCTCCAGCCAATTCAGCAATCCGGAGGCCATCGGGTCGATCTTGTCCGGGCCTTTCAGCTTCGTGATCCGGTAGGTGCCACAGCGTGGGCAGCGGGCCGAAGGTCCCAGGTGAAAACGGTAGTGGCGCGGGAAATACTGCACGCGCTCGCAGCGGCGGCATTGGTAGATCCCCAAATAACTGAAGCGCTCGAAGAAAGTGCGGTGAATCCTTCGAAGCCTCCCGCCGCAATGGGCACAGTTCATCATTGGAAAAAAGCCGCAGCAGTCCTAATTATTTATAGCGCAATTTGCGGACGGAGGACAAGACGCGGGACAATAAGAAGTTTCCCCTTTTCGTCAAAATTGTCCACTATGCTCGACCGCATCACGGTTCATGGCGCGCGCCAGCATAACCTGAAAAATATCGATGTCGAGATTCCGCGCAACACGCTGACGGTGATTACCGGGCTGAGCGGCTCCGGCAAGTCTTCGCTGGCGTTCGACACCATCTATGCGGAGGGCCAGCGGCGCTATGTGGAGACGCTTTCCACCTACGCGCGGCAGTTTCTGGACCAGATGGAGCGGCCGGACATCGATTCGATCGACGGCTTGAGCCCGGCGATTTCGATCGAGCAGAAAACTACTAGCCGTAGCCCGCGTTCTACGGTTGGTACCATTACCGAGATCTACGATTACCTCCGGCTCCTGTATTCTTCCGTGGGCAGGCCGCACTGCCCGGTCTGCGGCAACGAGATTTCGCGCCAGACCACCGAGCAGATTCTGCAGCACGTGCTGGCGCTCAAACCGGACGAACGAATCATGGTGATGGCGCCGGTGGTGCGCGGGCGAAAAGGGGAATACAAGAAGGACCTGGAGAAGCTGGCGCGGCAAGGCTTCGTGCGCGCCCGCATCGACGGAATCCTGCGCTCGCTGGACGACACCATCGTGCTCGACCGGCGCCGCAACCATACCGTCGAGGTGGTGGTGGACCGTCTGCTGGTCAAAAGCGGCATCGAGAAGCGGCTGGAGGCGTCGATCGAGACGGCCACCAAATTGGCCGGCGGACTGGTTCTGATCGCGGTGGTGAACGGGGAGGAACGGCTGTACTCGAAGGAGCTGGCATGCACGGCTTGCGGCACCAGTATCCCGCAGCTCGAGCCGCGCTCGTTTTCCTTCAATAGCCCCTATGGCGCCTGTGAAGAATGTCACGGGCTGGGCAGCAAGTGGACATTCGACGCGGCGAAAGCCATCGTCGACCCTTCGAAGCCCCTGTTCGACGGAGGGTTGGGACCGGGCGGCAGCTCCTGGGAAGTCCAACAGAGGCTGGAAGCGCTGGCGCGCAAGTACCGGATCGACCTGAAAACCCCATTCGAGGAGATCCCCCAGAAACAGCGCGCGATTCTGCTCGACGGCGCCGGGGACATGCCGGGGTTGCTGGGGACTCTGGACGAAGCGCTCGAAACGGCTTCAGACGCCTACCGGGAATGGATCTCCGAATACCTTTCGCCGGTGGAATGTCCGGCGTGCCATGGCAAGCGGCTGCGGCCGGAGAGCCTGGCGGTGCGGGTGAAAAATTTCTCCATCGCCGAGTTCACGAGCCTGCCGCTGGCGCGCGCGCTGACGACGGTGAGGAACTGGGAATTCACCGGCCGGGAGCTCGAAATCGCGGGCCGCCTGGTGGAAGAGATCCGGCGGCGGCTGGAGTTTCTGTCGGCCGTGGGGCTGGACTACCTCAGCCTGGACCGTTCGGCGGCGACGCTGTCGGGAGGCGAGTCGCAGCGCATCCGGCTGGCCAGCCAGATCGGGTCGAAGCTGCGCGGCGTGCTGTACGTGCTGGACGAGCCGTCGATCGGGCTGCACCCGCGGGACAACGGGCGGCTTCTCGAGACCCTGGCGCACCTCCGCGACATGGGGAACACGGTGCTGGTGGTGGAACACGATGCCGAAACCATCGAATGCGCCGATTATGTGATCGACCTGGGGCCGGGCGCCGGACGGCTAGGCGGAAAGGTGGTGGCGGCGGGCACGCCGGCGGCGATCGCGGCCCACCCCGATTCGCTCACCGGCCACTACCTGTCCGGAGCGGCCCGGATCGCGGTGCCGGAGGTCCGCCGCACGCCCGGCGACCGCAAGCTTGCCATTCGCGGCGCCCGTGAGCACAATCTCAAAAATATCGACGTGGAGATTCCACTGGGCCTGCTGACGGTGGTGACCGGGGTATCGGGCAGCGGCAAATCGACCCTGGTGAACGAGATTTTGTACCGCCGCCTCGCGCGCGAAATCTACGGGTCGCACGACGAGCCCGGCAAGCACGACGCCATCGACGGAATCGAGCTGATCGACAAAGTGATCCGCATCGACCAGGCGCCGATCGGCCGCACGCCGCGCTCGAACCCGGCCACCTACACCGGCCTGTTCACCCCCATCCGCGACCTCTATGCCATGCTGCCGGAATCGCGCGAGCGCGGCTACAAGCCGGGCCGCTTCAGCTTCAACGTGAAGGGCGGCCGGTGCGAGGCTTGCCAGGGCGACGGGTTAAAGCGCATCGAGATGAACTTCCTGCCCGACGTGTACGTGACCTGCGACGTGTGCCGCGGCCGGCGCTACAACCGGGAAACGCTGGAGGTGAAGTTCAAAGGCTATTCGATAGCCGACCTTCTGGACGCCACCGTGGAAGAAGCCCTGCCGCTGATGGAGAACCTGCCGCAGATCCGCGGCAAGCTGCAGACGCTGGCGGACGTCGGCCTGGGGTACGTACACCTGGGCCAATCCGCCACTACGCTTTCCGGCGGAGAAGCGCAGCGCATCAAGCTGGGGCGGGAATTGAGCAAGCGCCAGACGGGGCGCACCTTCTATCTGCTGGACGAGCCCACCACCGGGCTGCATTTCGACGACGTCCGCAAGCTGCTCGACGTGCTGCAGCGGCTGGTCGAGCTGGGCAATACGGTGGTGGTGATCGAACATAATCTGGACGTGATCAAGACCGCGGACTGGATTCTCGACCTGGGGCCGGATGGCGGCGAGTATGGAGGCCGCATCGTGGCCAGCGGAACGCCCGAACAGGTGAGCCGCTCGAAGAAGAGCTACACCGCCGAGGCGCTGCGGAAAGCGCTCGGCAACGGGAGGGTGACATGAGCCGATACCGGCAGGGGCCGATCGATTTCTCGGGGCTCAAGACCGTCGGTCTGGCCGAGCGCGGCGGCAAAGTGAAAGCGGCCGACTTCGCCACGCCGCACACCCGGGGCTCGGGACTGGGAGCCTGGCTGGATTCGCTGCCCCGGGTTCTGGCCGCAAACTCGTTTCGCGCCGTGGCGGACCGCGTGTACGAGGCGCGCGCGGCGGGGCGGGCCATCGTTTGGGGCATGGGCGGGCACGTCATCAAGTGCGGCCTGGCGCCGGTGCTGCTGGACCTGATGCGCCGCGGGTTTGCGACCGGATTTGCGGTGAACGGGTCGGCCGCCATCCACGATTTCGAGATCGCCCTGGCGGGACATACCAGCGAGGACGTGGAGGCGGCGCTGCCGGACGGACGCTTCGGCTCGGCCGAGGAAACGGGCCGCGAAATGAACCGCGCCATCAAGGGCGGTGTGAGCGAGGGACTGGGGATGGGCGAAGCGCTGGGGCGATGGCTGGAACTGTGCGCCGCGCCCGCATACGCCGCCTCCAGCCTGCTGCTGGGAGCGTACCGGAATTCCACTCCGGTGACGGTACACGTAGCCATCGGCACGGATACGCCGCACACCCATCCGGCGGCCGACGGGGCGGCCATCGGCGCCGCCACGCATCTGGATTTTCGGCTGCTGTGCTCGATCCTCGCCGAGCTCGATGGCGGCGGCGTTTACCTGAACGTGGGCTCGGCGGTGGTGCTGCCGGAAGTGTTTTTGAAGGCGCTTTCGGCGGTCCGCAATCTCGGACGTCCGCTGGCCGGGTTCACCACCGTCAATTTCGATTTTCTGCAGCACTATCGCCCGCGGGTAAACGTGGTGGAGCGCCCGCACGCGGCCTCGGGCGGGCAGGGCTATGCCATTACCGGCCACCATGAGCTGATGATTCCGCTGCTGGCGGCGGCTCTGATCGAGCGTGGCGAATGACGCCGTCCGGAAATCGCCGATTCAATCGCCGGCAACCGCTCCCTTACGGTCGCGGCTCGGACTTGCGGCCCACGGGACAAGCCCAATGATGCCGCTGGCCCAGGAACCACCGTCTCCGGACTCGCCGCCGACAACCGGGCGCGAGCCGTTCTGGTGCTACATGGATGTGCTGGTATTCGCCGGGCTGACGATACCCAGCCTGCTGCTGGGCGACGTCATCGTCAAGCTTACGATGGCGCTGTTTCACTGGCGCGCTCGCTTCCAGGCGGCCGAGGCCCTGCCCGCTCAATTTCTCGGATACCTGATTCTATTCGGCTTGCTGGCTCTGCTGTTACGGCTGGAGTACGAACAGCCGTTCTGGAAGTCGCTCGGTTGGCGCCGGATGGAGTGGCCGCCGCTCGTGATCATGCTGTGCGGCTTCACGGCCGCGTTGGGCGTGGCGTGGATCGGGTCTCACATTCGTTTGCCGAACGGCAGCACGCCGATGACGGATTTGATGGAGAACCGGACAGCGGTGCTGCTGATGGCGATCTTCGGCACCACGGCCGGCCCACTGTGCGAGGAACTGAGCTTTCGCGGGTTGCTGCAGCCCCTGCTGGTGCGCAGCCTGGGAGTGTTCCCCGGTATCGTGGCGACCGCCATTCCGTTCGGGTTTCTGCACTTTCATGAGTATGGCAACTCAATCGGCTATGCCAGCCTGGTCAGCCTGGCGGGGGTGGGCTTTGGGTGGATGCGCCACCAGACCGGCTCGACCAAAGCGTCGACCCTGATGCACGCGTCGTACAATGCGTTTGTCATACTGGTGATGCTGCGTGCGGAGGACTTGCCCAAAGCTTGGTAGAGACAAAGCATGGTAGTGACAAAGCCATGGTAGAGACGATTCAATGGATCGACGGCGCGGTGGTGATGATCGACCAGACGCGCCTGCCGCTGGAAGTGCGGATGGCGACCTGCCGGACATACCAGGAAGTGGCGGCGGCCATCAAGGACATGATCATTCGCGGCGCCCCGGCCATCGGCGTCGCCGCCGCTATGGGCGTGGCGCTGGGCGTGGCGCAGGCGGCCGAAGACGACCTGGATGCCCAGGTGGAAACCATTTGCCGGACGCTGGCGCGCACCCGGCCCACCGCCGTAAATCTGTTCTGGGCCATCGACCGCATGAAGGCGCTATACGGCTCCCTGCGCGGGCGCCCCATCGCCGAAATCCGGCGGGCCTTGATCGAAGAAGCCCTGCGTATTCGCGAGGAAGATATTGCCATTTGCCGCGCCATCGGCCGCAACGGCGCCCCGCTGGTGGTGGAGGGTAAAGCGGTACTGACGCATTGCAACGCCGGCGCCCTGGCTACGGCCGGATACGGCACCGCGCTGGGCGTGATTCGGGCCGCGGTGGAGGCGGGCAAGCGCATCGACGTCTTCGCCGACGAAACGCGCCCGTTCCTGCAGGGCGCCCGCCTCACCGCGTGGGAGCTGGAACAGGACGGAATTCCCATCACCCTCATTACCGATAATATGGCCGGGCACTTCATGAAGTCCGGACGGATCGGGTGCGTGGTGGTGGGCGCCGACCGCATCGCCGCCAACGGCGACGTGGCCAACAAGATCGGCACCTACTCGGTGGCCGTTCTGGCCAAGGAAAACAACCTGCCGTTCTACGTGGCTGCCCCGATTTCGACGCTGGACCTGAAACTGGCGTCGGGCGACCTGATACCCATCGAAGAACGCCCCGCGGCTGAGGTCACCCACCTGTACGGCAAACGCGTGGCGCCGGAGGGAATCCAGGTGGCCAACCCGGCCTTCGACGTGACGCCGGCGCGCTACGTCACCGCCATCGTTACCGAAAACGGAGTGGCGCGCGCCCCGTACGAAGAATCTTTGCGAAAATTGGTTTCATAAACTCGAAATGCGAAAACTGTCTATCCTTCTTCTCCTTTGCGCGGCCACCGGCCTCGCCCAAAGTCCGCGGCGCGCCCCCGGATTCGCCCTGTTCGATTCCAAGATGCACGTCTACGACCTGTACGATTACCGCGGCAAGATCGTGCTCCTCGAATTCATACAGACCACCTGCCCGCATTGCGCCGCTTTCGCCGACATATTGGAACAAGTGGAAAAGAAATACGGCGATAAGGTGCAGATCCTGGCGGTAGTTCACGCACCGGACGACAACAACATTACCGTCGGCAAGTTCGCCGCCGGGCATGGCGTGCAGTATCCGATTCTCTTCGACCAGGGCCAGATGGCGTATTCCTACGTGCGCAGCGGGAGCTTGCAGTTTCCCCACGTTTACCTGATCGACGCCAACGGCATGATTCAGGGGGATTTCCTTTACGGCCTGACAACCCGCGACGTTTTTGAAGGCAAAGGCCTGTTTCTCGAAATCGACCGGCTGCTGGCGGGTGGAAAGAAATAGGGCTGCATCGTGGGGCAGCCGGCACGAACCTGCATAAGTGGGGCGGGCAATTTTGCCCGCAGCCGCCTTTTCAGGCGGCTCTTTCGAGGCGTGGCGAGTCTTCCATCCAGGGCGAGAACCGGCTAAAAGCCGGCTGCAGCCAGAATTGGCTGCCCCACGATTTGTGCAGAACCTCGCCAAAGTGAAAACTATGCGGCATTGGGCAGAATTGCCCGCCCCGCAGAGCTTATGCAGGCGCGTTGGCTGGAAAAGTATGCGGCGCGCCGGCTGGACGAGCGCGCTGCGGCGGTTTGACTTCATCCGCGCAAGCTTAAGATAATCAGGTTGTAATATCATGTGCCTTGCCCTGACCGTGGCGAGGGGGTACGCAGGCGGCGGCGACCGCTTGGCAGCCCTGGTGGCCAGGCTCCCGGGCTGGAAACTTTTCGATGGCGCCGTGATTGAGGAGGGCGCCAGTCTCGCCCCTGAAGATCCGGTTTAGTGGCCTTTTTTTAAGAAAAAGTAATGTCATCCAGAAACAAACACCCGAAGATTCTTTTGCAGGCGGCCGGTTCTTCCGGTTTGCTTGGGGCGATTCTGCTGGCCGGATGCGCGGCATCGGGCCAAAAGCCCGGCCCGGCTCAAGCGCCTCCTCCAGCCGTTGAGGTGATGGAGGCTGCGGCCGCCGATGTTCCCATCTTCTCGGAATTCGCGGCGCAAACCTATGCGCGCGACATGGTCGAAGTGCGCGGTCACGTGGAAGGATACATCGAGAAGTGGAATTTTCGCCCGGGCGCGGAAGTTGCGGCCGGTCAAACGCTGTACGTGCTCGATCTTCGCCCCTACGAGGCCGCGGTCGCGCAGGCCAAAGGGAACCTGCACCAGAACGAGGCGGATCTGGAGTTTGCCCGCAAGCAGGTAGCTCTGCTCGAAGCGCAAGCCAACCTGGCCTCGGCGCAGGCCAACCTGGTCAAAGCCCAACAGGACGTGGACCGTCTGAGCCCGCTGGTCCAGGCCGATGCCGCTTCCAAACAGGACCTGGACGCCGCCGACGCCGCGCTGAAAGCCAACCAGGCGAACGTGAACGCCTTGAAAGCCACGGTGGAGCAGGCCGGCCTTTCCACGCGCACGCAGATCGCCTCCATGCAGGCGAAGGTGGAAGCGCAGCAGGCCGCTCTCAACGCGGCGGAGTTGAACCTGCGCTACGGCACCATTCTCGCGCCCATCGCCGGCCGCATCGGCGATACCCTGATTCCGGTGGGCGGCCTGGTGACCCCCACCTCGGCCCAGCCGCTCACCACCATCGTGCCGCTCGATCCCATCTGGGTGAGGTTCAAGGTTACCGAATCGGAATACCTGGCGTGGACGCATCGGGGCGGACTGCCGAGCGCGGCCTTGCCGCTCACCTTGATTCAGGCCGACGCGAGCCAATTCGCCTCCGTCGGCCACATCGAGAATTCGCTTAACCAGATGGACCCGAAGACCGCGACCCTGGAGTTGCAGGCCCGTTTCCCCAACCCCCGGCACACCATGCTTCCGGGACAGTTCGGCCGTGTGCGGGTGCAGGTAGCCGAACGCAAGAACGCCATTCTGATTCCTCAGAAAGCCATCCAGCAGTTGCAGAGCGTGACGACGGTCTTCACCGTCGGACCGGATAACAAGGTGGAAGTGAAGCCGGTGACCACCGGCGACCGGGTGGGCAACTCCTGGATCGTGGAACGGGGCTTGCAGCCCGGAGACCGCGTCGTGGTCGAAGGGCAGCAGAAGGTGAGAGTCGGAAGCAGGGTCCGGCCGGAACCGTACCGCGCCACCGAAGCCGCGCCGGCTGCGCCGCGGATGGCGGGGAACTGAGCCATGGCGCGGTTCTTCATCGACCATCCGGTTTTCGCGATGGTGATCGCCATCGTGATCGTTATCCTGGGCAGCGTCGCCATCCCCAATCTTCCCGTGGCCAGTTACCCCGACGTGGTCCCGCCGGTGGTGCAGATCAGCACCAGCTACCTGGGCGGCAACGCGCAGGATATCGAGAAGACGGTCGCGCAGCCCATCGAAGAACAGTTGATCGCCCTGGACGGCATGATCTACTTCATGTCCAACAGCGGCAACGACGGCAGCCTGTCGATCAGCGTGACCTTCAAGCTCGGTACCAATCCGGACATCGCCACGGTGCAAACCCAGAACCGGGTGAATATCGCCATGCCGCGGCTACCCCCCGACGTGCAGCGTCTGGGGGTGGTGGTGAAGAAGGTTTCGACCGCGTTCCTGACCAGCGTGAGCCTGGTTTCTCCCGACAAGCGCTACGACTCGTTGTTCCTCACCAACTACGCGCAGATCAACCTGTTGAACCAGTTGGCCAGCGTGGAAGGGGTGGGCGAGGCGAGACTGGGTGCGGCCCAGGTGTACTCCATGCGCATCTGGGTGAACCCGGACCGGATGGCGCAATTGGGCGTCACGGCCGCCGATATCAACGACGCCATTGGGGCGCAGAACCGGCAGAATCCGGCCGGATCTTTCGGCCAGCCGCCAACGCCCACCGGCACCGCGTTCCAGTATTCGGTGAGCGCCCAGGGACGGCTGGTGACGGCGTCGGAATTCGGGGATATCGTCCTGCGCTCGCGGCCGGACACCGGTCTGCTGCGCATCCGCGACATCGGCCGGGTGGAGCTTGGAGCGGCCAGCTACAGCGGCTTCAGCCGCGTCAACGGCGCCCCTTCGGGCAACCTGATTATCTACCTTTCGCCCGGCGCCAACGCGGTCGCCACCGCCGACCGCGTGCGCCAGTTCTGCGAAAACGCCAAGAAAACTTTCCCCGCCGGCCTGGATTACCTCATCCCGTACGACTCCAGCGTGTTTGTCCGCTCTTCCATTCACGAAGTGATCGTAACGTTGTTCGAAGCCACCGGGCTGGTGATTATCGTAGTCTTCCTGTTTCTGCAGAACTGGCGCGCCACGCTGATTCCGCTGCTGACGGTGCCAGTGGCGATCGTGGGCACCTTCGCGTTGTTCCCGCTGCTGGGATTTTCGATCAACATGACCAGCCTGTTCGGCCTGGTGCTGGCCATCGGCATTGTGGTGGACGACGCCATCGTGGTGGTGGAGGCCGCTCAGCGCCACATCGACGAAGGCGCGCCGCCGCGCATGGCCGCCATCCGGGCGATGGAGGAAGTGTCGGCTCCGGTGGTGGCCATCGCCTGCATTCTGTCGGCGGCATTCATCCCGGTGGCCTTTCTAGGCGGCATCAGCGGACAGATCTACAAGCAGTTCGCCCTCACCATCGCGGTGTCGGTGCTGATCTCGGCCTTCAACGCGCTGTCGTTGAGCCCGGCCCTGAGCGCCATCCTGCTGCGGCCGAAAATGCAGACGCACGGCCCGTTGGGGCGCTTTTTCAGCGGGTTCGACCGCGTATTCGAATGGACCCGCGGCCGGTACCTGGAAGGCGTGGGCGCGCTCATCCGCAAATCGGCCCTGGCGATGCTGGGGCTGTTCTGTTTTTGGTTCGCGGGAGGCTGGCTGTTCCGCCAGCTTCCCACCAGTTTTCTTCCCGACGAAGACCAGGGCACCATCTACGTTACCGTCCGCCTCCCCGACGCCGCGTCCGCCGAGCGCGCCGATGTGGCAACCCACCAGGCGGAAGACATCATCAGCAGGATTCCGGGAGTAGCGGGCACGTTTACTTTGGGCGGCCTCGACATCTCCACCCGCACTTCCAGCTCGAATGTCGCCACCGTGATTACGCGGCTGAAACCGTGGGACGATCGCACCACCCCGGAACTGGAATTCCGCGGCATCATCGCCAACCTGCAGCGCGAGCTCTCGCGGATACCGGAAGCCGTCACCAATGCTTTCGGTCAGCCCCCCATCCAGGGGCTGAGCACCACCGGAGGATTCCAGTTCATGCTCGAGGACCGTACTGGCGTGGGCGTGGAGGATTTGGCCCAGGCCGCCGACCTCACGGCCCAGGCCGCCCGCGCACGGCCCGAGATTGGAAACGTGGTGAACACCTTCCGCTCCAATGTGCCGTCCTACAAAGTGAACCTCGACCTGGATAAGGTGCAGACCCTGGGCATTCCCGCCACCGACGCCTATGACGCCTTGCAGACGTTCCTCGGCGGGCTCTACGTGAACGACTTCAACGTGTTTGGCCGCACCTGGCAGGTGATGGTTCAGGCCGAGCCGGAATTCCGTACCGAGCCTCGCGATATCGACCGGTTTTACGTGCGCACCGGCGGCGGCGACATGGTTCCGCTGGGCACGCTTTCCACCGTCACAGCCACCTCCGGGCCGGACGTGATCTACCGCTACAACCGGAATCGCGCCGTGCAGTTGATTGGCAGCCCCGCAGCCGGCTACAGCAGCGGCCAGGCGGTCCAGGCCATGGAGGAAGTGGCCGCGTCCAGCCTCCCCGCCGGCTTCAGCTACGAATGGACCGGGACCACCTACCAGGAAAAAGAGGCGCAGGGTCACGAAAGCTTCATCTTCGGTTTCGCCGCGGTGCTGGTTTTTCTGTTTCTGGCCGCCCTGTACGAGAGCTGGTCGATACCGTTCGCTGTCCTGCTGGCGCTGCCGCTCGGGTTGTTCGGAGCGCTTTTCGCGGTCTGGATTCGCGGCTACTCCTATGACATCTACACCCAGATCGGCATCGTGACGCTGATTGGGCTGGCGGCCAAGAACGCCATTCTGATCGTGGAATTCGCGCGCACCCGCTACGAGGCCGGGCACTCCATCCGGGAGGCCGCGCTCGAAGCCGCGCGTCTCCGGCTGCGGCCCATTCTGATGACATCGTTCGCCTTCATCCTGGGCGTGACGCCGCTGCTGATGGCGCACGGAGCTGGCGCGGCTTCGCGGCGCTCGCTGGGCACGGCGGTCTTCGGCGGCATGAACGCGGCCACCTTGCTGGCCATCTTTATCGTGCCGGTGCTGTTCGCGGTGATTCAGGGAATCGCCGTGCGCAAACCCAAGCCGGGCACCGAGCCGGTGGTGGAGGCCCAATGAGAGCCGCGAAATTGGTAGGGCGGACCCCCTGGTCCGCGCGGGTCCCCCTGGACCCGCGTTCCTGTCGAAAGGTCAAGTACCTCCCATTTGGCGACAAGCCGGCCAGGGGGCCGGCTGCGGACCGGGGGGTCCGCCCTACCTCTCTCCTCTGCACGCTGGCGGTATTTCTCTCCGCCTGCACCGTGGGTCCCAATTACAAACGGCCTTCGGTGACAGCGCCCCCCCAATACCGCGGCGCGTCGGCGCCTGGCCAGACGTCGCTGGCCGACACCAAGTGGCCGGACCTGTTCCCCGACGAAGCTTTGAAGCAACTCATCGCCGCCGCGCTGGCGCACAACTTCGACCTTGCCATGGCTTCCGAGCGCGTGGAGGAAGCCCGCGCCCGCTATCGCATCGCCGGCGCCGCCCAGTATCCATTCGTCTACGCCGACGAACAGGCAGGCGCGGTCAGGTACTCCTCCATCGGCACCACCGTGGAAGGCGCGGGTACGCCGCCGACCAACGTCAGCTACACTCAGACCGGCCTGGCGCTCTCCTGGGAGCTGGATCTGTGGGGCCGCATTCGCCGGTTGAAGGAATCCGCGCGCGCCCAATACCTGGGCACCGAAGAAGCCCGGCGCGGCGTCACCGTGTCGCTTATCGGTGATGTGGCCGGCAACTATTTCACCCTGCGCGAGCGCGATTGGGAACTCCAGATCGCCCGCAATACGCGCGACATCGCCGATCGCAACCTGAAGCTGATCACCCTGCGCCACGACCACGGCGCCGCCACTGGCCTCGATGTCCATCAGGCGGAACAGTTTCTCTATCTCGCCGGGGTGCGGATGGCAAGCGTGGAGAGCGACATCGGACAGGCGGAAAACGCCTTGAACCTGCTTGCCGGAAACCTGCCCGGCGATATCGCGCGGGGCAAGCCGCTCGAGAGCTTCGTCCTGCCGCCCGAACTTCCGGCCGGGATGCCGTCTTCGCTGATCGATCGCCGGCCCGACATCCGCGCGGCCGAGCAGAATCTGATTTCCGCCAATGCCCAGATCGGCGTGGCGAAGGCGTACTACTTTCCACAGATTACGCTCACCGGCCTTCTGGGCGGGCAGAGCCGGGCGCTCACCCAGTTGTTTACCGCTCCGGCAAGATACTGGACCCTGACTCCCGACGCGCTCCTGCCCATCTTCACCGCCGGCCAGGTTCGCGTGGCCGTGCGGCTTTCGGAAGCGCAGAAGCGCGAGATGCTAATCGGCTATCAAAAGGCCATCTACAACGGATTCCGCGAAGTGTCGGACGCGCTGATCCGCTACGACCGCACGCGCCAGCAGCGCGGCCAGGAGGACCACCTGGTGCAGGCGCTGACCGAGACCACGCGCCTTTCGACCCTGCGCTACCAGCGCGGCGCCGACAGTTACCTGCAGGTGCTCAGCGCCGAGCGCGACCTGTTCCAGGGACAACTCGCCCTGGCCCAACTGCGCCTGCAGGAATTACTGGCGTTCGTGGATCTGTATCGGGCACTGGGTGGAGGATGGGGATAGGGCGAGCGGCGGATGGCTCTTGAGGATCGGAAGAGCCGACTCACTGCGCGCAAAAGCTAGGCTGGCCAAGATCCCACAAAAGCCTGTCCAACACTCTGACCTTGTAAGGGTTGCAAGGGTAACCGTTGAGATCAGCCTGCTCCATGACCGGCAGAACTTCGCCATAAACCTGAAACCACACGTCTACGTTAGCTGCCGCTGATAGCTGACCGCTGACAGCTATAATTACGGCTTGGTGACTCGGCTATTCCTCCGGCTCGGCCTGGCTCTGGTCTTGTTTCTGGCGCTCGATTCGCTGGCCTTTCGCACCGGCTACACCTCCATCCTCGAACCGAATTCCACCGCCGGATACCTCGAGCAGTTTGTGTGGAACGAGATTCACCGTCCGCTGACTGGGCCGAACCAGGTGCTGGCGGTGGGCGATTCGCGGGTGGGGCTGAAGACCCGCGTGGCCGACCAACTCACGCCGGAAACCGGCTACACGCTGGCCACCATCGCCGTCCCCGGCACCACGCCGCGCTGTTGGTATTACATGTTGCGCGAGGTCGACCCTCGCCGCGATCGCTATGCCGCCATCCTGGTGCCGTTCGATACCTACAACGACCGCGAATTCGAGCCCGTGGCGGACCGCGAGCTGGACCTTCGCTACCTGGCGCCGCTGCTTCGCCTGAGCGACCTCTGGAGCTTCTCCATGTCCTACACCGAATGGCCGCTGCGCGCGCTGGCGGCCAGAACCGTGCTGCTCAAAGGCATGGCGTTTCAACAGGACTTTCAAGCCTATCTGGCGCATCGCCACGCCCGCGAGGAAAACGTGCGGCTGGTGCACCGGCTGGGCGCGAGCTGGATTTACACTTCCATCTGGGAGCGTCACAACCTGGAAGGCATTGAGGTGGATTGGGCCGCCAACCGGATAACGGCGTTCCCCGATTGGATGGATGCCGAGCGGCGGCGCGGAGCCGAGGACGTGCTGCTGCGCCCGGTTGCGCCCGTCACTCCCTCCTACGCCGTCTATCGGCTGCGCTGGATCGGCGCCATTATCGATCGCTACCGCGGCACCCGCACCCGCATCTTCTTCTATCGCCTGCCGCGCGGCCCGGTGGTGCGGCCCGGCCTTCCGGAGGATGCCGATAGCTCGGTGCGCCAGTTGGCCCGGCGGCCGGGCGTGACGCTTGCCGACGAACACACCTTCGATTCGCTGGAGCGGCCGGAACTGTTCGGCGACGCCATGCACCTGAATGAAGCTGGCGGCATCGAGTTCTCGCGTCGACTCGCGCAACTCGCCGGGAAGTGGTTAAGCGCGCCCCAGGAGCCCGCCCGGTAATGCTGTTTCACACGCCCCAGTTTTTTCTCTTCTTCGTGGTGGTCGTGGCCTTGTTCTATGCCTCGCCGCGGCCCTTCCGCAAATACATTCTGCTGGCGGCCAGCTACTTCTTTTATATGTGCTGGAACGCCAAATTCATTCTGCTGATTCTGGCGCTGACGGCCATAGACTACACGGCTGCGAGGTGGATCCGGCGTGCCGCCACCGGCGCCCGGCGCAAGACCGCGCTGATTACCAGCCTTGCCGCCAACCTGGGCTTTCTGGGCTTCTTCAAGTACTACAATTTCCTGGCGTCGAACCTGGCGCTCGCGCTGGGAAGGCCGGCCGGCGATTGGGCCCTCGCCATCATCCTGCCCATGGGCATCAGCTTCCACACTTTCCAGAGCATGTCTTACGTCGTCGACGTGTATCGCGGCCAGCAGGAACCGATCACTAACGTCGTCGACTACGCCCTGTACATCGCGTTTTTCCCGCAATTGGTGGCCGGCCCGATCGTGCGCGCGCACGACTTTTTTCGCGACTTCTATCACTGGCGCGCGCCGGATGCCAGGGAGCAATTGCTCGGCGTCTGGCTGGTGGTATTCGGACTGGTGAAGAAACTCGTGGTCGCCGACCAGTTTGCCCGCCTGGCGGACGCGTATTTCGCAAACCCCGCGGCCTATCCCGGGTGCCTGGCCGCCTGGAGCGGGGTGGTGGCTTTCTCGATTCAGATCTTTTTCGACTTTTCCGGCTACACCGACATGGCCATCGGCCTGGCCCACCTGTTGGGCTTCCGCTTCCCGGAAAATTTCCGCCGGCCGTACCTGGCTTCCAGCATCACCGATTTCTGGCGGCGCTGGCACATCTCGCTCTCCACCTGGCTGCGCGACTACCTTTATATACCGCTCGGCGGCAACCGCGGCGGGCGTTTCCAAACCTATCGCAACCTGCTCGTGACCATGCTGCTCGGCGGGCTGTGGCACGGCGCCAGTTGGAATTTCGTCATCTGGGGCGGATATCATGGCGGGCTGCTGGCCGCCGAACGCGCGTTGGGCATCGATCCCAAACCGGGCCGGAACCCGCTGCGCGTACTGCTTACTTTCGCGCTGGCCTCGATCGGGTGGGTCTTTTTTCGCGCCCGCACGCTGCCCGCGAGCCTGGAAATTCTGGGGCGATTGTGTCATGGGCCGGCCGGCCACATAATGTGGCCGCACTGGCAGCTTTGGATCGCTGTGTCCAGCCTTGCCCTGGCCGTGGCCGAGGAACGCTTCGAGTGGTTCGAGCGTCTGCCGGAAACGCCCGCCTGGGTGTATTCTGGCGCCCTCGCGCTGTGCCTGCTGTGCCTGGAGTTGATCGGCTTCACGGACCGGCCGGTACCCTTCGTGTATTTTCAATTTTGACATTTTAAGCGCGCTACCATATCGGGTATTCGTGCGGCACCACCGGTTTTTCGACTTAACCTTCTTAATAGCCATCTTCGTCGCCACGCTGGCTTTTGCCGCGTTGCCGGCGCGGGCCGGCGTCCTCATTTCGCTCAGCAGCACGTCCAACACGCTCGAGGGCGGCGGCTCGGCGGCGCTGACGGCGCTGGTCACTGGATCGAGCAATACCAGCGTGACGTGGTCGCTTAACCCGCCGGTCGGATCGCTTGCTTCCACCAGCGGCACCGCCGGCTCCGGCGGCATCACCACCAATCTCTACACCGCGCCCGCCAGCATCACCGTTGCCCAGACTGTCACCATCACGGCCACCAGCGTGGCCGATCCCACCCAATCGGCTACGGTGACGATTCAGCTCAATCCCAGCACGCCATCCATCGCCATCAGTCCCAGTACCGCGTCTTTGACCAACAGCCAGACACAGCAGTTTACGGCCACGGTTTCGAACCTGGCGGTCACTACCGTGACCTGGTCCATCAACCCGCAGTTGGGCAGCATCTCGACCAGCGGGTTATACACCGCCCCCGCCATCATCGGCTCAACGACGACAGTCACCGTCACCGCCACCAGCACCATATTGCCGTCGGTTACGGGGACGGCCGCCATAACCCTGAATACGATCCTGTCGGTAGGGGTGGGCGCGCCCACGGGGTACTTGCAAGAGCAGTTTGTCAACGCCTACCAGAGGGGCAACTTCGCGTCGCAGGTTACCCTGCCGCCACTGACGGGCGTGACCGCGCTGGGCACCTCGGGATACATCCAGACTTTTCAGAGCGCGGCCAGTTCCTCCGCCAAGCTGGCCCTGGCTACGGCCAGTTCCACCACCGCTACCGCGTCCGTCTCCGTGGTGCAGATCTGGGCCGACATGGATTCGTATTTCACCTCACTGGGAGTAAGCACGGTGGGGTATCCGCTGGGCGACACCCAGGGTTGCCCGGCGGAAACCTCGGGCAACCTCTGCACCTGGCAGGTATTCGATAAGGGCTACGCCCTGTTTGCTTACGACCCCGCCATTGCGGCCGGCACGGACTTCGACATTTCGGAGACCTTCTATACCACTTGGAACGCGCTGGGCGGAAACACCGACTTGGGGCCGCCCCTCGACGCCGCCACCGCAATCACCGCCTCCACTTCCACCACGGCCACGGTGCAGACGTTTGTCTCCGGCGCCATTTACGAAATCACCTCGGGCACGAATAAAGGTGCGTATTTTTCGGTCACCCAATCGCTTTACGCCTTGTACCTGAATAACGGTGGGCCTTCGGGCACGCTGGGGCTACCCACGGCCAACCCGGTAGCGCTCGCTTCCAGCGGCTATTCGCAGACTTTCGAAGGGGGAACCCTGACCACGGCCAACGGCGGCACGGTGCTGCTGCCGATTGTCTCGGTCCAGATCGCCGGAGCGCCGGCCGGCAATACCGCGACCCTGAACGTGGGCCAGACGCTGAGCCTGACGGCGACGCCTTACGACACGTCGGGAGCCGTGGCCACGGGCCGGGCGGTGACCTGGGGCACCAGCAATGGCCAGGTCGCCTCCGTCACGCCCAGCGGCTCGACGGCCGTGGTAACCGCGTTGAGCGGCGGCGCGGCCACCATCACCGCGACCGCGGGCGGCGTAACCAGCACGGCCATTAAAATAATTGTGAATGCGGTTTGTTGCTCGGTCGGAGAGGGCGCGCCCACCAACGTGGCGGCAGCCTTCCAGGCGGCTTTGACCCGCAACCGCCTCGCCGCGGCCATGCCGGTCCCGGATGCCGCTTCCCGCGCCGGCAGCGGTTACGTTCAGACGGTCACCGACGGCGGCGCGATGTGCCTGCTGGCGATAGCGGACGGCGCCAGTACGGCATACGTGGTGAGCGGCGCCCCGCTGGCGGCATACCTGGCTTTGGGCGGCCCGGCCGGCTCGGTGGGCTACCCGGATTCGGATGCGACCTCCGGCGGCAGGCAGATGTTCGCGGGCGGCGCTCTGGCGGGCAGCCCGGTGCAATTGGTGAGTGGAAACGTGCTCGTGAAGTGGGCGGCGCTGGGCTACGAAACCGGAAGCGCCGGCCCTCCCTCCGGAGCCGCGTACGCTTTCACTACTTTCACGGGAAGCTCGGGGACCGGGCAGAGCTTTGCCAACGGGTCGATTTACGCTTCCAGCGGCGGCCCGACTTCCGGCCAATCCTGGTTTGTTACGGGTCTGATTCTGGCGGCCTATACTTCGAGCGGCGGCATCACCGGGAACTTCGGCATGCCGCTGGGCGACCAGGCTGTGAGCGGCGGGCTGACGCAGCAGAGCTTTGAAGGCGGGACCATTAGCTACGCCTCCGGCGCTAGCGCGGCTACCGCCAAAGCGGCGGCCAGCGCGCCCACCGTGGCCATCTATCCCGCCACCGTCACGGCCGGATCGAGCGCGCTCGTCGCCATTTACGGCTTTGCTCCGTCCAGTGCGGTCACGGTTTCGGTCGCTGGCGCGGCGAGTTTCCCGTTCACCAGCTCGAACGGGGCTTACAGTTGGAGTCAATTCGTCCCGCCGTCGGCGGCCAGCGGACCCATCGCCATAACGGCGAAACAAGGTTCGTCCAGCGCCGGCGCCACGTTGACCGTGAAGGCTCTGGCGGCCAGCGGTGCGTTTTTCACCAAGAGCGGCGGCGACGCTCAGAGCGGCCTTCCCGGCGCCCTGCTGCCGCTGCCGCTGGTGGCGACCCTGACCGATTCGTCCGGTTCGCCGCTGGTCAACGTTACCGTGACGTTCCAGGCATCGCCCGGCGCGTCCCTGACGGCGGCCAGCGCGGTGACGGACTCGAACGGCCAGGCGTCCACCTATCTGCGATTGCCCGCCGCGGCGGGAATCGCCCTGGTAACCGCCAACGCACCGGCCGCGACCGGAACACCGGTGACATTCGGGGCGACCGCAACCGCCGGCACGCTGTCGAACTTCCCGTCGCTGATCGAAGCCGGGACGGCGGCGCTCGGTAACGGCGCGGCCACCATCGCGCAGCAAGGCGCCCTGCTGACGGCGGTGGCATCCATCTTCTCCTACTATCAAAACCTGGGGCAGATTTCGGTATCGGGCGGTTCGGCCACGCCCCTGGCCCTCAATGAGTTCCTGACATCCTACTGTAGCGTCGACGCCGCCGGTAATTCCTACTGCGACGGTTTTCTTTCCGGTTCGGCCGCCGGCCAGCAGGTGGTGAACCTGTGGCGCGCCGCCCAGTTCGCCGGCATGGACGTTACCGTGGAGACGCCCAGCCTCGCGGCCATTGCCGATTGTCTGGCTGCCGGCGCGCCGGCGCTGGTTTCGTTGGGGCTGTCTCTCAACGGCGCGAGCGTGGGTGGAAACTTCGTGGTGGCGACAGGCGTGGCCGCGGATGGCTCCATCGCCATTCAGGATCCCAACCCGGCTTTCGGCAAATCGGACCTGAATTCCTATTTGAACGGTTTTTCAGGGCCGGGCGGGACTTGGAAGGGTACGATTCTGGGGGTGGTGAGATTCACTACAACCCAACCCAGCACACGACGCTTCCTGGCGGGCGCCGTTTCCCAACCGCCGGCCGTGATGCAGGCGTTTACCTTAGATGTGGTTTCGCCATCGGGAGCCTGCGGGCAGCCCGTGACGCTCTGGGACGCCGTGGATTCCAGCGGCAATCCTCCGGCGGGAGGCCCGCTGGCGACCCGCTTGCTCGCCTGCGATGGATTATTGGCCCAATACCAGATCGATATCGGCACATCCGCTGCATTTCAGGCATTCGTGACCGATTTGGCGCAGGAGGGCGGCACATATAATGTTACGGGCAACGCCCTGGCCAGTTACAGCGCAACCCGGCCCACCCTGAACCTGGTGCTGGCGCCGGAGACGGCTGCCATCGCCGCTTCCGGAGTGGTGAATGCCGCCAGTTTTACCGCCGGAATTGCGCCCGGGGGACTGGTGGCAATTTTCGGAAACGGTTTGTTCGGCGCCGCCGCCCCGACCACGGTGAGTTTCGATGGCATCGCCGCTACCGTTCTGGCGGCCACTCCCTTTCAGGTGAACGCGCAGGTGCCCGCTAATATCGGGACAGGCACACATATTATGGTGGTTTCTTCGACGTACGGGTCGGCGCAGGCTTCCGTGCAGATTTCCGCCGTCGCTCCGGCCATCTTCTTGCTAAGTGGTTCCGAGGGTGCGATTGAAAACCAGGACGGCAGCGTCAATTCCGCCGCCAACCCGCTCACGCGGGGACTGACCCTGATTGCCTACGCTACCGGATTGGGGGCCACGTCCACTCACGGGACGCTGGCTCCGGCGATCACCCCGGTCACCGCCCTGCTGAACGGCGTAGCTATCGCCCCGGCTTATGCCGGTCTCACGCCAGGATTTATCGGCTTATACCAGGTGAATATCCCAATCCCCGCCAATACCCCGCCGGGAACCGCCATTTCGCTGGTCCTTCAACAGGGGAACGTTGCAAGCAATGCGGTTACCGTTGCCATTCAATGAGCGGGGAATCCCGCTAAAAGAATTGAGACGATTCGGTGTGAAACTCTTGACTCGCGGGCCCAATCATGATGTAATTCGGGACGGCTCCTCATCCGTACATGGTGTTGAATGGCGGTTAAGATCGGTTTTCGCATCGGCTGGCAAGGATTTCTCTTGACAGCGGGCCGGTGGACAGTTCACTATGGAGTTTACCGCGTCAGTGGGTAGTGTGCATTTGTGTACTTCATCTGAGCTATCCGGAAGATAACAAATTCAAGGCCACGGGTAGCCAATACGGGTTTCAGTAGTGCAAGTAGCATAAACGGGAACAGCAGCCAAGCTTGGTGGCTGCGATCAACCTCCGCCCGACACGGAGGCGTTTCCGGTAGTCTGAACGGTTTGGAAGTTGCATGAAGAGGCTCAGGTTGGAAGTAAACTTCTACCGATTCAACATTTGCAAAATTACAAGGAGAAGGAAATGGCAGATTTTCGCAGAATAGTTCTTGTGCTCGCCGTATTGTCCCTGTGTGCCGGGATAGCGGGTGCGCAGGCATTGACTTGCAATGCAACCACGGTTCCCACTCAGCTCCGGTCCGAAGGCATTACGGAATTGATGGGCGACATCCTGCTCACCTGCACGGGTGGCGTATCGACGGCGCCCGGCTCGGTCATCCCGCAGGCGAACTTCGTGGTGTACACGAATACGACGGTTACGAGCCGGCTGTTAGTCGGCTCGGCTTCTGAAGCCCTGCTGCTGATCGACGAGCCTGGTTCCGGTTTGGCAAGCTACGGCGCGGCGCAGCCGATCGTAGCATGCAACGCGCCGCTCTCGGGCTGCCCGGCGACCGCCGCAACAGCGAGCTACGGCGGCAACCCGATTACTGTCCCGTCACCGTACGTCAATGCGTTCTTCGGCGTCGTGAGCGGGTCCTCGGTCACGTTCAACGGCGTTCCGGTTTTGGCGCCCTCCACTGTTTCGAGCCGCTTCTACCGCATTACCAATGTTCGCGTGAATGCCAGCGCCATCACTGGCGGTACGTTGCCCGGTAATATCATTGCCGACGTCGCAGTCAGCGGTTCGGCTTCGGTTAGCGTCAACAACTCCGCGTTGACCACCGGTTATGTGGCAAAGAGCTTGAGCACCTCGGTGCGAAGCGCCAACGACAGCAGCCTGGGTTCGATTACAGGCCTCCAATGTAACAACCTGTATGGCGGCAGTGCCACTCAGCCAGTTGCGTGGGCTAACCTGCGTTTCTCCGAACAATTCGCCTCGGCCTTCAAGACGCGCGTGAACCCATATCCGCTTACCAGCGGCTCTGGTATTTATCAGTCGTACGCCGTCGAGCAGAATATCCCCGGTTTCCTGTACACCTCCGAGTCCGGCTTCACTCCGTATACCAGCGGCTTGCCTGTGACTCTAACCGGCTCGACCGTGACTCCCGGCTTAGCTGATTTCGGAACCCGCATCTCGGCAGTATTCAGCAACATCCCCAGCGGCGTCAGCGTCTACGTCGGTGGCGTCTCCCCCAGCGTCGGAACCGGCGCTACCACCAACGGCTCCTCGACCACCACAGTGACCCTGATTCCAAGCGCAACCTATCTCTACGGTGCAGGCACTCTGGTCGGTGTAACTTCGACCACCTCGTCGGTGTACCCAGCAACGGAGACGTTCCCGGCCGTTCAGTTGGCCGTCAGCGGTGGTACCGCTATCGCGACATGGGAAATTACCACTACGTCGACCTCGACTATTGAGAACGTCGATATCCCGGTGGCACTCCTCTACGTCGCCAACCCCGGCAACAACCTGCCTGCAATCGGCACGGCTACCGTGAATCTGCGGTACGCCCCGGATGCTGCCGATATCGGAGCAACGGACACCACTGCTTCCTCGTCGCAGCCGATTCCGCGCTTTGTCGACACTTCGACGGCGACTAACATTCTCTCTACTTCCCTCTGCACGACTTCGTTGCTGTTCCCCTACGTGACGGAGATTGCAGGGTTCGACACTGGTCTGGCGATCGCCAACACCAGCACCGATCCGTTCGGGAGCACCCCTCAGGCCGGTACCTGCACTCTGAACTGGTACGGGACTGCGGCCCCCGCGGCCACGGTGACGCCTTCGGTCGCCAGTGGTACCGTCTGGGCGGGTCTAACATCGCTACTGGCTCCAGGTTTCAACGGTTACGTGATTGCAGTTTGTAACTTTGAATACGCTCACGGCTTTGCCTTCGTCAGCGATCTTGGCGCAAGGAACCTGGCTATGGGCTACCTGGCGCTGATTTTGAATCCGCCTTCCGGGTCGTTCCGTCCGGCATCGACTGCGGAAACTCTCGGTTTCTGACCTTCGGGTTTGCAAGCGGAGAGGTTGTAGTAATTAAGAAAGGGGGGAGCTTCGGCTCCCCCTTTTTTTGTGGGGCAGGTTGGCAACCTGTTTCCATGAGCGCGGGGCGCACAGAGGGAGGGGATGAAAGTGCCGTCCGCCCTCCACGAGTTTTCAATAATATACGTGGCACTTTCGAGAGTGCGGACCGATTGGGGGGCGCCCTTTGGGCCCGATCCAGCCGGGCGCCAGCCCGGCCGCGTGCCGACGAGCCTCGAACCCCGGCTCGGCCCAAATTCCACGTCTGCGGGAGTTCGGAGATTCATCCCGGTTTTTCCGCCGCGCTTCTGTCAACTCTGCAAAAGAATTGTTTCGGTGGATGACATTGGCTCCGGCCGTGATACACTAGGATTTCCCCGCGTCCATCCCTACAAGTCATCGTGTTCCTTCGTGAACAAGGAGGTAACTCTTGAACCAAATCCGGTATTTTGTCCTTGCCATGATCATGGGCGCCGTGGTCGCACCGTTGGCTTCCGCGCAAACGGTGGCGAGTGTTTCCGTCGTCAGCGGAAACGGACAGCTCATCTGTGAGGGCTGCGTCAACAGCGCCTTTCAATTTTTCGACAACGTGACGGTGCGGGTTACGGATGCCAACAGTAACCCAATCGTTGGTACGGCGGTGAATTGGACGGTTGCTTCCGGCCTGGCAACCTTAGGCACCAACACCAGCATCACTGACGTCAATGGTCTGGCGTACAGCGCGGTGTACGCGACGCCGCAGTACGGAAGTCTGAGTTTCACTTATTCTCAGAACACCATTGTCGCCACAGCCGGCGCCTTTTCCGCCACCTTCACACTTACCCAGGCGCTGCCGAACTATGTCAACGACAACGCGGTGCCGCCGGTTACCTACGATTTCACCGCCCTCGCGAACCTGTTTGGCAACACGGTCACCGGGACGGCGAGCTCGGCCGCAACTTTCTCGGCGGGCATCACGGCGGGTGTCGAGTCGACCTCTGGCGGCGGCATCCCCAACGTCTCCCTGCGGCTGGTCAACTCCGATAACACCTCCGGACCGTCGTTGACCGTTCCTTCTCTTTATTGCCCCACGGCAGCCGGCGCGGACCTCTATTCCGTTATGACGGAATCTGACGGTTATGCTACTTGTGCTGCTGTCTTCGGCGGCGTGCCGGGGGTGAACGGAACATTCTCCGTGCTCCTCGGCGGCATCGCGCAGAACAACAGCTACAGCACCTGGACCAGCGAATTCTCCGGCGAGCTGCCGGTCGGGGTCATATCGAACTTTGTCAAGATGAATGTGTCCCCGGCTGTCGTGGGTTCGGTGGCGGTGTCGAGCGGCAACAACCAGGTGGCCAACCCGGGTAAAGCGCTGGGGGTGCCGCTGGTGGTGACGGTCAGCGGTCCGAGCGGCGGCGCGCTGGCCGGGCAGGCCGTCAACTGGACGGTATCGCCGGCCGCGGCCGGCAATTTCCCAGCCGCATCCACTACTACTGCCTCCAACGGCCAGACCAGCAATACATTTACGATCGCGAGTTCCTATCTCGGAACGTTCACGATTACGGCCGCTGCCGCTTCCAACTCCACCGTGGTCGCGAAATTCACCGAGAATTCGACGGCGCCCATCACGGTGACTGGAATCACGATTGTGTCGGGCAACGGCCAGTATGCCTTAGCCAGCGCCGCTTTTGCAAACCCCTTGGTGGTGCAGGTCAATAGCAGCACTGGCGCCCCGGCGGTCAATACGGCGGTAACCTTCACCGCAACCGGCGTCGCTTCCACGCTGTCGAGTACCAGTGCCACCACCAACAGCAGCGGCCAGGCGCAGATTACGGTAACCGCGGGGGCCACCCTTGGCAACATAACCGTGACCGCGACCGCTTCCACTTACAGCGTGACGTTCACCCTGGCGGTCATCTCCGCGGCGCCGGTCTTCACTGCCGCCAACTTCTATAATGGCGCGGATTTCCAGCGCGGCTCGATTTCGCCATGCGGAATCTCGTCGCTCATCGCCGGCGGTATCGCGCCTGCTATTCAGGGCACGGTCGCGGCCTCCGATATTGGCGCGTTGCCCTACTCTTTAGGCGGCGACAGCCTTACCATTAATGGGGCACAGGCGCCGATTTACTCCGTTTCGAATAACAGCAACGGCACCCAACAGTTGAACTTCCAACTGCCCTGCAGCGTGGCGGCCGGATCGAGCATCCCGGTGACGGTAACCGTCGGCTCGGTGACCGGAACCTCTACGCTTACGGTGTTGCCGGCCAGCCCTGGCGTGTTTCAAAGCACCCTTTCGACCGGCACCAGCATTGCCGTCATCGAGCGCCCCGACGGGTCCTTTATGACTACCTCGAACCCGGCGCGGGCGGGCGAAACGGTAACCGCTTTCGTCACCGGCCTCGGGGCTACCAGTCCGTCGGTCGGGACCGACGCGCTTCCCGTTCCGGGGAATACTGTGACTCCCACCGGGTCGATCATCGTGGGTGTCAACAACGCCGGTGCTCCGCTGGTTTCCGCGCAGCTCTCCACCGACCTGATTGGCGTTTTCGAAGTGACCTTCCAGATTCCATCCAGTCTGGCATCGACCACCGGCTCGCCCGTTACGGTTCCGTTTTCGATCGGCGTTGCACCGGCGGGCACCAGTTCCTGCACCGCTACAAGCAGCACGTGCTACAGCCTGGGAACCAACCTCCTGGTTCAATAGGAGTTGACTGCGGAGAACGCAGATTAAGAAACCAAAGGGTTTATCTGCGTTACTCGGTGCTTTTTTGTGGTTCGGCCCCGAATTCTTGATAGCTCCCGCTCGGTAAGGCCATTCCTTCTTCGGGGGCCGGCAATCGCCGGCCCCTTCTTTTATTCTCTTTTTGTTCGCCAATACATCAATACGTAGTGGTCGCGCGAGTTTGTGTAGATCAGCTTGTACCCAGGTATAACCCCCAGCTTTTCATTCACTTCCCCTTCACTCCCACACAAAAAACTATTGCAACAAACCAGTCTCCGTGCCACTATTAGTTGTGGCCAAAATAAGGCCAAAAGTTGGATAGTAATCGGGCGCAAATGCTGATTTCGCAGTCCATTCAGATGGTGGAACCGCCGAGAGGCATGTATCCGGCCTTCTGTGATAAAGACGGGCGCCTGAAAATGCCGGTGGACTTTCAGAGGTTTTTGAGCGCCTTGGCCGAGAATAAGTTGTTCTGTACCAGCTTCGACCGGAAATCGGCCAGAATCTACCCGATGCAGAAATGGCGGGAGGTTGAGGAGACCCTGGAGAAATACCGCGAGGATCCCGATGCGGTTCGCAAGCTGGTGTTCAATGCGTCGGATTTGGGCGGCGAATCCGTTTTCGACCGGCAAGGCCGTGTACAGTTGCCGCCGGAGCTGCGCCGGGAGCTGAACCTGGAAGCGCAGACGGTTCGGGTGCGGGCCAACCGGGGGCACATAGAAGTCCTGAACCAGGCGACGTACGAGGAATTGAAGAACGAAGCGCGGCAGGTGACTCGCGAAGACATCAACAAACTGGAGATGGCGGGGCTGATCTGATGCCTTATGGAACATTTCCCGGTTATGAGCGAGGAGGCGTTATCGCTTCTGGCGATTCGCCCCGGCGGGATTTTCGTCGACGCGACGGCCGGTATGGGCGGACACACCGGCATGATTGCGCGGCGCCTGTCGACGGGCCTGGTAATAGCGAACGACCGGGACGCGGAGTCGCTCGAAATGGCGCGGCAAAACACGGCGGATTGCGCCGACCGGATCCGGTTTCAGCAGGCAAAATTCTCCGCTCTGGCGGAAACGATAGAGGAAGCGGGCTACGGCAAAGTAGACGGCCTGATAGCCGACCTGGGTGTGAGCCGGTATCAGCTCACCACCGCGGAGAGAGGGTTTTCGTTCATGGTGGATGGCCCGCTCGACATGCGCATGACGGCAACCGAAGGCATGACGGCGGCCGAGTTAGTCAACCAAAGCGCCGAAAAGGCGATCGCCGACTGGATTTATCAGCTCGGAGAAGAAAGGAGCGCGCGAAGGATTGCCAGAGCACTCGTGCGGGCGCGGCCCATTCGGAGCACACGGCATCTGGCCGATGTCGTGGAGCGGGCCGTGCCCAGAACGGGCCGTCTGCATCCGGCCACCAAGACCTTCATGGCGTTGCGCATGGTGGTGAACGACGAACCGGGGGAGTTGGACAGTCTGCTCGAAAGCGCGCCGGGATTGCTCAAGCCCGAAGGGCGCATGGTGGTCATCAGTTTCATGTCGAGCGAAGACCGTAAGGTGAAGGAAAAGTTCAGGGAGCTGGCGCGCGACGGGCGGGCCCGCATCCTGACGCGGCGGCCGTTGCAGCCGAGCGAGTCGGAGACCGCGGCAAACCCACCCTCACGCAGCGCCAAAATGCGTGCAATTGAATGGATTTGAATGAAGGAGAGAACCATGGCGACGCAACCAACCTACGCATACGGGACCGGATTCGGGACCGTCGGAGCCCCTCCGCGGCCCGTGCGGCACCCATATGAGCTTCGCGCCCTGCCGCACGAGAGCGTGTTTTTCTATCGCAAGGCCATCGATAATACGCGCCTGGTGAGGGAAGCGGACCCGCAATCGCGCGGCGCCTGCTGGTCGGCGATCGGCGCGGCGGGAATCCTGGTGGCGCTGTTGTTCGGAGTGCTGGCGCCCAGTGTGGCCGATACGCTCTCGGGATACAAATTACAGAGCCTGCGAGCCGAGGAGCGGCGCCTGCTGGACGAACGGCGGACGCTGGAACTGGCGGTGGCGGAGCGTTTGAGCCCGGAGCGCCTGGCGAGGCTGGCGGACCGGCAGAACCTGGTGACCCCGACGTCCGGGCAAATCATGCGTCTGGACGGCGATCGGCCGGACGCGTCGGTAGCGATGGTGAAATAACTTTCCGGAGACGTGATTGCGTCACGTAGTGCAATATGGCAGAGCGGCGTCTGACAGTGCTGGTGGGCGGTGTCCTGCTGTGGGCAGCGGCGATCCTCTTCACTCTGGTCAAACTGCAGGTCGTGCATCACCGACAGTATGCGGCGATGGCGCGGGCCCGGCAGGAAATGGTGGTGGACATACCGGCTCCCCGCGGCAGCATCTTGGACCGCACCGGCGCGCCACTGGCGATGAGCGTTCCGGTCGACACCGTCCACATTAATCCTCTCAAGGTCGACCCGGTGATTGCGGCCGGCATCCTATCGGCCAAACTTCATCAAGATAAGAACGAGCTTTACCAGCGGATCGTGGCGGCGCGCAAAAATGGCCGGGGATACCTGGTCGTGGCCCGCAATCTGAACTGGGAGCAGGGCGACAGTCTGAGCCGCCTGCCGGTGGACGGAATCGAGCTGGACCGGCAATCGCAGCGGCATTATCCCAAAGGCACGCTCGCGGCGCACGTGCTGGGGACCGTGGATTTCGCGGGCGTGGGCGACGCCGGAGTGGAGCGGACCCTGGATCCATATCTTCGCGGCACTCCCGGCAAGGAACACGTGCTGACGGACGTGCAACACCGCGGCATCGAGACCGAGACCGCGGTGCCTCCCAAGCCCGGCGTGCCGGTCACCTTGACCATCGACGAACGGCTCCAGTTCGTGGCGGAGCGGGAGCTGGCGGCGGCGGTTGCGGCGCACGGCGCGGCCAGCGGCAGCGTGGTGGTGATGAACCCGCACACGGGCGAGATCCTGGCGCTGGCCAGCTACCCCGTGTACGACCCCAACGCGCCGCCGGAGGCCGCTAATGCCCCCCAGCGCGAAAACCACGCCAGCAGCGTTCCGTTCGAGCCGGGATCGGTATTCAAGGTGATTACCCTGTCGGCGGCGCTCGAAACCACCAGGTTGCGGCCGGAGTCGATTATCGATTGCGGGAACGGCAGCATTACTTTGTTCGGACGCACGATTCACGAGGCTCACGGCGGCTACGGCGCCATGCCCATGGCCCAGGTGCTGGCCAAGTCGAGCAACGTGGGCGCCATCCGGATCGGCATGACGGTCGGCCAGCAAAACATGTACGAATACATGCGGCGATTCGGTTTCGGGCAGAAGACCGGGATACCGCTGCCGGGGGAATCGCGGGGACGATTGCGGCCGCTGTCGAGATGGAGCAAGGTTTCGCTCGCATCCGTGTCGATGGGGCAAGAGGTGAGCGTGACCACGGTGCAACTGGCGCAGGCGGCCGCCGTGGTGGCCAATGGCGGGCTGCTGGTGCATCCGCGGCTGGTATTGAAAATCGGCGACCAACTGGCCAATGGCGATCCGCCGGTGCGGATCATCCGGCCGGAGACGGCCATCACCATGCGCCAGATGATGGAAGGCGTGGTGATGCCCGGCGGGACCGGATATCCCGAGGCGCGCCTGGAGGGTTACTCGGTTGGAGGCAAGACCGGCAGCGCCCAGATTTTCGACACTGCCAGCCACCGCTACACCCACAAATATAACGGCTCCTTCATGGGGTTCGCGCCGCTCACCAACCCGGCTATCGTAGTGGTGGCGACGCTCAACGGAACTTACGGCAACCTGGGATTCGGCGGACGCGCCGCGGCGCCGGTGTTCCACGCCGTGGCGCAGGAAGCCTTGCGCGTGCTGGACGTGCCCAAGGACCTGCCGGAGCAGGCGCCGGTGGAACAGGTGGCGGCAACCAAGCCGGCTCCGGGCGATCTGGCGATCGCCGAACTGGGCTCGCCCGAACCGAATATTCTGGAGGAGGAAAGCGACCAGGAAGGCGCCGCCCCGCTGGTGGAGATAGGACCCAAAGTCCCGGACTTTCGCGGCAAGAACATGCGCTCCGTGCTGGCCCAGGCTGCCTCCATGGGCCTCACCGTACTGCCGGACGGCAGTGGGATTGCCCGCGTGCAATTCCCCCCGGCCGGCGCGACCTTGCATCAAGGGGAACGCATCCGCGTCCGATTTGCGCGATGACACTAGCCGAACTACTGGCGGGAGTGGGGTTGAGACAGTCGATCCCGGCGGAGCTTGCCCCGAGGACGGTAAACGGGTTGGATTACGACTCGCGGCGGGTGGGCGAGGGCTTTGTGTTTTTCGCATTTTCGGGCAGCCGGACCGATGGGCGGCGGTTCGCGTCCGATGCCCTCGGCCGCGGCGCGGTGGCGGTCGTATCCGAAGATGGGGCCCCGGAAGGGCTGGCCGGGAAATGGATTGAAGTCCACCACGGGCGGCAGGCGTTGGCCTTGGCGGCCGGCAATTTCTATGGACACCCGGACGAGCGCATCCGCCTGACGGGCATTACCGGCACCAACGGAAAAACCACCACGGCGCTTCTCACCGACGCCGTGCTGCGCGCCTCCGGCGCCACCACGGCGTTGATTGGCACCATCGGCTACCACCTGGCGGGGCGGCTTCTGCCTGCGGTGAATACCACCCCGGAATCGCTCGATACCCTCAGGCTGTTGTCCGAGTTGGAACGCGCCGGCGGCACGCACGCGGTGATGGAAGTCTCGTCGCACGCTCTGGCGCTGGGGCGAGTGTACGGGTTTCGATTTCACACCGCCGTGTTCACCAACCTGACGCGCGATCACCTGGATTTTCACGGCACCATGGAGGAGTATTTCGCCGCTAAGCAAAAGCTCTTCACGGGATCGGGCGGTCCGCCGCCGGCCTGCGCCGTAATCAACCAGGACGATCCGCGCGCGCGTACCCTCCCGCTCTCGAAAGAAATGCAGGTTTGGCGGTACGGCCTGGGCCCGGAATCCAGCCTGCGGGCGCGCCATATTTCGTCCAGCATCGGCGGCCTGCGCTTCGACGTGCAAATGGGAAAAAAGCGCATCGCGGTGGAATCGCCGCTGATTGGGAAAATCAACGTCTACAATATCCTGGCGGCGTGCGGCGCGGGGTTGTCGTACGGTTTGGATGGGGAAACGATCGCGCGGGGGATCGCGAGCTTGCGGGTGGTGCCGGGGCGATTTGAGCGCATCGACGAAGGCCAGCCCTTCACCGTGGTGGTGGATTACGCCCACACCGACGACGCCATGCGGAACGTGATTGCGGTGGCGCGCGGCCTCGGCCCGAAACGCATTATTACCCTGTTCGGCTGCGGTGGCGACCGCGACCGCGCCAAGCGTCCGCTGATGGGTCAGGCGGCGGCCGAGGGCAGCGACCTGGTGGTTCTGACCAGCGACAATCCGCGCTCGGAAGACCCGCTGGCGATCATGAACGACGCCCTGGTCGGCATTCGGCGCACCGACGTGGCGCACGTCGTGGAACCGGATCGCGCCGCCGCCATCGCCCGCGCCCTCAAGGAAGCTCGCGAAGGGGATATGGTGATTCTGGCCGGAAAAGGACACGAGACCTATCAGGTTTTGAAAGATAAAACTATCGCCTTCGACGACCGCGTGGTGGCGAGGGAAGTGCTAAAGGGTTATGGATATCAGCCGCGGCGATGACCTCACTTCTCGTGGCGGACGCACTCGTGCGTGCCGCGTCGAGACTCGTCTCGACGCCTGCGCTCCAGGAGGGCGCGCTGGGCAGGCGGCACCGCCTGCCCCACCATCGAAAACAATGCAACCTGCTTTGGTGGCGCAGGCGGTTCCGCCTGCGATTTGTGATCTTTTCGCCGCTCCCTAGTGAGCGGTTGATACAGCTACTACGAAACCAGCTCTAAGCCATGACTCTCAACCTGCAACAACTCGCGCGCGCCATTGGAGCCACCGGCGGCCCTTTCGAAGGTGCCGCGGCGGCATGGAGTGTGGACAGCCGGACACAGGCGCCGGGAGGGGTCTATTTCGCCCTGCGCGGCGAGCGCCACGACGGCCACGATTTTGTAGCTGCGGCACTGGAAAAAGGCGCCGTGGCCGCGGTGGTGGATCGCGCGGTGTGCCCGGATGCCGCCGGGCGGGAAATGGTTGTCGGCGACACCCTGGCCGCGTTGCAGGCGGCCGCCGTGTGGGCCCGGCGGGAGTGGGGCGGGGAAGTGGTCGCGGTCACCGGTTCGGCGGGCAAGACCACCACCAAAGACGCCATTGCGCACCTGCTCGAGGTGGACCGGCCGGTGGGCCGCACCATCGGCAATTTCAACAACCACGTGGGCGTGCCCCTCTCGATCCTGCGGTTGCCGGACGGGGCGCGGACGGCCGTGCTCGAGATGGGAATGAATCACGCAGGTGAAATTCGCGAGCTGGCGCATATGGCGTCGCCTTCGGTCGCGGTCGTGACCAACGTGGGATACGCGCACGTGGAATTCTTCGCCGATGGAATCGACGGCGTAGCGGCGGCCAAGCGGGAACTCGTCGAATCGCTGCCGCCGGATGGAGTCGCGGTGTTGAACGCCGACGACGTCAGGGTGCGCCAGTTCGCCCGCGTGCACGCCGGCCGCACCGTGACTTTCGGATTTGCCCCGGACGCCGGCGTGCGGGCCGAGGCTTACCGGGAGAGCGGCGGCGGAGCCAGGTTCTCGGCCCTGGGCGTGGAATTCGAGACGGGCATGGCCGGCCGGCACGCGGTGATGAATCTGCTGGCGGCCATCGCGGTGGCGCGCGAATTCGGAATTGCGCCCGAGCGCCTGCCCGACGCGGTGCGCGGCTTCGAGGCGGGCGAGCGCCGCGGCAGAAGAATCGAGCATGACGGAATCGTGATTTGGGATGACACTTACAACAGCAACCCGGAAGCGGCCAAGGCCATGATCGACGTGCTGGCGCGAACCCCGGCAGTGCGGCGCATCGCCGTCTTGGGAGAGATGCTGGAGCTCGGGACTTGTTCCGGCGAGCTGCACCGCGGGGTGGGGCGATACGCGGCCGAACATGGCGTGGACTACCTGATCGGCGTGGGCGGCGACGCCCGGCTGATGGTGGAAGCGGCGGTTGATGGCGGCATGCCGGCCGCCGGCGCGACGTTCCTGGACGACCCCGCCGCCGCTGGCCAATACGCCCGCGGCTTGGCCCACACCGGCGACGCTGTCCTGTTCAAGGGTTCGCGCGGCGTGCGCGTGGAACGGGCTCTCGAAAGGTTCACGGCCTGACCCATGCTCTATTACCTGCTCTACGAAAAGCTGTTCCGCTACGCCACCCCGTTCCGGGTGTTCCGCTACACCACCTTTCGCACCGCCTTCGCCAGCCTGACGGCGTTGTTCTTGTGCATCGCGCTGGGGCCGTGGCTCATTCGCAAGCTGCGCGAGTTTCAGATCGGCCAGTATATTCGCGAGGAAGGGCCGCAGTCGCACCAGAAGAAAGCCGGCACGCCCACCATGGGCGGCGTGTTGATCATTATTTCGATCGTGGTGCCGACCCTGCTGTGGGCGGACCTGCGCTACGTCTACGTCTGGGCGGCGATCGGGGCGCTGCTGGGGTTCGGCTGGATCGGCTTCATCGACGATTACGCCAAGGTCACCAACCGCCGCAACCTGGGCCTGAGCGGCAGGCGCAAGCTGCTCTACCAGTTCGCCATGGGATTCGGTTTTGCGATTCTGCTGCTGGTCATGCGCGGCCACGGCGATTATTCGGTGCAGATGAACATCCCGTTCTTCAAGCAGTTCAAGCCGTCGCTGCTGATCACGCCGCTGCTGGCCAACCCCTGGACCTACGTTCTTGGAGTCGCGCCGTTTTGCCTTTTCGTGGCGCTGGTGTTGGTCTTCTCCTCCAACGCTGTCAACCTCACCGACGGGCTCGACGGCTTGGCGATCGGCCTGATGGTGATCGCCGCCGGCGCCCTGACCATCCTGACCTACGCCGGGGGCCACGCCCAGCTTGCCGAGTACCTGCAACTGGCGCGCAATCCGCGCACCAGCGAGTTGACCGTGTTCTGCGGGGCCATGACCGGCGCCAGCCTCGGATTCCTCTGGTACAACGCGCACCCCGCGGAGATTTTCATGGGCGACGTCGGCGCGCTGGGATTGGGCGGCGCCATGGCGGCGGTTGCGGTCCTGATCAAGCAGGAGGTCCTGCTGCTGTTCATCGGCGGCGTTTTCGTGCTGGAAGCCGTGTCGGTGATTTTGCAGGTGGGCAGCTTCAAACTGCGCCATGGCAAGCGAATTTTCAAGATGGCCCCCCTGCACCACCATTTCGAGCAACTGGGATGGGCGGAAGAAAAAGTGATTGCGCGGTTTTGGATTGCCGGCCTGGTGCTGGCATTGTTCGCCCTAACCACGTTGAAGCTGCGATAGACATGAACATCGAACCACCCAATCCGACCTCCGTGGCGCACGCACTCGTGCGTGCCGCGTCGAGACTCATCTCGACGCCCATGCTCCACCTGTCGGATTCCCACCGGCCCGAGCGGCCCTCTCGTGGAGCGGACTCTCAGTCTGCCACGGCGGGACTCAACCCGGCGCTTTTCGGTTGCGGCTACGCCCCCTTCGGGAGCCCTCTGACATATGCCAACTAAAGCCCTGGTAGTGGGAATGAAGCTGAGCGGGATGGCGTCGGCGGAGCTGCTGGTGCGGCAGGGAGCCGATGTTCGCGCCACCGACCTGAAACCGCTGGCCGCGCTGGGGCCGGCCGAAGAACTGGTGAAGCGGCTCGGAATCCGGTTCGCGCGGCAGACCGATGCCGTCTTCGAAGAACCTGGGCTGATTGTGCTTTCTCCGGATGTGCCGGCCGATTTGCCCGCGCTCGAAAGGGCGCGCCTTCGCGGTGCGCGCGTGATCGGCGAAGTGGAATTGGCGGCGCCGTTTCTCCACGGCCGCACCATTGGCATCACCGGATCGAACGGCAAAACCACCACTACCAGCCTGATCGGCCACATTCTGCGCGGGGCGGGCATGGCCGTGCAGGTGGGAGGCAACATCGGCACGCCGGTGACGGCCATGATCGAAGGTTCGCGCGCCGATGGCTGGAACGTGCTGGAGCTTTCCAGCTTTCAACTGGAAACCATCGCCGAATTTCGCGCCGACATCGGCCTCGCGCTGAACGTCACTCAGAATCACCTGGACCGGCATCATACTTTCGAAAATTACGCCGCCGCCAAGCGCCGCCTGTTCGAGACCATGACCGCGTCCGATTGTGCCGTGCTGAACGCCGAAGACGCGGTCTGCGCCGGTTTCGCCAAACACACCGCGGCCGAGGTGCGCTGGTTCAGCGGCGCGCGGTCCGTGGAACCGGGCGCCTACCGCCAGGGCGACGAATTGGTGCTCGATGGCCGGCCGCTGATGGGCGTGAGCGAGATTCCGCTGCGCGGCGCCCACAACGTGGAGAACGTGCTGGCGGCGGCCGTGGCGGCGGCGCGGGCGGGGGTCAGCCATGCGCAAATTGCCGCCGCGGTAAGAACCTTTCAAGCCGTGGAGCATCGCCTGGAGTTCGTCCGCCAGATCGAAGGTGTCGACTTCTATAACGATTCCAAAGCAACCAGCGTGGACGCGGCGTTAAAGGCGCTGGATGCGTTCGCCGGCGGCCTGTGGGTGATTCTCGGCGGGAAGGACAAGGGGCTGGACTACGCACCGCTGCGCGCCCCGCTGGCGGCCAAGGCGCACGCGGCATTGCTGATCGGCGCGGCCGCCGGGAAGATCGCCGCCGCGCTGGCCGGTGCCGTCCCACTGGTCCAGGCCGGCACGCTGGAGCACGCCGTGCGGACGGCGTATGCGCGCTCCCAACCGGGCGATACCGTGCTGCTGGCGCCGGCCTGCGCCAGCTTCGACCAGTTTAGAAGCTTCGAACATCGCGGCGAGACCTTCAAGGAAATCGTGGGCCGTCTGGAGGCGGGGGATTAACCCATGTCGCAACGTCTGAAAACCGATTGGATCCTGTTCTTCACCGTGCTGGCCATGGTGTCGTTCGGGATGGTGATGATCTACAGCTCTTCTTCGATCATGGCGCGGCTCGATCCGCGCATCCAGTCGAGCTGGCACTTTGTCATCCGGCAATTGGAGTTCGCGGTGCTGGGCGTGGTGGCGATGATGCTGCTGAAGAAGACCGACTACCACCTGCTGCGAAACCCGGGGGTGGCGTTCGGAGCCATTGGCGTGGCCATGGTGCTGCTGTTCGCGGTGTATTTTCTCGATCCGGCGCACCATCGCTGGCTGCGGCTGGGCCCGGCCGGTCTGCAGCCTTCGGAGCTGGCCAAACCGGCGCTGGTCGTGTTCCTGGCGTTCTTCGTCACCTGGCGCGGGCGGGCCATCAACAATCCGCGCTACACGCTGATTCCAGCCGCGTGCGCGGTGGGGCTGGTGATTGGCGCTGTGGTAAGGCCCGATCTGGGCACGGCGGTGGTGCTGGGCTTTACCGCCGCGGCGGTGTTTTTCGTGGCGGGCCTCGAATTCCGGTACTGTCTGATTGCGGCGCTGATCGCGCTCGTCGGGTTTGGGGCGTCGGTCGCGGCCGAACCGTACCGGCTCATCCGCGTGGTGAAGCACTACGACCCCGAGCTGAAGCTGATCTCCCGAATCGATCCGCATGGCCGCATCCGGGAACGCATGGAAGAGACGTTGCGCACTCACGATCCCAACTACCAGCAGGACCAGTCGAAGATTGCCGTCGGTGCGGGAGGCTACTTGGGAGTAGGGCTCATGAACGGCCGCCAGAAGCTGTTGTATTTGCCCGAAGCGCACACGGACTTTATCTACGCGGTGATCGGCGAAGAGGCCGGCCTGATTGGCACGGTCGGGTTGCTCGTGTGCTTTCTGGCCATCGGGTGGCGCGGCCTGCGCGTGGCCGTGCTGACTCGCGACGAGTTCGGCCGGTACCTGGCGCTCGGCGTGACCGTGGTGCTGGTAGTGCAGGCATTCATCAATATGAGTGTGGCCGTGGGCCTGGGACCGACCAAGGGGATTCCGCTGCCGCTGATCAGCTATGGCGGCAGCTCCCTGGTAAGCTCCCTTGCGATGCTGGGCATGCTCATGAATGTGGCGGAACATGTGGGGTAACCTAAGTTCGTGGCGCAGGCTGTCAAGCCTGCAGAGCCGAGAGTCATCTCGGCTTTTCTCCCCGGGAGGAGCCAAGCCTTTCCGAGCCGCGACCGCTAGGAGCTGTGAAAAACAAGTCGCAGGCGGAACCGCCTGCGCCACCAAAGCAGGTGCGTTGTTTTCAATGGTGGGGCAGGCGGTTCCGCCTGCCATCCGATTCTTTCACGCCCTCCCAGGCGGTGGTTGCCCCGACCGCCGTCTGCCCGATGGCAGCCCTGGAGGAGCTAGTGGGCAGCATTGTGGCTAGATTTGTGATGGCCGGCGGCGGCACCGGCGGCCACGTGATTCCGGCCCTGGCGGTGGCGCGCGAGCTGCGCCGGCGCGGGCACGAAGCGATGTTTGTCGGGACCGGGCGCGGGTTGGAGGCTCGGCTGGTGCCGGCGGAAGGATTCGAGTTGAAGAAGATCGAAATCGGCGCGTTGAACCAGGTGGGCGTGGGACGAAAGTTGACCACGCTGGCCCGGCTGCCGCTGGCCACCTTCGAATGCCGCCAGTGGGTGCATGGCGCCGGCGCGGTATTCAGCATGGGCGGTTACGTCGCCGGGCCGCCGGTTCTGGCCGCGCTGGCGGCGCGCGTGCCGGTGGTGGTGATGGAGCCCAACGCGGTGCCGGGCTTCACCAATCGTGCCATCGCGCGGCGCGTGTCGCGGGCGCTGATCTCCTTTGCGGAGACGGCCGCCAGCTTTCCCGCCGGGCGCAGCGAGCTTACCGGCCTTCCCGTGCGCGAGGAATTCTTTGCCATTGCCCCCAAACCGCGCGGCGAAACCCTGGAGATTCTGGTGACCGGCGGCAGCCAGGGGGCGCGCACTCTCAATCGCGCCGCGCGCGAAAGCTGGCCCTTGTTTCGCCGCTCGGGGATGAAGCTCAGAATCGTGCACCAGACCGGGGCACGCGGATACCAGGAACTGCGCGAGTCTTTTCCGAATTCGGGCCTGGACGGGGAGGTGACGCCTTTTATCGCCGACATGCCGCGCGCGTTCGCCACCGCGGACCTGGTGGTGTGCCGCTCCGGCGCGGGTACGGTGTCGGAACTGGCCGCGGCCGGAAAGCCCGCCATCCTGGTGCCGTTTCCTTTCGCCGCCGACGATCATCAGACGCGCAATGCGGAAGCCATCGAACGGGCCGGCGCGGCGCGCATGGCCGCCGATGGCGAAATGAACGGAGAGCGCCTGTTTCGCATGGTATCGGAAATCGCCGCCGACGACGGCTTGCTGGAACGCATGGGCGCTGCCGCGCGTAAGCTGGCGCGGCGAGGCGCGGCCGAAAGAGCCGCCGAGATCCTGGAAGAAGTAGCCGGAGGGCGCCGTGGCAAGGTGTGACGCGTTGCTTTCTCGTGGAGCGGACTCTCAGTCTAATGCCGAACACTTTTTCACCCCGGCCGCGTTTCTACACAGATTGTGGGGCAGCCAATTCTGGCTGCAGCCGGCTTTTAGCCGGCTCTCGCCTGGCGGGAAGACTCGCTATACCTCGAAAGAGCCGCCTAAAAAGGCGGCTGCGGGCAGAATTGCCCGCCCCACTATAGCCGAAAGGCATTTGACATCGCCCTTCACAACCGAAACAATAAGGTATTGAAATGTTCTTACGACCGCAGCATCTCCATTTCGTAGGCATCGCCGGAATCGGGATGAGCGGCATTGCCGAAGTGCTGCTCAATAACGGCTACAAGATCAGCGGATCGGACCTTAGGCTGTCGCCCATCACCGAACGCCTGGCCTCGTTGGGCGCCACCATTTTCGAGGGGCACGACGCCGCCAACCTGGGCGGCGCGCGCATCGTGGTGGTGAGTTCGGCCGTGGACGAGCGGAATCCCGAGGTGCGCGAGGCGCGGCGGCTGGGGCTGCCGGTGATTCCGCGCGGCGAGCTGCTGGCCGAGCTGATGCGGCTGAAGTACGGAATCGCCATCGCCGGCAGCCACGGCAAGACCACCACTACTTCGCTCACCGCCACTATCCTGAGCCACGCCGGCCTCGACCCCACCGTGGTGGTGGGCGGCCGCGTCGGAACCATGGGAGGCTCCAACGCCCGCGTGGGGCACAGCGATTTTCTGGTGGCGGAATCCGACGAAAGCGACGGCTCGTTCGTCAAGCTCGCGCCCATTCTGGCCGTGGTCACCAATATCGACCGCGAGCACCTGGATCACTATCCCGACCTCGACGCCATTCGTGCCGCATTTATCGAGTTCGTCAACAAGGTTCCGTTCTACGGCGCCGCCATCGTCTGCCTGGACGACGCCAACGTGCAGAGCATCCTGCCGGCGATTCAGCGCCGCACCGTCACCTACGGCACCACAGCGCAGGCGGAGGTGGAAGCCACCGCTATCGTTTGCGGCAGTTTTTCGAGCCGCTTCCGGCTGCGCTATCGCGCCGCCGACCTGGGCGAGTTTCACCTGCGCATACCGGGGCGCCACAACGTTCTGAATGCGACCGCCGCGGCCGCCGTGGCGATGGAGCTGGACGTGGCGCCCGCCGCGATCGCCCAAGCCCTGGAGACTTTCAGCGGCGTGGAGCGGCGCTTCCAGGTGCGCGGCAGGCAACGGGGAATTACCGTGGTGGACGATTACGGCCACCACCCCACCGAAATCCAGGCGACCCTGGAGGGAGCCCGCCAGTGCGGCTTCCGGCGGATTCACGTGCTGTTTCAGCCCCACCGCTACACCCGCACCATGCTTCTTGCCGACGAATTCGGGCGCGCGTTCCACCAGGCCGACAGCGTCTTCGTGATGGATATTTACGCCGCCTCGGAAACGCCCATCGAAGGCGTAACGGCCGAGATGCTGGTCGAGCGCATTCGCCGCTCGGGTCACCGCGCCGTGGAGTACGTGGGCACCATCGATCGGGGTGTGGAGGCGCTCGTTGCCGTGGCGCGGGAAGGCGACCTGGTGCTGACGCTGGGCGCGGGCAACGTGTGGCAGGCGGGGGAGAAAGTGCTGGCGGCGCTGCGCGCCGCCGAGGGGGCCGATCCGGATGGCACGCGAAGCTAAGAAACGCGACAAAACGGTTCGTTGGCGGCGCGCGGCCGGGCTGGCGGTGCTTCTTGCGGTCTGCGCTTCCACGGCCTGGGCCGGCTTGAAGGTGCGGGCGTACCTGGTCGGCAGTCCCCGCTTCACGCTATCCCGCGACGATCCGAACGCGATTGCGATCGAAGGGCTGCGCTACGCTCCCCGCTCCCAGGTGGCGCGCGTATTCGCGATGGATTTCAACCGTAGCGTCTTTTCCATTCCGTTGGCCGAGCGCCGCCGCCGGCTGCTCGCCATCGACTGGATCGAGGACGCTTCGGTTTCGCGACTATGGCCCGGCCGGCTCATCGTGCGCATCCGCGAGCGCACGCCGGTGGCATTCGTGATGCCGGGCTCGGGCCTGCTGCTGCTCATCGACGCCAACGGGGTTTTGGTGGATCCGCCGCCTCAGGCGGAGTTCTCCTTTCCGGTGTTGAGCGGCATCCGGGAGGATTCCTCCGAGCCGGAACGCCGCGAGCGTGTGCGCGCTTTTCTGGCTTTCGAGCGCGACATGGGGCGGGAAGCAAAATCGGTTTCCGAGGTGGATGCCAGCGATCCGGAGGATCTGCTGGTGGTGACGCAGATGGGCGACCGGACGGTATCGCTGCGCATGGGCGACGGCAACTATATCCGCCGCTATCGCAATTTCGCCAAACATTACGCGGAGATGGCGCAGGCGGCTCCGGACGCCACCGCGTTCGACCTTCGCCTGGACGACCGCATTACGGCAAAGGAATAAGTAGCAGGCATGGGGGCAAAAAAGCAACAAATCGTCGGCGCGGGCATCGACCTGGGAAGCGGCAAGACCAGGATGGCCGTGGTCCTGGTGGACCGGGGCCGCGTACGCCTGGTGGGTGCCGGTGAAGTCGACTCCGCGGGTTGGGCCAAAGGGCGCATCGCCGACCAGGCGGCGGTGACCGATAACGTGCTGGCCGCGCTGCGGGAAGCCGAAGCCACTGCCGGGCTGTCGATCGAGATCGCGGTCGTCGGAATGGGCGGCCCTACCGTGCGCGGCACCAACGTTCACGGCATTCACAACTGGGGCTATGTCAGAGAAGTGGAAGCGGCCGACATCGACCGCGCCGTGTCCCGCGCCCGCCGCCGCCAGTTGCCCGAAGATTGCATGATCCTGCAGCTCTTGCTCCAGGATTTCGTGGTGGACGATCATCCCGGCCACACCGACCCGCGCAAGACGCTGGCTTCCTGCCTGGAGGCCAATGTTCACCTGGTTACGACTTCCATCCAGGAACATAATGCGCTGGTGGGCGCGGTCAATCAGGCTCACCTGAACGTGGAAGAGAGCATTTTCGAAGGCATGGCGGCCAGCTATGCCGTGGTGGTGCCGGAGGACCGGCGGCAGGGCATCGCCGTGGTGGATATCGGCTCCGAATCCACCGAGTTGGTGGTGTACAACGGCGAGGCCATGTGCCAGGCATCCAGCATTCCCATCGGTGGCGATACCTTCACCGCCGACCTGGCCAAGGCGCTCCGCTTGAGCCCGCTCGAAGCCGAATTCGTGAAGCGCGACTACGGGCGGGCGCGCTACGCCGAATGTCCGGAGAACGTCTGGGTGGAACTCCCCGTGCCCGAGGGCCGCGAGCCCGCTGAAACGCGCAAACGCAACGTGAACCTGATTCTGGAGTCGCGCGCCATCGACTTGTTCCAGCAGGTGCGCAAGGAGCTGGTTCGGATCGGCATGCAGGAGTCCTTGTTGGGTGGGGTGTTCCTGACCGGCGGCGGCGCCAAACTGCCCGAGATTCTGGAGGTCGCCGACCGGGAATTGGACTGCCAGTCGCGATTCGGCCTGACTTTGGGAGTGGAAGGCGGTCCCGCCGAGATGAAAGATCGCGAATGGTGCACTGCTTTGGGGCTGGCCATGTATTCGGCCAAACTGAAAGACCATACCCGGGCGCAACGCGAAGCGGCCGGCTGGTTGGGACGCATGTTACGGTAGCCGCATTTACCGCGACCGTGAGGGAGCGGTTTCTTTGAAGAGGTGATTTATGGCGTTGATGGACACGGACCTGGACGGCTTGAAATACGAAATCGAAGAAGAAGCGCGCTGCGGAACGCAAATCAAAGTGATTGGCGTGGGCGGCGCAGGTTCGAACGCGGTGGCGCGAATGGTGGCGGCGGGCTTGGGCGGCGTGGATTTCCACGTCATGGACACCGATCGCCAGGCGCTGGCCTCTTGTCCCGTGCCCAACAAGGTGCAACTGGGAGCCAGAATCACGCGCGGCCTGGGCGCCGGGTCGAAACCCGATATCGGCCGCCAGGCCGCGCTCGAGAACACCGATCAGATCGTGGAGCTGCTGCAGGGCGCCGACATGGTGTTCGTCACCGCCGGCCTGGGCTACGGCACCGGAACAGGGGCAGCGCCGGTGGTCGCCAACCTGGCCAAGGAACTGGGCGCCCTCACCGTGGCCGTGGTGACCAAGCCTTTTGCGTTCGAGGGCGCCGCGCGCATGCGCCTGGCCGAGGGTGGCTTGGCCCAGCTCGCCTCCGCCCTGGACTCGGTGATCGCCATTCCCAACGAGCGGTTGCGCGCTCTCATCCCCAAAGGCGTCAGCTTTTTTGAGGCCTTCAAGGTGGCCGACGATCTGCTCCGCCAGGCCGTCCAGGGCATCAGCGACATCATCAATACGCCCGGTGTCATCAACCGCGATTTCTCCGACATCCGCTCGGTTATGGCAGGCATGGGCTACGCCATGATGGGCACCGCCACGGGCCGCGGCGAAAACGCGGCGGTGGAGGCGGCCCGCGCCGCCATCAGTTGCCCCCTGCTCGAAGGCGTCCAGATCGCCGGCTCGCGCGGCATTTTGATCAACATTACCGGCTCCCGCCAGATGAGCTTTCAGGACGTGGACGACGCCTGCAACCTGGTCCGCGAAGCCACCCATTGCGAAGCCGTCGAGATCACCTTCGGCGCCATCCTGGATGAAAAGATGGCCGACCAGGTGAAGGTGACCGTGATTGCCACCGGGTTTCAGCCGGCCGGCGCCGTGGTCGTGGAGAGTCCCAAACGATTGGAAGCCGCCGCGCCGCCGCTCATCGCCGCACCCGAGCCGGAGCCGCTGCCCATGCCGGTACGGATGCCCGAGCCGTTCTTCGAACCCGAGCCCGTCATGCCGGAACCGTCGCTGCTCGCCGACGAGGAACCGGGCATCGACCTGGACGACCTGGATACCCCGGCCTACTTGCGCCAGGGCCGCCTGCTGAATTAGCTTGGCAGACTTCTCGCGTAGCGCCGGCGACCTTGTCGCCGGTGCAACTCCGTGGGGCTCCTGATGTCGCCCCGTCATTTCGCGACCTGAAGGAAAATAAGGTGACCCGGTTTTTGTGGGGCAGGTTGTTAACCTGCGGACCGATTGTCAATCGGTCCAGCCGGGCGCCAGCCCGGCCGTTCGCTGGCCGGTTCGAAACTTGGCTCAACCCAAATTCCACGCGGCTCAGGAGCTCGGAGCCTCGACTCGCGTCGAGCTCGCGGGGCATCAACAGGAACCAATCGGGGGGGCCTCACAGATCGCGAGAACATCTGGCGCGGGGCCGAACTGCTTTCCGATATCCCCGTTTTCCTGGGGCTGGCGAAACAGCCCGATCTCCGGGCCGCCGGACGATCCATCCCGAGAACCGCGCGCACGCCCCGGGCTGACCGATGGTATGATATCGGTATGACCAGGGCGAAAATCGCCATTAGCTTGCCGAAACAGCAACTCGCCAGAGTCCACCGGGAAGTGCGCGCGGGAAGAGCGGATTTCTGGCTATATCGCCAGCGTTCTGGCGGAACACGAAAAGCGTGACTCCCTCCGAGCGCTTCTTAGCGATCTGATCGGACAATATGGCGAGCCAGCGCCGGAGGACATCAAATGGGCGGAACGCATGCTGCCGCGGCGCGGGCGGGGATAACACTTGACGCCGGCGCTTTGATCGCCTTGGATCGTGGCGACAAGCGGCTGATCGCTTTGCTCGCTCGGGCTTTGGCCCACCGCCTCAAATTTCGAGTGCCTGCGGGTGTGGTGGGACAAGCATGGCGGGATAGCCGTGTTCAGGTCGCACTGGCGCGGTTTTTGCGCATCGACGAAGTCGAGATTGTCGCTCTCGATGAGCAACTCGCCCGCGCCTGCGGAGAATTGTGCGGCGCGGCCGGCGTCGCGGACGTAATCGACGCCTCGGTCGTAATTATCGCCAGAGAGCGCGGAGACCACGTCGTCACAGGCGATCCGCACGACATCGGGCGTTTGGACCCGGCCTGCCCAATTATCCCCATCTGAACCTTCGCGCGATGCGGGCCAAGCCGCGGATTCCCAAGGTCGGCATTTGGGTGAGACAGAGAACCTCCCGCTCATCGTCGCACCCCGAGCCGGAGCCGCTGCCCCCGTCAGCCTCGAAGGGGGCGGCTTGGGACGCACTTTTGATGGTCTCGGCGCAATCAGCGGTGGAGGCGGTAACTCCCGCCTCTTGATCGATTACCCAGAACCGAACCGCAGCCAGATCCTGGACTATCTCTTCAAGCCCAACTACGGCGCGTCGCTGCAGATCCTCAAAGTCGAGATCGGCGGCGACGCAAACTCGACCAGCGGCGCCGAGCCTAGCCACATGCACTCGGCGAGTGATGAGAATTACTACCGCGGCTACGAATGGTGGTTGATGGAACAAGCCAAGGCGCGAAACCCCGACATCAAGCTGGTGGCGATCGAGTGGACCGCTCCCGGCTGGATGGGAGGGGGCGCGAATTTCTGGTCCCAGGACAACGTGGACTACATCGTGAAGTGGCTCACGGGCGCTAAGACGGACCACAATCTCAATATCGATTATGTCGGCGGGTGGAACGAGTGCTACACCGGGTGGGATCTCGGGTGGTTCCACAGTCTGAAGCAGGCGCTCGCGGCGAACGGGTTATCCACGAAGATTATCGGCCCCGACGAGTACTACGCCCACCTGACGCCGTCCGCGCAGGCCGCCATATCGGCTCCGAGTTTCTACACAGACATCGACGTCCCCGCTGCGCACTACCCTTGTGATTTCGGCGCCATCGTGCAGTGCACCGACTTTCAGATGGTCTCCGGTCTCGGCAAGCCCATGTGGGCTTCGGAAAGCAACGGAGAGTCCGCCGCCAATATCGCCAGGGCGACCAATTTGCAGTACATAGACGGAGGCATCACGGCTTCGATCGTCTGGCCGCTGATCGGCGCTACCTGCACGAATTTTCCGTATTCGAGCTACGGGCTGATCCTGGCCGAAGAACCCCGGTCGGGAAACTACTTCGTCGGCCCGGGTGTATGGGCGATGGCGCATACCACTCAGTTCGTCGAACCCGGCTGGCGATACATCGACAGCGCCGCCGGGCGCACCACCGGAGACATCGGCTCCTATGTCGCGCTGTCGTCGCCCAACGGGAGCGACTATAGCATCGTCATCGAAACCGCTTACGCCACCAGCAGTCAGATCTTTAGCTTCGTCGTGACGGGCGGCCTTGCGACTGGTCCGGTGCATGTCTGGTCCACCAATCTGAACTCGACAGATCCGGATGACTGGTTCGCCGAAGCTCAGGATGTGGCGCCGGTGAACGGTTTGTACTCGGTGACCTTGCAGCCCGGCTTCCTCTATAGCATCACCACCACCACGGGACAGAGTAAAGGGAGTGCGCCCGCGGCCGTTTGCCAGTCCGGCGTGGAGTGCTCCCTGCAGTTACCCTATTCGGACAGTTTCGAGGAGTACAACATCGGCCAGGAAGCCCGCCTGTTCGCCGATGTAAACGGAGCGTTCGAGATTGCGCCGTGCGGCGGCGGCTGAGCGGGCCAGTGTCTGCGGCAGATGGCGGCGGTGCAGCCGTATTTCTGGTGGGTAACCCCCACGCTGCGCAAGGCCAGCAATCCATACACTCTGATGGGAGACGTGAATTGGACTGACTACCGGGTGAGCGCCGACGTCCTGCTGGAACAATCGGGCGCTGTCCAACTCCTGGGCCGCGTCGGCGATCAATCGCCCGCCGATCCCTCGTGCCGGCAGTCCTACCACCTGCAAGTCACCGATCAGGGGAACTGGGCTATCGTGCGGGAGGATATCGACGGCACAACCACAGGCCTGGTCTACGGATCGGTGGCGCCGCTCGGCACCAACACTTGGCATGAGCTGGCGCTCACCTTTGTGGGGACGACAATCCGCGCTGAGCTTGATCGGCTCGTGCTGGGAACCGCCAACGACTCAGCCTACATATCTGGGCAGATAGGGTTCGGCGTCAACGGCTGGATCAACGCCCAATTCGACAAATTGACGATCACGTCTCCCCTGGCGCTAAGCCGGCCTGCGCGACCGATGTGATTGCGTCCCCCGCGGCGGGCCGCAGGCAACCGAATGGTGGGCACCAAGCACAGGCTCCTTTGATCATTGGGAATGACATGTGGGTTTATCGGTAAAGTGCCGCGCGAGAAGAGTGGACCGCAGCCTGCCACGCGACGCCGCGCGAGCTCATCACAGCCCCCGCGCCTCTAGCTACTAGACCTTGCAAAGAGCTCTCCGGAAACCCATCCCCGCCCAAACGCCAGTCACGGATTTTCTAAATATTCCCTTCCCCCACATTCCAAGCCACTTCCGCCAAATCCGCCCCTTCCCGACAGCCGCTTCTTCCGCGCTCGCAAGCTATCGTAGTGGCCGAAAGGTAGCTCCCATGCCCGATTCCGCCCTCTCCGCTCCTCAGCTCCAGGTTATCGACGCTCTCTTGAACGGCGCCAACCTCAATGCCGCCGCCGACCAGGCCGGCGTTCACCGCAACGCCATCGCCTATTGGCGCCACACCTCGCCGGCCTTTGAGGCGGCCCTTCGCGACGCCCAAAACGACCGCGCCGACATGCTGCACGAAGGCGCCGTCGGCCGTGCTGAGCTGGCCTTCCAGGCCCTCGAACAGATCCTCCAGGACCCGAAATCCTCCACCTCCGCGCGTCTCCGCGCCGCCATCTTCATCCTCAGCCATGCCCTGCCTTCTCCCGCGAAGGAGCGCCGCGCCACTCCCATCCTCCCAAAATCCGCCCAAAATCCCGAAATCATGCACAAAAATGCACAAACTCCCCAACAGCCCTATCGCCGCCCCGACCCCAAAACCGGCCGCAACGACCGCTGCCCCTGCGGCAGCGGCAAGAAATTCAAACAATGTTGCCTCAATAAACCCCAAACCGCCGCCGCCTGACAAAGCCCGGTACTCGGCCGCTCCGCGAGGCGGCCAACCCTGCCTTTCGCCGGCCCACCCGCCTGAAATGCGGGCTAACATAACAACTGATGAAGCTGTTCCTCGCTTTCCTGGCGGCGATGCCGTTGTGCGCGCAATGCGCCTATACCGTCAATCCGCCCCAGACCGCTACCATTTCCTACACCGCCGGCATTGGACAGATTTCCGTGGCCTCCGGCAGCTACTGCATCTGGACCTACACGTCGGATTCTTCCTGGCTTACCTTCTACGGCCAGGCAAACGGGCAATCCGGCGGAAGCTACACCTTCGCCTATGCCGTGACCGTTAACACGCTCCCCTCCCCGCGTACGGCGAAGATTACGATCGCCGATTCGGCGGCGGGCACGGTGGCGACGGTCGCCGTCACCCAGCAGGCATCTCCGTGCTTGCTGACGCTGACTTCGACGGCTTACGAAATCGGTGTGGGCGCCGGCTCTTCCACCTTCGCGGTCCAGAGCGACTGCGTCTGGAACTCGTGGAGCAATGCCAGTTGGATTACCGTGACTTCCGGCGCGAGCGGCGTTTCAAATGGAGCCGTGGGCTATTCGGTCGCGGCGAACCCCTGCGTTGCCGGCCGTTCCGGAACTCTCACCGTGGAAGCCGGCTCCAGCACACCGGTGGCGCTCGGTTCGGCGTATCCTTACCCGGTGCCGCAGTTCACCGTCAATCAGGATGGGTCGCCGGGCAACCTGACGTTCACGCCGGCCGGCGCGTCCTTTTCCGCCGCCGGAGGCCCCGGCTATCTGACCGTCACCACCGGCGCCGGCTGTTCCTGGGGTACCGTCTACACCAACGTGAATTGGATCGGCATCTCATCGACCAGTTATGGCAATGGCCCGGGGCCTCTCGGTTACACCGTGAGCGCGAACACGGGCGCGGCGCGAACCGGCGCTCTTTATATCGGGACGCTGGCTTTTTCGGTTACCCAGCAGGCTGCCGCCCCGCCTACCCCGCTGATTGCCGCCGTCGACCACTCGGCCAGTTTCGCGTCGGCGCTGGGGACCTCGGGCGTGGTGTCGCCGGGTGAAATCGTTTCCATTTTCGGAAATAATCTTGGACCGTCCACTGGCGTCGGCTTGCAACTGGTGTCGAACAATACCGCCGTCGCCACCAACCTGGGAGGCGCACAGGTGTTGTTCGATGGAAAAGCCGCCGCGCTCACCTACGCCTCGAACACGCAAGTGAACGCCGTGGTGCCGTTCGAAGTGGCCGGCACCACCAAAATGATCGTGACCTACCAGGGAGGAATCTCCGCCGCCACCGTCCTGAACGTGCAAGCCGCCAATCCCGGTATCTACACCCTGGACTATTCCCCCTCCGGCCCCGGCGCGATCCTGAACCAGGACTACAGCATCAACAGCGTGGCCCGTCCCGCCGCCCCCGGTTCCGTCGTGCAGATCTACCTTACCGGCGGTGGCGTGACGAATCCCCCCAGCCCGGACGCCTCCATTACCCCATCCGACCCATTGCCCTGGTTGTCGTCCAGTACCACCGTGACCATCGGCGGGGTTCCCGCTCAAGTCGTGTACAGCGGCGGAGCGCCCGGCGCCATCGCCGGCCTGGTGCAAGTCAATGCCATCGTCCCCACAGGAGTAACCCCCGGTTCGTCCGTCCCCGTCTTGGTCACCATCGGAAGCGCGACCAGCCAGCCGGGCGTGATTATCGCCGTGAATTAGATACGCCTGCTTTGGTGGCGCAGGCGGTTCCGCCTGCGACCTGTGAGCGGTTGCCCGATACCCCACGGTGTGCCGGCCCGTCAGCGGCGTTCAGCGCGAGTTCAAATAGGCGATCAGGTCCGACATCTGCTGGGCATCGAAGCGCGGCCAGGGGAGTTTGCGCTCGCCCATCAGCTCGAGCATGCGCGGGCCGTGCTGCCAGAGCGCGCCCATCATGCTGATATCGGAATACTGGCCTTTAGCCCCGCCCAGGGCCGGAGCGCCGCTGGAGGGCTGCTCATGGCAGGCGGCGCAATGTTTATCCGCGAATACCTTCTTGCCCCTCCCGGCATTGCCTTCGCCGCGAAAATACTGCCGGGCCCAAAGGTAGCCGATGATTTCGCGCATCTCCGGGCGAGTGAAAACCGGCGACGGCTGTTTCATGGACGGCTGGTGGTTCCACATATCCACCGCGATCTCGGTGAGGGTCTGATTGCGGAGCCGGTTCTCCAGCGCCATTTTGCCCTGGTGGCATTCGGTGCAACCCTTGGAGGCGAACAGGCCGGCGCCGCTGTCGGAAATATCGAACTCGAAGCTTTCCGCCTGATGGCGAGTCTGCGGTAGATTTTGCAGGTATACCAAAATGTCGGTGAGCTCCTGGGGCGCGAGCTCGGTCCATTTGAGGGACGCTGCCAGATACGCCGCCCGCATCTTTCCGCCGTGGTTCCACATCTGTTGCGCCAGCACGATCGGGTCGGCCAGGGATTCCCACCGCGAAACCGGCGGAGCACCGCCGGCCATGGCGGCATCGATGCCGTGGCAGGAGTCGCAGTGCTTGTCGTGGAAAGCCAGCTTGCCGCGCCCGGCGTCCCCGGGTTTTTCAAAATAGCGCCCCGCTACGAAATAAGCGAAAAGATCGGCGGCCGATTCGGCGCTGAGCGACGGCCGGACGATGCCCTGGGCCTTCATGCCGGTCCACATTTCCGGCGCATGGTTCCACATCAGGCTGGCCATCACGGCGGGCGTGTAATCGCGGTCCATGCGGCGCGCCAGATCGGGTGCCGCGGTACCACCCTTGCCGTTGACGCTATGGCACCGGACGCACTGCTCGTTTTGGAAAAGCTTCGCGCCCCTGTCGGCGTTGCCCTGAATGGGTTCGGCCGCAAACACGCCCGACACCATCAGCAGGGCCAAACCCACTCTGTAAAGATTCGCCATGGCCAGCCTCCTAACGAGTCACCCGTATCCCGGTAGTTACGATGTGCGTGCGGAAACCTTCATACCCGTAAAAGGAATCGTTGAAGCCATACCACTGCCATTGAGTGTTCCAGGACACGTGCTTGCCGATGGGCACCGAAAACCGCCCCAACGGCTGATAGTAATTGGCGGGCTGGCTGCCCGATGACAGAAACATCGCTCCGCCCACGCTCAGTTTGGCGTTGCCCGGCAGAGCCACGTCCACCGTACCGGTGACCGTATGCGCGTTATCGCGATAATCCGACACCGCCGACCCCAGCGCCGGCAAGGTGAGATAGGTGATGTTGGAGCGCAGCGTGGACCGGTCGTATTCGCCCGATACGCTGAAGCGCTTGGCGGCTTTGGGAGTCCAGAAAATGCCCAGCGAGCTGTTGCGGCTTTCAAAGTCGTAGCGAATGCTGGGATCCGGATTCTGATTTTCGAGTATCTGGTAGCGGGCCTGCAACGTCAGCGAACTGGCCAGTTGATACCGCGCCCGCGCCCTACCCTTCTGATAGTCGTTCAGGCTGGTGCGGAAGTAAATGTTGTCGCTCGAAGCGCCTTCGTAATCCAGGTTCACCGACAGCTTTTGAGAGGCCCGATAAGTGGCGCCGGCCAAGGCAATGTTGCGCTGGAGCTGCCCCGCCACCAACAGGCCCGTCTGGCTGAGCGGCCCGGCAAATTCCGTGGCCTCGCCCCACACGCGGCGGTAGCCGGTACGAAGGGTGAGCCGCTTGCCGGCATCGTAGATGACGTTGACTTCGCCCTGGTTGTAGTTCACATATTGAGTGTAATTGAAGCTGGTGACCAGGCCCGGCCCGAGCGTGGTGGGTGTGAGGTAGATCTGCTGGCTTTCGAGCGGCGAGTCGGCGTCGTGATACCGGTCGGTCATCCAGGAACCCATCACCCGCACCCGTTTGAGCGGCCGCATTTCGACGCCGCCGCTGGCGGTGGTGTGAGGTTGGTTGGAGGTGCCGGTTCCCAGGTTCAACTGGCCGCTGTAGAACAGCAGCGAGCTCAGCAGCGCGAAGTTGCCGTCGGCGATATCCACGTAGTTGACCGTGGTCTTGGGCTCGCTATAGAGAAACTGCGCGTAGACGTTCAACCACGGCGTTACGCTGGCAGTCGCGAGCGCCCGGCTGTAGAGGCTGCTGCCGCGAATACCGTAGGTTTGCTTCAGGCTCGATAGGTCCAGCACCTGGCCGAAGAGCGGCTGCGAATTATCGCCATATTCCACCCCTGTTTCGGAGGCGAAATCGTCGTCTTTGTAGGTGGTGCCGCCCTGCTCGAGAGAAACGTGAAAGCGCGAATACTCCACGCGCACGCCGCCGCGGTAATTATTGGTGGCGTCGCGCAGCCGGGTAGGCACGGCGTACTCGTTACTGGAGGAATCGACGTAGGTGTCGATGCCGTCGCCGTAACCGGAATTGTGGTCGAAGGAAAGGTAGGGAACGAAGTGCTTGCCGGGCAGGAGGTCCAGGTCGGCGCTCATCATGCGGCGGTGCGCGTCGAAGGCCTGCTCGTTGAAGCCGGCCGGAGCGCCGGGGTTGGCGAAACTGGGCACGGCATTGAAATAAGCCATGTTGCGATAGTCGAAACGGAAGTCGTAGATTCCCAGCTTCGTGGCGTCCACGTGGATGGAGTTATTCGGATCGCCCCAGCCGCTGGCGCGCGCGTCCACCCGGTCGAAAAACCGCTTATTGGGATCGATAATCGTCAGGTCGATATCGAGCAGGCGGGGACCGGCGCCCAGATTGACGACGCTGCGATACTCGTTCATGTTGCCCGAAAGATCCGGCGTCCAGCGGTAGCCCACCTCGAAGCTGCCGGTGATCCATTGTTCGGTGGCGGGAGCCGGAGAAGCGGCGGGTGCGGCCTGGGCGGGTGCGGGTGCGGCCGGCGCGGCTGCGGGACCTGTCTGGGCCTCGGCGGCGGGCGCGGCTGGCACCGTTTGCCCGAAGACCGGGGCGTATCCCGAGGCCAGCAGCAGAAATAACCAAGAATGTTTCATTTCAGGAAATCCTGGCTCACATAGGAGCCATGTATCTTCTGATGACAGACCGTGCAGTTCTGGAAACGCGGGTTGCGCAGGTCGTGAAACGCGGGCGGCACGGCGCCCATGGTGCCGTTGGCAACCGGGGTAGGCTGCGACAGATTGGCGTGGCACTCCAGGCAGACGAAGTACACCCGCGCCCGCGTCAGCATGCGCGGATTGGCCGACCCGTGAGGTTCGTGGCAGGCGGTACACCCTTCCAGTTGCATGGGCGCGTGCGCGAAGGGGAACGGGCCGCGCTTATCCCCGTGGCACTTCACGCAGGCCGGTTCGTTGGCTTCCACAAGCTGCAGGCTGTGGGGCAGGAGGCTGCCGTGCGGGTTGTGGCAGTCCACGCAGCTCATGGCGGATTCCGGCAGCCGGTGCTTGTACGGCCGCTGGAAACTGGCCCACACGTCCCGGTGGCAAGTGGCGCAGAGATGGTTGATGTCGGCCGGTTTACGCGCCACCATGGCCTCCGGACCCTTATGGATGGAGTGGCAGGAGACGCAACTCACTTCATTCTTGGCATGGCTGCCGCTGATGCGGCCAACATGGGTGGGCGCGTTCAAATGGCACGACAGGCAGATGCGGTCCGCCTCCGCCGCTGGTAGTTTGGCCGGATTGCGGATGTCGGCCGCGTTCATGGAATCTTCGTGTTTGCTGGAGGGACCGTGACACGCCTCGCAAGCCTGCGCCGGGTGCTTGTATTTCTTGTCGGTATCCACCAGCCGGTGGGGATTCTTCTGAAAGGCCTTGGCCAGGTCTTCGTGACACATGGCGCAGGTCTCCGAGCCCATGTATTCGAGCTTGGCGGGTGCCGAGGGAGCGGCGGGCTTGGCGGCAGGCTTGTCATCCGCCTGGGCCCGCGCGCTCCCCGAAACAATTGTCAGCCACCCGGCCGCCGCCACTGCCAGCGCCAGCGCGCGGATCGGGCGGTGGGCGGACAGGGCGGAGCGGCTCGCGGTGCGCACTTGCGGTCGATGCATGACGGTTACCTGTACGATTTATTGTCCGGCATGAACCTGGATGGCGTCATAAGTGGCGCCGGCTGCATGACAGACGCTGCAGGCTTCACCGAACTGCGTACTGGTGTTGGCCTGAGCGTGGGCCACCGAACCGGCATCCAGGTGGCAAGCGGTGCATGCCGAAGTGGTGGCCGGGTCCGGATTGATCGGGCCCTGCGGGTCGGTCACGGCGTTCTTGCCGATGGGCAACACCGCTTCCGAGCCGCCGGCGTGGCACATATAGCACTCGGCCGTATCCTGAACCGAGCCGCTGGGGCCCATGGCGGGATAGCGGACGCCGGTGTTGGGAATCGAAGAGGGAACCGAAGCGTAGGCGGCGCCAAAGTCGTTCTCGCTGCCGCCGTGGCCCACGATGATGTAGTCCTTGCCGTACACCGCCTCCAGGTTCGCGCCGGTGTGGATCTTATGAATCATCATGGCGAAGTTGATCCCCTGTGGCGGGAGCGACTGTTGCGCCGTTACCGTGGCGCTGGAGCGCGTGCTGGCGTCGGTGTTGCTCGGGTTATGGCAGATGGGGCAATAGGTGACGTTGTTGCGAAGGTCGCCGTGCACTTCCAGATAGGAGTGGCAGGCGTTGCAGTTCGCCATGGCAACCACGGTGCGGCGCGGCGCGACCGGCGAACCGTCCACCGAGAAGTTGATCACCTGGTTGACGCCACCGTAATTGGTGGTGGTGGATTGCGGCGTGTTGGGGAACAGCGTGGCGGAAAGGCGGCCCTCGATGCCGATGGTATACGTGCCGGTAGCCTTCGCCGGAATGGCGTGGGTGAAGGTATATTGGCAGGTGCCGCTGGGGGTGCAGGACGCGCCCGTGGCCGATTCGGTCACGTAGCCCGGCGTGCTGGCCGTGTCCGAGCCGAAGCTGGTGTAGCCGTAATCGCTGGTGGGGCCCACCATGGTCAGCGAGAGAGAGTTGCTGCCAGTGGTGAAATTGCTCATGGGAATGCCGGCGCCGGTCTTGTCGTGAACCGTGAAGGTAACCGTGGGCGTCTTGCCGGGCGTGCCGTTGGTCACGCTGACCAGGCCGAAGACCAGGCCGCCCAGCTCCGGTGCCTGGTCGGCTATGGTGTGAGCGCCGATGATCGACGCATCGAACGACTGCGTGCCTTGCGGGATGTGGCAGGTGGCGCATTGCGCGTCGGTGGCCTGCGCCCCGCCCGGATGGTTGGTGCCGGTGGCGAAATTGACGTTGTCATGGCAGGACCCGCAGGCGGCGGCGCCGGGGGCTGTCATCCAGGCGTTGGTCTGCGCCGCCCCATTCTTCGGGTTATGGCACGTTTCGCAACGCTCGATATTGGCGGGATACTCCACCGTGGACCAATCGTTCACCGAATTCAAATGGCCGACGATCTGGTAGGGCTTTCCGGTCTGGACGCTGGGCAGCGAGCTGCCCATGTGAATCTTGTGGATGAAAACTCTCATATCCAGGGTGTTGCCGGTGTTCGGATCGACGGTTTGCGGTTGGTGGCAAATAATGCAGATGCCCACGCTGCGGCGCGTGCCGCCGTGCGCGGCCAGGCCGTTGGTGCTGGTCGCGGTGATGGCGCTGCCGTGGCAGGCGTTGCAATCGGCGTTGCGCACGACGTCGCGCGGAGTCGGCGTGCCGGTTCCGGACGGAATGAAGTCGTAGGTGGTGTCGGCATAATCGGTGCCGAGGTCCCACTGGGTCAGGTTGCGCGAGCCGTAAATGCCGATTCTGGTGGTGGCGTTGGCGTTGAAGCCGCTGGGCGCCTTGGTGTTGAACGTGTAAACGTACTCGCCCTGGGCGACGGTGGTGGTGGTGCCGCCGGAATCCGACGTTGCCTGGGTGGCCGTGGCGGAGCCGGTGGCCGCGGCGACGCTATGGGTAATATAGGATGCGAACTGCGCCTGGCCGGTGGGAATGTAAGCCGCCAGGAAGCTCAGCGAAATCGTCCCCGGGGTCGCCACACCGGAGGAATCGAGCGACGCTCCGTTGGGGTCGGCGACCTTATAATCGACGCTGATGGTGCCGTCGCTCGCAATCTTGGCCGAAACCACGCTGACGACCAGCCCGGGCTGGACGTAGTCCACCAGGTTTGCGCTCGCGTAAAAGGCTTTCTCGTGAACCGTCAAAGCCGGTTTGCGGTCGGCGGCCGCTACCAGAGCGGCGCCCGCGACAAGGAGGACCACCAGGAGTAATCCGGCGATGGTCCGTGCTTTTGAAGAATTCCGCATGACTCAGATCTCCGTATGAAAACCCGTTGCTCGCCCGGAGCGGCCACGAGGGGGCACGGCCGCTCCGGGCGATCAGGTTACTGGCCGGCGTGCACCTGGGTCGCGCTAAAGGGCGCGCCCGTTCCGTGGCACACATCGCAGCTTTCACCCAACTTGGGATCGGTCTGGGTAACGGCGTGCGCGAATGCCCCGGTATTCAGATGGCATGCCGTACAAGCCGAAGTGGTGGTCGGCGAGGGATTCAGCAGACCTTGCGGGTCGGTCACCGGGTTCTTGCCGATGGGCAGCACGGCCTCCGAACCGTTAGCGTGGCACATGTAACATTCCGCCGTGTCCGCGACCGAGCCGGACGGCCCCATCGCCGGATAGCGCACGCCCGTGTTCGGAATCGAAGACGGAACCGAAGCGTAGGCGGCTCCGAAGTCGTTCTCGCTCCCGCCGTGACCGACGATGATGTAGTCCTGGTTGAAATTCGCCTCCAGGTTCGCGCCGGTGTGGATCTTATGAATCATCATCGCGAAATTGATGCCCTGCGGCGGCAGCGACTGTTGCGCCTTTACGGTGGCGCTGGATCGCGTGCTCGCATCGGTGTTGCTTGGGTTATGGCAGATGGGGCAGTAGGTGACGTTGTTGCGAAGGTCGCCATGCACTTCCAGGTAGGAATGGCAGGCGTTGCAGTTTGCCATCGCCACCACCGTGCGGCGCGGCGTCACCGCCGAACCGTCCACCGAGAAATAAATGACCTGGTTAACACCACCATAATTAGTGGTTGTCGCCGAGGTCGTGCCCGGCAGCAGCGTGATGGAGAGCCGCCCTTCAATGCCGATCGCATAGGTGCCGGTTGCCTTGGCCGGAACCGCGTGGGTGAACGTGTATACGCAGGTCCCGGAGCCGCTGCAGGTAGCCGATGTGGCCGATTCGGTGACGTAGCCCGGCGTGCTGGTGGTGTCCGACCCGAAGCTGGTGTAGCCGTAATCGCTGCTCGGGCCGGCCATGGTCAGCGAAAGCGAATTCGAACCCGTGGTGAAGCTGCTCATCGGAATCGGGTTGCCGCTATTGTCCTTAACCGTGAACGTGACCGTCGGGTTCTTCCCGGCGCTGCCGCCGGTTACGCTCACCAGGGTAAAGTTCAACCCCGGAATGCCCGGCGCCTGGTCCGCGATGGTGTGGGCGCCCATGATGGAGGAATCGAATGGCAACTCGCCCTGCGGAATATGGCAGTTGGCGCATTCGCTATCGTCCGGCTGCGGTCCGCCGGCATGGTTGGTACCGGTGGCGAAATTCACATTGTCATGGCAGGAGCCGCACGCCGCCGCCCCGGGGCTATTGAGCCAGGCGCCGGTCTGCGCGGCCCCGTTCTTGGGATTGTGACACGTCTGGCAGCGCTCGATATTGGCCGGGTACTCCACCGTCGACCAGTCGTTCACCGAATTTTGATAGCCGATGATCTGGTAGGGTGTGCCGGCCTGGACGCTGGGGAGCGAACTGCCCATATGAATCTGGTGGATGAACACTTTCATATCCAGGCTGTTGCCGGTATTCGGATCGGAGGTCTGCGGCTGGTGGCAGATGATGCAGACGCCCACGCTGCGGCGCGAGCCGCCGTGCGCCGCCAAGCCGTTGGTGCTGGTGGTGGTGACGGCGCTCCCATGGCAGGAGTTGCAATCGGCGTTGCGCACGATGTCGCGAGGAGTCGGCGTGCCGGTCCCGGACGGAATAAAGTCGTAATAGGTATCGGCGTAGCTCGTACCCAGGTCCCATTGGGTCAGGTTGCGCGAGCCATATATGCCGATGCGGGTGGTCGCGTTGGCGTTGAATCCGGTCGGCGCCACGGTCTTGAAGGTATAGATATACTCGCCGGTCGAGACGGTTTGATAGGTTCCGCCGGAATCGGTCGTGGCCTGCGTTGCGGTAGCGCCGCCGGTGGCCGCCGTGGATACCCTCGTGATGTACGAGCTATACTGCGACTGGCCCGCGGGAATATAAGCCGCCAGGAAACTCAACGAAACCGGACCCGGCGTGACCACGCCCGCCGAATCCAGTGCCGCGCCGGTGGGATCCGTCAACTTATAATCGACGCTGATCGTACCGTTGGAGGCGATTTTCGCCGACACCACGGTAATGGTCAAGCCGGGGTTCACATATTCGACGACCGAGGGATCCGCGTAAAATGCCTTTTCGTGTGGCGTGAAAGTGCTTTTCCTGGCCGCGACCAAAACAACGGCCGACCCGACGACCGCTGCCGCCACCAGGGCGTACCGTATTGCCGACGAAACTGAAGGAGTCCGCATGCGCTTGTTCTCCGCTTAGAGTAAGAACCGAGATTCTTATGCACCGCGAGCGCTAGGAGACAACCCAGCCAGGACGATGCATGCTACCGAGCCAACCACCGTCTGCATGTGTAGGACCATAACCTTATATAATCGATTGCAGGTCCCAAAGCCTTTTATTATCAGCCTGTCGCAAATTTCATCGTTTTCTTGACCGATCTGGTACGTCCGCTCAGCCTGGGTCAAAAACAAGGAAGCGGTGGGTCAAGTGCTGGGTGAAATGGCGCTGAGCTCACCACCCAATAGTGGAATCTTGCGTTTAGGAAAGGGTTTCTGGCTGTAACCCCGAAAATCGAATATTTCAAGTCTTCCGACGCGCGCGGCTCGGAAACGCGCGAAATCGAGCCGCGACCGCCAGGGAGCGGTTGCTCTTACTACGTGGCTGCAATTCCGAAATCGAGTACTTAGTTTCAGGGGTTCTAGCACTTACCAATGGCAGTACCAGAAAAAACTGTAAAAGAGTCAGATTTTTCTTGCAAAAACACTTGCATATATCAGGAAATTGCCGTTATACTTACCGTTGATTTCCTGAAATACCCTCATATCGGTACTGGGATAGATCGGTAAATGACGAATCCAATCGTGATTCCTTCAGCATTTTCGGCGGACAGAAGACGCCTCCTGTCGATGAATGTGATTCGTCGGCGGGCACTGGATCGGCTCTATCAACGCCGGGCCGCAGTTGACGGTCTTATTCGCTCTCTGGAAGACTACCAGCGGATGCGAGAAATCCGAGTTGCCAGCGGTACACCCCTCATCGCGTTGGAGAAGTAGACGTAAGGTTACGCTCGATAGCGAATTTCACCAGGCTCACTAAGTCGCGGACCTGTAGTTTACGCATCAGGCTGGCTCGGTAGGTATCCACGGTTTTCGGACTGATTTGCAGAAGGTCCGCGATATCCTTTGCCCGCAAGCCATTGACCAGGTGGGTGAAAACCTCCAGTTCGCGCGGGCTGAGCACCGCCAGGGGATCTTCCTGAGCGGCGTTCGCAGCGCGCGTAAAAATGCCCACGCCCCGCAACAGGGGTGAAATGTAAACTCCTCCGTCTCGCACAAAACCAATGGCATCAATCAGATGGCGCTTTGGACCATCCTTGAGGATATAGGCATCGGCTCCGGCGCGCAGGGCTTCCATTACCCGCTGGTCTTCGCGGCTGATGGAGAGAATCAGGAGTTTCGAGCCCGATCCGCGGGCTTTCAGTTGGCGGATGACGTCAATTCCGCTGAGTTTCGGCATTTCCAGGTCGAGAATCGCCAGCGTGGGCTTGAGAGTCATCACCATGTCCACGGCCGCCACCCCGTCGGCGCACTGGCCCAGGATTCGCAATCCGCTTTCCTCGCAGATCAAGGCGAAACCTTCGCGCACGATCTCGTGGTCGTCGGCCAATACCACGGTTATATTGTTATAAATCTGCTGCATTATTGCCTTTCGTTCCCATTTCGAGGCTCATTCGGGTTCCTTAAATTCGAAGGGAGCTGCCACCATTACGCTGGTACCCGATGGACCGCTTTCGATGTGCATGGCGGCTCCGACGGCGGCGGCTTCTTCGCGCAGCGAGCGCAGCCCCAGGCCGGCGCGAGCATCGGCCGGCGCATCCCAGATCGACGCCACGTCGAACCCGCCGCCGTTGTCCCATACGGTGAGGTGTAGCCAGCCTTCGGACTCGGTCAGGCTGAGCCGCGCGGCGGTGGCTCGCGAATGGCGCACCAGGTTGGAGATTGCCTCCTGCGCGGCGCGGTAAAGCAGGGCCTTGATTTCCGGCTCCGGGCCGCGGGACAGCGAAGCGATGGTCGCCGTGGCGGCCAACTTCTCCGGCACGCCGCTCAAGGCCCACATTTGCCGCAGCGCTTCTTCCAGGGTAAGGCGCTGCCACATGGGCGGATGCAGGCGGCGCGAAACAGCCCGCACCTGTTCGAGCGCGTCGCCGGCCAGCAGCGAGATCCGGTCCAGAGCCTGGCTGGCGGCTGGCGGCGGGTCGGGGATCGCGGTCGCGACCGTATCCACCTGCAGACTAATGGCGGCCAGCAACTGCCCGACTCCGGTGTGCAACTCGCGCCCCAGGCGTTGCCGTTCCCGCTCCATGTGCTGAATCAATTGTCCCGCACCGGCGCGTCTCGGCCCCTGTTTCACCCGGTCGGCAATATTTCGCTCCGCCCTCTGCAAATGAAAGTAGTGTCCCAGAAGCCGACCCTCCAGATGGTGCAAGGCGAAGGCGCTCCGGTGGGCGGCGCTTTCCGGCTTGGGGAGCGGCTGCAACCCCAGCCAGATGCGCCGAGGCGTATCGAGCACGCAGGTCACGCTCCACCGGGCCGCGCCCGCCGTGAGCGCATCGGCCAAGCCGGCCCGTGCTCCCAGCACGCGATTGGCGCGCGCGCTTTGCCATAGAATGCACCCGACGCGGTCGCATTCCGTGAAGACTGCTGAGATCGGCGTTTCTTCCGTGGCGGCTTCGGACTCCGCTCTAGTGTTCAACCGGAATTCTCCTGCGATAAAAGGATCTTGCTTAAATAGGATGGCAGGATCACTAACCTCGGGCAATTCCGTTACGTACCTGGTACGCTACTCACAAACTGTAGTACTTGCAAGAGATTACGGAAAAGTATTATAAGAGAATCACGCATGGGACGAACTCTCGACTATCTTCCACGCATCGCGATTTTCGTTGCCGGAATCGCCGCGGGTGCGGTCACTGGAGCGCGCCGGCTTCGCGGAGATGTGGACCCGAAACTGGCTGCGGAATTAAAGAAGTCTCTGGCCGACCTGGAAACGCGCCTGGCCGGACAGTACTCCGATACGGCGGGACGTTTCGATCAAGTGGAAGCGCGCCTGGCCGAGCATGACGCCAAGTTCAAGGAAGTGCCCTCGACCGCGGACATTGTGTCCGCCATGGAACAACTGCTTTCGAAAACCATGACTTCCCTCGACGACCGGATGAACAGCCAGGCCGGCTCGATCGAAGTCCTCAAGAGCACCGTGACCCAGACCGACGGCCTGCTCGAACGCGTCCTGGAATCGCTTGACTCGTTGCAAGCGGCTCCGGAAGCTTCGGCCGCCTCCGCCGCCGCGGCCGAAGAAAAGCAAACGCTGCTGCAGATGGTGAACTCGCTCGAAGAGCGCTTCGCCAGCCGGTTCGATGTCCTGACCGCGTCGGTCGCGCAGGCGGGCGAAGTAAAGCAGACGCTGCTCGAGATGGTGAGCTCGCTCGAAGAGCGCTTCGCCGACCAGACCAAGCAATTCGATACCTTGAAGACCTCGGTCGCACAGAAGGAAGACGCTCTGGGCAAAGTCCTGGCCTCGCTCGACCAGCGGGTCGGATCGCAGAGCCGTTCGCTCGACGCCTTGAAGACCACGGTTTCCGAAACCGACAGCCTGCTCGAACGGGTGCTTGAATCGGTGGATTCCATGCAAACGTTCCAGGATCCCAGCTTGCTGGCCGGCGACTCCCTGCTGCAAAGCCGGACATGGACCGAATCGCGCGTCCTACCGCAATAAGCGCAGGAGGGCGCGTCGGCCCACCCGCCTCATTGCGACTTCTGTAAGAGAATCGGGTTCCATATTCATGATATGGGAACCCGGCATTCTCCCGCTCCTGGTTTCGTTCCTGGCGGCGGCGTTTGCCGGCACGATCCCCGAAGACCGCGCCGCCCCGTTTGAGAGCGCCGGCCCGATCGCCTCGCACGGGCGGATCGACGAGCTGACCTTTGCCCGTTGGAAGCAACTGGGGATCCAGCCCTCCGGACCTTGCTCGGACGAGGTTTTCTTGCGGCGGGCCTATCTGGACGTCATCGGCACGCTGCCCACCCCCGATGAAGCCGCTCAGTTTCTTGGCGATGCCGGTTCCGGCAAACGCGGCGCCCTGATCGACCGCCTCCTCGCCCGCGACGAATTCCCCGACTATTGGGCTCTCAAATGGAGCGACCTGCTACGGGTCAAATCGGAGTTCCCGATTAATTTATGGCCCAACGCCGTGCAGGCGTATTACCGCTCGATCCACACCGCCATCGCCGCCAACCTTCCCTACGACCGATGGGCGCGCCAACTGCTGGATTCGAGCGGCAGTAACTTCCGCGTGCCGGAGGTCAATTTTTACCGCGCCATTCCGAGTCGCGATCCGCAGGCCATCGCGCAAGCCGTGGCGCTGACGTGGATGGGCGCGCGCGCCTCCCAATGGCCCAAACCGCGGCTGGAAGGGATGGCTGCCTTCTTTTCCCGGGTCGGATATAAGTCGACCTCGGAATGGAAGGAAGAGATCGTCTATTTCGATTTCACTCAGCCCACCCGGGCCGGAGCCGTATTTCCGGATGGCCGCGCGGCGCGGCTGACGCCCGGCGAGGACCCGCGCGAGGTCTTCACCGCCTGGCTGCTTGCCCCGGGCAACGCCTGGTTCGCGTCGAACGCCGTCAATCGGATCTGGTATTGGCTGCTGGGCCGCGGCATCGTTCAGGAACCCGACGATATCCGCCCGGACAATCCGCCCGCGAATCCCGAATTGCTGGGCTACCTGGAACGGGAGCTGGTGGCCTCGCACTACGATCTTCGCCACATCTACCGGCTGATTCTGAACTCGCAGGTCTACCAGATGTCCTCCATTCCGCGCGACAGCCGGGCGCAGGCGGCGGCCAATTTCGCATCTTACCCGGTGCGGCGCCTGGACGCCGAGACACTGATCGACGCCATTTGCCAGATTACAGGGACCGCGGAGGACTATTCCAGCCCAATCCCTGAGCCATTCACGTATCTTCCGGAAAACCAGCGGGCTACGACAATACCGGATGGCAGCATCGGAAGTGCCTTCCTGGACATGTTCGGACGGCCGCCGCGCGATACCGGCCTGGCTTCCGAACGCAACAACACCATCACCGCCGAGCAGCGCCTGCACCTGCTGAACTCCAGCCACATTCAGGTCAAAATCCAACAAAGCGTCAAGCTGCGAACCCTGGTCCAGGCTGGCCGCACGCCGCGCGAACCGGTCGAACGGCTTTATCTGGCGATTCTATCGCGCTACCCCACCAGCCAGGAATGGCAAACCGTGGCGGCTTATTTTCAGGCGTCGAAAGCGAACCGGTGGCAGGCGGCCACCGATCTGGCCTGGGCACTGATCAACAGCGCCGAGTTTCTCTATCGGCACTAAAGGCGGAAGACGATATGGATAAGATTCCGATCTTGCAGTTTTCCCGGCGCGACGCATTGCGTCTGCTGGGTACGGGCAGCCTGCTCGCGGCTGGAGCCGGTATTCCCCTTAGGGCGAAACCCGAAGGCAAAGCCAAAGCCGTAATCCAGATCTGGATGTGGGGCGGCCCGTCGCACACCGATACTTTCGATCCCAAACCCTCGGCCGGCTACGATTACCGCGGTCCGTTCGATAAGCCGATCGCGACCAAGACCGCCGGTCTCGAAATCAACGAGCTGATGCCGCTCGTGGCCGCTCAATCCCGGCAATACTCGGTCATCCGCAGCATGACCCACGGCATCTACGCCCACGAAACCGCTTCCTACGCGGTGCAGACGGGCAGAAAGCCGGGCGAACGGCTGGTATACCCTTGCACCGGGGCGGTGGTGTCCCTGTTCAAGGGCAAGGATGGCGCGGCTGGCAACCTGATTCCGCCTTATATCGTGCTCACCCAACCGCAGGGCCGGTTCTCCGAAAACGGCTTCCTGCCGGAACGTTACCGGCCATTCGCCACTGGCGGCGACCCGGCGCAGGCGCGCTTCGCTGTGGAGGGCATCGTGGCCCCGGGCGTTTCCGACCAGCGCCAAAAGGACCGGCGCCAACTGCTCCACCAGTTGAACACCCTGGAGCATGCCATGGAGAACGACCCCTCGATCAAGGCGCTGGACCAAGCCGAGCGGCAAGCCTACGAGCTGATCCTGGGCGACGCCGGCAAAGTATTCGACCTGGCGGAGGAAAAAGACGAGATGCGCGACCGCTACGGGCGCAATACCTTCGGCCAGTCCTGCCTGGCGGCGCGGCGGCTGGTGGAGCGCGGCGTCCCTTACGTCACCATCAACTATGGCGGGTGGGACACGCACGTGCAGAATTTTCAGGTGATGCGGCAAAAATTGCCGCAGATGGACAAGGGACTGGCGGCGCTGCTGGCGGATCTATCGGATCGCGGTCTGCTCGATAGCACCATCGTGTGGTGGGGCGGGGAATTCGGCCGCACGCCGAAGGTGATGTGGGAAGCGCCCTGGAACGGAGGCCGCAACCACTGGGGCGCCTGTTTCTGCGCGCTGGTCGCCGGCGGCGGTTTTCAAGGCGGACGGGTGGTGGGGGCAACCGACGCCAAGGGCGAAGAGGTGAAAGACCGCCCGGTCTACCCGGCGGATCTTATCGGCACCATTTACGAACTGCTGGGCATCGACCTCAACGCCAGGCTGCCCAATCCGCAAGGCCTGGATCTACGCGTAATCCCAACCGCCGCCGAGGGCGTTCCCATGGCGGGGCGGCTGAAGGAACTGGTATGAGGGGCCGGGCTTCACAATGCGGCCGCCAACCGCTCCCTTACGGTCGCGGCTCGGAAACGCGGCGTGACGCACCTGGTTGGAGCCCCGTGGACAGGGGAAAGCTCCTGCGCGAGTTTAGCGCATTTCGCCTCGGTTGCCTGGCGCTGCTCGCCGCCTCTCTGCACGCGCAAAACGTGCCCAGTCTCGCCTACGTTCTGCCGGCCGGAGGGCAACAGGGCACGGCGTTTGAAGTGACCGTCGGCGGGCAATTTCTGAACAACATGAGTGCCGTATCGGTCACCGGAGGCGGAATCGAGGCGACGGTGGGCGAGCACGGCAAGCCGATGGGAGGGGCGGAGGCCCAGCAGTTGCGGAGCCGGATGCAGGAGTTGCAGAAGCAGGCCGTCAGCGAGGCCGCGCGGAAAGAGATGACCGATATTCGCGTGAAGCTGCTCCTGTTCAATGCTCACCGCGCGATCAGCCCCGGCCTGGCTGAAACCGTCAAGTTTCGCGTCTCCATCGCCGCGGGCGCTGCCGCCGGCCAGCGGGAACTACGTGTGCTCACGCCACAGGGGTTGTCCAATCCGCTGATCTTCTGCGTCGGCCAACTGCCGGAATTTACCGAGAAAGAGACCATTGAGGTCGTTCCCCCGCCAGCCGGGCAGCCGGTCAACCGGACCGAGATCCGCCAGCCCGCCACGGACATGCCGATTACGCTGCCGGCAACCATTAATGGGCGCATCAAGCCGCGTCTGGGCACGCCGCAGCAGCAGAATAAAGCCGTTACACCCTTCACGCCGGGCGACAGCGACCGGTACCGCTTCACCGCCCGCCGCGGGCAGGAGTTGGTGATTGCCGTGGCGGCGCGCGAGTTGGTGCCATACCTCGCCGACGCGGTTCCGGGCTGGTTCCAGGCCGTGGCGACCCTTTACGACGGCGACGGCCGGGAAGCGGCCTACGACGACGATTACCGTTTTCATCCCGATCCCGTCATCCACTACACGGTGCCCAAGGACGGCGAATACTCCCTGGAAATTCGCGATGCCCTTTACCGTGGCCGCGAGGACTTCGTGTACCGCATCGCCATCGGCGAGCTGCCGTTTATCACCGGCATCTTTCCCATGGGCGGCCGCGCACGGGCGAAAACCAAAGTCGAGCTCGCCGGCTGGAATTTGCCGGAATATAAGCTCATTGTGGACGCGAAGGGGAAAGAGGCGGGTATCTATCCGATCTCCCTACGGTCGTCCAATACGCTGCCGTTTCAAGTGGACAGCCTCCCCGAAACCAACCAAAAGGAAGGCAACGATTCGCCCGCGACCGCGCAGCGCGTCAAGCTGCCGGTCATTGTCAACGGCCGCGTGGGCAAGCCGGGCCGGTGGGGCGTGTATCGCTTCGAGGGCCGGGCCGGGCAGGGGATTGTGGCCGAAGTCTATGCGCGGCGCATGGAATCGCCGGTCGATTCGGTGCTCAAGCTGACCGATGCCTCCGGACGGCAACTCGCCTTCAACGACGATTTCGAGGACAAGGGCGAAGGACTGGAGACACATCACGCCGATTCCCGCATTCTGACCACGCTGCCCGCCAATGGCGCCTACTATCTCTACCTCGGCGATATGCAAGGCAAAGGGGGCCCCGAGTACACGTACCGGCTGCGCATCGGCCCGCCCCGGCAGGATTTCGATCTGCGGGTGACGCCATCGGCCATCAACGCAGCCGGCGGCATGACGGTTCCGGTCACCGTCCATGCGCTCCGCAAAGATGGATTCGCCGGAGAGATCCGGCTGGAACTGAAAGGAGCGCCGGCGGGCTTCGTCTTATCCGGGGCCACGATTCCGGCGGGCCAGGATGAAGTGAGGCTCACACTCACCGTACCGCCCGAAGCGCGCCAGCAGCCTGAACCGATGGCGCTGCGCCTGGAGGGCGTGGCGTCTATCGATGGCCGGAGGGTGACCCGCCAGGGGGTGCCTGCCGACGACCGGATGCAGGCTTTCTTCTATCGGCATCTGGTGGCGGCGCAGGAATGGAAAGTTGCGGTGAGAAGAGGCGGACCGCTGCGGGTACCGGCCAGGGTCGTCAGCCCGGAACAACTGAAGCTGCCGTCGGGCGGCGCTGCCAAGCTAGAAGTCGAGGTTCGCTTGCCGCCGAGGAGCCCGATCAATAATGTGAACTACGAACTGAGCGACCCGCCGGACGGAGTTACCCTGGCGGGAGCGAGCGGGGCGCCGGACGGGACCGAAATCGTTTTCCGCTGCGACGCGTCAAAGGCCAAACCAGGTTTGAAACGCAACCTGATCGTGACCGTCTCGGGCGAAAGAGCCGCACAGGCAGCGAACGGAAAGCCGCAAGCTAACCGCCAGCGGGTGCCTTTAGGGGCACTGCCCGCCATCCCGTTCGAGATCGTTCGGGCGCAGTGAGCGGGCGATTACTCCTTCGGGCCGATGTGAAACACCAGGGTTATCGTGCTCGGGACCGGCGATTTCCCCTGCCGGGCCGGCTGGAAGCGGCAGTGCCAGGCTGCGTCCCTGGCGGCATCCAGCAACAGCCTGTGGGTGCCTTTTTCGGGGATGGGCTCGGCGCGGATTACCTTACCCGCTTCATTGACGTCGACGCGAACACTGACTGTTACGGGCCGACGCAGCATCAGTTCCGGCGGCGAGCGCGCGCCTTGCTGGGAAATAAGAACCGGTGCGACATAGTCGGTTTGCTGGGGCTTGACTGGCTCGGTGGCGCGGGGCGTAACTATTGGTGGCGGTGGTGGCGGCACGAACCCCAGCGGGGCCGCGGGCAGATCGGCGCGTCCCGGAATCGCGCGGGCGGCTGGGGCGTCCCCAAGTTCAACCGGAGGCCCCGTTACCTTGGGATTCACGGCGGGCGGAACAAAAGCACGGGTCGGCGCCTTCAGTTGCCCGGGAGGGTCGGATTCGGCGGAGTCGGGTTCCCCGGAGGTGGGCTGCGTTCTCACCACGAAAGGGATGTTCGGGTTCTGGCGGCCGCTACCGGACTGAGGCTGCGGCGATTTCAATAGCACGAGGACGGACTCCTGGGTAGTTCTTTGTCCATCCTTAAACGTAGTCAACCGCACGGAGACTTGTTCCGACGCGGGCGAGTACACGAGGCTGCCGAACCGGACCTGGTCGGCGGTGATGGGAATCTGTCGAGTCTTGCCGCCGTCGTCGATGTCCAAAATGCCTGAAGTGGCGCTAGCGACAGCCGGTAAATTGAGGTCCCACAGGATCTTCAAGTCCTCGCCTTGCCGCTCGGCCCGCAGCGACGTTTTGGCTCCAGGCGGCGGGTTTCCGGCCACTGCCGCATGGCCGGTTTGGTCATGCAGCCGGTTTATGTACTGCGCCACGGAGAAGTACGCCACCGCGGCGGAGATGGCGATCGAGAACGCCGAGATGTGTGCCGCCGACCACCACCTCCTCCGTGAAGCGGGTCTTGGCTTTGCCGCCGGGGGCGGAGAGTTCGAGCCGGACCGAAGCGGCACAAGAACGGGAGAGGCAGGAACCAGTGCCTCGTCGTCGGAGAATCTGGCACGCTGCGCTTCACGCTCGATCAGAATGCCGACATCAAGAGGAAACTGGCGCCCACGGGGAAGGCTCACAAACGCTCCGTGGTCGAAAAAGAAGGCATTGGCCCTTGGACCTTCAGCGCGACGCTCCACGAGCAGGATTACCGCTCCGGGTTTGGCAAAGAGCGCCATGGCGAGATTGGTTTCTTCCGGCGTGAGCTCGCGTGAGTTACCCTCGCGAATCCGGTAGAAACCCACCACGGGACCGTGCACTTTCGCGACCGCCTGGCGCATCTTTTCGATCACAAAAGCTTCCAGGGCGTAAGTGCTTTCGACGACGGTACCGGTACCGTCCAGTTGCCCGTACAGAATTCCCTGTTCACCTCCGCCGCCCTTACGGACGATTCCCTCCAAAGTCTCAATCAGCGAAAAATGGATGCGGACCGGGACCGGGCAGCCAGGGAACGAACACCGTAACGTTTGAAGCGCCCTCGATGGAGTGGCCATAACGTTCACCGCCGTGGAGTAATTATACGGAGTTCGGATCGTCATGGCATAGACAAACTGTAGTTGCTGCTGATTATATACGTACTATATGTGAGGTTCGACACAGTTAACAGCCCTAAACGAGCATCATCGGTGTTCCACGGGGCAGCATAGCCGCGAGCAAAGACACCGGCGACAAAGATCGCCGGCGCTACGGAGGACAAGAACGTCGGCTCGAAAGGCCGACGCCGCGGACTGACAGTCCGCGCCAAAGACACCGGCGACGAAGATCGCCGGCTTGCAGCCGCGCGGCGGCAAACCGCCGAGCCGTTTCCGCATGTATGATGTGAGGAACCGAGAGCAGGGATCTCCCTGGACATTGCAGTGAGGAGAGCGTTTGGCAAGCGACGATGCGGTGCGCGACAGGATGGACCCGGAAGCCGACCCGGAAACGAGGCGTAAGCGGGCGGAGGAGATCTTTTTCGCCGCCACCGAGTTGCCGGCTGGCGACCGCGACACCTTTCTGAGTTGGGAATGCGGCAGCGATGCCGGGCTTCGGGCTGAAGTGGAGAGCCTGTTGGCCTACGACGCTCCCGATGGCCGGTGGATCTCGACGCTGGTGGAAGACGCCGCGGCCTCGGTGCTGGTGGGCGACCTGCTGCCGGGATCTCGCGTGGGGCCGTACCGCGTTCTGCGGGAAATCGGCCGCGGCGGCATGGGTACGGTCTGCCTGGCCGAGCGGGACGACCAGGCTTACCAGAAGCAGGTGGCGATCAAGCTGGTGAAGCGCGGCATGGATGTCGAAGCGGTAGTGGACCGCTTCCGCCACGAACGCCGGATTCTGGCGCGGCTGGATCACCCGTACATCGCGAAGCTGCTGGACGCGGGGAGCGTTCCGGACGGGCGGCCATACTTCGTGATGGAGTACGTGGAGGGCCGGCGCATCACCGACTATTGCGACGCACACGGCCTTGGGATTGAGCCGCGGTGCGAGCTGTTCGCCAAAGTTTGCGACGCGGTGGGTTATGCCCACCGGGCACTGGTGATCCATCGCGACCTGAAGCCGGGGAACATCGTGGTGGGCGCGGACGGCATCCCCAAGCTGCTGGATTTTGGTATTGCCAAGGTGCTGTCGGCGGGGGGAGAAGGCGAAGCGCAGACGCTGACCGCGGCGGCGGCGCGCATGGGTACGCCGGAGTATTCCAGCCCGGAACAGCTCCTGGGCGCGCCGGTGACCACGGCCGGAGACGTCTATTCGTTGGGCGTGCTGCTGTACGAACTGCTGGCCGGTCAGCGGCCCTATTCGCTCGATACGCTCACGCCGGTGGCTCTGGAACGGGCCATCTGCGAAGACGATCCCCCGCGTCCCAGCGCGCTGGCGGCCAGGCTGCGCGGACCGGCGGGGGGGCGCGGCTGGCGGCGGCTGGCAGCGTGGCTGCGCAAGCCGCCTTCGCGGGTGGGAGCGGAGCTGGACAACATCGTGCTGATGGCGATGCGCAAAGAGCCGGAGCGCCGCTACCATTCGGCGGACGATCTGAGCGAAGACGTTCGGCGCTACCTGACCGGCCGCGCGGTGCGCGCCCGCGGGGACAAGTTCTCCTATCGCGCGGAAAAGTTTCTGCGGCGCCACCGATTGAGCGCGCTGGCGGCGGGAGCCGCGGCGCTGAGCCTGGTGGTGGGGGCGGGGGTGGCGGTGCGGGAAGCGCGCGTGGCGGACGGGCAGCGGCAGCGCGCCGAGCGCCGCCTGCGGCAGATGGTGGAGCTGGCCAACCATTCCCTGTTCGACATTCACGACACGCTCGAAAAGCTTCCGGGGGCCACCGAGGCGCGGCGCGAGATCGTGAAAACCACGCTGGATTTTCTGGATAGACTGGGGCGGGACGGCGATAACGATCCGGCCGTACGGGAAGCGCTGGCCAGCGCCTACATGCGCATTGGCGACGTGCAGGGCCAGCCGGGGCACCCCAACCTGGGGGATTCGCCTGGCGCGCTGGCCAGTTACGGCCACGCGCTGGAGATTTATCAATCGCTCGAAAAGGGCCGGCCCGGCGGCGACGCGGTGGCACCGAGGCTGCTGGAGTTGGAGATTCACATGGCAGCGATCCTGGAGGGGCTCAACCGCGTGCCGGAGGCCAGCAAACTGCTGCTGGAAGCGATCGCGCGGGGCGAAGCGTTAGCGGCGCGCAACCCGGGCGATCAGGCCATGGAGGCCCTGCTGGCGAGGGCCTACCGGGAAAGCGCCGGCATGACCATGGACCGATTGCCGAGGCAAGCCGTCGACCGGGCGCGCCAAGCTACGGTGCTGTTCGAGAAGCTGGCTCGCGGCCATCCCGGAGACCGGGAGATTTTGGACCAGTTGGCGGTGAGTTACCAAGTCCTGGGGCTATCCCTTCAGAGCTCGGGCGGCGACCTGCCCGCCGCGCGGGACGCGCTGCAGCAGTCGTTGGACGTGTGGGAACGGCTGTGGGCGCGGTACCCCAACGATTCGGTGCTGCGCCACCACCTGGCGGAGGGCTATGCCTCGATGGGAGACCTGATTAGCGATCGGTTCAAGGCGAGTGTCTACGATCCCCGCCTGGAGGCCGTGTATTTCCGCAAAGAGGTGGCGATGGCCGAGGCGGCGGCCGAAGCCGATCCCAAAGACATGCAGGCGCGGTGGGAACTGAGCGGCGCGCTGTTCCGCTACGGGATTTCGATGAACGCGGCGGGTGAGCGCGCGGCCTCGATTGCGATCTTGCGCAGATCGGTCGGGATTGCTGAAGAGACGCACCGCCGGGACCTGGCCAATGGGGCAAACACGCTGACGCTATCGTGGGCCCACCGGCGGCTGGGCGAGCGTCTGCAGCAGGCCGGCGATTCCGGCGCCGCGCTGGCGGCTTATGGGCGCGCGCGGGAGCTAGCCCGGCAGTTGGTGGATGCCGAGCCGGGCAACCAAGGCGCGCGCGGCGCCTTGGCCGAATCCGACAAGTACACGGCCGACCTGCTGGCGGAATCCGGCGACCGGGCCGCCATCGGCTACATGCAGCGGGCCGCGGCCCAGGTGGATGCGGCCATGAAACTGGGCGAAGGCCCCTTGCCGGTGCGCGTGTACAAACCGCGCAGCCAGCGTTGGCTCGGCGACATCTACGCCGTGCTGGCGCGCAAGAACTCCAGCCGTGACGATTGGAAGAGCGCCCGGGCGGCCTACACGCACGCGGTCGAGGAGTATCGCCCCCTGATCGCCCTGCCGGGCGGCGAACGGTTCGCCAAGGAGTTGAGCGATACCGAGCGCCTGGCGGCGGATTGCGACAAGCGGCTGAGGTGAGAGAGCGGTTCAGCGGTCAGCTTGGCGTTTCACACGCGCAGGAAGATCTTGCGCCGGTACATCGAGAACAGAAACAGCCAGTAGACCAGCAGCAGGGCGATGCCGCGCAGCAGCGGTTCCAGGCCCGTGCCGAAGACCTGGAAGAAGTGCGGGCCCAGGTTGATGCGGAAGGAATCGACGAGGAAGCGCTCGCACAAGTGGGCGATCAGGTAGGCGGCGATGGAGTTTCTGCCGATGACGACGAGCGGGAAGGCCCATTTGCGGTAGCCGCGGACATCCAGAATCCAACTGAAGGCGGCCAGGAAGAGGAAGCAAAGGCCGCCGCTGAACAGAGTCCAGCTTGGCGTCCAGATGCGCTTTACCACCGGGCAGATGCCGGTGAAGTGCAACACGAGGCCGGCGGCGATTCCGATGGCGCCCGCCGCCAGCAGCCGGCGCATGGGGATGCGCGGCGCCGAGGCCCGCATCCACTGGCCGGCGAAAAGGCCCAGAATCATGGTGCCGAGCGTGGGAATGAAGCTGAGGGTGAGGTACCCGCCGCCATTGAATACGAACGGCCGGACGCGCGGGAACAGGTTGAGGAACCATTGGTCGAAGGCGAGGCCGAAATTGGCGTTCTTATTCCAGTGCGCCGCAAAACCCGTGTAGTGATGCGCCCAGTTGGCCGGAACGCCGACCGACTGGTAGTCGAAACCAGGGCCCGGCCCCGGATAGAGCGCCCATGCCAGCCAATAGCCCGCCAGGATCGCAGTTAGCGCCACCGCCTGCCATTTGGGCGGCCGAAACGCCAGCAGAAACAGGAATCCGTAACCGAGGCCGATCTGCGTCAGCGTATCTTCAAAAGTGAAATTGGTCTGCGGACTGTCCATCGACCGGAGAAAAATCCCCAGCGCGACCAGCAGCAGCGACCGCCAGAGAGCGTGAACGAACATGCGGCCGAAAGTGCCGCCCTTGGCGAGCCGGCTGGCAATCGAGTAAGGCAGCGCCACGCCCACCAGGAACGAAAAGCCCGGTTGAATGGTATCGTGCAACGAGCAGCCGGCCCAATCGACATGCGTCTGGTGATAGGCCAGGAAGCTCCAGAAGCGGCTGCCGGGAAATGCCTGCGCCACGCGCGAAAACTGCAGCACTTCGCCCATCATGAGCAGCATGACCAGGCCGCGATAAGCGTCAATGGCGATATTGCGCGGCGGAGCTTGCGGGACGGGCGAGGTCGCGGGCGCCGCGGCGGGCGAGGTTTGGAGAGCAGCTTCCACGAATTGAGCCTCCTGGGATTGAAGTATAGCCCCTGGCGGGTGCCGGCCGCGAACCGGACGCCGGGCTGTTCCTTACTGCACCGACACCGTCACGCCCGGCTGGCTGCTGCTGGTTCCGACCGAGACTGAGATCGGCACGTCGCCGGTGGGGGTGTTCGCCGGGATCTGTACGTTCACTTGCAAAACTCCGGAGACAACCCCCGGCGCTTCACCCGCGAATTCGACCAGCGCCGGCACGCCGCCGATCAGCGCCGAAACCTGCAATAGAGGCGCGGGCGTCACCGGGCCTGCGCCGCTGGTGTTTGCCGTGGTCATCTTGCCATCCACGCCATTCGGGTTCGTCTGCCCTTCGCCAGTCATGTAGATCGTTATTGAGCTGCCCCTGGCCGCTGGATTATTCGGCCCGTTCACGGTGTAATCCTGGTTCAGAATCGTCCCCGGTCCCGATCCCGACGAGCTCTGAGTGAAGATCCCCGGCGCCGCTGCCGCCGTTTCCATCCCATACCCATTCGACCGCACTCCCAGGTAATTCACGATCACGTTCGCCGTCGAGAGCCCAATTACCTCGTACGGCACAATGGCGTTGATCTGGCTGCTGCTGGCATATACCAGCGGCGCCAGCGTCCCACCGATTGACACCGTCACCCCGCCGATCGAAGTCGCCACGTTCCCGTTCGAATCGAGAGTCAGATACGCCGGATTGGCCGGTCCCAGGTTCGAACCGCCAATCGTAATCAGCTCACCCGGCGAAAGCGCGCCAGTGGCGTAGCTGGCCGAGTTCACGACGGCCGTGATCGTAGGCAGTGCGGTTGACGCGGCGGCTACCGTGAGGGTAACGGGAATAACGTCGGCACCGCCATTTACAGCGACAGTGCCGTTATAAGTCCCGGCGGCAAGACCCGCCGTCGCAACCGCGACCTCAAGTGTCGCGGGCGTGGTGCCGGAAGTCGGCGATACCGAAAGCCAGTTCGCCGGGCTGCCGGCCCTGGCCACGTACGGCACGGTCTGGGCGCCGGAGCCGGTAAGCTGCAGCGCCTGCGGCGCGGGAACGCTGCCTCCAAGCGGATACGTGAACGCCAACGCGGATGGGCTGACCGAAATGGCGGAACCAGCAACCGTATCGACGGTCACGCTGACCTGGACGGGGATGATCACTCCGTCCGCGAACCTCACCGAGATGGTCCCAGTATATGGCCCCACCGAGAGGTTGCCTGCCACGGAAACCGCCAGCGTTGCGGGCGTACTGCCCGAAGTCGGGGATTCCGTTGTATTGTGCAAGCCACAAATTGCCATCCGGGCCCGCGGCCATGCCATAGATTGACCCTCCGGAGAACAGGTAGTATGCCGCCGCGCCGGCCGTGGTGATGGACCCAAGTCCGCCCCCATCGCCAGTGAACCAGAGCTCGCCGTCGGGCCCCGATGCGATGGCGTTGGAACTGTAGCCCACGGATAGCGGCACCTCGGTAATCGTACCCGCGGTCGTGATCTTTCCCAGATTGCCGGGAGTGGACCCGCTCGAGTAGGTATTCGTAAACCAGAGGTTCCCATCGGGACCGGCCACAATGTTCGCCGGAAAATAGGTGAAGCGCGCCTGGTATAAAGTGACTGCACCGCCCGGCGTGATCTTGCCGACGCCAGCGCCGTAGGCAAACCACATGTTACCGTCGGGTCCGGAGGTTATCCCGTAGGGCTGCCAGAGGTTTGTTCCCGAGTATTCGGTGATCGTGCCGCTAGTGGTAATCCTGCCGATCTGAGACGCACTGCCCTCGGTGAACCAGAGATTGCCGTCGGGTCCTTGTGCAATAGCCGTCGTTCCCGATGAAGCAGTGGGAATCGGGTATTCGGTGATCGTGCCGGCCGTGGTGACCTTGCCGATTTTGTTCGCCGCCGTTTCGACGAACCAGAGGTTCCCATCCGGCCCAGCTGTGATCCCTTGAGGCCGCGATCCGCTGGTGGGAATCGGATATTCGATAATCGTGGGCTGCGCCCAGAGGCCGTATGCGCTTAGCAGGCTGCACAGACAGAGCTGACCGGACCTGGAGATTTCCATTTGGGGCTATGCTTGCCAGACCTTAGTTTAACTTACTCGAAGTTTGCATGTTAGGGGGAATCCACTTAGTACGCTTTTTCGAAATTATGGTGACGTATTCGGCAACCGCTCCCTTACGGTCGCGGCTCGGACTCGAACATTCGGCCCTGATTCCAGCGGGCCCACCAATACGTCGCTGTACTGCCGCATCCGCTGCGCGGAACGCGGTGGAAGGGCAGGTGGAACCACCTGCCCCACCTTGGGTTGTTGCGCGGCGGTATCATTTGGAGTTGCCATGAAGCAGCTTATTGCGGCGGCGGCCGTTTGCGCTTGTTTGCTGGTGGCGCAGGATGCGGGCCGGCCTAAGAACACTTATCATTCGAGCGGGGGCGCCTCCGCCGTGCCCCGCGTAGTATCGCCGGAGGTTCGTCCGGACCGGACCATTGTGTTTCGCCTGAGGGCGCCCGAGGCAGGGCGGGTGAACTTGTCGTTCGGCGGGTCGAAGACCATGACCAAGGACGACGCCGGGGTTTGGAGCGCTACCGTGGGGCCGGTGGAACCGGAGATTTACGAATACAACTTCGTGGTGGACGGGGTGCGCATTCTCGATCCCGGAAATCCCAATCTGAAGAACGGCCGCGCGCCGGACGCCAGCACGGTCGAAGTCCCAGGCAATCCGCCGCGCTTCGACGAACTGCAGGCGGTGCCGCACGGCGCGCTGCAGATTCGGACTTATCTTTCCACGCCGCTGAAAAGGGCGCGCAAGCTCTACGTGTACACGCCGCCGCAGTACGACTCGGAGCCTCGCCGCCGCTTCCCGGTTCTCTATCTGCGCCACGGCAGCGGCGATAACGAAGGGAACTGGAGCGACACCGGGCGCGCGGGCGTGATTCTGGATAACCTGATCGCGCAACACAAAGCCGTGCCCATGCTTATTGTGATGCCCAACGGCGATACCGACGGTACGTGGGCCGGAGGAAGCTCTGCAGAGGGAATCGAACTGCTCACCCAGGAGCTGCTCACTGACATCATTCCCATGATCGACCGGACTTACCGCGTGGCGCCTGGCCGCGAGCGCCGCGCCATCACCGGCCTATCCATGGGCGGGGGCCAAGCCTTCACCATGGGGCTGAGACACCTGGAACTGTTCGCGTGGGTGGGAGAGTTCAGCTCGGGACTGGTGAGCGACACCCAGTTCCACCTGGATCAGTACCTGCCGGGCTTCCTGGACCACCCCGACGACATTAACCGCAGACTGAAGCTTTTGTTTCTGAGCTGTGGCACCGAGGATCCACGCTACTACGGACAGCTCGACCTGGCCGATAACTTGAAGCAGCACCAGATCCGCTACGCGTGGTACCCGTCGCCGGGCGTACACGAGTGGAAAGTGTGGCGGCACGCACTGGCCGAATTCGCACAGAGAGTTTTTCAGGAGACACACTAATGCACCGGTCCTTCTTATTGGCAGCCTCGTCATTGGCAGCCCTCGTTGCAACCACGGCCTCGGCACAGCCGCCGCGGCGCGAGCCGACGGTCGCCGAAACCGTCCAATCTCCCGAGGTTTCGCCCGACCATCGCGTCACCTTTCGTATCTTCGCGCCCAAAGCGTCGGAAGTGACGCTCACCGGCGACTGGCTGGGCACGGCGCCGCCGCCTAAGTTGACAAAGGACGAACGCGGCGTTTGGAGCGTCACTCTTGGCCCATTCGAGCCGAGTAACTATATCTACTCTTTCAACGTCGACGGCATGGCCGTACCCGACCCGGTGAACCCGCGCATCAAGCTGCGGGCGCGCACTTCGGCCAGCATCGTGGAGGTCACCGACGATGCGCCGGCAGCCGTTTGGGAGCCTCGCGACGTGCCGCACGGGACGGTCGAGATCAACTGGGAGAAATCCACGGCCATTGCCGGGGAGACGCGCGCCATCTGGATCTACACGCCGCCGGGCTACGCCAAGACCAAGCGCCGCTATCCGGTGCTGTATCTGCTCCACGGCTCGAACGACACGGCTGCCGGCTGGACCATGGCGGGCAACGCCAACTTCATCCTGGACAACCTGCTGGCGGGCGGCAAGGCCGTGCCGATGATTGTGGTGATGCCGTTCGGCCACGCCACGCCGTACGGCGTTCCGGTGCCGCAGGGAGGAGTTACCAACGACGCTCTATTCGAGGACTACTTTCTGAAGGACGTTATCCCGGCGGTGGAAGCGCGCTACCGGGTATTGCCGGGACGCGGGAACCGCGCCATCGCGGGACTTTCCATGGGCGGCGGGCAATCGCTGCGCATCGGGCTGGGGCACCTGGACCTGTTCAGCGCGGTCGCGTCCTTTTCCGGCGCGGTGCCGGCCGATTTTGAAACCCGCTTCGACGCCCTGCTCAAGGACGCCAAGGGCACCAACCAGAAGCTGAAGACCCTGTGGATCGGCTGTGGGAAGCAGGATGGGTTATTCCCACGCTCGAAGAACCTGTCGGAACTGCTGACGAAAAACGAGGTGAAACACGTCTTTTACCCGATCGACGGGGTGCATAACTTCACGGTGTGGCGGAAGGACCTGGCGGAGTACGCGCCGCTGTTGTTCCGGTAGCTATAGCCAAGTACACCGTTTCGGAAGTTCGGTAACGTATTGGAGGGCAACCGCTCCCTCACGGTCGCGGCTCGGAAAGGCCCCAGTCCGAGCCGCGACCGTCAGGGAGCGGTTGCAGGATGTGTGACCGTAATTGCGAAACCAGGTACGAAGCTAGCGCAGTGTCCGGTGGGCAGGCGCGCGACGGGAAGAGCCGCCTGAAAGGCGGCTGCAGCCATGATTGGCTGCCCCACAGGGCGGCGTAGCCGCGACCGACAGCGCCGGGATGAGTCCCGGCGTGGCAGACTGAGAGTCTGCTCCACGTCACTTGACGAAGACCAACTGGCCGAAGCGGGCGGGGTGGTGGGGATTGGGCTGCGCGTCGCCCGAATCGGACCACATGCTAAGACGGCGGTCGGGTTCGACGCCGTCCCAGCGGTTGAGATTCGCCGTCCAGACGGTCCCGGGGGTTGGGCGCTTCGCCAGCTCTTCGAAATTGACCCACGGAATGGCTACTTCGAGGCTCCAGCCCTGGTCTTCATCGCCGCGGGCGTTGAGCGTGCCGCGAATGAAGGAAGCCAGTTGGACGCCCTGCATATTGAAGCGCTTGAAGACATATTTGGTGTCCACCATCAGGTAATCGTACAAGACGGCGCGGGCGTTCATTTCGAGGCCGAAGTAGACGGTGGTCTGGGACGGTTTGGGGTCGACGAAGAATTCCACTGCATCGTCGAGATAGGTGGGGTCGTCGCGCTCGGTGCGCTGGGCCACGATGTCTTTGTCTTCGCACTCGTATCCCACATATAGATAGTCGTCGTCCCAGAGCAGTTTGGCGATGGTTTTTTGTTTGGCGCCGGTTTGGAACTGCCAGGGGAAGATGAACTCTATGGCGGGCGCCGCGGCCCAGGCTTTGTCGTCCAGTTTGCCATCGATGACAATGGGGCCGGGCGCGCGCTTCACTTCGTAACGCGGAACGGGCGGTTGCGCCACGAGCGGCGCGGAGAGCAAGAGGCAGGTCAGCAGAATTCGCATAGACAGGGATATCGTAGCGTAAGACGGATGCGCCGGCGGACCGCTTCGTGTCGGTCGCGGCTCGGTAAGAACCGCGGGGCAAGCTAAAGTATGCCCGACCTAAGGCGGGAGTCGAGAACAGTTGCGAAGCGCCAACGGGACCGATTGACAATCGGTCGGCAGGTTGCCAACCTGCCCCACAAGTCCACGAAAGCAGCCAATTGCGGGGCAGGGTCGAAAAACGCGCCGGGATGAGTCCCGGCGTGGCAGACTGAGAGTCCGCTCCACGGTTTTCATGAGCTTGCACGGGCCGCAGGCCCAGAGACGACCACTAAAAACGATGGTCTACCCCATTTAGTTAGGCGGGCAGGGAGCGGGGTTTCAGGCCGACGGATTCGAGCAGGCCTTTCCACTTTCTTAGCAGCAGTTCGATGAGGTTCAAGGCGAGGGCCAGGGCCAGCAGGCCGGGCCAGAGGCGCATAGTGGAGCGAACGCCGCGGCCGCCGGGTTCGAAGACCTGGCGGGGGGAAGGGCGGAAGCGTCCTCCGGTGGCGGCGGCGATCTGGCGCAGGAGGCTCGGGTTGTTGCCGTATTCGGCCATCTCGTCTTCCTGGCGGTAGAAGCCGGCCTCGGGAAAAGTGCGGGAGTCGGCGAGGGGACGAATGTGGAACAGGCCCTGGGCGGAGCCGATGGCGAGGCGGCCGCGGTAGTGGCCGGCGGTGACCTTGCCCACCTTGAGCGGGGCCTCGAAACCGGCGGGGCCGAGGACGAAGATGTCGGGAATGGCGGCGGGTTCCTGCACGTTGGCGGAGAGGCGGTAGTCCACCACCAGTTCACCGGAGGCGGGATCGAAATCGGCCAGAGTTTCGCTTTCGGGGGCGTGCGGCAACAGGTCGTGGAAGATGTTGGCCCAGAAGCGGTCGAAGCCGGACCATTCCACCCAGTTCGAGGCCCAGCGGTTCTTGGCGTCGGAAGTGAACACGGCTACGCGGCCGAGGCCGTATTGCCAGCGCACCAGGAGGGGATCGCCACGGTCGGCTTCGAGGATGGTCTCGGCGGTGGGCCTGGCCTGGAACCGCACGTAGCCGCGGAGGGCCGGGGCGTGAGCCATATCGACGCCGTTGAGCACTTCGGCCTGCTGGAGGATTTTCGGGGTCAACAATTTCTCGATGGCGGTCATGCCGGTGTGTTCCTCGACGTCGCGGAGGAGGAGCTGCTCCAGACCGGCGGGGTCGTTGAGGAAATAAGACTTGCCGTCGGCGGTGGCGGCGACGCGCTCGAGGAAGGCGCGATTGACGTCCTGGCCGAGGCCCACGGTGGAAATAGTGACGTGGTTGGAAAGGGCCTGTTTGGAGAGCGTGAGGCTGTCGCCCTCTTCGGAAATTCCGTCGGTGAGGAGGACGATGTGCTTGTAGGCGGCGCCGACCGGCATGACCTTCTGGTAGGCCTCGGTGAGGGCGGGGGCGATTTGGGTGCCACCATCGGGGGTGATGCCGGAGATGAGGCGTTTGATGGAGGCGCGGTCTTCCGCCTTGCGGATGGGAACGGCCCATTCGAAAGAATTATCGAAGATGAGGACGCCGACCGAATCGATGGGGCGAAGGTTTTCGACGACGCCGATGGCGGCCAGGCGGGCCAACTCGATCTTGCGGCCCTCCATGGAGGAAGACTTGTCGATGATGAGAACGACGGCGGTGCCTTCGGGGGAGCGGGGCGGGGAGAGGCGGGCGGGCAGGGTGCGTTCCAGCGGATCTTCTTCGCGCCCCTGTTTATCGACGTAGACGTTGTGCTCGCCGGCGATCCAGAGCAGGCCGCCGCCGCGCTTCACATAGGTTTCGAGGGCGGCTTTGCGGTCGGGGGGAATCTGTTCCATGTCCCAGTTGTTGAGGACCACGAGCTGGTAAGGTTCGAGCTTATCGGGGACGCCATCGGGGGCGCGATCGATGGTGAACTGGTTGGCCTCCAGGGTATGCGCCAAGTGGGCTTCACTGGGGGCGGGATCGCGCGAGACGACCAGTACGCGCGGGCCGCGGAGGGTGAGCGCGTTTTCGAAACGGGTTTCGCCGAGGCCGGCGGCGGCGATGGTACCAGCGAGGGCAATGGCGCCGGCGGAGTTGACGCTGGCATCGAGGTGGAGGTGATTGACGCCGGGATCGAGGGCGACAGTGCTGGAGCCGATGGTGCGCCCGTCGGCGGTGAGATCGACGGTGGCATTGGCGGAAGAGGGCGATTCCAGGGTAATTTCCAGGGGGAAGCGTTCGCCGCTGAAGACCTGGCCGGGGACGCCGACCGAATCGAGGAGGAGCCGCGGCTTGGGGCGGCCGGCCAGGGGCACGGTATCGATGGGAATGCCCAACTGTTGGGCCTGCCAGATGGCGCGGGCGACGCTGCCGAGGTTGGCGTTACCGTCGGAGACCAGGAGGAGGCGAGGGACCAAGCCCGCCGGGAGGCCGGCTTCGCCATCGCGGATGGCGGATTCCAGGTCGGTGGCACGCCCGGCGGCGCCGGCGGTATATTCCAACTGCCATGCGTGGCTGGGATGCTCGGCGGGAGTGGGGTTGCGGGTGGTACGAGCGAAGGGGATGACGCGCAGGGAGTGGCGGCCGCGGGCGCGGTCGAGCAGATCGGCGAGAACGGATTCGGTGCGCAGGTCGGCGGGGGTGAGGCTGGCGGAAGTATCGGCGAGCAGGGCCACGGCAACCTTGCTCTCGACCACGCGGAGGGTGGGCTCGGCGAGGGCCAGCAGAATGGCGGCGAGCGAAACGGCCTTGAGCACGAGGGCCAGACGCCGGGTGGAATTGCGCCAATCCCAGGCTGCCCACAGGAGGGGGGCGAGGGCGAAGAGGAGAAGCCAGGGACGGACGAAAGTCATGAGAGCACCAAACTTTCGGAGCTTGCCATTTGGCGTGGGGCAGACCATCGTTTCTTGTGGTCTGCCACCCAGGCTATTCTCCGATGGCAAAAGGCCGGGACAGGTGGAGTACCAGGTGCAGGGCAGACTACAGAAAACGATGGTCTGCCCCACCGCGCAGCACAGCCGCGGCCAAAAGCGCCGGGACGAGTCCCGGCGTGGCAGGCTGAGAGCCCGCTCCACAAGAAGGTCGCCGCGGCGGGAGAATAATCCGACGGGCTGTAATACCGGGTAAGAGGCTGCCCCACATTTGGAAGATGACAGACCACAAACAACGATGGTCTGTCCCACCGCACGGTCATCGGCGCACCTCGGCGGGACGGGCAGCGGTGGCGCGGGCGGCAATCGGAACGGAGCGCAGGGCGGCGCGGCGGCGGAAGCGGGCGAAGAGGAGATACTCGGCCAGGAGGGCGAGGCCGCCCAAGAGGGCCAGCCAAGGCCAGAGGTCGGTCACGGCTTCGGCGGTGGCGGCAAAATGGGGCAAGCCGCGCCGCGCGGTGGGGGGCGGAGTCCAGCGCGTATCGGCCAGTTCGGGCAAGGTGAGGGAGTAATCGTATTCGCGGTCGCCGGCCACCACGCGCAGGTTGCCGGGGGACTGGGCGAAGAAACCCACGGTACGGCCGGAGAGCGTGTAGGGGACGGGGTTGCCGTCGCCGGCGGTGACGCTGACTTGTTCGGGAGCGGGCGGCGGGGCAGACTGGTCGAGGACGAGTTGGATGGCGCCCACGCTGGTGGCGCTCGATTCGGAGCGGCGGAAGATCTCGGGCGACACCCAGCGGACCAGGTTGGCAAACAGGAGCGGGGTAGCCAGGGTGTAGCGCATGGCGGTGAGCGCGGGATGAAATCCGATCACGGCGATTTTCGGTTTGCCGGGACGCGCCACCACCACGGGGCCGGCTTCCAACTCGCCGATACGCACGTCGCCGGGGGCAGGCTCGAAAACCGACGCGTGGGCCAGATTGAAATCGGTGGCGCGCATCCCGGCGGAGAGGGGATTGTCGGGGTCCCAGCGGGCAAAGGGGACATTTTGTACCTGGGCGCGGATGGGGACGGGGGAGCCGGCGGCGGGCGGATCGATCCACAGCGAATCGGCGTGCGGGCGCTCGGCGGGCGCAAAGCGATCCAGGATCACGAGGCCGGAGGCAGCGGCGCGATATTCTTCGGGCTTGCGGTAGCTGGCGAATACGTGCGGCAGGGAGGACAGGACGGGCCGGAGGAGGTCGGGCTGAGTGGAATACACGGTCACCGCGAGAGTCGGCTGGGCGGGGAGTTCCAGCTCCACGTGGTCGTCCTGAGGAAAGGCGTCGTGGGGGGTGAGGGTGACGCCCAGGATTCCGGCGGCGGAGGTGCGCCAGGTGAAATCGGCCTCGCCATCGGAGCCGGGGGCGAGGCCGAGGCGGCGGCTTCCGACCGGCACGCGGGTGGAGGCCTGGGGTGGGCCGAAATCGGCCGAGACGACGACGGAGCGGCTGCCGACGGGATCATAGTTGCGCGCCGAAACGAAGATTTCCCACTGTTCGGGGTCGGCGGTGGAGCGGCGCAGGCCGATCTTGCGGAGGCCGCAGTTGTCGAGCGAATCGGGGACCAGGAGGGTGCGGAGGTTGGCGGGAGGAACGGCGCCGGGATCGGGATCGATGGTGCGGTTGGAGCCGACGAAGGCGATTTCGCCCGCGCCGCGGCCGTCCTGGCTGAGGACATGCTGGGCGAAGGCGAGGGCTTGGGACAGGTGCAGGGCGGTGAAAGAAGGCTGGGAGGCGCGGATGGCCGCCTCCAAATTGGCGCGGTCGAGATCGAAAGAGGTTGCCGGCGTGGCCAGAGCGTCGGCACGGACCAGCATGACGCGGTCGCGGCGGGGCAGGGAACGGAGGTATTGGATGGCGCGGAGGCGGGCCACGTCCATCAAGGTTCGATTGCCGGCGCGGGCGGCCATCCAGGCGGAGGTGTCGAGCACCAACACATGGTCGCGGCCGGCGGAGGCGGGCGTGCCCAAACGCAACTGGGCGATGGCGAGCAGGAGCAACGCCATGCCGAGCAACTGCAGCGCGAGCGACCATGGCTGCTGGAGATGGCGACGCCGCGCGGCGGCTACGGGCTGGGTCGCCGCCACCCAGAAACGCAGGGTGGAAACCACCTGGCGGCGGCGCGAACGGTCGAGAAGATAAAGCGCCACCGAGATGGCCGCGACCGATCCGAACACGGCCAGGAACTGTGCCAGGGACAGGTTTAGGAGATACATGGGGCCATGTCTCCGGGAGGAAGAACAGCGGAGGAGGGGGCGGAAGGCACCGGCGACAAGATCGCCGGCGCTACCTGGGCAGGCGGCACCGCCTGCCCCACCACCGGAAGCGGTAGGGCAGACCACGGAAAACGATGGTCTGCCCCACGGAAACCAATGGGCGTCATGCGATGCCTCGGGCGCGGATCAACTCGCCGAAGATTACCTCCTCCAGGGGCTGGTCGGTGGAAAGGCCGGCATAGCGGCCGCCGCTGCGGAGGGCCACGGTTTGGATGGTTTGGGAGAACTCGTCGAAGGCGCGGGTGTAGCGGGTGCGCGCGGCCTGGTCGAAATCGAGTTTGAGGCGTTCCCCGGTTTCGGCGTCGCGCAGTTCGAGCTCGCCCAGCCAGGGCGGAGTGCGATCCTGGGGCGCCCACACCTGGAGCAGCATCAGCTCATGGCCGAAATCGGCAAGGTACTCGAGGGCGCGCTCGCAGCCGCGGTCATCGAGAAAATCGGAGATAACGATCACCAGACCGCGGCGGGGGTAGGATTCGATGAAATCGCGCGCCATGGCGTGGTAATCGGTGGGGCCGCCGGCGGGAATGGCGGCGATGGCGTCCATGACGCCGGGGAAGCGATGGCGGCCGCCGCTGGAAATCAGGCGTTTGGAAATGCGGCGGGTGAAACCGTGCACCTCGATGGAGTCCAGCCGGACCAAGCCGACGTAGCAGAGGGCAGCGGCCAGGCGGCGGGCGTACTCGAACTTGGCGCCCTCGTAAGTGAGCATGGAGTCGCTAGTATCGAGCAGCATGCGGAGGGGGACGCGCGGCTCGGTCTGGAACATTTTGAGAAAGAGCTTTTCGAGGCGGAGGTAGGCGCGCCAGTTGACGGCGCGGAGGTCGTCGCCGTTATGAAAATTACGGTGGTCGAGAAATTCCTGGCCGGGGCCGGCGAGGCGCGAGAGGATATGACCGCCGACCAAGCCGGCGAAGGATTTCTGCCAGAGGATGGTGAGGCGCTCCAGCTTTTCGAGGAACTCCCGATTGAGCATCGGCTCGGCGGCCATAGTTTTCCTACGCGGCGGAAACCTGGGCGGTTACGTCCTGGATGAGGGCATTCAGGATGGTTTCCGGGGTTTGGGCGTCGGCGTGGGCGTCGAAATTGAGAATAATGCGATGGCGGAGCACGGCGGGGGCTACGGTTCGCACATCTTCGGAGGCGAGGTGCAGGCGTCCGCGCATGAGGGCCAGCACGCGGCCGCACTCGACCAGGGCCTGGGCGCCGCGGGGCGAGCTGCCGTAGCGCACGTACTTGCGCGCGAGCGGATGGGCTTCGGCCTGTTCCGGCTGGGTGGCCATGACGAGTTGGATGGCGTAATCCTGCACGTGGGGCGCGACCAGGACGCGGCGGCAGACCTGGCGGACCTCGAGGATCTCTTCGCGGTTCAGCACGGCATCGGGAGTGAGTTCCTCGCGCGCAATGGTGCGCTCCACGATGCGGCTGAGTTCCTCGCGGCTGGGATAGGAGACCAGGATCTTCATGAGGAAGCGATCGAGCTGGGCTTCGGGCAGCGGGTAGGTGCCCTCCATCTCGATGGGATTCTGGGTGGCCATCACCAGGAAGGGGCGCTCCAGCTCGTGGGTGGTGGTGCCGCTGGTGACCGTGCGTTCCTGCATGGCTTCGAGCAGGGCCGACTGGGTCTTGGGAGTGGCGCGGTTGATTTCATCGGCCAGCACGAGGTTGGCGAAGATGGGCCCGGCCTGGAAGCGGAGGCCCTTGCCGCCGTGCTCGTCGGTGTCGATGATCATGCTGCCCACAATGTCGGCGGGCATGAGGTCGGGGGTGAACTGGATGCGGGAATACTTGAGGTGAAGGGTTTTGGCCAGGGTGCGCAGGAGAGTGGTTTTGCCGAGGCCGGGCACGCCTTCGAGCAGGACGTGACCTCCGGCCAGAAGGCAGATCAGGACACCTTCCACGACGTCGTCCTGACCTACGATGATTTTCGAGATCTCCCGGCGGACGGCATTCAACCGGTCGACTGCGGACTGAAGATCGGCTTGGGAACCCACATTTTAGTGTACCCGAGGAGGCTCGGCGCTGAGAAACCAGGTTTTTTTCGTAGAAAAGACTGCCGGCGCGGCCGATATCTACGAGTGGATAGAAGCCTCCATGGTCATTTGCGGGGCTGAACAAATTGCCAGGAAAATACAAATGAGATTGACGTTTGCGGGCACCCAGGTTTCCAGGCGTGGACCCGGAAGGCTTATGGTCGCGCTGGGGGTTGCGGTGCTTGCCCTTAGCATGCCGGCCGCGGCAGGCACATTGGCGCTAGCGTGGGCGGGGGCTAGCTGGAACGACGGAGGGTTCCTGTCGGGGACCTTTACCGTCGACTACGACGACAGCACGGGCGCGCCCGTGTCGCTGGTATCGGCCGACGTCGTCACCGGAGACGGAACCAGCGATGGGTTCATGGGGCAGACTTACCTTTACGATGTTTCCGGATATAGCAACACCGTAACCGACTATAGCTTCGATGCCGCACAAACGATGGGCGCGCCGGCAAATGAAGTGGTAATGGGGTTGGCTTCGGGGTACGAGATCTTCCTGGACTGGCAGGGCACGAGTCCGACCAGCCTATGGGTTGGGGACGTAGGCGCCCAATACAGCTCCGAAAATACTGCCGGCAAGGCGATCATCCGGTATCTGAACAACGAAGGAGGATCGTTGGGCAGTGCCGCGCCCGAACCGGCCACGATCATCCTGGCGGGCCTGGCTTTGGCCGGGGCGGCGGCGATCCGCCGCCACGCGTAGGGCGGCTTCGGCGGCGCGGGGCGGCGTCACGTTCCCCGGCATTTGCGCTATCCTGCGATCTGGGCGTGGGATATGGGGCAGCAGCGCGTGCTGATTGTGGATGACGAGCCGGCACTGTTGAGGATGATGACGGTATTTCTCGAGCGGCAAGGTTATCAGGTCGCCGATGCAGCCACCACCGAGGCGGCGTGGAGCCAGATACGGAGCGCGCCGGGCCACTTCGATGTCGTTGTGCTGGACGGCACGATGTCGGGAATCGGCACCGAGGAACTGGCGTTCGGTATGCTAACGGCCAGTCCGCACCTGCGCGTGCTGGCCGCCAGCGGCTATCCTATGGATATGACGACGTTCGAGGCGGCGGCTCCGGGGCGGGTGGCGTTTCTGCAAAAGCCGTTCGGTCCAGCGGCGCTGGTGGCGGCGGTGCGGAGGCTGCTTGGCGCGGAAGAAGAAAGCCTTTGATCTGGGCAAGGAAATCCAGTCGATCGCGCGCGAACGGGTCGGCCCCATACCCGCCACGCGCGCCATTCAGCCCAAATCGGAGCGGCGGAAGCCGAAGCACAAAAAGCCTCCCGAGGAGAGCGAGGAAGGACTCGAGACATGACCCGCGCTAATGCGTCCACGCGGCGCGATTTTCTGTTCGCCGGTTTGGGCGCAACCTTTTCGGGATGGCCGCCCTGGCACCGGCCCAAGGAAATCGAGCTGGCCGAAACCCGCTTCCGGATCGTATACAACGGCCGTTCGGCGCGGCGCTACCTATGGATCCACGGCGACGAGCAAACCGCCCGCGAAGTGCTCGAAAAACACATCGTCAGCCACAAGGGGGTGGCGTTTTTCATTGAAAGCCAGACCCGGGACGTGCCGGTGGGGAACGGGAAGATCGACCCCAACCGGATGTTCTCGCGCTACGGGGCGGCGGCCAACCTGAGATCGCTCAACCCCACCTGGAGCCGGGCCGAAGTGGACGAGGCGCTGGACGAGCTCGACGGAGGCCGCGAGAAGCTGCTGCACACGATTCTTCCGCCCGACGACGGTCTGCTGGTGGCGCTGCACAATAACACGGGCTATTCGGTGCTGAGCGAGAAGCCGATTGCCGAGCGCATGTCTCTGAAGGAGCCGGGCAATCCGCACGCGTTTTTTCTGTGCACCAAGGCGGCCGATTACGAGGTCCTGGCGAAGTCCCCGTACAACGTGGTTCTGGAGCAGTATGTGCGGGCCCCCGACGACGGCTCGCTGTCGCGCCGGGCGGCCGCGCGCGGGGTGCGCTACGTCAATCTGGAAGTGCGATTGGGCGAGGCCGACCGGCAGAGGCAAATGCTGGACTGGCTGGAAGCGCATCTGGGGTAGGGAAGCGGCCATCGGTTAGCCCACTCAAACGGCCGGCAACCGCTCCCTCGCGGTCGCGGCTCGGAAACGCGGTTCGTCCAGTGGCATCATGCGCCGCGGGTGTCCTACAATGACAACCATCCATGAAAAATTCGATGGCTGTTCTACTGCTTCTTTTTCTGAGCGTTTCCCTGGCTGTGCCGGCCGATTTGCCGGCGCTGCGGGGGTTCTCGAACGAAACCGCCGCCAGCGAGCGCGACTGGGAGGCGAAATTCCGCGCCATTCCGGACCCGGCCAACCTGCGGGCCTACATGCAGCATCTGTCGGCGCGGCCGCACCACGTGGGCTCGCCCTACGATAAGGCGAACGCCGAATGGCTGCTGGCGCGGTTCCAGGAATGGGGCCTCGACGCGCACATCGAAAGCTTCGACGTGCTGTTCCCCACGCCTAAAGTGCGGCAGCTCGAGCTGGTGGCGCCGACCCATTTCACGGCCAAGCTGCAGGAGCCCACGGTTCCGGAAGACCCCACTTCCGGCCAGCACGACGAGCAGCTTCCCACCTACAATGCCTATTCGACCGATGGCGACGTGACGGCGGCGCTGGTGTACGTGAACTACGGCGTGCCGGACGATTACGAAGCGCTGGAACGGGCCGGCGTTTCGGTGAAGGGGGCGATCGTGATGGCCCGCTACGGCGGCTCGTGGCGCGGCATCAAGCCCAAAGTGGCGGCCGAGCACGGGGCGGTGGGATGCCTGATTTTTTCCGATCCGAAGGACGATGGCTACAACCCGGGGGAAGTTTTTCCGAATGGTCCGTATCGGCCCAAGGACGGAGTGCAGCGGGGCAGCGTGATGGACATGCCGGTGTATCCGGGCGACCCGCTGACCCCCGGAGTTGGGGCCACCAAGGACGCCAAGCGGCTGCCCATCGGGCAGGCGGTGACGATTACGAAGATTCCGGTGATGCCGATTTCCTACGCGGACGCCGAACCGCTGCTGGCGGCGATGGAGGGTCCGGTCGCTCCCGCCGGTTGGCGCGGGGGCCTGCCGATTACTTATCGGCTGGGCCCGGGTCCGGCCAAGGCGCACCTCAAGCTGCAGTTCAACTGGGATCTCAAGCCGCTTTACGACGTGATTGTGCGCATTCCCGGCTCGGTTTACCCGGATGAGTGGATCGTGCGCGGGAACCATCACGACGGGTGGGTGAACGGCGCTGAAGATCCGCTCTCCGGCACCGGTCCGGAGCTGGAGGAAGCGCGCGCTCTGGCGGCGTTGCTGAAACAGGGCTGGAAACCGAAGCGCACGATTATTTATTGCGTTTGGGACGGCGAGGAGCCCGGTCTGCTGGGTTCGACGGAATGGGCCGAGACCCACGCCGACGAGCTGAAAGAGAAGGCCGCCGTATACCTCAACTCGGACGGCAACGGGCGCGGCTACCTCGGCATGGAAGGTTCCCACACGCTGGAGAAGTTCATCAACGGCGTGGCGCGGGACATCGACGATCCGGAAACCCATCTCTCCGTATGGAAGCGTCTGCAGCTTCACCAATTGGCCGGCAACTCGAACTTCGGGCCGCCTCCGGACCGCACCGAAGCGCGCAACCGTCCCGACCTGCGCATCGGCGCTCTGGGTTCCGGCTCCGATTACACGGCGTTTCTGGATCACCTGGGCATCGCCTCTCTCGATATCGGCTTCGGCGGCGAAGACGGCGGCGGCATTTACCACTCGATCTACGACGACTTCTACTGGTACACCCACTTTTCCGATACCGACTTCGTGTACGGACGCGCGCTGGCGCAGACGGTGGGCACGGCGGTGCTGCGGCTGGCCGACGCCGAGCTGCTGCCGTTCGACTTCGACGATTTCACCGACACGATCCACCGCTACGTGGACGAGGTGGAGAAGCTGGCCAAGGACAAGCGCGAGCAGATCGTCGAGCGCAACCGGCTGATCGAAGAGGGCGCTTTTCAGGCTATTGCCGACCCGCGCATCAAGACCGTTCCGCCGTCCAAAGAGCCGGAGCCGCCCTTTCTGAATTTCGCTCCGCTCGACAATGGCCTGGCGGCTTTGCAGCGCACCACGGCCCTGTACGATCGTGCCTTGACGGAGGCCGGCCAGAACGGCGGCAGCGCGCTGGCGAGGGCCGAGTTGCGGGACGTCAACCAGCGCCTCACCCGACTGGAGCGCGTTTTTCTCGTGGGCGACGGGCTTCCCAACCGGCCCTGGTTCGAGCACCAGATCTACGCTCCGGGCTTCTATACCGGCTACGGAGTAAAGACGCTGCCGGGCGTGAGGGAAGCCATCGAGCAGAAGGAATGGAAGCTGGCGCAGGAACAGATCGAGCGGGTGGGCAAGGTGTTCGAAAACGCGGGCGAAGCGATTCAAGGCACGGCGGCGGACCTGACGAAGGCGGTGAAATAGCTTTCGTGGGGCAGGGTGTCAAGCCTGCAGGGCCGAGATTCGTGCCGACGTTTCCCGCTGGGGCTGGGCGATAGGGGGCGAAGAAATGTCGAGAAGAATCTCGACACAGCAGGCTTGACAGCCTGCGCCACGCGGGGCACTCACCATACGGTCTTGAGGTAGTTCTTGCGGATGGTGTCATCCGACGAAATTAGCGGGGACAAGCCGTTTGCCTTTGCCTGAGAGACGATGATCCTGTCGAATGGATCGCGGGTCCATCTTTCATTGACCGCAATTTCGATGAGGGACGGGAACGCGGAACCCGATACCTCGACGCCGAGCTCCGCGCTCAGTTTGAGCAGTACATCTTGAGAGCTTATTCGGATCCGACCGATCTCAAACAGGTACGCGAGCTCAAGCGCCACCATCGGAGAGACCAGCAGGTTGGAGTTTCTGATGGAGTCCAGGGCGGCTGGGGTGATCCTCGTCAGATCGCCCTGAGCCAGCCAGACGGCGACATTGGTGTCCAGATAGGCCGTGGTCATAGCTGGCTCCAATCCTTCTCCCATTCTCTTTCCATTTCCGTCCGCATCTCGGCGGCAGCGGATTCAAGGCTGTACTCCGGATTGACGATCTGAAGGGGAGTGATGTTTTTCACTTTGTCCATCGGTTTTTCGGGAATCACCTTGAAGGTCACTCCTTTGTGCGTGAACTCGACCGGGGTTCCGCTGAGGGCTGCCTCGGCTAATGAGAAGATTTCTTTGCGGAACTTTGAGATTGGTACAACCATGTACATATAATAGCGTACATTGGGGTGCATAGTGCTTGTGGCGCAGGCTGTCGAGCCTGCCGCGTCGGCAGTCGTGCCGACGATTTCCCGCTGGGGTTGGGTGAAAGGCTCGAAGAAATGTCGAGACGAATCTCCGACCTCCTGAAGTCGCCTCGGCATTTTGAGCGGCCAAGGGAAAATGACCTGACCCAGGGGTGGGACAGACGATCGTTTTTTGTCGTCTGTCAGGCTGTTAGGGCTTGGCGAGGGGCCGACAGACCACGAAAAACGATGGTCTGTCCCGCCCGCTCGCCGCCGAAACTGGCTCAACGCAAATTCCACGACATCAGTTCGGAATCTCGACACGGCAGGCTTGACAGCCTGCGCCACAAACACAAAAAAGGCGGCAGGAGTTTTCTCCCGCCGCCGAAGGTGTTTCAGGTTTCGGTTAGTCGAAACCTACTGGACAACGTTAATGACCACCGTGAGGGTCTCGGGCGGTAGCGCCGCTGCTGTGGGCATGTCGCCGCCATCAGTCGCGGTGACCGTAACGGAGTAGGTGCTGCCCGCCGCGGCACCCGCGGGTAGGGATACGACTGTGAGAGTGCCACCCGAGAGCGTGAAATAGGGGGCCGACGGCACCCCGACTTCAAACGAATCGGAGGTGAGCGAATACGCGACTGTCCCGACAGCCCCCGTGGCGACTAGGGCTTCAGCAGCGGGGAAACCGGCAGTGCCGGTCGCCGCGCCAGCAGCCGTGTAATCATAGCTAAGGCCGCTGAGCGAGTAGTAGATATTCGACGTGCCCTGGACGCCGTTCGCGTAAACACTGGTGTTGCTGGTGTCGACGAAGGCCATCGCCGGCTGCACGTACATGTAGACGGTCTGGGTAAAGGTGCCAGTGGTGGGGGTCAGGTTGACCTGCACTTGTCTCACGCCGCTGTTCACGCCAGCTCCCGCGACGATGGCGGTGGTACCGTCGGTGGCAGCGACGTTTAACCCTGCAGCGGCAGGTTCGGTAATGTTAGGCAGTTGTACGTCGACCTGGTACAGGCCGGCGATTGCGTCAGGAGCCCAGCCTTCATAAGTGGGCGCTCCCGACACGGGAGCGTTCCCGTTAGCGCTGCTGCCGAGTGAGACTCCAAGGTAGTACGGGTTGACAGAGGAGCTGGGGTTGAAGCACGGAACCGTCTCTCCGCTGCCGAAGACTGTGCCCGGTAACGTCAGGACGAACCCATCCAAGGATGTTAGAGGCGTTGACCAGGCGCCTTCGTAGGTTCCCGGAGTGAGGCAGTTGGCGGGGGAGGCCGCAACACTGCCAGTGTTTGTGGTCAGGGTCCCTGGAGGTACGCCCAGTCCGGTCATGAAGATCTCAACATAATCGGAAATTCCAGGCGACGGCCGGAGGCGGGCTGGGTAAGCGTTGGTGTTGGTGACATAACCGGCGTTAACTCCGGTGGCCAGTACGATTGCGCCATCGTTGGTCGCATCGACAATGAACACGCCAGGATCGGTGGCCGCTACGGTAAAGGTATAGCCAGGGAGGCTGGTGTTGGCCGCGAGGGTGGTGGCCGCAGCGCCGAATCGGACCACGATATCGTACTGTTTGGCCACGGTCAGGGCGCCCGGAACCACCGCATTAATCTGGTTGTTCGTGGCGAATAACAGAGGGGCGGCGGAGCAGCTCGCGATGGTGGTCGTTGTGCTGGCGGGGCTGGGGCAGAACAGAACCTGGACAAGGCGCTGTGCGCCCGACGCATCGGGGGTGAGGGAGAAGGGATACGTGCCGCTAGCAGTTATCGTAGGATATAGCACCGGCGCGCTGGTTGTGCATCCCGTGCCGTTCGAGACACAGAAGTTGTTACCGAAGATGCTGATGATGTCGTAGGGCGCCAGGGTTCCGAGCGGTGAGACGACCTGGACGAATGTGGAAGCGCTGGTGACGCCTCCAGGGGTCTGGATGACCGGGCCGGAGTTAATGGTGAGCGTGATGGTGCTGGTGGCGGTGCAGGGCGGAGCCACGCCGCCGGGGTTGCAGACGCCGAGGGTCACCGGGAAATTGGCGGTGGTGGGCAGGAGCGCGTCAGCACTGGAGGGTACCGTGACGGTCAGGTTAATCGTGGAAGAGTTTAACACGCTGGCAACCACGTTGGCGTCGACCTTGTTCACGCCGGCGCTCACGATGCCCACAAAAGTGGTCTGGAGATTCGACGAGCCGGCGACGAATCCCGCGCCGTAGAGGGTGACCGAGAAGGTCTCGCCGGCCGTGCCCTGGGGCAAGCTCGACGGGGTGATCCCAGTCAGGGTGGCCTGCGAGGACGGAGCCGGGTTGATGGTGACGCTGAATACGACTGAGGTGGTTTCCGGAGTGCTACCTTGGGTCCAAAGGATATTTACCGTGCTGGTCAGGGTGGAACCGGGTTGGGCGGCGGTGAAGGCCACCGGATTGAATGTGACGCCAATCGGGGTCCCGAAGGTATAGGCTACGCCCGCCGGCGGGTTGAGGGTGATGCCGGCTAGATTCGGATTTACTGGGGCAGCGGTAAATTCGATCGGTGTGCCGCTGGAAAGGACAGTGATGACTGGCGTAGGAAGCGGTGTTCCCAGGCTCCACGACAGATTCTGAGTGTTTCCTCCTTGCACGCTGAGAGACGGGGCCTGGTTTACCACCGTTAGTGAGATGTACACGGTGGTGCTCTGATAGCCCGCTACTTTAACCGAAACCGAGGCGGGATAGGTACCGGGCATCAGCGAGTCGGCAACCTTGGTCGACGTGAATGTCAGGACTTGGGTTCCGTTCGCTAACGCAATCGATTGCTGGGTAGGGCTCACCGTGGCCCAAGCCGGCATGGTGGTCAGATCCACGGTGAAGAACGCGGGGGAGGCCCCGGCCTGCAGTGTGGTGTTGTTGCTCACCATATTCCCTGAATACCTTGTATACGACCCCAAGGACAGCGCGCCGGGGTTGCCGACGCCCGGCACGGACCCTGCACCCCCTGTACCCGCTGTACCTTTCACGGTCAATTGGGAGGGACCGACCACCGCGATAGTTACGTTTATCGTAATAGTCGCCGTGCTCAAGGCCGGGGCTGCGGTGCCGAATTTCACTACGGTACTGGTTTGGGTGCCTATGGCGCCGCTGCACCCTGTCCCCGATGCCTGTAGGGAAGCCTGGACGGTGCCTCCATAGGGCACGGTGTAAGATGTGGCGCTGGCGCCCAGAACCAGAGCCGCCGGGAGGCTGGAGGGGCTGGCGACCGATCCTGAAGTAGCCGCTGTGCTGAGGTTGAAGGTTGTAGCTGGGGTGGTGTAGTTCCCCAGGCTGTAGACGCAGTTGACGGTCACTGAGCTGCTTGAAGCGCTCAGTGGAGACGCAGCCGGCGTGGTTTCCGAGATGGTCACGGCACCAGCGGTGTAAGCCGCCGCATCCGTTATCGTGCCGAGGCCGCCGCCGGTGAGTTGGAAATTGAATACCGGGACGGTGTACAACACCGCGGTGGCGGCTTTGGTTAGGGTGAAGGCGGTGCCAGGGTTAGGCTCCGGGCAGCCGGGAGCTGCCGTGATCGTGTAGGTGACCGTCGTCACACTGCCAGTGCCGGCATTGTAGGCGAACGTGGCGTTCGCGGGAGAAGGCGTAGCTACCAGTGTGTTTGGGAGGTTTAACGGCGATATGACGATATTGGCGGTTTTGTAAGCCGCGGTCCCAGACGTTGTGAGCGTGACCGTAAGCGTCGCAGACCCGCTGGGTCCGGTGGTAGTGTCGCACGCGATGTTGGGGCTCTTGCCCAGAGCTACGGACAGATATGGACCTGCCGCCTGTGCGGTACCCGTGCAAATGGCAAGCGCGGACACTGCTAATAATACTCGATGTCGAACCATTCGTTCTTTATCCCTTTCGAATGAAACCCGCGCTTGAAACGCTCGGGTGACATTCACCATATCGGCGGGTGGGAGGGCGGCAGGGAGGCCGGGGATAGGAGTCTAGGGCAAAACTCTGCAAAAGTGGACTTTTGTACTTGGGGGAACACGTGAATTGGCAGCGGTGTTTTCGCTTAGATGCGCCTCGGTTGGACTGTAGCGTGGCATGCGGGTGCTGAACCGATCTGGGGATTTCAGGGTTTAGGCGCGGAAACCGCTCCCTCGCGGTCGCGGCTCGGTTACGAGTGCCGCGGGATTTCATCAATTTTGGTGGGCCGCAGGGCCCATGGGGACAGGCTTGACAGCCCGCGCCACGGGGGCTGGTACTAGCGCCTTTACATTAGACCCCTTGGGATGCTAGGCTAAGTGTCTCATAATGCGTACAGTTGACTTGATCCAGCGCAAGCGCGACGGCGAAGAACTGACACCCGAGGAAATCGAATATCTGGTGGAGGGCTACACCAAAGGGGAGATCCCGGACTACCAGATGTCGTCGTTTCTGATGGCCGTCTATTTTTCCGGGATGTCGGACCGTGAGGTTACCCGGCTGACGGAGTGCATGCTGCGCTCCGGCGAGACGGTCGACTTGTCGTCGATTCCGGGAGTGAAGGTGGACAAGCACTCCACGGGGGGAGTGGGGGACAAGACCAGCCTGATCGTGGCGCCGCTGGCGGCGTCGGCGGGGGTGGTGGTGCCGATGATGTCGGGGCGGGCGCTGGGGCACACCGGCGGCACGCTGGACAAACTGGAATCGATACCGGGCTTTCACACCGACCTCACCTCCGAGCAGTTTCATAAGCAACTGTCGGAAATAGGGCTTTGTTTCATTGGCCAGAGCGAACGGCTGGCTCCGGCGGACCGCAAGTTGTATGCGTTGCGCGATGTGACGGCGACAGTGGAATCGATTCCGCTGATTTCATCTTCGATCATGTCGAAGAAAGTGGCCGAGGGGATCGACGCGCTGGTGCTGGATGTAAAGGTGGGCACGGGCGCGTTCATGAAGAAGCAGGTGGACGCGCGGCGGCTGGCGCAGACGATGGTGGGGATCGGGCGGCGGATGGACAAGAAGGTGCAGGCGCTGATCACGGACATGAACCAGCCGCTGGGCTTCGCGGTGGGCAACGCGCTGGAAGTGATGGAGGCGTCGCAAACGCTGCAGAACTCCGGGCCTGGGGACCTGACCAAGCTCAGCCTGGAACTGGCGGCGCGGATGATTTTCCTGGGCAAGAAGACACCCACGCTCGATGAAGCGCGGCGGGTGGCGGAGCAACACCTGGTGGACGGCTCGGCGTACAAGAAGTTCAAGCAAGCGGTAAGCGCGCAGGGGGGCAACGCATTGGCGCTGGACAGGTTCGAACTGCTGCCGAACGCCACCGGGATGCGGGAGGTGCTTTCGCCGCGGGGCGGTTACGTGAGTTCGATCAACGCCGAGGATATAGGGGTGGCGAGCAACATGATCGGGGCGGGGCGGGACAAGAAGGAAGACTCGATCGACCCGGCGGTGGGAATCATTCTGGAAGTGAAGGCCGGCGAGAAGGTGGAAGCGGGCTCGGTGCTGTGCCGCATTTATCACACCAAGGAAGACCGCCTGGAAGACGCGGCCGAGGTAGTGGAGGACGCGTTCCATATTTCGGGGCAGAAGCCGGACGAGCGGGAGCTGATTCTGGAAGTGGTCGGGTAGATGGGCCGCTACACCGGGCTGCTGGGCCTAGTGGTGCTGCTTGGGGTCGCGTGGCTGTTCTCGAGCCACAAGCGCGAGATCAAACTGAGGTTGATCGCGTGGGGTCTGGGGTTGCAGTTCCTATTGGCCCTCCTGGTGCTGAAGACGGGTTTCGGGCGGGTTTTTCAAATCATCGGCGCGGGCGTGAACGCCATGCTGGCGTACACGGAAGAAGGCACCAAGTTCGTCTTCGGTCCGCTGGGGACGGGGACGGGGCCAATGGGCGTGGTGTTCGCGTTTCAGGTACTGCCGATCATTATTTTCATCACCTCGTTTTTTTCGATTTTGTACTACCTGGGCATCATGCAGTGGATCGTGCGGGGCATGGCGATCGGGATGCAGAAGGCGATGGGGGTGAGCGGAGCCGAGTCGCTGAACGTGGCGGCGAGCATTTTCATGGGGCAGACGGAAGCGCCGCTGACGATCCGGCCGTTTCTGGACGGGCTGACGGAATCGGAACTGTTCACGGTCATGACCAGCGGGATGGCGCACGTGTCGGGCTCGGTGATGGCGGCGTACGTGAAGATCGCCGGGGTATCGATCACACACCTGTTGACGGCGGTGATCATGACCGCGCCGGCCACGATTATGCTGGCCAAAATATTCGTTCCCGAAACGGAGAAGCCGGTGACGGCGGGCAAGGTGGAGCTGAAGATCGAGAAGACCGGGGTCAACCTTATCGATGCAGCGGCGCGGGGCGCGGGCGACGGCGTGCAACTGGTGCTGAACATTGCCGCCATGCTGATCGCCTTTCTGGCGCTGATCGCGATGCTGAACGGCATGCTTGGCTGGGCGCACACGTCGTTGGAGCAGATTTTCGGAGTAATTTTTTCGCCGGTGGCGTGGCTGATGGGGGTGCCGTGGAAGGACGCCGGGGCGATCGGCAATCTGCTGGGAACGCGTCTGGCGCTGAATGAATTCGTGGCATTTCTGAAACTGGGGCCGATGGAGAAATCGCTCGACCCGCGCTCCTTCGTGATTGCGACTTACGCTTTGTGCGGGTTCGCCAATTTCAGCTCCATCGCGATTCAGATCGGGGGCATCGGGGCGCTGGCGCCGCGCCGCAAATCCGACCTGGCGCGGTTGGGACTGCGGGCGGTAGCGGCCGGGACGATGGCCAATTTCATGTCTGCCTGCATTGCCGGAATGTTGCTGTGATCGAGGAAGCCAAACTTCTGATTGAACAACGCACGGCTCTGCGGCCAACCATGGGCGTGGTGTTGGGAAGCGGGTTGGGGGCTTTCGCCGAGGAGTTGACCGATCCGGCGGAAATTCCGTACGCGGAGATTCCGGGCTGGCCGCTTTCGACGGCGGTGGGTCACGCCGGCAAACTGGTGGTGGGCAAGCTGGGCGAGCTGCAGGTGGCGGCGATGGCGGGGCGGGCGCACCTTTACGAAGGCTACACGCCGGCGCAGGTGACCCACGGGGTACGGGTGCTGCACGCGGTCGGGGTGCGGTCGCTGGTTTTCACCAATGCCGCCGGCGGCATCAACACCCAGCTTGAACGGGGCGGATTGGTGCTAATTTCCGATCACATCAATCTGCAGGGATCGAATCCGCTGGTGGGCCCGAACGACAACTCTCTGGGGCCGCGTTTTCCGGATATGTCCGAGGTTTATTCGCGGGCATATCGGGAGATTGCCAAGCGCGTAGCCGTGGATTTGTGCATCTTTCTACCGGAAGGCGTGTACGCCGCCATGCTCGGCCCGAGTTACGAGACGCCGGCTGAAATCCGGTACCTACGCGCAATAGGCGCCGACCTGGTAGGGATGTCGACGGTAGCGGAAGCGATTGTGGCCAACCATATGGGGATGAAAGTCTTGGGAATCTCCACGGTGACCAATATGGCGGCGGGTGTGCTGCCGCAGAAGATTCATCACGAGGAAGTGCTGGAAGCCGGGGAGATGGTGCGGGACACGCTGGTGCGGCTTTTGAGGGCGCTACTGCCGGCGCTGGCGGAATGAGTAGACAGTTGTCAGCAGACAGTTCTCAGTAGAAACGAATGAACGACCGACTGATTGCGGCGGCCTTGGCCGCGAGGGAGAATGCTTTTGCGCCTTACTCGAAGTTTCGGGTGGGGGCGGCGATCGAAGACGCGTTGGGGCGCATTCACACCGGTTGCAACGTGGAGAACGCCACTTATGGTCTGACGGTTTGCGCCGAGCGCGTGGCGGTGTTCAAAGCGATTTCCGAGGGCGCCCGCAAGTTTCGGCGGGTGGTGGTAGCGGCCGATACGGAACTACTGACCCCACCGTGTGGCGCCTGCCGGCAAATCCTCTGGGAGTTTTGCGGGGACGTGGAACTCGACCTGGTGAACCTGGCCGGCAAGATGGAAACCTATCGTTTGAAAGATCTGTTCCCTAAGCCCTTCGATGCTTCGTATTTGTAGCTTTCTCCTGTTCGTTTCGAGCCTGTTCGCCGAGCAGGCGGACTGGATCTGGAGCGCGCGCTATGTGATCACCGAGGACGCGGCGCAGCGGGTGATCGAGCAGGGCGCGGTGGCGGTACGGGGCGGCGCGATTCTGGCGGTGGGACCGAAAGCCGAAATCGATGCCCGCTTTCAGGCCCGGCAACGGCTGGACCGGCCGGACGCGATTCTGGCGCCGGGACTGATCGACACGCATACGCACGCCGCGATGTCGCTGTTTCGGGGTATCGCGGACGATCGCAAGCTCGAGGACTGGCTCGAAAAGTACATCTTTCCCGCCGAGGCCAAAAACGTCAGCGCCGACTTCGTGCGCTGGGGCACGCGGCTGGGATGCCTGGAAATGCTGCTTTCCGGCACCACCACGTTCACCGATATGTATTACTTCGAGGACGTGGTGGCGGAAGCGTCGAAGGAAGCCGGGATGCGAGGCGTGTTGGGCGAGACCATCATCGGATTTCCGGTGGCCGACGCGAAGACGCCGGCGGATGCGCTGGCCTTTACGGAAAAGTACCTGACGCGTTTCGCGGGCGATCCTTTGGTGGTTTCGGCGGTGGCGCCGCACGCTCTCTATACGAATTCGGACGAGACGCTGAAGGCGGCACGCGCGCTGGCCAACCGGCACCACGCGCCGCTGCTGATTCACGTGGCGGAGACGCGGAAAGAAAACGACGACGCGCTGGCGGCGCGCCACATGACCGCCATCGAGACGCTCGAAAGCCTGGGCGTATTCAACGGCCGCACGGTGGCGGCGCATTGCGTTTGGGCGAACGAAACGGACCTGGCGATTTTGAAAGCGCACAGCGTGGGCGTGGCGCATTGCCCATCGAGCAATATGAAGCTGGCCAGCGGGGTGGCGCCGGTGGTGCGCATGTTGCAGCTTGGAATCGATGTGGGCCTGGGGCCGGACGGTCCGGCGGGCAGCAACAACGACTTCAACATGTTTGAAGAGATGGACCTGGCGGCGAAACTGCAAAAAGTTACGGCTCTCGATCCGCAGGTTTTGCCGGCGGGGCAAGCGTTGGAGATGGCGACCATCGGCGGGGCGCGGGTGCTGGGAATGGAAAAAGAGATCGGCTCGCTCGAACCGGGAAAACGCGCCGATATGATCACGGTACGGCTCGACCGCCCCAACGCCGTGCCATTGTACGACCCGATTTCGCAAATGGTCTATGCCTTAAAGGGCGACGACGTGCGCGACGTGATGGTGAACGGCAGGGCGGTGGTGCGGGATGCCAGGATTCTGACACTGAACCAGGCGCAGATCCTGCAAAAAGCTGGAGAATACAAGGAGAAAATCAGCCGGTCGCTGCGATAGTCTACTACCAGGATTTTCATTCCGGCGACACTCTGCCTGGCGGGAGGACTCGCCCGTGCCCGGGGTTGTTGTAAGCTCTGAATAGGTGGAATTGACTCTTAATCAAGCACTTGCGGTGCTGAAACAAGCGGCCAAATCGAGCTTACGGAGCGAGATTTTTCTGGCCTGCGGATTTCAGCCCCTCCACCTGGAAACGTTCCTGAAGGCGTACTTCTCGGAACGCTTTCCGGGGGAGAGGGCCGAGGTTTGGACCGGGCTTTACGGGGATCTCGAGGGTACGCTTTTGAAGGCCGTATCGTCCGGTGCCACGGCGGCGGCCGTCGTAATCGAGCGGAGCGATCTCGATCCCCGGTTGGGACTCCGAAGCGCGGGCGGCTGGGGCCTCTCCGTTCAGCAGGACATACTTCGAAGCTCGGCTGGCCGCTGGGCTTGCTTTCTCGCGAAACTGGCGGATCTCGCTTCCAGGATGGCGGTGGCGTTGGTTGCGCCCACTCTTTCGAATTCGCTGGCTGGGCATACGGCAGGGTGGCAAATGAGCCCGATCGAAGTGGAGTTGGAGAAACAGACCGCGGGATTCCTGGCGGAGGCGGCGGTCATTGGCAATGTCAGCATCCTGAACCCTTCCAGGTTGGCGAGACTCAGCCCGGAGGGATCCCGCCTGGATGCCAAGATGGAACTGGCGGCCGGATTCCCTTATAGCCTTGGCCATGCTTCCGCCCTGGCCAGCCAGTTAGTCATGTTGCTTTACCCGCCAAGCCCGATGAAGGGGCTCATCACGGACTTAGACGAGACTCTCTGGTCGGGGGTGGTTGGCGAGATCGGGGTGGGGCGAGTGAGCTGGAGCCTGGCCGAGCACGCCCAAATGCATGGACTTTACCAGCAGGAATTGCGCCACCTTTCCGAGATGGGCGTGCTATTGGCGATTGCCTCGAAGAACGAAATAGCGGTGGTGAAAGAGGCGCTTTTGCGCAGCGATCTTTACATCTCCGGGGATGCCTTCTATCCGGTCTTCGCGGATTGGGGGCCGAAGTCGCGCTCGGTTGCCGGGATACTGCAGGAGTGGAACATCGGGGCGGAGGGCGTTGTGTTTGTGGACGATAGTCCGCTGGAACTCGACGAAGTGCGGACAGGGTTCCCAACCATGACGTGCCTGCCTTTTCCGAACGGCTCTCCGGCCAAGGTAGTGGAACTGCTGGAGCAGCTTCGCGACCTGTTTGGCAAGCCCGCGGTGTTTCGCGAAGACGCGCTGCGGCAGGCCAGTATTCGCGCGAGCGGGCAATTCAAGGAAGCGGCAAGACAGGGGGACAGCGGCGGATTCGGCGAATTCATGAAGGGGCTTGAGGGAAAGGTGAGCTTTGACGCGCGCAAGGACAGCGGCAATAAGCGGCTGCTGGAACTGATCAATAAGACGAATCAATTCAACCTCAACGGGGTGCGCCTGACGGAGGGAGAGTGGCTGCGCCGTCTGGAAGACCCGGCGAGCTTCGTGGTCAGCGTGTCCTATGAGGACAAGTTCGGGCCCTTGGGCGCGATCGGCGTGGTGGCGGGGAAGCGAGCCGCGGGGCGCCTGGAAATCGGGACGTGGGTGATGAGTTGCCGCGCGTTCTCTCGGCGCATCGAATTTCATACCCTGGAGTATCTGTTTGGATCGAGCGGAGCGGAGAGTATCTCTCTTAAGTTCCAGCCGACGGAGCGGAACCAACCGCTGCAGGAGTTCCTTCGGCAGATCCATCTCGCCGCCGACCCGACAGAAGGCTGGATTCTGCAAAGGGAGAAATTTGCCGGCGAGCACGAATTGCCGCATTCGGTTGTGGTGACGGAGGAGGGGTAGGGTGACGGGAAATGGCGGAGTTTGTCACTGGCCGGCACGGCCGATTGACAATCGGCCGGCAGGTTACCAACCTGCCCCACAAGGGATTAGATGAGCTCTATTTTTCGGGCGACCACCCCAGACGACGAGACCGAGATCGTTGAATTCCTGGTACGCGCCTTTTCGGTCAATCATGATGCGCCTTTTGTGGAGCCATCTCTGTTGCGATGGAAGTACTGGGAGCCGCGCGCGGATTGGCTGGAGCCGCGGTCGTTCGCGATGGAAAGGAACGGGCGAATCGTGGCGCACGCCGGGGTGTGGCCGGTCACGGTGCGGAACGGGGCAAGCCGTGAGCGCGGAGTCCACATGATCGACTGGGGGTCGGACCCGGAGGCGCCCGGCGCCGGAGTATCGTTATTGCAGCGCCTGACCAAGGAGTACGATTTTGTGTACTCCATTGGCGGCTCGGAGACGACGCAGTCCGTTCTGCCGAGGTTCGGCTTCCGCACGGTTGCGGAAGCGCCGATTTGGGCACGCCCGATCCGGCCGTGGCGTCAAATGCTGCAGCACCAGAGAAAGGATCTGCGCCTGCCAGTGCGCTTGGCGCGGAACGTCTGGTGGTCGAGAAGTCCGCCCGTGGCAATCGAACGCGGGTGGGCTGCCGTCGAGGCGGGCGCGGGCGGCGCGGAGGATGCGGCCGTCCCTGGCAGTGAGCGCGACGCGTCGTTCTTCCGGTATCTCGACCGATGCCCGGTGGCGCGCTGTCAGACCTACGCCATTGTTAACGAGGGCCGAAAAGCGGGTTTTTTCGCTCTGTCAGTTCTTCGGGAGCAAACTCGCGTGGCCGGCGTGTGGCTGGAAGACCCGTCCGCGGAGAATTGGCGCACGGCGTTTCACCTGGCGCAGGACGCGGCGCGGCAGCACACCGATACTTCCGAGTTGGTGGCGAGTTGCGCGACTGTAGCCAGCGCCAACGCCGCCGCACAGGCGGGAATGCGATTGCGCGCGCGGGCGCCGGTCTTTCTCTTCCGGAAGGGCGGGCCGGTGGAACCCTTACCGCTTCAGTTCCACCTATGCGACAACGACGCGGTCTTTCTAAGAGGGCGGCTGGCCGGATTCCTGACTTGAGAGTTTGTCATAAAATGAGCAATTCAACCGTGGGCAACCGCTTCCTGGCGGTCGCGGCTCCGGCTCGCGGCGTTGCGCACCATATCGTTGAGTCATCCGGGCAGGCGGCGTTCGAGGTACTCGATGAGGAGCGAGTCTCGCGTACGCATCCAGGCGATGCGGCGCCCGCCGAAGGCGACGGCAGGCTTCGGTGAGCGGATGAGCACGGCGCGCTGCGACTTCATCCACTGAATCTGCCGCTGCAAATCGTCCACTTCGTAACAGAGGTGATGCAACCCGCCGCCTTTTTCGAGAAAGCGCGCTACGGGTGAATCGGCCGCAGCCGGCTCGACCAACTCCAGTTGCACGGCCCCGGGAGTGGGGAGATCGAGGAAGGCGACGCGCGAGCGCTGGATCGGATCCTCGAAGGTCTGAGACACGGACACGGAGCCCAGGCTAACCCGGCAGCTCTCGATTCTATTTTCAATCGAGTCCACCACGCAACCGATGTGGTGCAGAGTCACACCGCCGGGGCTAGTCACTAACGATCCTCGCATTGACTAACTCCAGGACGGCGGCAAAGGACGTCGCGCCTTCAAACTCTTCGAAGTCGATGTCGACGCCGAACGCTTCTCCGACAAGGCTGAGGAGAGTCACTTGCGCGATGGAGTCCCACCCGGCAACGCGATCATGGCTGGCGTCAGGGATCTCATTTCGGTCCAAGTCCGGAAAAACCTGCTCGAAACAGCCCACTAACCTTTCGAAATTTGAATCCTGCATGCTATCGTTTTCCCTTACTGTCCAAATTATTAAGATGAGAATCGAAATCCGTCGACAACCTGAAACGCGGAACTTTGATTCCAGGTATGCGTGCCCAACAGGCCCGGCATCCAGGTTGGCAGTACGCGAGCAACCGGATGCTCCTCAAAATCGGTGGGCGTCAAGCGGGTGACCTCGTTCACGGTCATGGCGTATCCGTAGCGCACCGAGCAATCCTGCGTGGGCCGGAAGAGGCGCCCGCGTTCCCAAAACAGATGCCCGGCGGAGCGGCCGTTCCTCACCGAACCCGACACGGGGCTCGATGGATGCAATGTCCATGGGCCGCCCAGGCTGGCCGACGAGAAAAGAAGGGTCTCTATGAAGGGCTCCACGGTGGTGGTAAAGAAGTACCAGCGATCATTCAGAAAGACAGGTGTCGTGTCGACTAAGCCAAGACCCGCGAGCAGCGTCGAAACCAGTTCCGTCCGATCCGGAAAGCGCGTGAAACGATAGAGATCGACCAGCTTCGCGTCATAGCTTTCGGGGAGCAAGAACAGCTCTCCGTTCGCGGGTATGACGCAGGGATAAGACAAATGGTAGCTTCGCTCCATGACTACCGTCGTCCCGGAACAAGATCCGTCTTGGGAAAGCCGCATACAACTGAGCCGGCCCCGGGAAACACCAAGTGGAATCTCCTCCACGAACAGCCAGGTAGTTCCGTCGACCTCGATCAGGAAAGGGTCCGCGAGCCAGTCGCTGCCCGGCGGCAATGGGACCTCGCGAAAACCGGCCAGTCCGTCCCGATCCGGGCTGGCGATGGAGGGCCCGGAGTTCGGGCGAAGCGCGACGAACCATTCCGGATGCCCCCTCCTACGCGATTGCCAGCGCAGGGAAGCGCTTCGCCAGAGCTTACGCGCGATAAAACGGCCCGCTTCGAAAGTGGAAGGATAGTGCCGGTGCGCCGGCCCAACCGGCTCTTCCGGGCAACGCCTGAATCGCTCCTCGGTTGCCTGGGCGTCCCGCTGGATCTCCACGCAGAGACCAGCCAACGTTTGAGTGACAGCCGCCACGGGCTCGGCGGCGTTCATGGTGAAGTAAAGCCCTTGGACGGTCGATGTTTCGACTTTTCGAACCATGCGGCCACGGTCGAAGGAGGAATCGTGCCAATAGATGGCCGCGGCGGAAGTGGGCCGACTCGACGCCACCTCATCCCAGAATGGGAGCGGGCCTTGCCGGCTTCCGAATCGTACGGTCAAGACTCCGTATCTTGCGAGACCCGTAGGATTCATCCGCGAATCGGAGCGGGAGGACAGCCAAATCACGATCCCGCACTTGAGCTCTTGAATATCGTCAAGCGTGCCGCTCGCGACCGGCGGGGTTTTCTCGCCTTCCCCCTCCACCTGGCTGAGCGGGTCGAACTTCCGCCGGCTTGCGGAATAGAGACGGTCCACTAACCAGGGAGGCCCTGCCTCCGTGGAGCGCCGGACGCCGAAGGTGAACGGGTGAACCTCGATTCCAGGAAATTCCTTCAGAAAGGCAATTAGTGACTCAACCCAACGTGGGGCACGGGCGCCATCGAGCACCACTCCGACACGAAGCGGTTGACCGGAGGGCGTGTTCGTTTCCCGGAAAGGTAACAAGACTCTCGCCTTGTCTGGCGTTGGGGTCATCCAGTTCCTATAGTATCGTGGACCACGGTTTTAGACGACATACGGCGGCGGCAGGCGTGGGTTCATGGGATGCGGTAGAGAACGAAATCGGAATTGTGGAACACGGGCACGAATCGTTGTGGTTCGCGTGCGACCTGGGGGGCGAGAAAGGCCAGATCTTCCGGGTTGCCGGAGTAGAGGAGCAGATAGGACGCGCCGGTGCGGCGGAAGTAGGCGTCAAGGACAGCATTGTCGGCGGTTTCGGGATACCAGGCAGAGCGGAGACCGGTATAGAGGGCGAGGACGCGGGGGTTCCAGGAGACCAGCAGGTCGTGAGAATCGAGATGGGCGGACAGGTAGCGGCGGAGATCGGTGAAAGTTGGCTGCTCGGGGCCTTGGGGGAAGGGACCGCGCTCCATGCCGCGGAGATTCGTGATGCAACCGATGGCGAGTACGACGCCGGCCGCGGCTGGCAGCACACGTAAAGAGGCGGGCCACTTGGCTGCGAGGAATTCGATGCCTTCGAAGAAATAGATGAAATAGAGCATCAGGACCGGGAGCAGGTAGCGGGCGTTGGGGGCGGAAGAATACACGAGCACCGGCAGGAGGGCGCAGGGCGCATAGATTTCGACGATAGAACAATCGGCGGCGAGCCGGCGCAGCCACTGGCCGAAGACGACGACGGCGGTGGCGGCAGCGAGAGAATAACGCAGCGGGGCAGGGCTGCCGGCCCACAGGTACGCGGGCGTGTGGAGGTAGAACTTCAGATTGCTCCAGTAAGCGGGCAGGTGCAGGCGAAACTGATTGCCGTAGGCGCGGCTGTCATAAAATGTCAGCGTCAGCAGGACCACGCCGGCGGCGAATCCGAGAAGCGCGACTACGCCGAAGGGGCGTGGGCGGCGGTGGCGGACGGCCTCGGAGACGAAAACCGCCAGGGCGAGCGAAAGGCCCACGGAGCGGCTGCCGTAAGCGAGCAACATGGGCGGCAGGACAAGGGTGACGGCTAGCATAGGCCGAGTGCGGTCCCAGCCGCGCCGTTCGACCAACACCACGAGAGCCAGGCAAAGGGAGGCGAAGAAGAGGTAAGTAGTATCGGAGACGATGAAGTCCTTGACGCTCAAGACAAGACCGGCAAGGGCGAAGGCGGCTACCGCGGCGGCGGACGGCAGCGGTTTCAGGCCACGAAGGCGAGCCAGGGCGTAGAGGCAGAGGCAGGCGGCCATCAACAGGGCCTGGACCAGCATTTTCATGGGCAAATAGTCGAGCCCGAAAGCGCGGTAGACGGGGGCCAGGAGGAGGGGGAAAACGGGCGGATAGTTGGCCGGCATGTGAACGGCCGCATCGGGCAGGGTGACCTGGTAACTGGTTTCGGCATAAGGCCGGCCCAGGGCGATGTTTCGCGCGTGAGCGATGTATTGGCTGAAGTCGCCGCCCCAATCCTGGCCGGGGCGAAGGGTGGTCCAGTAGACGGGGATCAGCACCGCGAGGATCGCCAGGACAGCGAACAAGTCCGGGTTTAGGTTTGTACTGCGGTCGGAGCCGATCGCGAAATTGCTCATGGATCAATCCGAAAAACGGAAACGGAGCAGGGTCCAGACCGCGATAAAGCCGTCGGAGGCCTTGATTTTCTTGCCTTCCTCGCGGGAGCGGGGAAAGTAGCGGATGGGCACTTCGACAATGGAAAGGCCGCGGCGGATGAGCTTGGCGGTGATTTCGTGATCGGTTTCGAAGCCGCTGGTGCGAAGGTGCATTTCCTTGACCGCGCGCGCGGGGTATAGCTTATAAGCGGTGAGGGTGTCGGTGATCCAGCGGAAGTAGATGAGGGCGGTCCAAAGGGTGAGGAGAGCGCCGGCGAGCCAGGCTCCGAGGGATTGATCGGGATGGCGGCCGGGGAAGAAGGTGAAACCCCGGTGGTGCACGGCCTGGCCTAGGGTACGGCTGCCATAGACGACGTCGGCGCGGCGCAACCCTTCGAGCAGGGGGACGTAATCGGCGGGATCGTATTCGAGATCGGCATCCTGGATCAGGATGTAATCGCCGGTGGCCTCGCGAATGCCTCGCTGGACAGCCTTGCCTTTACCCTGATTCGGGTTTTGGGTAAAGACGCGAACGGCGGCGGTGGTGCAGGAAGCGGCAAAGGTTCGGGCGACGGCTTCGGTGTCGTCTTTGGAGCCATCGTTAACGACGAGGATCTCGGTGGTGAAGCCGAGCGGGGCGACCGGAACGGCAACGATGCGCTCCAGGAGTTGGCCCAGGAAGGCGCCCTCGTTATAAGCGGGAATCACGATCGATAGGACTGGCATGATTTTCTTGGATGTGGCCGGGTCAGTGTCCGAGCAATAGGCGGGCGGGCGTGAGACGGGAAGAGAGCCGCCTGAAAGGCGGCTGCAGCCATGATTGGCTGCCCCACGGAGCAGCGCACTCGCCACCAAAAGCGCGGGGAGGCGTTGCGCCAGCAAGAGGATCCAACGGGCTGTAATGCATGGTCTGACCACTCGTTTAATTGGACACTATACTAGCGTTTCCAGCGAAAACGGAGCAGGGCCATCAGGGCGCGCAAGCCGTCTCCGGCACGAATTTTCTTGCCCGCGGCGCGAGTTCGGGGTTTATAGTCGACGGGCACTTCCAGGATATACTCGTGGCGGCGGGAAAGCTTGGCGACGATTTCGGTTTCCAGGTCGAGGCCGCTCGATTCCAGGTTGAGGGACTGGAGGAGGCGGGTGTCGTAGCCCTTGACGCTGCTGAAAACGTCGGCGACGTAGCGATTGTAGAGCAGCAGGACGGCGACGCTGAGGAGGATGCCGCCGTACTTGCTGGTGAGGTAGAGGCGCCAGTTGTTGCCGTAGATGGCTTTCAAACGGTCGGAGAGCTCGGTGCATTTGACGGTGCGGGTACCGAGGACGGCGCGGAAATCGGAATGCACGAGGGTGTCGACGATCGTGGCGAGGTCTTCGGCGCGGTACTCGTCGTCGCCGGGGAAGAAGACGACCAGGTTGCCACGGGCTTTTTCGAGGCCCAGGCGCATGGCGGCGCCGCGGCCGAGAGGGCGGGGCAGTTCGTAGAGGCGGACGTTGCGGACGGAGCGGGCGCGCTCGACGGTTTTGTCGGCGGAACCGCCATCGACCACGATGACTTCCTTGCTGAGGCCGAGGGGCTGGAAGTCGAGGGCGCCGACGCTCTTGAGGACGGGCTCGATGGTGGCATCCTCGTTCAACACGGGGATGACGATGGAGACCATGTGGTGGACGGCGGCGAGCTCGATATCGATGCGGGATTGGACGATCTGGCGCAATTCATCGAGCACGTAGCCGCCGGAATGGCGGCCTTGCTGGGACTCCCAGTTGCGGACCTTGACGGTTTCGAGGGGGAAAGCAAAGCGGGACTCGTCGAAGGGAACGTACTTGGCCTCGGCGACGGCATTGGCATTGTCGCCCTGAACGAAGAAGTGGGAGACGACGTCGCGCCAGTCGACCTGGAGCTGGCCTTTGCGATCCATGGCGGCCATGAGTTTGCGGGCGAGGTCGCTGGCGTCGTCGGCCTGGATGTCGAAATCGCGGTGGATGTTGCCGATGAAGACTTTGTCGGCGCGGGTATTGGCGGCGATGGTCTCGGCAACGCCGGCGGTCATGTAGGACGGGAAGAGGGAGGAGTGCTGGGTACCGGGGCCGTAGATAATGACGTCGGCCGCGGCGAGGGCTTCCCCGGCACGCGGGTTGATAAGAGGCACGCGGGCGGACCGGCGCAGCAGTTCGCCCCAGCCGCCTTCGGGTTCGGGCTGGTTTTCGATGCGGGTGAGGTAGGTTTCCTGATCGATGAGGAAGAGCTGGGCGATCTTGGAGGCATCCTGGGCGGCGACGATATCGGCTTCGTTGCGGAGCACGACGCCGTTTTCCTTTTCGGCGACGAGAAACAGGTTTTCGCCCCGGGTGACGTTGAGGAGGCGGCCGGGCTCGACCTCGTAGAACTGGCTGAAGGCATCGATGGCCTGGTTGAAGTCGCTGGCCTCGTCGAGGTAGCAGCCGGCGAACAGGAGGTTGCCGAGGGCGCAATCGGTGAAGTCGAAGGTGGCGCCGGTTTTCTCACACCCGTCGAAGTAGGTGCGGAAGGTGGCGAGGAAGGAATTGAGGCGGGCGGCCTGCCAGCAGGCCAATTGTGGAAACGCGGCAGCCAGCTTGGGCGGCAGCGGAGAGTAATCGCCGCCGACAATGGCGTCGATGGAGCGCAGGGCGTCGGCGCGGGCGATGCCGACGGGGAGGCGGTGATCCGAAATCAGCTTGAGACTCTTCTGGCTGCGCTCGAGGGCGGGCATGATGCGGTTGATGTTCTTGCGGACATCGGAGGGGCCGAGCATGCCGGGGAGAAAGCGGCGGAGGCGGCCGGTGGAATGGCCGTCGTCATAGGCATTGATGAGGATGGTGAGGGCGATCTGGGGATGGCGGAGGAAGGCCTCGGTAATGCTCTGGGTGCCGCTGCCTCCGGAAAACAGCACGACTTTGAGTTTGGCGGGCGGCTCGGGGTTTACGGCCTGGCCGGTCAAAACGCTGGGGCGATCGCTAGCGGCTGCCATATCCAATCAGGAAATCCTCGACGCGGCCGGCGTCGCCGGCTGAATTGACGCCCACGGTCTCTTCGACGCGCATGTGCCGGGGCGTCAGCAGGAGGCCCTGGCTCGCGGCCAAAGGAATCACGGGCAGGAGGTTGAACTCGCCGGTAACCCGGCCGAGTGCGGCGCCATCGTGGCGCATCTGGTCCAACCATCCCCGGAGAGCCTCGGTGCGGAAGCAAAAGAATCCGGTATCGCTTTCTCCTTCCGGGGGCATGGTATCGCCTTCGCGAGCCTGACGCAATCCGGTGACAGAACCGGCGTCGTCGCGTTCGAGGTGAATATAAGGCTGAGGCCGCCAGACGGTGGGGCAGGTGAGGCCGGTCTCGAGGGGGCCCTGGTGGAGAGCGAGGGTCATAGCGACGGACTGGGGCCGGAGAGCGACCTGATCGCCCCAGACGACGGCCACGTGCTTGGAGCGGACGTATTCGAGGCCGATGGAGACGGCGTCGCCCATGCCGGTAGGGGACGGTTGAATGGCGATGTGATAACGGCCGGGGATGCGGCGGTCGAGCTCGGCGGCGACTTCGGCGGCGCCGGCGGGCGAGAGCACGAACACAAGCGAGGCGCAGAGGGGTTCGAACCCATCCAGCAGCCAATCGAGGATCGGGCGGCCGGCCACGGGATAGAGGATCTTGGGGCGATGGAAGCCTAGGCGCGAGCCACGGCCGGCGGCCGGAATTATGACGCTCCAGAGGGAAGGGTCGATTGCGGCCTTGGCATCCTCCACGAGAGTTGGGACGAGCTGGCTGAGGCTGGGCACAACGGCGTCAGCGCCGGCTATCCGCAGATCCTGGGCGGCGCACGTGCCCTCGATGGCGACGACACAGGCACCGGCGGCGCGAGCGGCCTGAACGCCGGAGACGGCATCCTCGACCACCAGGCAAGCGTCGGGCGGCAATCCGAGTTCACGGGCGGCGCGGAGGTAGATTTCGGGGTCGGGTTTGGCGTTCGAGACGTCATCGCCGCTCAGGATGGCGCGGAACAGGGAGCGGGAGCCACTGAGTTTGAGAAAGGCGTCCACGCTGGGGCGAGATCCGGAGCTGGCGACGGCCAGGGGATAGACGGAGGCGAGCCGTGCCAAAGCATCCTCGCAACCGGGCGCGAGGGGCTTTTGACGCTGCAATATTTCGCGAGCGAGACGGCTCTTGGCGGCGGCCAGGCGCGCGACCTGGGCGGCATCGATCGGACGGCCGCGCTGGGCGAACACGTGCTCGACCACCTCAGGCGTGCGCCATCCCGCATAAGACGGGTAATCGAAGTCGGCGATGCCGTATTCCAGAAAAACCTGCTCGAAAGCGGCGCGGTGGGATGGCGAGGAGAGGATTAATACTCCATCCAGGTCGAAAATGATGCCCCGGGCCCGGCGCCATCGGGCCGGAGTGGAAAGCGTCGCGTTTGCCACCGTTTTGCCTAAGGTTAACACGGAACCCACGTATTTCCGGTTTACCAGCAGCCTGAACCTACCAACGGTGAGCAATTTGGGAGACTGCGCCGAAGCCGGTCACGGGATTTCGAAATTTCCCTGTTTTTTCCTGGAACGTGTCAGTTCACTTGGACTTAGGGTCGAGCGACTAGTTAAATAAAGCCGTTCTGACACCCGGCTCGGACACGCAGCGATGTTACAGCTAGAGTCGGGGATCGGGCCGCGCCAATTTGCGGACCGACGCTTTGACTAACATGACTAGGAACTACGCTTTACTTTTACTTTTGCCGCTGGGACTGGCCACGAGGGCATGGCCGCAGACGGTTATCGACCTTCGAACTCAGGCCAAGGACGTGAACTTTTCCAATGCCGGGTCCACGCAACCGTTCCAAACGGGCACCTCGTTGCCCAGCTCCTGTACGACGGGGGCGGCATTTCTGGATCTCGCCGCCACCGCGGGGCAGAACATCTACCTTTGCACGGCTACCAACACCTGGACACAGCAGGATGTGAACCAGTCGATTACCTGGACGGCATCCGGCGACATCGGCGGGACGGCTGCCGGCACTACCAGCCTGGCGCCTGCGTTGACCGTTACGGGGCTACGAGGCGCCGCGCTTCCGGCTCTGTCTACGGGAAACCTTCGTTACTCGGGCAGCGCGTGGGTCTTCGACTCCACCGGGTATCTATCCTCTATGTGGGGGTCGGGGAGCCGCCCGGTAGCCGCGAATGCACTTGGAACGTCCGGGGATTGCGCGGAATGGGGCCCTGTCGGACTGATTGACGCCGGCGCTCCCTGCGGCAGCGGGAGCGGGAGTGGGAGCGGCGCCAGCATGTTCCAGCAAATGGGGGACTTTGCGCTGACGTATGCAGGATCGAGCGGTACGATCGGCGCCAAGTGCTCACCTTCAACGCCGTGCATCGCCGGGTTGGGATACAGTGTGTACTCGTTCACCGCGCCGGCCACGATCACCGAAAGCGGCACGGGAAACGACACGCTGTATGTCTACGTGAACAGCGCCGGGACGCTGACCGTGGGGTATAGCGGATCCACCGCTCCGGCTTGCGCTGGCTGTACGGTGGCAGCGGGCATCACGGGTTATCCGGCCGGTGTGGCGATGATCGGAAGGTTCACCGTTTCCGGTGGATCGATTGCCGCTTCAGTAAGCGACCGGGCGTCGATCACCGGCCCGCCCACGCTGGCGGCGGGCAGTAACGTGACGATCTCGACGGCCGGCAACGTAGTGACGATCAGCAGCAGCGGTGGCGGAAGCGGGAGCCTGCCATCGACGGCCGTCCAAACGAATCAGGCCAATACCTATACGACCGGCACGCAGGATTTCCGTGCAGCAACTCACACCTTGCCGATGGTAACCGGCACCGCCGCAAGTAAGCCGAGTGCATGCACGACGGGAGAGACATACTTCGCTACCGACGCCGCGGCCGGGCAGAACGTCTATTTCTGCACCGCCACTAACGCCTGGACACAAATGGCCGCGGGGGGCAGCGCAGGCAGTGGCTACAATCCTGCCGATCCGACACAGTTGCTTATGTCCCATCTGGCGACAGACGTTGGATGGGGTACTAACGAATCGTGGGGATACAGCACCTCGGGTAGTGCTACCTCGGGTGGATGCACTGCTGCTACGGACCTCTTTTCACAGTCTTCCGTCGGGGCGGTATGCGGACAAACCGGTGCTACGGCCAATTCCGTCATCCAATTTTCGTGGCCGAATGGCAGCAGCGACTATCAACCTGGATTTTATGATTACTTCAGCGGATTAAGCCCAGCGTGGCTCTACGTGTCCGCCACTTACCAATCACTGGACTCCAACGGGACGCACTATATCGGGCTGGTTTCCGGCAGCTCCAGCAAAACGGTGGCAGAGTTTGTCGGCTGCCGGGCGATTGGATCCGGCGATTGGTTTGCGGTGATCCGGCACTCCGGCTCCGACGTGGCCACGGCTGACACCGGAGTTGCCCACGACACGAATGTGCATCGTTTCCAGATCGACAATGGCGCATCGGGTGCGACGGCAAACTCCATCCGCTGCCTTGTGGACGGAGCGAACCCAGCTACCGCTTCTGGCACCATACCGGCCCAGGCCGCATCTACGAGTGGCTGGAATTTCGGCGTTTACGCGACCAATCCCGCCGCGAGTAACGCGGCCATAGCGTTCTTTAGGTATATGATCTGGCTGAGGAATCTGCCGATCAATTAAGGAGATTCCCTATGCGAAAACTTCTCTTGTCTCTGCTCCCGGCAGTTGCGGCTTGCCAGACACTCGCTGTAACGGGTGTAACCCAGACTCAGGCGATTCTTCATGAGCGGGGCTACTCTGGCGTTTGTACGATCAGTGTCAGCACCACGCCAGGCGGCGCGACAATCCCCGATTTCAACGGAACCGAATATGCCGGCTCGTCCACCGACACCGGCCGTGCGGACACGATCACATGGACGGACGAAACACGGGTAATAACAATCGGGCACATGAACGACGACCGAGCGCTGGCGGAGGAAACCACCTATTACGTGTCTCTGAGCGGTTGCGGGACGGCGGCGACAACCTTCACAACGGCGGCACCTTCGAACGGGACGAGCACCGGTTGGCCAGTGCCGTTCAATTCCGCGAAGTGGGGAAATCGGGGATGGCCCTTCACCCTGGCGAACGTGCTGGATGCCAAGGGAACGCAGTACGTCGACCCACTGACCGGACTGAAAATGAACGCCTTCAATAATGCACAAGATTTCACATGGCGGTGGCCTGGCGGCGGCGGCGGACCGCTGAACTGCGGATCGCACGGCTATGCCAACTGCATCCCGTTTTCCTACTATGCCAGCGGCTCTGGGTGGAGCAACCTATCGGATCCTTTCCCAACAACTCCATCGACAGTGACCGCGACGAGCAGCAGCAGTTACCTGGATTTGTATCCCGGTGCCGGAGGTTCTAGCCCCTGGAGTTCGCTTTTCACGCCGACGAACGATCTTGGAGTCGATATCTTTGCTTCGCTCAGCGCCGGCGGGTCTACCGCTCTGTCGATGTGCCTGTTCACCAACCCGTCCGCCAGCGGCACTTCCGCCTGCATGGGCACCCCGGTCTCCGTGACGGGAATCACGAGCACATTCGGCCTGGTCGCCTCGGCGTCGAGCGACCCCGATACCCCTTGGCCTTCCTCTTTCCCTAGCGCCTTGTTCTCCGGGTGGGGATCGAACGTCATGATCGGGCAAGAGAATCAGCCGACCCAGAGCGGCTGCGCGCTTTCGGCATCCTCCGGTGTGCTTACGGTGGATTCATCTTACCAGGGAAATTTGGGATGCGCTTTTAATCTCGCCATCCTAAACAATGCCGGTAACAAAATCTATGTGGCGGGAAGTTCCCCCACCTGCACCAACAACCTGTGCACGTCGAAACCTCAGCCCTCCGACAACGCCTACGTGCTTCACACGGTTGAGAACGTCACAGTCTCAACCGGCACCGCTTACGTGGCGCTCGGATGGGGCGTCCGCATATTTCCCAATGTCTCCTCCGGCACGCTGACTCTCGGTGCATCCTACAAGCTGGCGGGGTCGGAGCAGCCCGAGCAGACTGGCCCTGGAGGCCCTTTGTGCAACCCTCAGACGTTCGCTTTCGCCGGCACGGGGCCGCAGACAAGACTGTGTGAGGTTCAGGCGCTCAATTCGTCGCAAGGGTTCCTTTGGACCGTCGAGACGAATGGAATCGCTCGTAATTTGTGGGCCGCTTCGATGCCATCGTACAGCTACTTTACTACGACGCAGGGATTCGCCAGCGCGGACGTGCCGATCTTAAACAGCTTCAATTGGCAAGCATTCCAGCCATCGTCCGACGCCTACACCCGCTACGAGTACGTGTACACGAACGCCAACCGCGGTCTTTCCGAGCTTTATAAGCTGGTCTATACCGGCAACGGATCCGAGTCGCTGAACCCGTGGGGCTACACTCTCGACCCGACTAACGGCGGAGTCGGCCCTGTACGGGTGTCGCCCAGCGATAACTTCACCTGGACTACGCTCACCCCAGCCGCAAACAGCATCGTCAATCAGGCGGTAGCGAACTTCGGGTATAACTCCTCTTTCTACGGGACGGGGTTCTCGCTTTCAACCCCTGTCGGCATCGCTGGAACCACCGCGTATTTCCAGAACACGTACGCGGGCCAAAACTACGGCGCCTGGATCGGCATAGCGGATCTGACCACCACACCGGCAACGCTCACTAATCTGATCCACACTATGGATGGCACCGGCACGAACGGACACATGCGATTTGGCGGTTTGCACAACCTCTCGGCGTATCCGTCGATCACTCCCTCTCCGACCGCGATCGTCTCGAACAACCTCCTCTACGGCGGCAACAGTTCTGTTCTCTACGGTGGCCCGTTTGAATTCACTCCAACTGCGATTTCTCGTGGGGGATCGTGGAGCACGAACACCTGCCTCGACTGGCCGATTTCCTGCTCGGGAACGACCTGCACCGGAACAGGAGGCGCGTGCCCGGGTTACGAGACTTACGATGCCGCCTGCCCGAGCGGGAATCCATACGTGTTCATGGGGGCCAGCGGCAATCAGTGCGTGACCTTTGAGATACCGAGCGGAGGCTGGTGCAACCTGGCGCCCAGCTCGGCGGAAACGAAAAACTGCCCGTGGAATGCAAGCTACTCGCAGCCGTTCCCGATTCAGGTTGGAGACCAGTTTGTATGGGATAGGAACGGCGATGGAAGCGGCGATGTCGGAGACGACGAACACTTCCGGGTGGTATCGCTAAGCGGCACCACCATGATTGCACAACGCAATGCGATGTGGGACTACTGCGGATACAACGATACGGTCAACCGGCCCGGCAATACGAACGTCGATACGGCGTCGCAGTTGCAGCATGCGACCGGGTTGAAAGCCCTGGCGGCTCCCGCGTATTTGAGCGGCTGTGGCGCAGGGGAATTTGTCGTAACAGGTCTGACTCAATCGGGGCAGAACCTTCAGGAAATCGGGCGTGGCCTACAGGGCCATGGCGATCTGCTGGCCGGCGAAACTGCCGGAGCTTCGGTTTGGGCAAGCCCATTCGCCACCACAAAGCAAGGGCCTCTTGCGACTCTCTTTAGTCTTCCACCACCCCCCGCAATTCAGTCCATCGCTACGCCGACCTTCGCTGGCGCGTCGCTTTCCACCGGGAATGGGGTGATCCAATCGTACCCGTCATCTCCCGGCTCCGTTCCTTGGATACTGGACAGCAATTTCTTTGCGAATAGCTACAGCGGTGGACAGCTCTCGACTCGGACGCTCACTCGCACGCTGGGGAGCGTCACCTTGACGGGTAATTTGTATTTCGTGCAGATGCTCGGATTCAACTCTTCCTGCTCTCCGACTCCGGGGTGTTGGTATAACCAGGTCAAGAATTTTCCAGTGATCGCTTGGGCGGGACGCAATAACATGCTCGACGTGAGCGGGCCGTCCTCGGCTACGACGCTTGCCGCCGCGCCCTATGGGGTGTGCCTCACATACAACGCTGGCGAGTGTGCGTCAGGTACGACGGTGGCCTCCGTTCTTGGGGCCGGTTATGCGGTGGTGAATGTGCCCTGGATGTTCGATCAGGGCTATTGTGTTTCCGAACAACAGACATACAACTCCCCATGCGTCGAAATTGGATGGCCTGGTGCTGGGCAGTTCCGCCAATCCGCATGGGACCGACCGGAGAATCAAGGAACACGGTCAAGGTCCTTGGGATGGGGCTTCGGCGGCCCAGGGCAGCCGGGTCCATTCACCGAAGCCTTCCCGATCTCCACGACACAGGCGTACATCCCACCGAGCGGACCTGCAACGCCGTTCGGAAATACCGCGTGGCTCGCCCAACTTCCTTCGTGGACCGAAGATACGAATAACCGCACCGTGGGTGGTGGGATTACGGTTCAGGTGCCCTCCGGGGCCGGGGCTTACGCCCGCGTTCACTTCGGGTATTCCCGGTTCTCTGCGGGCGTTCCAAGCAACTTCTACTGCAGTAGCCGCGCGGAGAGCTGTAATACGAATGGCTCGCCATATAGCTTCGATAGCGAGAGTTCCGCCGGCACCTCTTGCTCTTCGGGCTGTACCATCACGGTGCCGGCGATGGCTCCCAACCTGGTGTACTGGCAGATCCAGGTTTCATCGAACGGCGCCACGTGGGCCGACTGGGGCGGCGTGCAGGCCAGCGCGGTGCAGTGATCCGGACCCCCCGGTTGATTCCAGCCGGGCGCCGCGCCTCGAAAAGAGCGGTCGTGATACCCTGTGCTTGGAGGTTGCGCGCGAGGCTTCGAGTTTGAGAAGTGAGGCACGCGCTGGCATTTCTTGTCGGTCAGAAAATGCCCGCAACCGCCGCGCGTACGAGTGCCGCCGGCACGCTTCTTACGGGGCACCGGCGTTGTTGGTTTCGATATAGACTCCGGGACTTGCTCAGAAACTTCACTTCGCGCGTGCGTCGAGCATCGCGGGAGAGAAATAAACGCGATATCCGGGCGGGGCGAACACCAGCCGATACTCGGACAGGCGCTGGCTGATCCTGTCCCAGTCCTCCCTATTGTCAGTTCTGAGCGCGGCATACAAATCGCTGTCGAGGTGGTCCGTCATTATAATGACATCGGCCCGCTTTCCGGAACGCAGGCCAAGATAGCGATCATCCCGGTACCTGGGATCGTACCCAACCGTGTGGATTAGGCAGGCGTTTCCAAAAATCAGTTGCGCAGATCGCGCGTGGCCGGCCAAAAAGGCAGCGACTTCGCGTTCCGATTCGGAAGTGGAGAGGACGATGGATCTGGAGACGGTACTGGCCACCTGAATCCCCAGCAGCAGAACCAGCCACGCGGCAAGAGCCAGCTTCTTGGCGTGGCCGGCATGCACCCAGAGTGCGGCCCCAACAGACGCGGTCAGTGCCGCGTAAAGCGGTGCAATGTGAAGAAAATAGAACCCGAGCTTTTGATTGAACACACACTGGATGCCAAAAAACAGAGCCCACAGTGCCAGAAGTAATTTGACTTTCCGGCCTCTGCGCAAGGGCCCGAAAAAAGCGGCAACCAGAGCGAACGCGTAGGTCAGCAGTACGATACCCTTGAGCCGGCTGACCTTAAACGGAGATAAAAGTCCAAAGAGCGCCAGGTAGCGATCGTGAATCTCGCCCCACAGGAGCCGCAAGGGGAGCGGAAGACGATTGAGCGACCATGCCAGGGTCCCGAAACGATGGTCGGAATTGGCGCGAAGCTGATCCGCGAACGCGGCCGGATCCTGAAGTATATATATACCCCATAGGCCGGCGGCAACGGCGTATACCGACGCGGAAAGAGCGATGTGCCTCCAGTTCAACCTCGCGCGGTCGAACCAGAATACCAGCAGCCACAAACCCGCGAAATACAAAACTCCGTTCGGGTGAGTGAGCCCCGAGAGGGCAACGAGTATGTTGCCAAAGACCAGAGCGGCCACCAACGATCGTTCCCGCAAACTTGCGTAAGCGGCCAGCGCGCTCCAACCGAGCGCCTGGCACATCATGTCGGGGCGCGCATTCTTGGCGACGTCGATCAAAACGAAACTAAGTCCGTGGAGTAAGGCTGCCAGGAGCGAAGGTGCCTCGTTAAAACCAACACGCCGCATGAAGAGATACAGGGACCAAATGCTGATCGGGATCCAGATGACCGAAAAGAGCCTTACGCCAAACAGAGTCGCCGGAATGACCTTCATCCACGCTGCTTGGCCCACTATATAGAGCGGCATGACCCAGTAGGTGTGCCGATCGAGCCGCGTGAGACCCGTACCGGCCGTTTCCAGAATCGTAGTGCCCATGAAACCATGATGGGAAAGGTTGTAGGCGGCATCCGAAAATGTGCCTTCGTCCATGTAGGGCTCGACGTGGAGAGCTTCAACGGTGGCGAGCGTCATGGCCACCATTGAGATCGCCGCGAGGACGAGCATCCGGGTGGCTCGTCCGGCCGCGGCTCCTCGCGGAGAGAGGGAGTCGGGCTTTCGATCCGGAAACACTGATGGCGACATGCCTCAAATTATACTCCGGAGTTAGGCGCCGACATGACATTTTGTCCCCGCCGTGACGCTCAGCGCATTGGTTGCAAAGGCGGGCGGCATCCGAAAAGCAGGGCTGGCAAGCGGGCGCCCGCTCCTCGGGTACCTGGATATCGATGGCAGTCCTCGCGGCTTGACGGGGCGGCGGCGTTATTTGAAAAGAACACCGATTCCATACTGTCCTCGTGGATGAACCATGTATTCGCGGTACTGATGGTCCAACTTGATTACATCCCAGAGTCTTTTCACCTGAGTGGTTTCATAATTTCCGGCCACGTCGTGAAACGCTACCAATCCGCCCGGCCGGACAAGCGGCGAATACATCTCCCAGTCCCTCTTCACCCCTTCATAGGTGTGGTCGCCATCGATAAACAGGAAGTCAATGGATCCTCCGCCGAGCAGCGACTTGAGGTGTTCGAGCGTCGAGTTATCATGTGAGTCGGCCCTCACCAGGTGTAGCTCTTGAGACTCGCGCGCAAAACGCCGATAAATTGCAGTACGCAGGGGCGAATACCCACCGCCGAATTGTCCACCAGGCAGATCGATGCTGACGATGACTGCGTCGGGGCGCGCCAGGCGGGTCCAGAGGTATAGGGTACCGCCCATCGACGTACCAATCTCGACGACCGTCCGAGGATCAAGCCGTTTCACGTCCTGGACAAGAGAGACAAGTTCCTCCTCGATCTGGATGGGTTGCAGAAACGCACCGCTGTAGTGGAACGTCCGCGCAATCATCTCGGACGGGCGGTTAGGCAGACGAGCTGTCTCCCGATTCAGCCTTCCCAAGTTGGCATACGCCCGAATGTACCGAAACACCCGGTCAACCGGGCTCATGATTGTCGCCTAAGTAGTCCATCGTTTCATTATATAGCGTTCCTTTCATACAGGAAGCCGCGACCGGGCGCCGCTGGCCGTCCGATCCTTTTCCAGAGCGCTTTGAGCCTCGCGGGTTCACGCATCGCGATGGAGACACGGCCAAAGATCGGGCTCACGGCTGGATGGCTGTCCGGATATCGCCGTTGGTCCAGTTGACGCCATCCGGGGATTGGCGGACACGATAATAGACCACGTTGGGGGCGATGACGGGGACCTGGACGATGCAGCCGCCCTGGCAATTGGTGAGGCTGCGGGTCTCGGATTCGAAGTTAAACGGCACACCCTGCGGGGAAGAGGTATTGCAGCTTTCCGCGCGGGGGGTGCAGCGGAACTGGGCCGGCGAGCCGTAGCGGGAATAGCCGAACTGGACCTCGGCGTATGGGGCGCCGGCCGGGACCGGGACGAAAATCGACTGCCATTGATTGCGCTTCACGCCGTCGTCCTGCCAGGGGGGCAGGGGGATGGCCCAGGAGACGGTGCCCCATCCGCCAACCAAATGCGAGCCTGTAGCGATGGCGATCCGGCCATCGGTCAATCCGCCGACGGCGCTGTAGGGATAGTGTTGGCCGGGGCTGGCAAACAGGTAGCCGAGGAAGCGGGAGCGATTCCCATTGGGGTCGGGCGCATCGATGGCCTGCTGGCGGAAGCCGCCGCCGGAAGGCAGGCCGGAGACTACGCAAGGGAGATTGGCCCATGGCGAAGCGATATCGCAATTGCCGTCGTCGGTGGCGGAGGGCACGTTCACGTATACGTTGCCGGGCTGGCTGCCGGCGACGCACTCGTTGGCAAACAAGGCTTGGCACACGGTAAAGGCGCCGGAGCGGGAGAGGCTCGAGTTGGGTCCGCTGACATCCTTGAGGGCATAGCGCCCAGCCCAACCGATCAACGGGAAGGTTTTGTAATTGAGATTGCCCGGGGCCAGCCCGAGCACTTGAATCTGGTAGATGTCGCCGCTTACCCGGGTGAGAGTGCGTGAGCCAAGACTCTGCCCACCGTAGCTGTCATTGAGCGAGTTATCGTCGATCATCCACGGCAGGGCATTGGGAAGAGCGGGAGGGAGGTTGCTGCGAATGCGGGTGACATAGGTCTGGACCAGATTGGAACCCACCGGGAGAGTGGTCCCGGCGAAGGAGGGATAGCCGATGGAGGTATCGACGGCGGGAACGGGAAACAGGCTGGAAAAAGGCGCGTCCTGGATGACCGCACTGGCGGTGATGTAGGAGAGGTTACCCGGAGTGAATACACCCGCGGCCAGGTCTCCGTGTCCCTGCAACAGGCGGCTCACTTCTCCGGTAGCACCGGTGGCGAGATTCAGATAGGCGACCTGGGAGTTGCACGCGTTTTGCCGGCCCGGCGTCATCATGATCTGCCAGCCGTTGGCGTGCGTGGTCTGGGCTACCGAGCCCAGGCAGTTACTCACGCCATTGACAACATGATCGCCCTTGGCGCAGCAGTAGTCGAGCATGGCGTCCCGCTCCGCCACTACCGACAGGCTGCCATCGCCAAGGGCGGCAATCGAAAGAACGCGGAAATGCTCGTTGTCGCCTTGATTGCTGCCTTTGCTGTAATCCACCATGCTGTCGCCAACGGCGAGAGCTATCGGCTGGGAGTAACTCGCGTTCCAGGGACAAGGCCATTGCGCCAGTTCTGCCGGGGTGGGAGCGGGACTGCAGGCGCCTCCGGCGGGCAGGTGCAGGGTGACACATTGATTGCCGGCGGCGCCCAGAGAGACATAAGGGTTGGTGGCCGGGCACGCGGAATCGTAGCTGGAATCGGGAGGCCACGGCAACGCGGTATTCGAGGAAAACGACCCGCCGCGCGAGACGCCCAGAACCGCCATCACGAAGGGGCCGCCCAACAACTTGCCCGGGTTGTTGGAATTCAGTGTGTTGGTGGCCTGAAACATGGTATTGGGAACGGCGTTGACGGCCTGCACGGAGTGCTCCGCACCCCAGCGCAGAAGGTCGTTGGTGCCGGTCCCATCGGCGGTGTGAATCAGGTTGGTAAGATTGCCGGAAGGCAGATCGACGACGGCGATCCACGCGGGACCGCCGTCCTGACCCGAGTACAGATTGTAGAAAAAAGCCTTGCCTCCGGATACGCCGGCAAAACTTGGGTGCTTCCAATCGCCAAATATGGCGGCGTTGTAGTTGGGATAGGCGGCGACCACCTGCGAGTTCAGGTCCCTTCCCTGGCTGGGGGGCATTAGGTTAGTCCAGGTCATGTGGTCCAGCGCCGGGGCATAATTATCGGGGAGGGTAGTATCGCTGCCACCGGCGTATTGAAAATCGAGGTCCTGAGTATAATCGCCGCTATAAGCTAACTGGTAGATCGACGAGGAGCCACTGGTGTTGGGGCACGCCGCGTAGAACAGATTAGGGTTCACCGGGTCGAAACCGAGAGGGAAGTAGGCGTTGTTGGCGGGGCCAGCCGGACGGTCCGCGGCGGGCATGGAGTTGAGCTGGGTCTGATGGTTGGGGGTGAGGGCGGCGCTGAAACGGCGAATGGTGCCGTCGTCGGCGACGAAATAGAAGTAGTCGGTGCCGGTTTGCGGGCTGCTGACCTCGCAGACGTAGCCGGTTTTGCCATCCCCCGAAGTGACCTGGAGGAACGAGCAGGGCGTCGGGTCGGCTCGGGTTCCCACGGTTGCGCTGCCCGCCGCTTTCCAGCGCGCACCCACGACAATGGTTCCGTTGGCTGTGACCTTCTGGATGCGAACGCCCCAGCCATAGGCGAAAAAGGCCGCGTTGCTCACCGAGATGTTTTCGGCGATGGCCGCGGAGGCGGCATTGGCCACCGAGACGATCGTGCACATCGAGTTGGGCGAGCATCCGGAGCCGGCGATTTTGATGCGATTGCCTTTGAACAGAGCGTCGGAGAAATACTGCGTGCCGTTGATTGACGCGAGGGTCAGGACGCCGCCCGAGGCGGATAAGTTGCCGCTCGACATGCGCCGTTCGGCGGGGATGGGGGCATGGATTCCCCAGCCCGCGAATAGGGGCGAAGGGAAACTGGCCGGCCAGGGGTGGTCGGGGTCGCTGCCTGCTGAGGCCACCTGTGCAAACTGGGTGGGAAGGCTGATGATAATGGGCTGGCCCACGCAGCCCCCGGATGGGTTCAGGAAAATGCAGAGGGAGATCTGGTTGTCGGGAGCCGAGCCGCTCGACGCCGAGCCGTAGATCAAAAGCCCCAAATCGTCGAAGGTATGCCAGCCCTGCCAGGGCGAGCGGTCGGGTGTCTCCGCGCCGGTATAGAGGTCGATGGGACTGGTGCTGCCGGTGGAGGACTGGCTGGAGGAGCCCTTGAGCACATCCGCCGGATTATTCCAGCCGGAACCGCCGGCGTAATCGGCGAAGGCGTTGGATCCGGTCTGCGTGAACGGGTAGGTTGCGCCCCAACCGCCGCCAGTTCGCCAGGACCAATGCCCGGCCAGGTTGATCGGAATCATGCGGACGCCCGTGAGCGGGTCGACGTAACTGTGCCGATGGACCAGATCGATCTTGGGGAAGCCCAGCCTGCCCCAGCCGGACGGGTCGATGGGCACCGGCCACTGCATGGTGGTGCCAACGCCGACGGTAGGCGTAGCGATAGTGACGGTGACGCTTGCGCCGCAGCCGGAAACTCCCAGGTAGTAGGTTGTGGCGGCGGCCAACGCGCGGTCGCCCGTCATGTGGCCCAGGGTTACCAGACGGGTTCCGTCGCTTTGGACGATGGTGTCCGGCCGCAACATATCGATATTGGAACTGGGATAGAGGTGGGGATCCACGTCGTGCGCCAAGGGCGCGAAACTGGAGGACTCCGACATGGCCAGCGTGCAAAAGCCGTTCGCGTTTCCGATGGCCACCACGGCCTGAGTGGGCGTGGCCCCTACCACGTTGACCGATTGGGCCGCCAGAGCCCGGCCCAGGCACAACAACACGGCACAGGCGGCCAAACCACTTACACGCATATCGGGCTCATGGAACTAAGATACCGCGCCGTCGTCTCCGGAGGCAGTCCGGGCCGGAGGCGTCCGCTTCAGACAGACGCTGGCTGATCCTGTTCCCGTCCTCCCTCTTGTCCGTTCTGAGCGCGGCATACAAATCGCTGTCGAGATGGTCCATCATTATAATGACATCTCGCGGCTCCTCGCGGAGAAAGGGAGTCGGGCTTTCGATTCGGAAATACCGACGGCGGCGACATGACTCCTTTATTGTGTATATGGAGGTCCGTTGGTTGCGCTCTCGACGCGGCGGTTTCGCCAAAAGGGCGGCGCCGTTTCCCGCGCGGCGGGCTCAATCCGCGAACCAAGCGGCGGCCCGAAGCGACGGCAATCTGGCCATCGGTGGGTCCGGCGACAGCGATGTGGGGCAGCGCTGGGAGAGAGGCAAGAGAGAAAGGCCGGTTTGCCAAAGCTCGGAACGGAAGGGGACGGCCTGCGACGGAATTGACTTTTCCCGCCCGGCGGGTTATGTTGCAGTTAGTTCTTTGGGTTCGGCGCGGTAGCCAAGTGGTAAGGCAAAGGTCTGCAAAACCTTTATTCGTCGGTTCGATTCCGACCCGCGCCTCCAATACTTCCAATCCTTTCGACTGATTCCAGGCTACTTGCTACCTTGCAGAGACTTGCTCTCACTTGCCGAGATTCAGGGGAAAACTGCGGTGGCATTCGGACTGGATTCGGACTAGAATTATGTTCCATGGTCCAAGTGGTAGAAAATGCTCTTCGGTGCCCCCACTGCCGAGCCGAAATCACGGCCCGCGAATTGAAGATTTTGTGGTCTCGATACTGTAACGGCAGGCGCGCCCGATCAAGGGAGACTGCCCCGCCGGCCACTCCGACCGCTCAGCAGCCGGTAATCAGGCGTGACGTTCTACTGCAATTCATAATCAAGTGGCGAACGGAGCAGGGCGTTATTGATCCACAGCGCTCCATTGCCAACCGGAGCACAGCGCAACTTGAACGGATGTATTCTCAGATCCTCTCAGGCGAGACGTACCGCGTCGGGAGGCGATGGAAGGCGCCACGGACTGCTACTGAATCGTCTCCCGTCTCCCATCCGCCAACGGGATCTTAGGCTCCTGCTCCAGTCGCGCGCCTTCGCCGAATTTCAGCATTGCGACCTCAAGATGCTCTTGCCCGATGTGGACGTATCGCATTACCGTTCTCAGGTTCGCGTGACCGAGGATCTTCGCTAGAGCCATCACGTCGCAACCCCGCTCAGCCATGCGCGTAGCGAACGTGTGACGGAGGTCATAGAGCACGAACGCCAGACCAGTGTTTTTCAGGATCTTCTGATGGCCGTTCCCCGCGTCCGTCAGTCGAGAATTCTTGGCCTTGCCTTCAAAGAGCCAACCCGCAGGCGTCGCGCCCGCGACCCGCGCCTCCATGATCGCCCGAGCTTCCGGTACCAGTTTCAGCGTCCGGCGCCCCGCCGTCGATTTCGACTGAGGGATAGACCACGTACCGCTCTTGAGGTCGATATGTTCTACGCGGGCCTGCATCACCTCTGACGGCCGCGGTCCCTGCAAGATCATCAGGCGCCCCAGGTCATACAGGTGTGGAATCGCGCGCGCCGCGGCGAAGTACTTCATCTCTTCACCCGGAGTGAGCACGTGAATACGGACCGCATCCTTGTCGCTTGGTATCTTGACCTTTTCGACTGGATTATGAACGCACCAGTTGTGATCGATGGCGTACTGAAACAACGGCGACAGCGCGTGGAGATCATGCCTCAGCGTGACCTCAGCGACCCCCCGTGCGGTTCCCTCACAGACCTCGCACCCCGGATCATTTCCGGCACACGCGGTACAGATCCGGCGCCAACTCATATAGTCCTGAACACGCCCCACTGTGATCGTGTGGACAGGCTGATGCCCAAAGAAGGCCTTCAGGCTTGTGCAACTCCCGCGCAGCCGCTTCCACGTTTCCGGCTTCTCACGATGCTCGCCCATCGCCCACTGGACGAACATATCGGCCGCGCTACTGAACGGCTTCGGATCGAGCCTCAGCTCGTCCGCCCGCCCCTGCTTCACCAGCTTGCGCGCCTCTGACTCCATCATCGTGGCCGCGCTCTCGTTGCGTTTTGTGGCGACCAAGCCGGTGTCCTTTGACCACTCGCGGCCTAGCGCGTAGAATCGGTAGAACCACTTGCCGTTGCGTTGTTCGAGGCTCATCGTCTGTCACCCGGACCCGACTCTCTATCCACGCGAGTAGATCCTGTTCCCGATACCATACTTTTCGGCCAATCTTTACGAATGGCGGACCCGCATTGCGCGACCGCCAGGACATCAACGTCGTAATCGCCTGTCCTGTTATCTCCGATACCCGCTCGGGACTCAGCAACCCGAAATCACCCATTAGTGTAACCCCCAAAACAGCCGGAAGCATCCCCCCTCTGAACCCGAACGCCCCTTCGACCTCAAACCCTTCTCACCCCGTTTCCGAATTCTCCGGAAAGCAAAAATGCGGGGCTTGCCGTGACAAGGCAAACCCCGCGAGTCACCGCGACTGGAAATACGAGAACCACCGGGACCGCAACCGAAGGAGGATAGGTTGCGGTCCCCCGTCCGCGCGGGCGTAGGCCAATACGGAGACGCGCGGAAACTTAAACCCCCATTCATCGAGCCGGAGCCGACGATTCACCGCGCGGGCCAGATTCACCAGGGCATCGAGCCGGGAGGTGCCAGGTTTTGCCAGGTTATTACAGGTTTCCAGGATATTTGCAGGACTAGCACTTCGGCGGAGTGCTACACCGTTCCATTGGAGAAACTGTATGGTTTTCCTGTACACCTTGGTTTGGTGCTTGAAACCTGGTAACGTGTCTGAAACCTGTCCGCGCGTGTAAACGACGGTCGCACGATCAACGCGGCCACTCGGCCAGAGATCCGACCCACCCTACCGGCGGACGGTCTTAAGGGGCTGGGTTGCAACGATGGCACCCCCAGAAGGTCACAGGTCCGCCTTATGTTGGCGTGGCGCCTTATGCCGAGGCGGGCGCCCACCTGGTAGCCGAGGTCGATCCCGCCGGCCGCCAATCCACCGTTGCTGTTCCCACAGGCTCCGGATATAGGCGCGCATGGCGTCCCGGTCCTCTCGCGCGCAATATCCGCCGCGGGCTGCATGGAGCGCCAACTCCTCACGGTCAGCGATATCGCGTACACGAGCGCCTTGAAACTTTCCAGAGGTTAAGACCTTCTCGGCAGCGCAGGTTTCGGTGGTTCCGTTCATAGAGATGTCCTCGGGGTTTGATTTGGAAGCTCAAAAGCAGGGGACCGCCGTCAATCGCCAGCGGTCCCCCGCGAAGTCAGCCATCAAGGAGGCCGATGAAGTAGCCCTGCCGGTCATTAGCTGACGGATGCGCCGGCAATGTCGTCGAACTTTGGAATACAGGGACCGCTAGGTGCGAACTAGCGGCCCCCAAGTTCAGCCCATCAAGGAGCAACGGTTTGTGCTGCCCTGAAAATCTGGAAGAGGCAGCGTTGCCTGCCGGTCATGAGGCTGAGGATGCGCCGGCAATGTCGTTGAGCCTACAGAAGGCCCGTCAAAACGTTGAAGGCCTGCGGATGCGCAAGCTGCACATCGGCGCGAAGGTACGCCCGAATCCACACCTGGGCATTCGTGAACGCGCTCCCGGTCGAATCGGCCGCCTCACGCGAAATCTCCATCGTCATGGAGTTGCGGTACCCAATCATGCACTGGTCCCACTGTCCGATGAAAGCATCGCTGGTTGTGGTCGCGGTTCCGACCGTGAGGGTATTGGGAACCTGATTGCTGACGAACTTCGCCATCTTCGCCACCAGGTCTGGCTGGCGCATGGGGTCGCCCAAGGTATTGCGGAGGTTGTCCAGCTCGCCCGCGGTACGTGCGCTGTAAATCGCACCAAACGGCCCTTCGACGTTCGCTTGCATGAGGGTCGAGATCCCCTGAGAGAACTTCGACCAGTCAACCAGCGAGTAGCCGTTGGTGCCGAGAACGGTGAGGGTTACTCCGCTCTGATTCTTGATGCCTGTCGGAGCCGGAGCAGCGCCGGAGCCGTAGAGTGCAGCATAATCGAGGGCCAGTGCCAACGCCTTGCTGATGGAGTTCGACACAACCGCGTCGATATTCTCCGAATCCTCGATCATCTCCA